>ONQD01000006.1 GCA_900319865.1 uncultured Bacteroidales bacterium | reverse complement strand
GTCTTCCCATGACCGGGATATCCGGGAGCCGCTGTTTGACTACCTGGAGTCCGTATACGGCAGGGTCCGGATCCTGGAAGAAAAGAGGACCGGCAGAGCCAGAGCGGATGTGGTCATGGTAACGGAGCAGGCTCTCTTCGGCATCCACTGCCACCACCTCTGCCATAAACATATCGTGGCTTCCCAGCGGCTTCACTTCTGTAACGCGGCATTCTATGTTCAGCGGACTTTCGGCTATCAGCGGTGCTTTCACCACTTGTCCTTTTTCGGGCGTGAGGTGCATCTCCTTGAATTTGTTCCAATCCCGCCCGCTGCGCACGCCACACCAGTCGGTGGCTCGCGCCAGCTCCTCGGTGGTCAGGTTGATTACAAACTCTCCGCACCGGCGTATAATGTCGTACGAATGCCGCTCCCTTCTCACCGATATATAGCACATGGGCGGGTCACTGCATATAGTGCCCGTCCATGCTATTGTCAGTATGTTGTAGTTCTCGGGGGCATCGCCGCAGCTCACCATCACCGCCGGGAGCGGGTATATCAGTGTGCCGGGTTTGAACGGAACTTTCATCTGTTTCCTCCCCCCTTATTCTTTGAATTTCTTGTCCAGCTCGTCAATCCAGCCTTTAAATTGTCGGTCGGTTTCTGCCAGGTTGGTCACAGTCTTGCATGCGTGGAGCACGGTGGCGTGGTCCTTGTTGCCGCATTGCAGTCCGATAATGGCCAGCGACGACTTGGTCAGCTTCTTGGCAAAATACATGGTGAGCTGTCGTGCTTGCACTATTTCGCGTTTGCGTGTGCGCGACTGGATGCTGTCAATAGGTATGTTGAAATAGTCGCACACCACCTTCTGTATATACTCGATAGTCACTTCGCGGTTGGTGCTCTTCACAAAGCGGTCCACCATCTGGCGCGCGAGGTCGAGGGTGATGTCGCGGTGGTTCAGCGACGACTGTGCCATCAGCGATATCCTTGCCCCTTCCAGCTCACGTACATTGGTGTTGATGTTGTAGGCTATGTATTCTATCACTTCTTCGGGCATCTCCACTCCGTCGCTGGCCTGTTTCTCACGCAGGATGTTCATGCGGGTCTCCACATCGGGCGGCAGCAGCTCTGCGGCAAGTCCCCATTTCAGTCGCGAGGTGAGGCGGGTCTCAAGTCCCTGCAGCTCGCTCGGAGCCTTGTCGCTGGTAATGATGATTTGCTTCCCTGCCTGATGCAGTGTGTTGAATATGTGGAAGAAGGCCTCCTGTGTGCGTCCTGCCTTATTGCTCCAGAACTGTATGTCGTCCACTATCAGCACGTCAATCAGCTCATAGAAATGCACAAAGTCCGAGGTGGTGCCGTTACGCCCGGCGTCGGCATATTGTTGCATGAATTGTTCGGAAGTAACATATAGTACCGTCAAGTCGGGGTGCAGCTCCTTGGTCTTCAGTCCGATGGCGTTGGCTAAGTGCGTTTTGCCCAGGCCCACTCCGCCATACAGCATCAGCGGGTTGAAGGCGGTCTTGCCGGGCTTGTCGGCCACAGCATATCCTGCCGCGCGTGCCAGCCGGTTGCATTCTCCCTCTACATAATTATGTAATGTATACGAGGCGCTCAGTTGCGAGTTGATGCGCATCTTTCTGATTCCGGGAATCACAAAGGGGTTCGGCAGCACTTTCGGTCCGTCGTTGTTCAAGGTAAAGGGCACCTCGCGCGGCGGATTCAGGGTTTGTGCGTGGCGGGTCATTGGCAGGTTTGCCGTTATCGGTTTGTCGTCGATGCTGGTATCCATCATCACACTATATTGTAGACGGGCTTCCGGACCCAGCGAACGTTCTATGGCCCTCTTCAGCATCTCGGCGTAGTTCTCTTCCAACCATTCATAAAAGAATGGACTCGGCACCTGTATTGTCAGTGTGTTCCCGTCCAGCTTCACCGGCACTATGGGCTTGAACCAGGTGGCAAAGGCTTTCTCGCTTTCCTTGCCCACCAGGTTGTCACTGATAAATGACAGGCACTCATCCCATACCTTCTGATAATCCTTCTCCATAGTATATCGTAGTTTTTTACTTTTTCACTGTAATTATATCATTTAGGCGACATCACTGTTCCGATGTTCACAATGCAAAAGTGCAACAAAAATATCACCCATACTAATGAAAAATAATTTTGCTATTTCCAATTTTTTTTTGTAAAGCAATTTGTCCCGCTCGCTGTTTCTCTTTTCCCCATATACCACAAAAAGCTGTTTCCTAACCCATTTTATTTTTTACCCTATTTTTATACCCCCATAATATACAATTTTTATTTCAATTATTGTCATTTTTTTTGCCTTTTTTCACCTTTTGTCACCCCAAATGTTGATAACCTTTTCAACTTTCTGAACCATAGTTTCATGTAAGCTAATAACTAATTTAATGTATTGTTTTATAGTTGTTTGGCTTTAATTGGTTGATTATCAAAAATGCTGTATTTCGGGCATTTTTTCTAAGTTGTTAGTCTTCAAAAAAATCTATTCTTATTCACAAAATCCGGTTCACAATTTTTATTTTTCTGTTCACTTTTTTTACCCTTTTTGGGTTGGAAAAAATGCCTCTTTTCTGCCCTCGCGTCCCGACTTTCGTTCTCTCCGTGCAGCTGTCGAAACCGTTTGCCCTTTGCTTTCCCTTTTCTTCTGTCTCAAAATCAATGGTTGTCCCCGTCGCCCCCTTTCTCAGGTGGGGTCGCATCCGCGATGCTGCCACCCGCCCGTCCTTCCGCCGACAGACTCTTTCCCGTTATTCTACTGTGAAGCCCCCCTTCGGTTGAAAAGCTGTTCATAACTTATAAAATATCAACACTCATTTGTGTAAAAAGCCCCCTTTTCCCGCGTGGTCATTCCCCCTCCAATAACCCGGCTCGCATCCGCATGGGGTGTATCTGGCCCTGTGCCCTTCTGCCTGTTCTTGTCCGGACCCCTGTTCGGCAGCTCAACCGGCATTTGCTGCCCGATTGCTGTCGGTTCTTGTTTTGTTCGCTCATGGTGACTGACCCACACCGCATCCAGAGCGAACCAACAGCGAACCTACACCGAACCCACCCCTCGCGACTCATTAATAATTATGAATAATGTAATACCAATTAATCATCTGCTTTGCCCACATTATTCCCTTCCGCGATAATCCCGTTTCGCCCAATGCCCCACTCCGTTCCAAGCAAAAATTTGTCAAGCGATTTCAGGAATACACACTCGCATTTGGGTTTGTTCATCATAGTCTCAGCTTCGCTTACTCTTCATCCCTTATTAAGCCCTTCTCAAGCTTTCTTTCACCACAGTGGTTAAGAAGGTCATTTGATGTCGTGAGGTGGTGGTTGACGGTGGGCGAAAGTTGAAGGAATAAGGATATGAAATGGGTTGGAGGCTGATTGAATACGGAGTGTGTGAGCTGGGAAGGCGCGTAAAGGCGTAGAGGCAAATGCACAGAAGGGGGAAATTGTCTGCTGAAAGTGGTGGCGCGATGGCCGAACGAGATGCCGGGTGGGGACAAACGGGACGGGTGGTGGAAGGGCTGAATGTTGTTCGGAAGGGCTTTGGGACGGGAGGGAATGGAGGCAATCGGTGCGGTGTGTTGAGCTCCAAAAGATGCTTTTTGCACACCCTGTTCAAATTTTTTTTATAAAAAGTACCATTATATAAAAATAAAAGAGTAATTTTGCAAAAGAATTAAAGGCAAAAAAATAAAGTTTTTTTATATAACACATTTAAATTCAAATCAAATGAAAACAGCTTATAATTTCAATGCAGGTCCTTGCGTCCTGCCGAAAGAGGCCGTTGAGTCCACAATCAACGCCATCCGTGACTTCGACAATACTGGTATCGGTTTGATGGAGATCTCCCACCGTACCCCCGGTTGGGAGCGCACCATGGAGGAAACCCGCCAGCTTTGGCGCGACCTTCTCAACATCCCTGCCGAGTATGAGATACTGTTCCTCGGTGGTGGTGCCAGCACCCAGTTCATGACCGTTCCCGCCAACCTGCTCAACAAGAAGGCTGCTTATCTTCAGACCGGTGTATGGGCCAAGAAGGCTGCCAAAGAGGCTAAGAATTTCGGTGAGACTGTAATCGTTGCCAGCAGCGAGGACAAGACCTACAGCTACATCCCCAAGAACTTCATTGAGAAGGTTCCCGCCGATGCCGACTACTTCCACATCACTACCAACAACACCATCTATGGTACCGAAATCAAATACGATATCGAGAATTGCCCCACCATGTTGGTTGCCGATATGAGCTCCGACATTATGAGCCGTCCCGTTGATGTGACCAAATACGGTCTCATCTATGGTGGTGCCCAGAAGAATGTGGGTCCAGCCGGTGTCACCTTTGTGATTGTCCGCAAAGACATCCTCGGCAAGATTACCGACCGTACTTATATGAACCCCCTGCCCACTATGGTCGACTATCGCACCCACGCTGCCGAAGAGGCCAAGAACATCTCCATGTTCAACACTCCTCCTGTGCTCCCCATCTTCGTTATGCATGAGACCCTGAAATGGGTTAAGGACACCATTGGCGGCGTTGCCGAGATGAACAAGCTCAACCTGAAGAAATCTGCTCTCCTGTACGAGGAAATCGACCGCAACACCATGTTCCGCGGCACCGTTGAGTGCAAAGAGGACCGCTCCATCATGAACCACTGCTGGGTTATGGCCGAAGGCCGTGAGAACCTGCAGGATGCTTTCATGGCCTTCGCCAAGGAGCGCGGCATGGTCGGCATCAAGGGTCACCGCAGCGTAGGCGGCTTCCGCGCCAGCCTGTACAATGCTTGCACCTACGAGGCTGTTGAGGCTCTCGTCCAGTGCATGCAGGATTTCGAAAAAGCCAACAAGTAATATTATTTAAATCCGGATATCCTTGACATGCGGCTGGCAGGCGATGTGAAGGATATCCTTTATTTCAACAAAAGTTAAAACACAAACACATGAAGATTCTCGTTGCAACTGAGAAACCTTTCGCCAAAGTGGCCGTTGACGGCATCCGCGAAGTGGTTGAGAAGAATGGCCACACTCTGGCTCTTCTCGAAAAATATACCGATGTGAACGACTTCTACAAGGCCGTTGAGGATGCTGACGCTCTTATCGTGCGTTCCGACAAGGTCACCAAGGAAGTTATCGACCACGCTAAAAACCTGAAGATTGTTGTCCGCGCCGGTGCCGGTTACGACAACCTCGACCTCGAGGCTTGCACCGCTCGCAACATCGTGGCTATGAATACCCCCGGTCAGAACAGCAACGCTGTGGCCGAGCTCGTTATGGGTATGCTGGTATATGCCGTTCGTAATTTCTACAACGGCAAGAGCGGCTCCGAGCTGAAGGGCAAGAAACTCGGTATCCTTGCTTTCGGTAATGTTGGACGCAATGTCGCCCGCATCGCCAATGGCTTCGGTATGGATGTTTACGCTTACGATGCTTTCCTCACTGCCGACCAAATCAACGAGTCTGGTATGGCCAAGGCCGTTGCCAGCCAGGATGCTCTCTTCGAGACCTGCGACGTGGTGTCCCTCCATATCCCCGCCACCGCAGAGACCAAACAGAGCATCAACTACGCTCTTGTCAACAAGATGCACAAGGGTGGTATCCTGGTGAACAGCGCCCGTAAGGAAGTCATCAACGAACCCGAACTGCTCAAACTGATGGCCGAACGCACCGACCTCAAGTACATCACCGACATCATGCCCGATGCAGATGCTGAATTCAAGGCTTTTGAAGGCCGCTACTTCGCTACACCCAAAAAGATGGGTGCCCAGACCGAAGAGGCCAACATCAACGCCGGTATTGCCGCTGCAAACCAGATTAGCGATTTCTTCGCCACTGGCAACACCAAATTCAAAGTGAATAAATAATATTGTATTTATTCTCAATAATGATAGAAAAGGGGAGACGCAAGCCTCCCCTTTTTACTTCTCACAAGTATGATTTGTATCTTCAATCCCGAGCATGACCTCTGTCTCGCCAATGGGGGCAGGAATTATGTGCCGCCAGCTTCGGCAAGGATGTTTGCGGCCGAGTCGTGCGGGCTGATGGGCCTGCTGTATCCCTCTGCCCGCTGCATTTCGGCAACCGGAGCTGCTACGCTCCCAGAAGAGGATGGCCCGATTGTGCCTTGGGGATGGGATATGACTCTCAAGGGTTGGCTTTTGCGGCAGGGAGTTCCCGAACGACTGATGCCGTCGGATGCCATGTTGGCTGATTGGCGGGAGCTGCAGCATAGGACTTCCTGGCTGCCCTTGCAGCCCCACAGTCGGGCTGTGACCACGCATGGCGAGATAGAGAGATTGTTGACCCATTGCCCCGACTTGGTGATGAAGGCCCCTTGGTCAGGGTCGGGTAGGGGACTGAGATGGGTGTCGGGTAAGATGACCGACCATGATAGGGCTTGGCTCGACAGGGTGGTACGAACCCAGAGGTGTGTCATTGTGGAGCAGCGATGGGTGGTGAGCTACGACTATGCCATAGAATACTGCATCGATGCAGAAGGATTGACCTTTGGGGGATTCTCGCTATTCGACACTGCAAATGGGGTTTATCGGGGTAACCGCCTGCTGCCGGACGAGGAGATAGCCAGCATTGTGGGGTTCCAACCGGAGTTGCGCACATCTTTGGAAAGTTGGCTGATGGAGAATGTGGCACAGCGCTATCGAGGGCCTTTGGGGGTGGACATTATTCGCGATAGCGAAGGCAACCACCATGTGGCCGAAATCAACCTCCGCCACACGATGGGTATGATTGCCCATGCGTATTTTGCCTTGCACCAAGAGCTGAAAGGCAAGGTATTTGTCCCTACAGTGAAATATTATTCTTCGGATGTCGACAATAGATAGTTTTTTTAGAACGATAAAGCTTGCATCGTTGAATGTGTAAGTTTATAGGAATTAGAAGAATAAGCATCAATGGTTGGGGTGTTCTTTGTGATTGACAGATTAATTGCTATGGAAGGGTATGGGAATGTTACACAGAAAAAAACGATGGGATAGATTTTTTTTTCTTATATGTCGGAAAAAGTGAGTATCTTTGCAACCGATTTTATGAGGGAGTAATTGGCGACAGAGGTCGTGAGGGCTGTCAACAAATCACTGGTCTGTAAAGACTTGGCAGTTTTCAGAAGCAATGAGACTCATAGGTACGCCAGAGGCGTGTCTGTGGTCTTTTTTTTGTGGCCGACTCCTTGAAACAAGAAGAACAGAACAGATAAAAAGGTATAATAATATATAAAATGACATCACGTTTTCTATTCTTTGCAGCCTTCATGGTGTTTATCATCTTCATGTTGGCGTTGGATTTGGGTGTATTCCACAAAAAGGATCACGTAATTAAGATTAAAGAGGCCGCCATCTGGACCGGTATATGGGTATTGCTGGCCATGCTGTTCGGCCTGCTGCTGAGGTTTAAGGCAGAATGGGTGCATGGCATCACTTCGATGGACGAACTGCTGGAGTATGCCAAAGGAGGCGTGCTGGCTCATAGGATATTGCCCGACATGGATTTCGGGGCAGCACTGGAGATATATAGAAAAGAGGTTTTCTCGCAATATCTGGCGGGTTACTTTTTGGAAGAAACGCTGTCGATAGACAATATCTTCGTGATGATTATGATTTTTGTGAGTTTCGGTATTGACAAACGCTACTACCACCGTGTGCTGTTTTGGGGCATTCTGGGTGCTATTGTGATGCGTTTCTTGTTCATCTTCCTGTTGGGTGCAGTGATAGACCGTTTCGCATGGGTTCTGGCTGTGTTTGGAGTGGTGCTTATATATAGCGGTATCAAGATGTTCCGCAACAAGGGCGATGAGAAAATCGACACAGCCAACCATCCGGTGGTGAAATTTGCCAGCCGCATATTGCCTGTAAGCCGCACTTCGGAAGGCCATGATTTCTTTATCAAGAAGGATGGCCGTATGTATATGACTCCGCTGTTCTTGGTGTTGCTGGTAATAGAGTTTTCGGATGTGATTTTTGCAGTGGACAGCATCCCCGCTGTGTTCTCGGTCACTACTGACACGTTTATAGTATATTTCTCCAACATCTTTGCAATTATGGGATTGAGGTCGCTCTTCTTCCTGTTGAGCAATGTGACAGATATGTTCTGGCTGCTGAGATACGGGTTGGGGCTGTTGCTGTGTTTCATTGGGGTGAAGATGATTGGACATGAGTTTTTCGGATGGGAAATCAGTACTATGGCTTCACTGATGGTGATATTGGGTATCTTGGTGGCTTCAATCTGCCTGTCGCTGCTTTTCCCCAAAAAGAAACGTGCGGTGTCCCCGATATCCGAATGATATCATGGGGGTGACTAATATAGAGAGGAATTGAATGTTTTTAGTTGAGTCTTTTCTGCTGGCGTTGGCATTGTGTGTCGACAGTTTGGTGGTTTCCACCACCAGTGCGTTCAAGAGCAAGATGAGCTATCGGCGAGGATTGCTGATGGCTGTGGTGTTTGCTTTTTTCCAGGGGCTTTTCCCGTTGTTGGGGGCTTTGTTGGGTACGGCATTCAAGGATGTGGTGTCGGCGTTGGACCATTGGATTGCTTTCGGTTTGCTGCTGGCAGTGGGCGGCAAGATGATATGGGACGCCCTTTTTGTGGGAGAGAATGAACCTCAGCTGGATTTGAGTTGTTTCAGTACCCTGTGTGTGTTGGGTGTGGCCACCAGTATTGATGCTTTTGTAGTGGGCATTGGTTTTGGATTGAATAGTACGCTCTTCGAGACGCTGGTGACTGTGCTCATTATCGGAGTTGTGACATTTGTGGTGTCGTGTGTGGGGGTGTATTTGGGCAAACGGAATATACCAGTACCAGACAAGGCCGCCACTATCATGGCCGGCCTTGTGCTGATTGGGTTGGGCACCTATACACTGCTGGAGCATACGGTGCTGCAATAGAGCTTTCTGTTTATAGATCTAATCCCATGCTTAGGTAGCATCCCCATTTGGTGGGTTCGTTATAGCGCGACCAGTGGACATTGAAGCTGATGGGGCCGATCATTGATTGGTATCCCACTTGAAGTGCCAGGGCATAGTCAGTGATGGTGTTCATGCGATATTCGGTCATTTTCTTTGTCATAATTGTACTATATCCTGCGGCAGTAAGGGTGAGGAATAACTTGCTGCCAACACGGAAACGCAGGTCCACATTTCCTACTACACAGATGGGACTGTATAGGATATAGTGTGGCAGGTTGTAGCCAATATAGGGTAACTGGTTGGGATAGAATCGGCCTGCTGTGGTGCCTCCAATGTAGCAGGTGAGCCAATCGGAGTAGTATCCAGAATTTTCCATGTTTTTATTATCAAAGTTTAAATTGCCCCACAAAGAGGGTATCAGGGCTATACGGGGGTGAAGTGCAAAGACTTTTTTGATGTGTAGGTTCAGATTGTGCGACAGATCATGTACTATATAATAATCAAAAGTTTCGTCAGTGACCTGTTTTGGACTGTCAGGGGAAGATTCGAGGTGCTGTTTCTCAATGAAGAGGGAGTCAGTATCATCAAGGTCAAACTTTAACTTGTATGATTGGTATATATAGAATGAATACTTGATTCCCATGTCAATGCCCTTGGTGGGGAAATAGCTGTCGTCCGTATTGTCGTAAACTAGTTCCAGAGAGGGGCCAAATGTGAATACGTTCCAGTTACGGCTTCGGGTGATTCGATTGCCAACCCATATTCTTTCTTTATAGTATGGGTTTTCGAAAGGGTTGTCGGAATCACGGTAATAGTAAACGGTCTGTTCGTAGGGTGTGGAGTGGTACTCAAAACCAAGTTTGGCAAAACCATCACGCCAGGAATGGGTTATTGCGTAGATTTCGGCATGATTATACCATACTGATTTATTCTGGTCTTCACTGTTGATGATGCTGGTTATGGCCTGCTGTGCGGATTGGCTTATGAGATTTTGGTAGCGGGTGTGCAGACGAATGCCTATAGAGGGGCCATTGAGGAAGGCATATTTCATGTCGATGGTGGCGGAGGGATTGTTGCCAACGAAGAGGGTGAAGTCGGCTTTGAACCCGGAGAGTTTCCGACGGTTGATGCCCACATTGATGGCAGCAGATAGCATGGTTCTCGAGTCGAAATGCAAGCCAAAACCGAATTGGTGAATAGGGCCACGCTTGCAGTGGAAAGTGAGGGTAAATGGCTCTTTGTCGCCATATAGGCTATAGGACACTTGGTCGAAAAGGCCGGAGCCGTACATGACTGCCATTTCCTCTTCGATTTCGCTGCTGCTGTACAATCCGCTGTCGGCTATTATGCTTTTCTTCCTGAAGTAGCTGGCAAGTCGTTCGTCTATTCCGTCATATTCAACGTGTCCGATAACAACTTTATGGTCGTTGACATTGATGGCGGGAACGTTGGAAAGATGCGTGGTGTGTTGGCTGCCCACTTTCTCTTTAATGGCTTTCAGTTTCTCTCCCTGGCTCTGGGCGGCAATATATCCGCGGTGGAGGCATTCGGCTATGGATAGCGAATCGAAACTCATCATGTTCATGCCACTCATGTCGGGTTTGATATACACATCGGCCAGGGGCACGGTGACGTCTAAGGCATCTTTGCCCATAAGCGAGATACATTGCAGGAGCAACTCGGACATACCGTTGATTTCGGAATAGGTTCGGGGTTGGCTCAGATTGACACCGATAATATAGTCGGCACCCATGGCGCGAGCCATATCGGTGGGGAAGTTGTTACGTGTGCCGCCATCGATGAAGATGTGTCCGTCACGACGCAGGGGGGTGAAGAAGAAGGGAATGGACATCGTGGAGCGCATAGCGTCGGGCAAGTAACCGCTGGTCCAGTACTTGGCTTTCATCGACACGAGGTCGGTCGCCACACAGCAGTATGGGATAGGCAGTGTGGAGAAGTCGATGGAATCCTGATATCCTACTGTGAGACTGTTGATGATTTTGTTGACATTGTAACCATAGATATATCCGTCGGGCAGGTTGGCAATGATGTTTGAGGTGAATTGTTGTGTCACCTCCGAAGTGGACAGGCGGTTTTGCTCTTCATTGACTTTGCGAGTATGGTATTCCTCGCGAGCGCGGCGTTCCCACTCGTCGCTTTCATAGCGGAAAGGGGTTCGGATAAAGTACATGTCGTTGTATTTTCGGCGTGTGTAAGACATCTTATCAACAGGTACCTGGTCGCTCAGCATCACACCCCAATTGGTGTTGGTGAGAATGGAGTCGATGGTCTTGGCACCGTAACCCATAGACACCAGACCACCTACCAAACCTCCCATACTTGTACCTAGTACCATATCGATGGGAATGCCCAGCTCCTCGATATATTCGAGGGCTCCGATGTGTGCCGCCCCCTTTGCTCCTCCGCCGGCCAGCACCAGTGCGACGGTGGGTCGGTATTTTCGGATAGAGTCCATTTTGTGCCTCATGCGGGCTATCGCAGCGGCATCGGCATCGGGGTCAATACTATGAGAGGCCAGATTGTGCTGTGCCTGTATTGTGGACGAGAGCAACAGTGCAGCGGTCAAAAAAGTAAGAATCTTTTTCATGGTATGGAAGATTTGGGTTATATTTATGAATTAAAGACCGACAATTGTAACAATGGGGTAGTGGTCGGAGAGATAGGGTGCGCCATAGTCGTCGGTCAGGGTGCGGAACTCTTTCACCTCTTTCCATCCGCGCACAAAAAAATGGTCAATCTGTGATGCCTTGGCCTTGCCGAAAGCATTATAAGTGCTGGCACTGTCGGTCACTTCCGCCAAGTCGCGAGCCGAAATCAGGTTGTTCTCCTTGAAGGGAAGGAATATCGTGTCGTCCAATGTGGAGTTCATGTCGCCTCCTATGATAACAGGGAGTTTGTTATTCTTGCTGATGTTGCAAAGCTGCAACACTGAGTTGCGTCGGGCTTCCTGACCCACGTGGTCGAGGTGTGTATTGATATAGATAATTTCTTTCCTTGATTGTTTTTTTAAGTGGAAATGCGCAAAGGTCAAAGTGCGGATGCATGCGGCGTCCCAGCCCCTGCTTACGGAGTCGGGTGTGGGACTGAGCCATTCCGTGTGCCAGTCGATGAGTGTGAGGCTCTCGGGACGGTAGTAAATGCACATGCTTTCGCCTCCGCGGTCGCCGTCGTCGCGGCCTACACCTATGCGGACATACTCTCCGGCCAATACGCTGTCCAGATAGTCTGTCTGATCGGGCAAGGCTTCCTGCAGGCCTAACGCATCGGGCTTCTCCTTCAGTATCATGTTGGCGACGGCCTCACGTCGATTTCCCCAAGCATTTTCTCCGTCTTCGTTGATAGTCCAGGGGCTGCTGTTGCGGATGTTGAACGACATGAATTTTATGTCTTTGGGAGTGCAACCCACCATCAATGCCACAAGGCACAGCAACAATATCTTTTTCATGGCAGTCGGGATTAGCGGATATTCTCTATCGATTTCTTAGTCCATGCAATGAAGAACTCCAACACTTTCTTGCGGTCATAACTCGTGCCTTCTTCAAGGTAAGAGCTGTTCTGAATGTGAAGCACATTGCCTTTCTCATCGAGGATGACAAACACGGGATATCCGAAGCGTCCGGGGTTGCCCAGCCGTTTCATCAATTCGAGGTCTCTGTCCTTCTTGGGAACATTGACGTGTATGTAGACATAGTTCTCTTTAATAACATGGGCTATCTCCTCGTCTTTGGTGATAAAATCGGCAAACCGTAAGCACCAGGGGCACCAGTTGCCTCCCACCTGGCAAATCACCTTGCGCCCGGTGGCGTTGGCCTCGCTTAGGGCTTTCTCTATCTGCTCCCAGGGCGATATGGTCTCGTCATATACTTTGGGGAGGTGTTCTTTGTCCTTGTTTTCTTTTTGTACGTTTTGTACGTTCGCCTGATTGGAAAGGGTAGGAGTGCTTTTTTTGCTGTTTTTCTGTTGAGCCCATGTGGGGGCAGTCAATGCCAGAACCATCAATAATAAGATGACTTTTTTCATAGTGATGAGTATTTAATCTGTTATTTTTTTTATTCTCAAAAACTTTGCAAATATACGAAAAAATGTTCAATCTATGATAATTGTTTTGCAAAAACTTGTTCATAATGGTATATTCCTGCATAAAGGGAGCTATGTAAACCTGTATGCTACACTTTTTTTTAGCCCAAATAACGTAGATGGACGTTCTATCGATAAACGTCTTTTGTAGTATTTGAGCAGGTCCAGTGTAAAGTTTAAAGAATAATATCCATGCAAGTATCTTTGACGACACTAGTCTCTGCCGAAGACACTTGAAAGTATAGAGATAAGCCTTATCCGGTTGTCTCTGAGAGTAAAGGCGTTCTTCTCTAATGCAATCTCTCCTCTTGGATGAGTGATGCAGGTCTATTGCAGTAGGAATTGCTCCACCTGGTCGGGGGCAATTGCTTGGCTTATTGTGTAGTTGCCAATTTGCTCGCGTCGTAGGCTTGCAAGGAAGGCACCGCTGTCGAGAGCCAGTCCGAGGTCTCGCGCGATGCTGCGAATATATGTCCCTTTGCCGCAGCGGATGCGGAAGTCTAATTGTGGCAGGTGGTCGGGAACTACGCCCAGCGGATTGTTGTAGAGGTGGTGGAGTTCAGTGGGGACAGATGCTGTGGCTTCCAATTCGGCATCCGTCACTTGGCGGTCAGGGTCGCCTGGGCGGAAATCTGTTATCTCGAATTGGGCGACATGCACCTCTTTGGGTGTTGGCAATGGGGTGTCGACCGCCGATACTGATTCATCTGAGGTATTTCCCTGCCGTGCATATCGGTACGCCCGCTGCCCGTTTATCTTCACGGCGCTGAACATTGGCGGCACTTGCTGAATATTGCCGGTAAACTGCGGCAGGGTGTCCGAAATCAGTTGTGGGGTGATGTGCGCAAAGGGATAATAGTGGTCGATTGGCCTCTCCAGGTCGAAACAAGGAGTAGTGGCCCCCAGCACCATTGTGCCGCTATACACTTTCTCGCCCGATTGCAGCTCGTCGATGCGTTTTGTGGCTTTGCCAACACATACCAGCAGCAATCCTGTCGCGAGGGGGTCGAGGGTCCCCGCGTGGCCTATCTTGAATTTCTTGATGCCATAGTGGTTGCGTATCACTGCCCGCACCTTGCCCACCGCCTGGAATGATGTCCATTGGCGGGGTTTATCGATGGGCAGGACAACGCCTTCCAGCAATTCTTCTAGCGTCATCAAATCTGCGAGAACACGATGGCCAGCGAGCCTACAATAACACAATAGAGTGCAAACCAGATGAGTTTGCCTTTCTTGACGATATCAATCATCCATTTGCAGGCCAGGCATCCACTCACGAATGCTGCAATGAAACCGATGGCCAAAGACAACGGAGGCAGTCCAGCCATAGCACTGCTCACACCCACTTCGGCCATATCCTTTACATCCAGAAGGGCTTCGCCCAGTATGGGAGGTATGACCATAAGGAATGAGAACTGGGCCAGTTTCTCTTTCTTGTTGCCAAGCAGGAGTCCGGTGGCAATAGTGCTGCCCGAACGAGACAGTCCCGGCAGTACGGCCACAGCCTGGGCTATACCGATAACGAAGGCATGCAGGGGCGAAATGTTTTCGCGCTGACGCGGCTTTGCCCAATACGAAAAGGCCAGCAGTGTGGCGGTAACCAGCAGGCAGATGCCCACCACCAGCAGGCCGCTGCCAAATATCTCCTCCACGCGGTCCTTGAAAAAGAATCCCACTATGGCCACAGGAATCATGGAGATAAGTATATTGACCACATAGCGTGTACCTTCATTCCATTTAAACTTGAAGAAGTCTTGGAACAGCCACACTATTTCCTTCCACAGGATAACGATGGTGCTGAGTACTGTGGCCACATGTACGGCTATTGTGAAAGCCAGGTTCTCCTCGCCGTTGAGGCCGAACAGATAGGCACCAATGGCAAGATGTCCGCTACTGCTAACAGGCAGATATTCGGTGAGTCCCTGCACGAGACCCAGCACGAGAGCTTCAAACCAATCCATTATTCTTCAGTTTTATTTTTGGGACGATACATAATAGCCACAATCTCGGTAACGAGACCCAGTATGATGAATATGGGTGCGGCATAGAGACGGCGGCCGTTAAACATTTCGGGGTTGAAGACGTTGGGGTCGTCGCTGCCGCCTCCGGCCAACAGTATATAGCCCAACAGGAGCAGGACCACACCCACAATCATGATGATATAGTTTGTTTTTCCAAAGACAAACGAGAATTGTTTTTCGTTGCTGTCTGTGTTCTTAATTTCTTTTGCCATATTGAATTGTCGGTTTTATATAAGGTATTAATTCTGTTAATGGTGTTTCGTTGTCAGTATGCAAGATAGCGGTGCAGGGCCGAAAGTGTGGAGAGAAACGAGAGTATGATGCCCAAAATGATGACCAGGGCGGCAATGCCGGCATACCATATCATGTGCGTGCTGCTGAGAAGGTCCAGCCCACCCAGCGATTGGTTGAACACTCCGAGCGATATGGCCAATGCCAGCAGGGCAAAGACGGCGCCCAGCAAACCGTACCACACGCTCCGGGCCAGATAGGGCCGCGATATGAAGGCTCTTTTGGCCCCCACCAACTGCATGGTGCGGATGGTTTCGCGCTGCGAGAACAGCGATATGCCAATGGTGCTGCGTATCATCAGTATGCTTACCAGGATGAGGATCACCATAAACACTATGAGAAACCATGTGGCCTTGTAGAAAACGCTGTTCACGTGGTTCACCACATTCTCCTGATAGGCAACGCCCACCACATACTCCAAACCTCTCACCTCGCTCTCGAAACGGTCTATGCCCCCGCGGCGTATCTCGTTGGTGGCATCGGGTAGGTAGTCGGCCTTGAGGTTCACCATCATGCTGGGATAAAGCGGATTGTAGCCTATAAAGCCCACAAAGTCATCGTCCAGCACCTCGGTAAATATCTCGGCTGCTTTCTGCCGCGAGATATAATCCACATGCTTTACGTAAGGCATGGCCTCGATGGTGGCCTTCAGCTGTTGGGCATCCTCGTCGGTGATGTCGGCCACCAAATCAACTTTGTATGTAATACGCTCCTGCATATCGTGGGTGGCTCGGTAGAAATGATACTCCACCATCATACACAACCCCAGCAAGAACAACACCAGGGTGATGCTCAAGATGGTTGAGGAATGTGTCTCCCACAAATTAACCTTGCTCCGTTTCATTGTCAAGTGAATGAGGTTCTGTTTGTTGATGTGTTATTTAGTGTGTCGTTCCGGTTGTGGAGCCCGAAATGTACTAGTTGGCAAGCATCACCGGCATAACCAGCATCAGGATGTCCTCGGAACGCTCCTCGTCTTCATACACGGGGAACATAATGCCGGCGCGGCTGGGGTGCGAAAGCTCTATCAGTATCTGCTCGGTGTCGACATTCGAGACCATCTCCATAAGGAATTTGGCGTTGAAGCCAATCTCCATAGGCTCACCCTCGTATTGGCAGGGCAGCTTCTCGTTGGCGTCGTTCGAAAACTCGAGGTCCTCGGCGCTCACCACCAGTTCGCGGGGGCTGATAGACAGTCTCACCTGGTTCGAAGCCTGGTTGGCAAAGAGACCCACGCGGCGCAGGGTGTTGAGGAACGAATTGCGGTCGATGGTCAGTTTGTTGGGGTTCTCCTTGGGGATGGCGGCATCGTAGTTGGGGTAGCGACCGTCCACCAGGCGGCAGGCAATATAGAAGTTTTCGAAAGAGAAGAATGCATTGATTTTGTTGTACTCCAAAACCACCTCCGTCTCTTCCTTGATGCTCGACAGGATGTTGCGCAGCATCACCACCGGTTTGCGGGGCAGGATGAACGACACAGTCTCCTCCGAATGGACATCTTTGCAGCGGTAGCGCACCAGCTTATGGGCATCGGTGGCCACAAAGGTGAGAAATTCGGGTCCTATTTCGCAGTATATACCGCTCATCTGCTGGCGCATCTCGTCGGTCGAGGCCGCAAAGGCTGTTTTGCCGATGGCGTTGGCCAGAATTGAACCGGGCATGGTGATGGAAGTGGTTTCGCGGGCTTCGGGCATCGAGGGGAACGTTTCGGGGTCTTTGCCGGCCAGGCGGTACTTGCCTTCGCCCGAAGTGATGCTGATGGCAAACGTGTTGTCGTCGACCGAGAATGTAAGAGGCACATCCTCAAGGTTCTTCACTATGTCGAGCAGCAACTTGGAAGGGATGGCGATATCGGTGATGCCTTCCACACGGCCCGATTCCACCTCTATCTTGGCAACGAGAGTTGTTTCGAGGTCGGTGGCGCGGATTGTAAGCAACCCTTCGTCCAAATGGAAATGAAAACAATTAATGATAGGAACGGTGTTGCTGTTTGTAATTACACCGCTCAACGACTGTATCTGTTTGGAAAACAGAAGGCTGTTGATGATAAATTTCATATGTTTCTTACTTATTGTTCTCTATATTTGAAAATGCAAATATAAGACTTTTTTTTCAAATAATAAAAAAGTGTCCACAAAACAAATTTTGCACCCGTGTGCTAATCCAACGAGTAGCACACGCCTTCGGGCAGCCCCAGATGATAGTGGTAGCTGCAGTAGGCTTTCGAGTAGTCGTTGTCCAGATACATCTCCCCCCTGATTGTGTCGCCATCGGTAAAGAGGGTACGGGTGTGGTATAGAATGATGCAGTTGTGGCAGTGGCGGTGGCTTGTGGTCTCGTAGTCGCCGCCTATCGAGTCGGGCGTAATAAGCTCTATCACATATCCGTTGTCGCGCTCGGAGATGCTGGCGGTCATGAGGGTGCAGTCCAGATAGTCGCGGGCTACGCCTTCAAAATGAAATGTGTCTACATGTTTTTTGCAGCCGGTCAGCAGCAGGGTGGCGGTGGCCAGCAGCAGGAATATTTTTCTCGTCATATCGGTGTTGGGTTTTATACGTTGCTTAATGGGGTGGATTATACACACACGCCGAAGTCGCGCAGGGCGGCATTGAGCGATGTTTTCTTGTCGGTTGAGGGTGTGCGGTGGCCGATGATGAGGGCGCAGCTCACCTGATAGTCGCCCGCCGGAAAATGGCGGGTGTAGCTACCGGGAATCACAATGCTCCGTGCGGGCACACGCCCTTTGTAGGTGACGGGCTCGGACTGGGTCACATCGATGATGTGGGTGCTGGCGGTGATAACGGTATTGGCACCGATAACGGCCTCTTCCTCAATCACAGCTCCCTCCACTATGATGCTGCGGCTGCCAATAAAACAATGGTCTTCCACAATGACCGGCTGGGCCTGAACGGGTTCAAGCACTCCCCCGATGCCCACACCGCCGCTGAGGTGCACGTTTTTGCCTATCTGTGCGCAGCTGCCCACGGTGGCCCAGGTGTCCACCATCGTGCCGCTGTCCACATAGGCCCCGATATTGACATACGAGGGCATCATCACCACCCCCGGCGCCAGGTATGCACCGTAGCGCGCCACCGCCGGCGGCACCACACGCACCTGCCTTTCGGCATAGTCCTTCTTGAGGGCTATCTTGTCGTGATACTCGAACGGTCCCACCTCGACCGGCGTCATCTGGTTGATGGGGAAATAGAGTATTACGGCTTTCTTCAGCCACTCGTTTACCCGCCACGAGCCGTCAACTTTCTCGGCTATGCGCAGTTGCCCGCGGTCCAGTTGGTCGACAACGTCGCGGATGGTCTGTTGTACTTCAATGTCATTAAGCAGGTTGCGATTCTCCCAAGCCTGTTCTATTGTTTCTTTCGCTGTTGTGTTCATGAATGCAAAAATACAAAAAAAAAATCATTTGTTGTAAATAGTAACTTCTTTTTAATAAAAAAATCCCGTCCTCCCCCACTTTCCCAATACCCAGCCCGCCTCCCAGCCGAATAAGGTGAAGGTTCGCTGTAGCTTCGCTGTAACTTCGCTTTATTTCCGCTTGTTTCTCAATACATAAACGGTATTTCAACGCTTCAAAAGCGTCGAAATACCGTTGAAATACCGTTGAAGTAGCGAATGCAGGGCAATGCGGCAGCGTTGCCGGAGTGTCGGGGGTAGAGGTGTGGACGGTTGTGAGGAGGGTTTCGCAAGGGGCGGAAGTATGTGGCGAATGGGCATCAGGACGGGCGGAGGAGCGGGGCGGAGAGGGTTTTTGTATAGTTTTTTTTCAACAAGCATAATAAAAAAAACAATATTGCGTTAAAAAACTAATGATGCGTAAAATTGTATATACCGTTGCGGCTTTGCTGCTGTTCGCTTCCACCGTCGCGGCGCAGGACAAGGCACTGATGGCCAACTATCAGTCGGAGTTGCAGGGACTGTTTACCCAGGTGTATGATGCCCCGACCGACAATGAGCGCTATCATGCCAACGAGTCGGCGCTGCAGCTGCTGTCCCAGGCATTGGGCGAGGAGAACTCGTTCCGCTGGACTTGGGATTTCGGCACGTTGGTGTCGGTGCTCACCGCCCCCGACAAGAAATTCAGGATTTTCACTTGGCCGGTGGTGAACGATGCCGGCGACTACGAGTGTTTCGGTTTTGTGCAGGCGTTGAACGAGAAGACGGGCGAGTATGATGTGTATCCGCTTCACGACCGTTCGGAGGAGATAGTGAACCGGCAGGAGGAGGTGCTGAGCTACGACAGGTGGTTCGGCGCGGTGTATCAGGAACTGGTTGTGACCAAAAACGAAGGAAAGAATTATTATACGCTCCTGGGTTGGAACGGTGTGGACTGCATCACACAGCGCAAGGTGATAGAGCCTATCTGCTTCAAGTCGGGCAGCAGCCAGCCCCAATTCGGGCAGAATATTTTCCGCAAGGAGCCTAACCTGCGCAGGGTTGTTTTGGAGTATGCCGAGGATGCTATGGTGGCACTGCGCTTCGAGGTGCAGTATGTGCGGACTGTGGAGCGGGTGAGGGCAAAACGCACCACGCGGTTCTCGCTGAGAGACCTTTTCCGCCGCGACCCCAATCCCCGCCGCAGGGGCAAACGGGGCAAGGGACGTGCCGTAGCCACCGCCCAGCGCACTTCGCAGGCCGTTCAGGAGCGTGTGCGCTCCGCCCCCACCCAGAAGGTGAAGGATGAAAAGATGGAGATGATAATTTTCGACCACGTGGGGCCGCAGGTGGAGGGAATGGAGGGTCTGTTCCAATACTATGTGCCTTCGGGCGAGGAACTGGCCTATGTGTTCGTCAACGGCAAGTGGCAGATGCGCGAAGGCGCACAGGGCCGCTTGGAGGACAAAAAATTGAACAAAGATTTCGACAAGCCGCTGCAGAAGGATGCCCCTTCTTATAAGGTGACGTTTGAATAGGAGAGGATGTTTGGATTAAGGGAGGTTGCCCTTGTGGCAGCAGGCGCACCGGAATGGATATAGTAATGAAATTGCATTGATATTGTGGTAGGAGTAATATTAGATAGTATCAATAATATAGAGGATTTAAGGAAACTCTCTGTGGACGATTTGAAACAGTTGGCCATAGAGTTGAGGCATTATATTATCGATACGCTTTCGCAGCACCCGGGTCATCTGGCTTCGAGTCTCGGCACGGTGGAGCTGACGTTGGCGTTGCACTATGTTTTCAATACCCCCGACGATAAACTGATATGGGATGTGGGCCACCAGTCGTATGGCCACAAGATTATTACCGGACGGCGCGATGAGTTCCCCACCATCCGCACCTATGGCGGCATCAGCGGTTTTCCACGCATGGACGAATCGGAGTTTGACGCCTTCGGTACGGGTCACAGTTCCACATCGGTGAGCGCGGCTTTGGGAATGGCTATGGCCTCGAAGCTGCAGGGCGACACGAAGCGTCAGCATATAGCGGTGATTGGCGACGGCTCGATGACGGGTGGCGAGGCTTTTGAGGGTTTGAACAATGCCGGAGTGTCGCGTGCCAACATGCTGGTGGTGCTGAACGACAACGGTATCAGCATCGACAAGGCTGTGGGCGGACTGAGCCGCTACCTGACCCGCATCACGGCATCGCCCAAATACAACCAGTTGAAAGAGAAGGTGTGGGTGAAGCTGGGCGGCGACAAGTCGGATCCCGGTCAGCGCAGAACGAAATCGCTTAATTTCCTGCAACGCGCCACATTTATGGCCAAAACGGCGGCATTGGGTGCCCCCAATCTGTTCGAGTCGCTGGGCTTCCGCTATTTCGGTCCCATCGACGGACATGATTTGGACCAGCTGGTGGAAGTGCTGACACAGCTGAAAGAAATTAAGGGTCCCAAGCTGTTGCATATTGTTACCAAGAAGGGCAAGGGAATGCGCACCGCCGAGAAGAATCCTGTCACCTATCATGCGCCGGGACTGTTCAACGCCGAGACGGGTGTGCAGATAAAGAATAATTCGAACGGCAAGCCGTTGAAATATCAGGATGTGTTTGGCCACACCATTGTGGAACTGGCTAAGAAGAACGACCGCATTGTGGGTATCACGCCTGCTATGCCGTCGGGATGCTCGCTCAACATTATGATGGAGCAGATGCCTACGCGGGCGTTCGATGTGGGCATTGCCGAGCAGCATGCAGTGACGTTTGCCGCCGGGTTGGCGGCGCAGGGGATGACCCCGTTTTGCAATATCTATTCGTCGTTTATGCAACGGGCCTACGACCAGCTGATACATGATGTGGCGTTGCAGCGGCTGCCGGTGGTGATGTGTCTGGACCGGGCAGGACTGGTGGGCGACGACGGCCCCACGCATCACGGGGCATTCGATTTGGCCTGCCTGAGACCGGTGCCTAATCTCACTATCTGTGCCCCGATGGACGAGCACGAGCTGCGCAACATGATGTATACCGCACAGTTGCCCGGACAGGGGGCGGTGGTGATACGCTACCCCAGGGGGCTGAGTGTTCATGCCGACTGGAGAAACGCGTTTGAGGCGTTGGCTGTGGGCAAGGGCCGGTGCCTGAAGGAAGGGAGCGAGGTGGCCATTCTCTCTATCGGACATGTTGGCAACGACGCGCTTGCCGCTGCCCAGCAGCTGGAAGCTGAGGGCGTGAGTGCGGCGATGTACGATATGCGTTATCTCAAACCGCTGGACACCGAACTGCTCGACAGCATTGCGGCAAAGGGATTCCGCCGCATTGTCACTGTGGAGGACGGAGTGAAGAAAGGCGGTTTGGGCAGTGCGGTGGTGGAGTATTTTGCCCAGCTGCGTTCTGCCAATCCGGATATAACTATTCCTCCGGTCGCGATATTGGGACTGCCTGACAGCTTTGTTACGCACGGACCAGTTCCACGCCTGCATCAGGATTGCGGCATCGACCAGTCGGCCATTGTGGCTGCCGCCCGTGGGTGAATCAGGGTGAAAGGCCTTGCCGTGTGCGGAAGCATGCTGCGAAAGGAAGTTGATCATTTCTCATTGTGCAAGCGGTAGTCGGCCACAGGGACGACAGCGGGTTTCTCTATGTTGTTTCTTCCCGTCGAAGGGGTGAATTGTGAAGGGGATAATGTTAATTATGATGGATGGGATGAAGTTTTTTTTTCTATATTAAATAATATTTGTATCTTTGCATTTTCCATGCCTAATTGTTGGGCGTTGGTAATGTGATTATTAGTTGATACAAAATAAAATTATTAAATAAAATATTAGGAATATGACCCCTTCACACATTGAACACATTGGCATTGCAGTGACCAATCTTGACGAGGCAATCCGTTATTGGGAAGACGTCATGGGTCTGAAATGCTATGCAATTGAAGAAGTAACCGACCAGAAAGTGAAAACTGCTTTCTTCAAGATCGGGGAAGTGAAAATCGAGCTTCTCGAGCCCACATGTCCTGAGAGCACAATTGCAGCCTTTATAGAGAAAAACGGCGGCAAGGGCGGTATGCACCATATAGCATTCTGTGTTGAAAATACCGACCAGGCACTTAACGATGCAAAGGAGAAAGGCGTGCGCCTTATCGACCAGCAGAGCCGCGGCGGTGCCGAAGGACTACACATCGGATTCCTGCACCCCAAGAGCACTTTGGGTGTGTTGACCGAATTCTGCTGCAAATAAGAATTCTTTAGGGGAGAATGGCGATAGGTCGCTAAGGCCCTGAGCCACCCCCAGTATTATATAAACCACAAAAAATTCAAATAATGGCATTTGAAGAAAAGATAAAAGAACTTCTCGACAAGAGAAGTGAGGCCAAGATGGGCGGCGGTCAGAAGCGCATCGATAAGCAGCACGAGCAAGGAAAACTCACTGCCCGCGAGCGTATATCCCTACTGCTGGATCCTGGTTCGTTTGAAGAGTTCGACATGTTTGTCGCTCACCGTTGTTCAAATTTCGACATGCAGAAACAGTCCTTCCTGGGCGATGGCGTGGTGACTGGTTCCGGTACCATTGAGGGTCGTCCGGTGTATGTGTTTGCACAGGACTTTACCGTTTTTGCCGGTAGTCTGAGCGAGACCATGTCGCTCAAAATCTGCAAGATTATGGACCAAGCCATGAAGACCGGTGCACCTGTTATCGGACTGAATGACTCGGGCGGAGCACGTATTCAGGAAGGCTGCAACTCGTTGGCTGGTTATGCCGAGATTTTCGAGCGTAACATTTTGGCCAGCGGCGTGGTTCCTCAAATCAGCGCCATCTTCGGTCCCTGCGCCGGCGGTGCTGTATACAGCCCGGCTCTCACCGACTTCATCTTTATGACCAAGGAGAACAGCTATATGTTCCTTACTGGCCCCAAGGTGGTGAAGACCGTTACCGGCGAGGATGTCACGGTTGACAAACTGGGCGGTGCTATGGTGCATGCCACCAAGAGCGGTGTTGCCCATTTTGTTGGCGAGACCGAAGAGAAGACCATCGAGATGATTCGCGATTTGGTGAGTTACATTCCCTCCAACAATTTTGAGGAGGCTCCTTATGTGCCCACCGAGGATCCTATCGACCGTCTGGAGGACAGCCTCAACAGCATCATCCCTGAAAACCCCAACGAGGCTTACGATATGAAGGAGGTTATCACCGATATCGTTGATAACGGCAAGTTCCTTGAAGTTCACCAGAAATATGCCCCCAACCTGATTGTCGGTTTCGCACGCTTTGGTGGTGTGAGTGTGGGTATTGTTGCCAACCAGCCCAAGGCAATGGCTGGTGTGCTGGATTGCAATGCTTCGCGAAAGGGCGGTCGTTTCGTCCGTTTCTGCGATGCGTTCAATATTCCCATTGTCACTCTCGTGGATGTGCCCGGATTCCTTCCCGGAACAGGTCAGGAATACAACGGTGTTATCGTTCACGGAGCCAAGATGCTGTTTGCCTATGGCGAGGCCACAGTGCCCAAGGTGACCGTTACCCTGCGCAAGAGCTATGGCGGAGCCCACATCGTGATGAGCTGCAAACAGCTGCGCAGCGACATCAACTATGCATGGCCCACCGCACAGATTGCCGTGATGGGTGCCAGCGGAGCTACCGAGGTACTCTACGGTCGTCAGCTCAAGGAGATAACCGACCCCGAGGAGCAGGCCAAGTTCGCCGCTCAGAAGGAAGCTGAGTACAACGAGAAGTTCGCCAATCCCTACAACGCTGCCAGATACGGTTATATTGATGACATCATCGAGCCGCGCAACACCCGTTTCCGCGTTATCCGTGCCCTTCAGATGCTCTCCACCAAGAAGGATGCGCTGCCGATGAAGAAACACAACAATATCCCGTTGTAGTAGCTATTGGCGGCAGCCAGTCCGGTATTGGCCCTGGCCAACGGGCGGTTGGTTGCCGAATGGTTTGAAATCCACAATAAACAATATATTATTAACATGGGGTTTCCCCAACAAACAAACAACAAAATGAAGAAAGTTTTCTTAACTGCTTTTGCCGCTGCCGCTTTTGCATTTGGCATGGTTTCTTGCAACAACAGCAACAATGCTCCCGAAGCCACCACCGACACCGTCGAGGCTTGTGAGCATCAGTGCCACCACGAATGCGAGCACAATTGCATTTGCGCCGACACTCTCTGCGCCCAGAACCATTGCGAGGGCTGCACCAACGAGGAGTGCTGCAAAAAAGAGTGCTGCAAAGACGGCCAGAAAGAGTGCTGCAAGGACGGCCAGAAAGAGTGCTGCAAGGAAGGTAAAAATGAATGCTCCAAAGAGTGCACCAAGTAATTCCAGCAAAGCTCAGCTGACTGAAGCATGAGGCATGGGGGAGACGGTCCTCCGACTCTCCCCCACGGCTCTCATTTCTCAAAGGCGCGATGGCTGTCAATGTGGATTGCAGACCATGAAAGCTCGCGAGGTTGATTCAGTCAACACTTTCGGCAAAAAGAGAAGAGAGATGCAACTTATCTCCGCTTCCATCCGGACATAAGCCCGTCACCCTCTCTTAAAGAAACAAACCTTTTTGATTGTTAGATTAAAGAAAACATGAACAAGTTAATTAAACATACAGTCGCAATATTTGTTGGCCTACTGTTGTTGGTCGGCGGTGTTGAGGCGCAACGGGGTCACCACGGACGTCCCGCTCCGGCTCCCATTGAGGTGATGCCCGCCCCCGATGCCGATGGCATCTGCCCGATGCACTTTGCCCCCAATGGCGTGAATCTTGTAGCCAATCAAGCTTGCTATCTGCCCGAAAAGGGGATGTTTGCGGTGATTGACAGTATTGATTGTGCTGTCGACCTGCTGCAACGCGATGGCGCCACCATGAAGCGCATCGGTCGTTTTACCACCGATGTGGCCATCGGCCGTCACGACTTGAAAAACATTCTCCGTCCAGTATCGGTCTCGTTTGCCAACGACAAGATTCTGGTGCTTGCCAGCTCCAAGAAAGACTCTTCGTTCTTGGCCGTTGTAGGCATGGAGCCTGTGAAATGTTCCGAACCCAATGGCTTCGATACCCTCAAGGCTATCGCCATTCAGAGTTTCTCGACCAATGCTTATGCTTTCAGCCTTGACCCCAAGAGTCAAGAGATTATCCTCATCGGCAAGAACCCTGTGGGCTATGATTTCAATATGCTCAGTTTCGCCAACGGGTTGGAGAACATCAGCAAATCGGGCAACTTCCACTATCATGTGCCCAAACAGTCCGAGCGAATCCAGGCCTCCGACCCCCACGGTGCAGGTCTGGCCATTGTGGCCATCCTCGTGGTGTTCTTCGCTCTCGTGTGCATCAACTTCATCATGGGCGGCTACGGCAAGCTGATTCAGCGCATCCAGAACCGTAAATCCACAAAGGTGAGCAAGGTGTCGGGCGAGACCGCAACCACCAAGCCCGGCGACACTTCCGGTGAGGTGTATGCTGCCATTGCCGCAGCCATCTATGCCTATGAGGAAGACCTCCACGACGAAGAGGACACCGTCATCACCATCCAGAAGGTGGAACGTGCATGGACTCCCTGGAATGCTAAGTTTTATAATATGAACCGCTATTTCTCAACCCGCAGATGAGATAACCGGTGTTTAACAAGTACAATTAATAAGTCTTATGAAGAATTATAAGTTCAAGATAAACGGCAACAATTATAGTGTTGACATCAATGAAGTCGAGGGACAGGAAATCAAGCTCGAAGTGAACGGCACTCCCTACACAGTCACCGTCGACAAGGAGATGCGCGCCCAGCGTCCCCGCACCACCACCATCATCAACAACAACAATGCAGCACCGCGTGTCAGTGCCGCTGCTGGCGACGTACAGCGTTCTTCCGCTCCCCGTCCCGGCAGTGCTGCCGGTGGCACCAAGGTGACCTCGCCGCTTCCCGGAACCATCCTTGACGTGTTTGTCAATGTGGGCGACCAAGTCAAAGTCGGCCAGACAGTGGTGCTCCTAGAAGCCATGAAGATGGAGAACAATATCGAGTCCGATACCGAAGGTACCGTCACCGCAGTCAACGTGCGCAAGGGCGACAGTGTCCTCGAAGGCGAAGCCTTGATAGTAGTAAGTTAATTTGGTTTATCCGCTCCTATAAAAACACTAAACTATGTTTAATTTATTAGCAACTGGTGGTTTCATGGACTTTCTGTCAACCCAGATGGTTCAGTTTCTTCAGTACACTGGTTTTGCCAATGTCACATGGGGCCACATTATTATGATTCTTATCGGGCTGGTGTTCATCTTCCTGGGCATCAAGTTCGAATTCGAGCCGTTGCTTCTTGTCCCCATCGGATTCGGAATGTTGGTGGGCAACATTCCTTTCTATCCGGGATTAAAGATAGGCATATATGAATCGGGCTCGGTGTTGAATATCCTATACCATGGTGTGCAAAATGGTTGGTACCCACCATTGATATTCTTGGGCATCGGTGCCATGACAGACTTCTCGGCGCTGTTGTCCAACCCCAAACTATTCCTCATCGGTGCTGCAGCCCAGACGGGTATCTTTGCAGCCTATGCAGGCGCCCTTGCCCTGGGTTTTGCTCCCAATGAGGCCGGTGCTATCGGTATCATCGGTGGTGCTGACGGTCCTACCGCCATTTTCCTTTCCAGCCAGTTGGCTCCCGACCTCATGGGTGCCATCGCTGTCTCGGCCTACTCTTATATGGCCCTCGTTCCTGTCATCCAGCCGCCTATCATGCGACTCATGACCACTCCAAAAGAGCGTACCATCCGCATGAAACCTCCCCGTCAGGTCTCCAAGCTCGAGAAGATTACCTTCCCCATTGTGGGATTCCTCTTCTGTGCGTTTATCGTGCCGTCGGGTCTACCCCTGTTGGGCATGCTCTTCTTTGGTAATCTTTTGAAGGAATGCGGTGTCACCAAACGTCTCAGCGAGGTGGCCAGCAACGCAATCGTCAACATCTGCACCCTCCTTATCGGCATCACCGTCGGTGCTTCCACTCAGGCCACTTCGTTCCTCACTGGACGCTCCATCCTTATTTTCTGCTTGGGTGCATTCTCTTTCATTGTGGCAACCTTCTTTGGCGTTCTCTTTGTCAAAATCTTCAACCTCTTCCTCAAGGAAGGCAACAAAATCAATCCTCTTATCGGTAACTCAGGTGTCAGTGCCGTACCCGACGCTGCACGTGTGTCCAATAATGTGGGTCTTGAGTACGACCGCACCAACTACCTCCTTCAGCACGCTATGGGTCCCAATGTGGCCGGTGTTGTGGGTTCGGCAGTTGCCGCCGGTATCCTCTTGGCTTTCCTCCACTAAGAGTAGATTTTATTCTTCAATAACGAGGGTGTTCCGGTTCCTGCCGGGACACCCTTTTCATTTTTGAGAAATACACTGATTCGATATCGTTTTGCAGTATACGAGTCGTGAAGTGTCATTAGGGGATGGGGTAGGAAAGAATACGTATTATCCAGATAAGATGCCGATGGGTGTGTAGCCAAATTCTAAAGGGTAGTGGAGTGTAACACAATTTTTTTGACCTTTTGTCGTTATAGACATAATTATTTTATTTCAATGGAGTACAAGGGTTTTAAATATAAAGTACTGCGTTTGGTCAATATGACCGATGACCTCGACCGTGAGGGCGCCAGTCAAGCTATCCGCAACAACATCCGGTTTCAGGGTGCCAATGTGTTCATTCTTGTCTGTGCCATTGTTATTGCTTCGGTAGGACTGAATGTGAATAGCATTCCCGTCATCATCGGCGCCATGCTCATCTCGCCCGTCATGGGGCCGATACTGGGTTTTGGTTTCGGATTGGCCATACAGGACAACCATCTTGTCCGCAAGTCGCTCCGACATTTCTTTGTCTCCCACAATGTTGTCAACCCATAAACCGCAATACCATTCCCCATGCATCACAGATATTTAGTCATACCGTTGCTCCTGCTGCTGCCCTTCTGGGCTAAAGGGCAGAACTATCAGCCCTGCAGCACTAAGATTGTAGTGGCCGATACCGTTGTGATGGCCGACTCGGTGCGTTTCCATCTGCTCCCTTTCGACGATGTGGACAGTGTGCTATGGGCTCCCGATTCACTCTTCGCCAATCCCCGTGCCGTCGAGCAATGGATTACCCTGCCATACGATTCTTCGGTACAAGTCTATCTCACCGCCTATTTCCAGTCGGCCAACCTGTTCCGTTGGCGTAAGCCAGGCTATGTGCGTTCCTGCACAGGCTATAACTATATCGACTCGCTGGCCGATGGCGACCTTTGCCAGCCCCGCAGCATCAGCATGGCCGCTGACCCTTCGGCCCTTTGTCCCAGCATGACGGCTTCCAATTTCGGGAACAATATCATTATTAGTACTGACACACTCCGTGCCTATGGCGACTCGTTGCCCCCCTTCTACGACTTCGACTCCGCACGGGGCTCAATCTTGACATTTATTACCGACCATTTGCGGCGAATTCCCAACGATAGTGCCTATGTACCTTTCTATGTCGACACCGTCGACATGTGGGATCCCACCCGCAGCCACACCCATGTCCTCACCATGAATCTCTACCGCCTCGTCTATGGCAACGAACCTATGGCGGCATTGCCCACCATTGTCTTTACGATGCATGTTGACGACACCGCGCATCATTTCTTCCGCGAGGGCTGTAATATTCCTTTGTGCGACACCACCCTCATCTATTATGGCTCAATCGAATTTCCCCGTCCAGGAATTCCTCCGTCCCAGGGCCTCAACGCCACCTACTATTTCAACATGGAGCCCCGTCCACACGGCAGGGCTATTTTCCGTTTCTACGAAACACCCACCAACTATTACTATACGCTCTCTTCCATTTGCATCAACCAGATCCAGATGCAGGGATTCTGCCATCCCACCGACAGCCTTATGCTCATTGCTCCGCATCCGGGCTGCCTGGTGCGCGACACTCAGTATTGTGCCGTCTGCCGCAGCCAATTACCCTACACTTGGTTCGGCCACACTTTCGACTCGGCTGCTTTCGACTCCATTACTGTTACCACTTCTCTCTGCGACTCGGTCCACTATCTCAGTCTTTCCGTACGTTTCGACGATACACTTACTCTCTACGATACCGTGGTTCAGAATGCCTTGCCGTGGACCGCCTACGGCCACACATTCGACAGTGCCGGTCACTACGAGCTTCTCCTTTCCGGCACATGGCCAGACTGCGACACTGTTCTCTACTATACCCTCTCGGTCATACCCAACGTTTACGATACAGTCATCGACTATATCTGTCCCCGTCAGCTGCCCTACACTGTGGAGGGTGTTGAGGTACAGCAGGGCGACACCGCTTTCTCGGTCACCTATTCAGGCAGCCTGGGGCAGGACAGCATTGTTGCCGTGTTCGTGTATCTGCTTCCCAACAGCGACACCGTCATCTACGACACCGTGCTCGAAAACCAACTGCCCCGTGCATTTCTCGACAGCCTCTTTAACGACACCGTTGCCAACATTCCCTTCTACCTCACCAATGCTGATGGATGCGACAGCATCATCTACTACAACCTTTTCATCTTTTGGCAGGGCGACCACTGCGACAGCCTCCTGCGGTTCCCCAATGTGGTGACCCCCAACGGCGACGGCCTCAACGACCGTTTTGTGATAGGCGGCTTGGTCGACTACCAGTGCTATCCGGTCAACAAACTAATTATTATCGACCGCAACGGCCGTGTAGTGTATAGTGCCGAGAATATCTACCGCGAAGACCAGTTCTGGGACCCTGCCGCCTCCCGTGCCCCGGCAGGTACCTATTTCTACCGTTTTGTGGGGCGTGGTGTGAATCACGCCACCCAGCACCAAGGATGCATTGAAGTAATGAAATGAAAACACTTGTCAACATATTCGACCCCGAAGAGCCTTTGGCCGCCTACCTGTTCCTTAAACAATACTACGAGGAAGACGATCGTCTCCTGTTCATTTCCACACGCGAGGACCGTCAGCTTCTCGCCCCCTATGCCGCCCTGTTCCGTCTGCCCGACGACAAGATTGACTTCATCGCTTTCAAGAGGGCAGAGGACAGCTACATCTATGAACGCATCAGCCGACGGCTCCAGTCGCGGCTGTCGCCCCAGACGGAGTACTGGGTCAACCTTGCCGGTGGCACCCGATACCTGGCACTGGCGGTACAGCACGTCTTTACTCAGTTCAATGCCCGTCTGTTCTATGTGCAGACACGTGAGAATCTCATCATCAATTCCCCCTTCGACCCCAAGGCTGTGGGGAATCCCGACGACGATTCCGACACCATCGACCCCATCCGCTACCGCATGACAATGTCTGAATATTTCAGACTCCATGGTCTCAACCACGACCTGAACGAACGCTCTCACCGTCCCATCCGCAGCGAGGAGGAGGCCCTGCGCATCTTCGAATGCTTCCGTACACGGCGGCTGCCACAACGTGCTTTTGCCGCCTTGGAGCAATTGCGCAACAACTACCGCGGCATGCGCAAACCTGTCAGCATCCACGACCTCACCTTCGGCATGCCCCGCTATCACAATGCCGTCCCCGGCTTGCCAGCGTTGCTCAACGCTTTCGGCTTTGTGCCACGCGAAAAGGACATGCTCCTCCCGTCCGAAGTCGACTACCTGACAGGTGGATGGTTCGAGGAATATGTCTGCTACCTGCTCACCCGCTTGGTGTCGCCCCAGCAGATAGCCATAGGCGTGCGCATCGCACGGCCCGGCACCCAGCACAACAATGAGCTGGATGTCGTGTTTATCAAAGCCAACACCCTCTTTGTGGTTGAATGCAAGACCGGTGTGGCCTCCGACCACATGTTCAATGAGATTGTCTATAAGGCCAGTGCTCTCAAGGAGTCGTTTCTCGGCCCCTCGAGCCACTCTTATATCTTCACCCTCAAGAACGACTACGACCACCGCCTGCAGACGGTGGCCGCAATCATGGGCATCACCCTGTGCCCCAAAGGCACGTTGGTCAACCCGTCACTCATGGCTCATGTGGCCGAGCAGATGCGCCGTATCAGCAACGAACTCGACTGACGGCACCTCTCAGGCAATCCAGCCGGTATTTTTGCAGCCGGCATACTGCTGTTCCATCTCTACAAACCAGTCAAGGGCGGTGCTGTTCGCCAGCAGCGGTTCCAGTCGGGGGTCGTCGTCCACCCGCTCCCGGCAGCGGTCGATGAGGTAGCGGAAGCGCGACAGATTGCGGTGGTAGTAGTTGGTTTCGGGGCCAAGGACTATCTCGTCCCAGTCAATCAGTTGTACGGCTGCCTGCATCAGTTCGAGCATACTCTCTACATGCAGCCCCATGTTCCAGAGCCTGTCGCTGTACTCCTCCCGCAGCATGCTCTCGCCTCGCATCATCGCAGGCCAGTCTGTCTCCCATTCATAACCCTCCGCCACCCGACGGCGATACTGTTGTTGCAGCTTGTGGAAATTCTCTTTCAGCTCCCGGATCTGCTCCCGACCCAGAATGGTCTGTTCGCCGTTGCTCCATGCCATCATTACACCATTGCTTTTGATTCTCTTTCTTTTTGCTTTCATAGTTTTACTTATTAAATGATTAATACCCATTCCCTGTGTGCCCATCCCGAAAGGGGAGGACACACTAAGGGAGTTTTATCGGCCGGCAACCAGATATGTCAAAGACCTTGCTCCGTTGGCACGGAAGGATACATAAATCCCCCTGCTTCGGGTGCTTTAGGCTACCCTGCCGATACTAAATATTGTGGGAAAAACTATGATTGTAAATCAGTTAATGCATGGCATTGCTTTCTATTATGTACTGCAAATATACATAATCTTTCAATAATGGCATTTTTTTTTCGCTATGTCTTATAAAAAAGCTGTTTTCTCAAAGTTTTCGTGCTGTAGATATTCTCTTTCCCGATGCAATCCCGTTTTTCTTCATTTTCCATCTCGTTTCTCCTCGGCTTCGCTACATGTTCACCCGTTCTTCACCTCTTCCTGAGATCTTCTTAACCATGGCGGTTCATGGATAGTAGCTAAAGCATTGGTATGAGGTTGATTGTTAGCGAAGGTGGAGCTATTACGGATAGAACGCGATGGGAAAATGAAGCGGATGCGAAAGATTCAGGTTGCAATAGTGTGGTGTGTTTTGGTAGCGAATTTTATAATTGGGACAATAAATTTTTTCAATTCTCGTTTTTTTTAAATAGGATGCTTTCGCCCTAGTTGCGTATCCGTGTATATTTCTGCTCTAGGATTCCGAAGCAGTAAAAAAAGAAATAAATACCAAGAAGAGTGCAACTATGTTTTGTACCTTATTAACCAACGTTTTTTATAAGAGTAATTGATAATGTGTCATAGAAGAAGTTCTCTGTAAGAGGAAGCAAAAATAATATTATTCATAACATACCTCTTTTGTGGTATCGTAATAGAAATAAGTAACGAATGGGAAGTTAAATAGTATTAATTCCTTATGATAGAGATGTTTTAAAAGTTCCTACAATAAAAAGAAGAATGATATGCCAAAACGAATTCAAGAGTTTGTTATTTCTGCATTACGTATAGACCAGAGATGTAAGCCTGAACTACGTAAAGTCCTGAAGGACGAGTATTATTTATTTAATAAACGATGTGTTAGAGATAATGATGGGAATATTATTCTTAATCCCGCTTATCATCGAGAATACAATGTATATGGGAAGAAAATAAACATTAATACAATAGTTGGAAAAAACGGGAGTGGAAAGTCTTCACTGCTTGAGATGATATACCGTATTGTAAATAACTTTAGTTCGTTGCTTGTTAGAGATACCAGGAGAGGAGGGGCATATCCACTATACTTTATTGATGGTTTATTGGCTGACTTGTTTTATGTGATTGATAATGGTGAAGATGGCAGTCAATTGGCTTGTCTATCTTGCAGAGAGAATGAAGTAGTGCTGATTGTGGATGGAAATGAGATTTTATCGTTGCATTTGTATGGGGATAATACAAAACTAAACCAAGCAGATATCTCAATGTACTGGGATAAGCTTTTTTATACCATTGTAACTAATTATTCAGTACAATCATTTATTAGCACTGATTATAAGGAAGAACAGGCTTATAAAGTGGAACCGAGAGGAAATGCACAGCTTAAGGACGAAGTTCAATGGATGTCAAGTCTATTTCATAAGAATGACGGCTATCTTACCCCGATCGTTCTCAATCCTTATCGTGATGAAAATGGCAATATGAATATGGCTAATGAGCTGCATTTAACAATAGCCCGCTTAACATCGATACTGGTTTTCTTTAAAGAAAAGAAAATGGATTTCCTTGAAGGATATAGGCTGCATGATATTATGTATCAATTTGATCCGCAAATGGTTGTCGATAAGTTTATTGGCCATTTCGACGATGATTCTATTATAGCCGATTCTATTTCAAGTCATGTATGTGATTTTGCAAAATATGCCAATACTCCGAATACATATGCAAATATCATATTGAAAAGATGTGGTTTTTTTTCACTTGATTATTCAAATATCATTATAGAAAGAGCAGCGGCTTATTTGGTATATAAGATCTTGTCTATCGCCAATAAATACCCATCATATTCAATTTTTAAGATTACAAAAAGTCCTGAATTGTTTCATGAAACTGTTGACAATAGAGATAAACTCAATTTAGGAGCGTTGGTGGATGAAATCATTAAGGATAAATCACATATTACTTTGAAAGTTAGGCAAACATGCCGTTTTTTGCAATTATATAGACCCAACAACAATGGGATAAGGGATCTGTTTCAATTATTCTCTTTCTCCGAGTATCAGGAGGCATTAAAAGACTCTGTCAATGCCAATAGTTTGGTCACTTTAATGGAACAAATACCACCTTCATTCTTTGTTCCTACTATCTATTTCGACAAGCTAGAAGACGGTGTGGTGAAAGAAGTGCAAGTTCCGTTAACCCAAATGAGCTCAGGTGAACGACAATATCTGTATAATTTTAGCACTGTCATTTACCATATGCGAAACCTTTTATCAATTCAGGACACACAACGGGTTCGGTATCGTTCGATACACTTGGTGTTTGATGAAGTGGAAATATGTTTTCACCCAGAATACCAACGTAAGTTTATCAATAGTTTGTTGGCGATTCTAGATAGAACTCGTATTATTCCTCATTGTTCGGTTCAGATAACCATTGCTACGCATTCACCATTTATTTTGTCTGATGTAATCCAAGATAATATCCTTTATTTGAAGGATGGGCATGATGTGAGAGAACAAATAACAGTGAATCCTTTTGGGGCAAATATCAACGATGTATTGCAGCAGAGTTTTTTTCTAGAAAATGGTTTTATGGGTGAATTTGTACAGCGAAAGATAAATTCACTTGTTGATTTTCTCAAAGAAGGGAAGCACAATTCTCAGTGGAGTATTCCATCTGCTCGTTTCTTCATTGAAAACAATGTTGGCGATCCGGTTATCAAGGGCCTCTTAGAAGAGTTACTGACAGAAAAAACAGAAAACGATGCGTAGAATTTTGATTACACAGAGAATTGAAAAAATAGCTAAAGATTATCGCGATAATCTTTTCAAAAATCGACGGAGTAATTTTGTAAAGCCAAAGAAACAGCTACAAGACTTGTTCGACGATATCAATAATCAGCAAGGGTTAAAATATGAGAATTGGAACACTTACTCTCAGTACCTTAATAACATTATTGTCCATTATGACGAACTACTAGATTTAAAACCGAGTAAGTTTGAAACTTATTTTAGGAACTACTTCAATGTGGGGAAAGATATTCTTACTGATAAGAAATGGATAAAGTTAAGTGGCAGAGAGATTTCTTTTTCCGATACTGTGGTAAAACTAATGCGGTATGAGGATGTTAGAAACAAGGAAATTATCCCTTATTTGGAAGAATTGGGTATTCGTACTTGTGTTTATTGTAATTCGCAATACACGCCTGCGGTTCATGTTAAAAAAGGACATCTCCTTGGGGGATTTGAACTTGACCACAACTGGCCTAAATCGGAATTTCCTTTTCTTTGTACCTCATTTTTTAATTTATATCCCGTATGTTCGAATTGTAATAAATGGAAATCAGAAAAAAAAGCGAAGTTTGTACTTTATACAGATGACTACAATCAATTAGAACCTTTTAAATTTTATCTGGAGAAGGGCTCTTTAATTAAATATATGCTTTATCAAAACCCAGATGTTTTGGACATTGTGTTTGATAGTACTGATGCTGATCTTTTGAAGAATCACAAGGAATTGTTTCACACAGATAAATATTATAAGGCTTTTCGTGATGTTGCAGAAGAATTAGTTTGGAAGAGCAAAACCAGAAATGATGTATACAAACAACAATTAATTCAAAGTTTCAAAAAACTGTTCCCAAGACGGAAGTCGGATATCAATCGCTTTTTATATGGTTTTTATTCTTGCCCCCGAGATATTCATCAGCGCCCTTTAACAAAGTTGCAACAGGATATAGCGAAGCAGTTGAAAATTTAAAAATAATATATGCCGGAGGAATAGGCATGCGATAATTCAGAATGGCTGAGTGATATTTGTTAATTTGGACTGTGAAATATAATACATGGGGGTCGAGTATGTCCAACCAAGATACAATAGTACATGATTTATCACGAGGGTTACAATTTTTTTGTGTATATGACGTTATTGGAGCGATGAAAATAATATCGCATATCATGGTGTCGCTGGCGGTGTTCCTGCTGCTGGTCTTCGGGGCCGGGGGCATGGGATGCCAGCGTTGCTCTTGCTCGGGGAGGGTGAGTATCCTTCTGCTGGACGATGGCTGCTGCAACCGTGGCAGCGACTGCATGGATGTGAAGGTGTCGCCGGTGTCGGTGGCAGACATAGTACAGACGGTATCGCCCCTGGTCGTTGCGGAGATGGATGTGATGAGTGTGTGCAAACACGAACCGATATTATGGATGCCGCGAATGTATGATGCTGTCGTTGGATGGCAATGCCGAGGCGTTGACAGTCCGCCAGGCTGGCTGTCGGGCAACTGTGCGGTGTTGAGGGTTTGACGTTGGTTGATGGTCTACAGACGAGTGTACGGTCTGTAGTGCAACCGTATCTACTATTAATAATAACCGTCAAATCAAAAGAATACATGAAAAAGATTTTTTTATATGCTCTGTTGCTGTGCGCGACGGTGTTGGCCAGTGCACAGCAGCGGGACACGATAGAGAGAAAGACGCTGACAGAGGTGAAGGTGCAGTCGAAGGCAGAGGGTGTGCGGCGGTTGGGTGGTGCCGAGAACGGGACCACGATGGGGCAGGATGTATTGTTCCGCGCCGCCTGTTGCAACCTGGGAGAGAGCTTTGTGGCCAATCCCAGCGTGGATGTGAACTACAGCGACGCCGCCGTGGGAGCGCGACAAATCAAACTGCTGGGGCTGAGCGGGCAGTATGTGCAAATGCTTATAGAGAATCTGCCATGCTTTGCGGGAGCGGCCACGCCCTATGAGCTGGGATATGTGCCGGGGGCGTGGATGAACAGCATTGCCGTGAGTAAAGGGGCCTCGAGCGTGAAGCAGGGATTCCAGAGTATTACGGGACAGATTGATGTGGAATATTTGAAACCCGACAGGGAACCGGGGGTAGCCATCAACCTGTTTGCCGACAGCCGCTTGAAGACCGAGGGCAATGTGACGGCCAACATACACCTGAACAAACACCTCAGCACCGAGTTGCTGGTGCATGCCGAAAAAGACTGGTTGCACCACGACATGAACAAGGACGGCTGGCACGACTCGCCCGCCATAGGGCAGTTCAATATCCAGAACCGGTGGAAATATGTCAACGGCCGCTATATATTTCACGGCGGCATTGGTGTGATAAGAGAGGAACGCGAAGGGGGACAGATGCCTTCGGTGGCGGAAAACCCGTTCAGGGTGAAGCTGGATGCCAACCGCTATGAGGCCTATATGAAACATGCCGTGTTGTTGGACTATGAGCATAACACCAACATCGCCCTGCTGGCAACCGGAAACCTTTACGATTTGAGCGGAGAGTTCGGCAAGCGGTACTACTCTACCAAGAACAGGGATTTGTATTCACGCTTGATGCTGGAACATGAGTTCAACGAGCGGCACCAGCTGTCGGCAGGTCTCAGCCTGCTGATGCAGGGGAAGGACGAGCGGGTGTGGCCGGTACGGGTGCCGGAAGGCATGGTGGGCGGATACCTGCTGATAGACCAGCAGCCGGAGACAGTGCCGGGAGTCTATGCCGAATACACCTACAAGCCGTCGTATAGACTGACCATGATGGCGGGACTGCGGGCGGACCGCAGCAGCTTGTATGGTGCCTTTGTCACGCCGAGGCTGCATGTGAAATGGATGGTGTCGGACATGGTGACGTTGCGTTTTTCGACAGGCAAGGGATATCGCTCGCCCCACGCATGGGCCGAGAACCACTATCTGATGTCGTCGGGTCGAGATGTGAGGGTGGCCGAAGACCTGCGGATGGAAGAGGCTTGGAACAGCGGCATTTCGGCGGCGTTCTATATCCCCGTGGGCGAGCAAACACTGAAGCTGAATGCCGAGTATTACTACACTAACTTCATCAACCAGCTGGTGGTAGACTACGACAGTGACCCCTCGGAAATACGTATCGGCATGTTGGAAGGGCGGTCGTTTTCGCACACGGCCCAAGTGGACGGGTCGATAGACTTTGACGAGGAGCTGGAGCTGACGGCTGCATTCCGATACAACGACGTGCGTTGCACCTACGACGGTCAACTGATGGAAAAACCGCTTACCTCGCGCTACAAAGGTCTGCTCACCGCGGCATGGAAACCCTATATGGGTTTATGGCAGCTGGATGTGACCTTGCAGCTGAACGGCGGTGGGCGGATGCCGAAGCCTTATATGAAGGCTGACGGTACCCCTTCGTGGGACGAGCGTTTCCCGGCCTATCCACAGCTGAATGTGCAGGTGACGCGCCGATTCCGCCATGTGTCGGTATATGTGGGTGGTGAGAACCTGACCAACTATAAGCAGCCATTGCCGGTAATCAACGCCTCCGAGCCGTGGAGCAGCACGTTTGAACCCACTATGGTGTGGGGACCGGTGCATGGCATTATGGGATATGCCGGAGTTAGAATGAATTTGTAAATACAACAACAAAAATAACAATAATAAAAGATATGAAATACATTGTAATGATTGTGGCCGCACTGATGCTGGCCTTTGCTCCTGCAAAAGGAATGAATAGCCAAACCGCCGATGCCGCAAAGGCAGACATGGGAATGGAGGTGAAAGGAAAGAAAGAGATAAGGGTGTTGGTTGTTACCACCACTCCGGAAATGCATTGCAAGAACTGCGAGAAGAAAATAAAGGAGAACATCCGCTTTGAGCCAGGCGTGCGCAACATTGAAACCAGTTTGGAACGCCAGCAGGTGACCATCACATACAACGCCGCCAAGACGGATGCCAAGAAACTGTGTGAGGCAATGGCCAAGATAGGCTATACCGCCAAGGTGGTGAGCGACCAACCGGAGGAACAGGCACAGAAGAATGACAAAAATGCCCCGAAGAAATGAATATAGTAGACCATATTCGCGAAACGCGTGACGTGACACGCGACGAACTGGAGAGCATACTTACCACCAACGACAAGGAGAGTATAGAATATCTGCGCCGTGCCGCCCGTGCGGAGGCCGATGCCATATACGGCAATAAGATATTTATGAGGGGATTGGTGGAGCTGTCGAGCTACTGCAAGAATGACTGCTTGTACTGCGGACTGAGACGCAGCAACAAGGAGGCGGTCCGCTATCGCTTGACAGAAGAAGAGATATATGAGTGTTGCGAGACGGGACACAGTTTGGGGTTCCGCACCTTTGTGCTGCAAGGGGGCGAGGATGCCTGGTTTAACGATGAACGGATGTGCCGGATAGTGGGAACCATAAGGGAGAGGTATCCCGACTGCGCCATCACACTGTCGTTGGGCGAGCGGAGCAGGGAGAGCTATCAGGCACTGTATGATGCTGGAGCCAACCGCTATCTGCTGCGCCATGAAACCGCCGATTCCGAACACTATGCACGGCTGCACCCTGCTGAGTTGTCGTGGCAGCACAGGATGGACTGCCTGCAGGCCTTGAAAGAGATAGGCTATCAGGTGGGCTGCGGATTTATGGTGGGATCGCCATATCAGACTATCGACACGCTGTACCGCGACCTTCAGTTTATCCGCTCATTCCAACCCCAGATGGTGGGTATAGGACCTTTTGTGGCAACCCACAACACACCATTTGAGGGATTCCCCAACGGGAAAGTAGAGGCCACACTTAGACTGCTGGCGCTGATAAGGCTGCTGCACCCCCATGTGTTGCTGCCTGCCACCACAGCGTTGGGTACGCTGCATCCCAAAGGAAGGGAATTGGGCATACAGTTTGGTGCCAATGTGATAATGCCCAACCTCTCGCCTAGGGCGCACCGCAAAGACTATGCCATATACGACAACAAGATATGTACCGGCGAGGAGGCAGCGGAATGCCGGGCCTGCACGGAACAGAGAATTCGTAAGATAGGCTTTGAGAGTACCGTGGACCGCGGCGACTACAAGGAATAAATATGTTAATGCACTAATTTGTTAATGTGTTTATTCGGTAAAAAAAAGGTTCGCTTATAGCCTTTAAAGCATATAATTATTATGAAAAGAGGGTTTGGTGGAACTGTAGTATTGTTCCTGTTGTGGTGTTTTGTGTATTTTGCAATCTATGTTATCGGCAACATAGTAGGGGACATCACAACAATTCACTTTCTTTCATAGATTTGAGTGGACAGAACAATGTCGTTTGTCTGTTTATCCTTGTTGGAGGCCTCATGGTGATTGCATTAGGCCTTCGGTGGTTCGCGAAAAAGATTGCTGCTTGATAAGGTAGAAATGATAGATGGGATAGATAGGGTAATATGATAAAACGTCCCGACATAGAGATAGTTCAAAAAATATTGTCAGTCGAAGTAAAGATTAGAAGCTGTTTATATTTGTTTGATGAATAGTGTGTGTGGGTACAATAATATGCCTAGAATGACACACCCTCACTGCAAGTCGCAGAGGAAAAAAAAAGGCAGGCGATATGGTGCCTGCCTTGTGTGTTAGTTTGGATAATAGTTACTTGTCTGCTTTCTTACCTTTGACGGACTTGTACTCTTTGTTGAGGCCTTCGATGATTTCGTTGGTGATGTCCATTGCAGGGTTCATGTAAAGAGTGGGGCTGTCGTTGAAGGTTTTGCGCATGATGATATCGAAATGCTGGTTGTCGGCGTTGTATTCGCGAACAAAGGCGAAGATACGGTTGAGCAACTCGATATTGGAGTCCATCTGTTTTTGCATCACTTTGGCGGTGAGTTCGGCTTCGAGAGTGGAGAGTTTCTTGGCACGCTCGTTCAGTTCAGCCTCGGTGGCCTGCTGCTGGCTCAGAGTCATGTTCTCGCCGGTCTTAAGATAGTTCTGGTAGTCGGCGTTGAACTTATCCATCTGTTGTTGATAGCTCTTCTCTTGTGCTTCTTTGTAGCGGTTGAGCTCCTCTTGAAGGTCGATGGCATATTGGTATTTGGCCAACAGGCTGTCGCTGTCAACGCAAGCCACTTTGAGTACTCCGTCTTCGGGAATGACAGGCATAGAGGCTTCAGGGTTGAACTTGCTGGGCGAGCCCATGCCGGTGAAGTGGAGGATGTAGAGCACAACGAGTCCGATGAGCAGCACGATATTGCATGCCAGGATGGCAGTGTGCACTCCCTTTTTGTGGCAGGAGGTATCGTTGCAGTTGTCGTTTGTAGGAGTAGCGGGAGAGGACGGAGCCGCTGGTTGGGGAGTAGGTTCGGGATTGGCGGGACGCTGTTCCTGGGGTTCTTTCATTTGGATTGTGTCGATGCTGTTGTCGTCGACGGGCTTGTTCAAGTCTTGATTAATTTCCATTGATTGTGTATGTTAATTGTTATTATTCTTGGGGTTCTCCGAGGGTGTCGATAGCTCGCTGCACGCGGGCTATGGTTTCCTCTTTGCCGATAGTCATTACGAGGGTGAGCATGTCGGGGCCGACGGTTGTACCAACCACGGCAAGACGCAGGGAGTTCATAATCTGTCCCATGTTGAGCTCATGGCCTTTAATATAGTCCTCGAGCAGTGCCTGATGGATGGCATCGTATTCGAACGGGACGGTGTTGAGTATCTCTATCACTTTGGCCATGTGCGTGGTCATGCCGGGTTTCCAACGTTTGGCTACCGCCTTGGGGTCATATTGGGTGGGAGCGACAAAGAAATAGTGAGTTTGGTCCCAAAGCTCGGAGGGGAAGGAAATGCGCTCCTTCATCATGCCGCACACTTTGATGACATATTGATTGTTGAAAGTTGATAGTTGGAAGTTGTTTGACTCGGTGTCTGCAACCTTAATGCCGTGTTCTTCAAGTTGGGGGAGGAACATTTGGGCGATACGCTCATCTGAGCATTTCTGGAGATATTCGTGGTTAAACCATTTGGCTTTCTCAATGTTGAATTTGGCACCGCTTTTGCTGATGTGCTCGATACTGAATTGTTGAATGAGCTCGTCCATCGAGAGGATTTCTTGGTCGTTGCCGGGATTCCAGCCGAGGAGTGCAAGCATGTTGACCACCGCCTCGGGCAGATAGCCGCGTTCGCGGTAACCGCTGCTGAGCTCGCCGGTTTCGGGGTTGTGCCAGTCGAGAGGGAACACGGGGAAACCTAGACGGTCGCCATCTCGTTTGCTCAGTTTGCCGTTGCCGTCGGGTTTGAGCAAGAGGGGCAGGTGTGCGAACTGGGGCATAGTGTCCTCCCAACCGAAGGCACGATAGAGCATCACGTGCAAGGGGGCGGAGGGAAGCCATTCCTCACCGCGGATGACGTGGGAGATTTCCATCGTGTGGTCGTCGACGATGTTGGCCAGATGATAAGTGGGCATACCGTCCGATTTGAAAAGCACCTTGTCGTCGAGGAGGTTACTGTTCATGGTAACGTCGCCGCGGATAAGGTCGTGCACGGTGATGTCGATATCGTTGGGGAACTTGAAGCGTACCACGTATGGCTCACCGCTGTCGATTCGCCGCTGCACTTCGTCGGCGGGGAGGGAAAGGCTGTTCTCCATTGAGCTGCGGGTATTGCAGTCGTATTGGAAAGTCTTTTTCTGAGACTCGTATTCCTTGCGCTTGGCGTCGAGGGCTTCGGGTTTGTCGAATGCATAGTATGCCCAGCCGTCACGAATCAGTTGTTCGGCATACTGGCGATACATGGGTTTGCGGTCGCTCTGGCGATAGGGGCCGTAGTTGCCGCCGATATGGACACCTTCGTCGAATTTGATGCCGAGCCAGTCGAGGGCTTCGATAATATAGTCTTCGGCACCGGGAACAAAGCGTGTTTGGTCGGTGTCCTCTATTCTCAGAATCATGTCGCCACCGTTCTGGCGGGCGAACAGATAGTTATACAGAGCCGTGCGGACTCCGCCGATGTGGAGAGGGCCGGTGGGGCTGGGAGCGAAACGTACGCGTACTTTTCTCATTAGTAATGCGGTTAAAAGGGTTATATTGTATTGTTAATGTTTTACTTTCAATTTGCTGAAACGTGTTCTTCGAAGCAGGTAGTAGTCCACGAGCAGGAGGCCGCTATAGATGCACGACACCTGTTGCTGGCTTTGCCTACGGAGTCGCTTTACCTTGAGGCGAGGCATCCATTTGTAGAATGACTGGTGGGCATCGGTGACGGCCTTGAACTCTTTCGGCTTGCGTTCGAGCAGGAACTTGAATGCAGCCACATAGTCCAGCACCACACGGCATCCGAGCACCCAAAGCAGTCGCCGTTTGGGCAGATTCTTGTAGAGTAGGGCCATATTGTTTCGGAAGTTGAGATAGGTTTTGCGGGGGTTGGACTTGGGCAGAGTGCCGCCGCCTACATGATATATCACCGACTCGGGGCAGTACTCCACGCGGTAGCCTGCATTCTTTGCACGCCAGCAGAAGTCTATCTCCTCCATGTGGGCGAAGAAGTCGCTGTCTAGTCCGCCCAGCTCACGCCAAACGTTGGCACGAACAAACATAGCGGCCCCCGAGGCCCAGAATATCTCGCATGCGTCGTCGTATTGGCCATGGTCTTTCTCCAAAGTGGTGAAAAGGCGTCCGCGGCAGAAGGGATAGCCGTATTTGTCGATAAATCCGCCTGCACCGCCCGCATACTCGAAGGTGTCGCGTTGGTCGTACATCAGCAGTTTGGGCTGGCAGATAGCGGTGTCGGGGTTGCGTTCCATTTGGGCGATGACTGGGGCAATCCAGTTGGGAGTAACCTCCACATCGTCGTTCAGAAGCACAAAGTATTGGGCATCGATTTGGGCAAGTGCCCGGTTGTAGCCTTCGGCAAAGCCGTAATTGCGGTCGAAGGTGATGACACGCAGTTGGGGATAGTTCTGTTGCAGAAAGTCGAGCGAGTCGTCGGTTGAGCCGTTGTCTGCAATGATGACTTCGGCATCGGGCCCTATGTTGGCAGTCACCGATGGCAGAAACCGTTCAAGCATGTGCTTTCCGTTCCAGTTCAGTATCACTACGGCAGTTGTCATATCTTATTGCTATCGTTTAGTTTAATGTTTGTTTGTTATGTCGCTATCGAGTGCTTGGTGCAGGGGCATATCGTCGGGGCGGTGCCGTTTCCAGCGGTTGTGGCTCCACAGCCAATATTGCGGGGCGGAGTCGATGGTGGCCTTGAGACGTTGCACATATAGTGCGGTGACCGTGTAGAGAGGAGTATCGTTCGGGGTGTCGCACAGTTTGGAAAAGGTCACCTCGTAGTATCCGCGGCGCACTTTCTTCACTTCGTAGTATAGCACGGGCATATTGTATTTTCGTGCAAAATGCTCTGCACCGAACAGGAATGGGGTTTCCTGGTTCATAAAGGTGGTCCAGTAGGATTTGTGCTCGTTGCTGGGCGACTGGTCGGAGAGCATCATGTAGGCCACAGGCACTTGGTGCTGGTGGTAGTAGGTCATTGTTTCGCGCACATTGGTCTGGTCCACAATCTCGGTGCCATAGCGGCTGCGCCGACGGGTGACATAGGTGGCCAGAGCTTTGTCGTTGAGCGGTTTGCCTACACCCACTCCATGATGCAGCAGTTGGAAGTTGAGCGATGTAATCATGTACTCCCAATTGTTGTAGTGGGCGGACATCAGCACCACGCTTTGCCCTTTGTTATAATAGCTGTTGACCAACTCACGGTTGACGATACGGTAGTGCTTCATTATCCATTTGGGCGAGGCGTAGAGGTTAACTATGGCCTCTATTAGGAGGTCGCTCATGTGGCGGTAGTAGGCACGCTCCAGTTTCACCAATTCGGTATCGCCCATGTGGGGATAGGAGTTTGTGAGGTTGCGGCGGGTCACCTTACGGCGATAGCGCACCACGTAGTAGGCTATGAAATATAGTATGTCGGCTAATAAATACATTGTTACATGCCACGCTCAAACTGATGTCCTACATCGCCCAGGACTTCCTCCTCCAGCTGGTTGCGGCACAGCATGCGCTCCCATCCGGGTGTACGCAACTCGCCGCGTGCATTGGAGTTGAGCAATTTGTAGTAGCCGCTGCGATGCTCGTCCCAGAAGAGGAACACTCGGTTGGGGAAGTCGTTCTCCATACGGTTGTAGCGCCAAATGATATAGGGCAGGTAGTGAACATGTCCCTGTCCGTTGTCGTCGCGCTGGTTGTAGCGTTCGGAAGTGCGGTCGGTGTTGCTGCTCACTTTGGGCTGGGCCACAAATCCCTTCACACCCACAAAGTTCTTTTCGTCGCGCACATAGTCGGGAGGACCATATTGCAGATAGATGCGTCCGCGGTCAGTGAGAAATCCGGGAGTTTTGGGATAGCTGAAGTTTTCGTCCACATATTTCAGTTTCTCGTAGTACTTGTTCCACTCGTTCTCCGGCTCCATAGCGTTGCGGGTAATCCAGAAGCGGTAGAAGTATGTCTGTTTGGCGGCAAGGTCGGTTTGGGGAATCAGCTCCTCGGCCACACTGATTTCCTGAGGCGAAGAGATGGGGTAGAGAGCCCGGATGTAATAGTTGAGTTTCTGCTCGTCGGTGATTAGCGCCGCAAACGACACAGCAACCATATCCTCGGTCAGCTGTTCCTCTACCACATCGGGATTGGAACGCTGGAAGAATACCTCCTTGCGGAAGAAGGGGTCGTTAGCGTTGTTGAGCGCCTCGACCACAAGCTTGTAATTGCCCGAGGGCAGATTGGAAACGTCCACACTGCTCACAATGGGCTGAAGCTGTTTGTTGGGGGTGTAGCTGCGTTGCTGGTAGGTTCCGCTGATGATGCGGCCGTTCTCGCTCTGCTCTATATGGATGGCCACGTGGTAGGGCTTGTCACCCACTTCTTTCTCCACATTGTAGAGCTCCATGTAGGGGTATAGCACCGACACTTCGGCGGGAACAAAGTCATTGATATAGGGCATCATTTCATACCCGTTGCGGGTCATGTTGTTGACTTGGTCGGTAGGGGTGACCGATGCCATGAGCTGCACGTTGGAGGCTGCTGTGCGGCCCGCCACGTAATAGACATAGAGCTTCTCTTTCAGCACAAAGGGTTTGTCGCTCGAGGCTTTGTCCTTCATGGAGATTTCGAGGTCGTAGATGCCGTTTTTCAGGGCAAAGCGATGGAGGTCGAAAAAGGTGAAGTCGTCCATTTGGGGCGAGGCGGTAAAGGGACTCTTGAGGTCGTATTTCTTCAAGTACTCCACCGTATCGTTTTTGCGCACAACCAGCGTTACCTCCACGGTTGCGCGGTAGCCGTTGTCGCTCTCCTTCAGAAGGTTCAGCGACCGTGCGTCGAAGTCAAGATAAGTCTCCACATAGGGGAGGTTTTCGTCTGGGAGATAGAACACCGAATAGCCAAAAAGTGCGGATAGGTGTTTCTCGGCTCCCAACGTAGTGCCGGCAATCAACAGGGCGGCAACCAAAAGGATATATTTTTTCATGGCAATGTGTATTTTCCTGTTCAATCTAATGTTTAACGACAAAGTCAATCAAATATTGTATATACTAAAAAAATATTATTTAATGAATGAGTTTTCGATTGTCTGCATGTTTAAAGGGTTCTTATGTCGGTTGTGTGTAGGTTCTCTTTGCGCTCGCTATTGCAACGGTATTTCAACGCTACGTCAACGGTATTTCGACGCTTTTGGAACGTTGAAATACCATTGAAGTATTGAAAAACAAGCGGAAATAAAGCGGATCCGCATTGGACTTATAGCGAACCTATAGCGAACCTACAGCGAACCTTCTGTGGAGGATGGGGGAGGGAGGAAGTATGTGGAATAGATATTTCCAAGCGGGCAAAAGGCTGTAGGCGGGTTATTGTTGGGGCTCAACTTGCTGGACGCTGGGGGCGGAATACAACTTTTTTTTGTTGAGTGTGTGATTATGTCAGGAAAAATATGTATATTTGCAGTGTATGAAAACATTGGTTTTTGCAACGAATAATAAGCATAAGATACGTGAAGTCAGTGAAATGCTTGATGGGGTGGTGGAGGTGAAAAGCCTTGCCGATGTGGGCTTGTCGGGCGATATACCCGAAACTTCCGATACGCTGCAGGGAAATGCACTGCAGAAGGCCCAGTGGGTGTGGGAGCGAGTGGGGATGGACTGTTTTGCCGACGACACGGGTCTTGAGGTGGACGCCCTGGGTGGAGCCCCGGGAGTGTACAGCGCACGTTATGCCGGCGAGCATTGCTCGTTCGACGACAATATTGACAAGCTTCTGGCCGCCCTGGACGGGAAGACGAACCGGAAAGCGGATTTCCGCACTGTGATTTGCCTGATGGAGCAGGGTGTTCCCCGATATTTTGAGGGGAGGGTGGATGGTGTGATACTGACCGAGCGTTACGGCAGCGAGGGCTTCGGGTACGACCCTGTGTTCATGCCCGACCGTTTTGCTGTGAGTTTCGCCGAGATGCCGTTGGATGTTAAGAACCAAATAAGCCATCGTGGCCGCGCGGTGAAGCTTTTGGTCGACTATTTGAAAACACTCGATATGTAATGGATTATATTCAAGTATTTGCTGAGAGAATTTCTCAAACCATGTCGATGAGCGATGCTTATATCCTCATTTTGTCAGCTCGTGAGCAACGCAAGGAGGTGCCTATTCTGATAGGCGAGGCCGAGGCTCAGGCCATCCTGCTGGCTGTGGAGGGCCGCAGCGCCCGCAGGCCATTGACGCACAATTTGCTCAGTTCCATTCTCGACGAGTATATGCTGAACCTCAAACGGGTCACTATCGACCGCTTTGACGAAGGCATTTTCTATTCCAGCATGTATCTCTACGACGGGTTTTCGGAGAAGTGTTTTGATTGCCGCACCAGCGATGCGGTGGTGATGTCGTTGTTGCAGGGATGCGGCATTTATATGAATAGCAATGTGTTTGAGGAGACCTCGATGGAACAGGGGGCATTGGAAGGAAACTTGCCGGGAAACCACCACCCCGTCACTCATCCGGCCGACACTTTGGCGGTGCTCGAGGAGATGTTGCGCGAGTGTGAAGAGAATGAGGACTATGAGCAGGCCGCCGAGATTCTGAAACGCATAGAGCAAATCAAAAACAGCCTTTGACGGCAAGCATTGATACTGATTTATCCAATTGATAACCTTTTGATATGACGATTATAGAACAGATAGACGAGAGTTGTGCCTTTATCCGTTCACTCATTAGTGACGATGTGCCCGAGGTGGGCGTTATTTTGGGCAGCGGTCTTGGCCCTTTGGCCGATGCGATAGAGGATAAGGTTGTTGTGCCTTATGTTGAGATACCCCATTTTGCCCACTCCACAGTGGTGGGTCACGACGGCAACCTGATTATTGGCACATTGGGTGGCAAGCGCGTTATGGCTATGCAGGGACGCTTCCACTATTATGAAGGCTATTCCATGCAGGTGGTGACGTTCCCGGTGCGCGTGATGGCGCGGCTGGGCATCAAGGTGCTTCTTATCAGCAATGCCGCCGGGACCATGAATCCTGCTTTCAATGTGGGCGATTTGATGGTGATTACCGACCATATCAATATGATGCCCAATCCGCTGATTGGTCCCAACGAGGATTTGCTGGGTCCCCGCTTTCCGGATATGACCACCACTTACAGCCCCCGACTGCGCGATATTGCAATACAGGCTGCCGACGATGTGGGCGATTTCCTGCGGATGGGTGTGTACGTGGGCGTTACGGGTCCCTCGTACGAGACTCCGGCCGAGTATCGGATGTATCACATCATGGGAGGCGATGCAGTGGGTATGTCCACTGTGCCCGAGGCTATTGTTGCGCGACATAGCGGAATGGAGGTTTTCGGCATGAGTGTTATCACCAACCAGGCCAACGCGTTGAGCGAGGATAATCTCAACGACGGCGACGATGTGGTGCGTGCTGCAAATGCCGCCGCACAGCGCATGTCGGTACTTTTTGCCGAAATGATTGCAATGCTTTAGATGCTTTGCCGGGTTGGGGTTTCGGCTCCTGCGTTGAATTTGTATTACTAAAAACAACTATTAGAACTGAATTGATAAAAGCTGCATTTTTTGATATAGACGGCACACTGCTGAGTTTCACCACACATGCTGTATCGGAGGGCACCGTACGTGCCTTCGACGCGTTGCACCGCAAGGGAATACGCACTTTCATCTCCTCGGGTCGCCCGATGGTTCTGATTCCGGAAATGCCGGTCAGTTTTGACGGATATGTCACCATGAACGGGGGCTATTGTTTTGTGGGCGATAAGGTGCTTCTGAGCAACCCTATCCCACAGGAGGAGACGGACCGCTGGCTGGATTATGCCCGCGACAATCATTTGTGTACTATGATTTTCACAGAACACGAGATGTTTGTGAACACACTTTCGGATCCTGTGGCTATAGCGATACGCAACCAGTTGGAGTTCCAGATGCCTCCACTGCTCGATATCAACGAGATGAAGGGGCGCAAAACCTATCAGATTATTGCTATTATGCCAGCCGAGGCCGATGCGAAGGTGCTGGAGATGTTGCCCCACTGCCGCCTGCCCCGATGGCATCCCGGATTCAGCGACTTGGTGAATGCCTCGAACAGCAAGGCTTCGGGCATAGAGTGTATGATTCGCCATTTCGGCATTGCGCGGGAAGAGTGTATCGGTTTCGGCGACGGCGGGAACGACATAGAGATGCTTGATTATTGTGGCATCGGTGTGGCTATGGGCAACGCCGCCGACGAGGTGAAACGGCATGCCGATTTTGTCACCACCTCGGTGGATGAAGAGGGCATAGAGTACGCGCTGAAGTCCCTTCAGATTATCTGACCTTCTGTCGGCACCTCTGTGTCTTGGGCTCAGCTCTCTTCGCTGTAGTACACTTTGTAGTATTTGCCTTTCTCGTCCTCGCCCTGTTCTATCAGTTCGCGGTTGCCGTGCACATAGATATGGAAATTCTTGTCGAGTTTTATCACGCTCTTGTAGGCACGTGACTGTTTCTTTACGGCACTCTCGTTGATGTCGTAGCTCTCGGGCATCAGCACATCGTTTTCTTGTTGGTATTGCTCACGGTATTCTTTGAAGCTGTCAATCACTTCCGGCTGGGCAATTACCTCTTCTGTAAATGACTGTAGGTCGAAGTTGTCGTTCTGTTTGAAGTAGTTGCTGCAACGGTTCAGCATGTCGGCTTGGTCGGCTTTGCTCACCCCTTCAAACTGTTGGGGAAGCTCGTCGGTGATGAACTTCTTGTAGGCACTCATCTCGGTGTGGGTGTTGAAATAGCCGTCCTCGCGTTGGCGTATGCGGAGAAAGGTGTCTTTCCAATACAGGGCGTCGGTGGTGCGGTTGGTGGCATCCACAACACTCACTATGTATCCCTTTTCGGCTTCGGTGTTGAAGATGAGGGCACCTTTGTCAAGTTTGTCGGGGTTTATGCCTTTGTCCGCTTCCAAATGGTATTCGGCGTGGGCGCTAGGGTCATTGTCGGCGGTGCTCCATTGCTCTTCTCCGTGAACCACTTTCAGGAAGGTCTCTTTGTTCTCTGACTTGAATATGCCCACAGCGTCCATGGTTTCTCCATTCAACATGCATTGTGCGAAATAGACCACGAACAGGTCACCGCCTTTGATGTTTGCATGAGTCGACGCATCGTATAGATGTTTAGCCATTCTTTGCGATTCCTCTATGAGACATTCCGGGTCGGCAAAGATATTGGCGCAGCAATCGTATATCGTGTTCATTTCCACGTTCTCGTCGTCATACAGGTGGTAGTATTCTTCCGCTTTGAATGGCGAGAGGCAGTATTTTATCAGTATGTCCTGCAGCTGTTCGTTTAGAGGAATGGGTTGGGAGGAGAGCACATAACCTTCCTCAGTGGCTTTGTTGCCCACGCGGTGAAGGGCAACGGTTTGGATGGACGAGGCTTCGAATACGGGCATGAAAGCTGTTTTATTTCGGATTGTTTTTATACGGCCACACAACCACTACGCTCACTTGTGTGGCGTGCTGCAGTTTTTGTGTGTCAACGGTATGTTGTCAGTTGCCATATTTTGTGATGCGGAACACCCACGCCCCCTTGTTCTTGTTGAAGTCTTCAAGGGTGAGGTTGTTCAGCCTGATGTAGAGGCTTCCGGCAAAATAGAAATGGCTGATATGTTTGTCGCAGCCCAACAGGGTGACCTGTGAAAGGATGCTGGGTTTGGGCATGTTTTTCAGGACCAGTGTCTTGCTGTTGATGTGTGTGGCGATAGCATAGAGGTTCCCATTGTTTCGGGTGTAGTATACGGTGCTGTCGCTTTCGCACATTTTTTTGTATGGGCGTGAACCATATATGGCTTCGCCGTTCGTTTTTAGCCAGTTGCCCAGGTCAATGAGGCGCTCCTGCTGTAGCATGGGGATGGTGCCGTCGGCATCGGGACCCACATTCAGGGTCATGCCGCCGCCGGCAGCCACGAGTTTCACAAAATGACGTATCAGCGAGTCGCTTGTCAGGTAGTTGCTCAGAGGCTCATTTCTGTTCAGCCCGAACGAGCGTCCTATGCCGCGGCATTCGGCCCAGGGGCGGACGGTGTCGGCAATGGCTCCCTTGTATTCGGGGGTCTTGAATCCGTGCTGTGTGCCTTCGCCCCAGCGGTCGTTCACTATGGCTTCCGGTCCCACGGTGTTGTAATACCATGAGATAAGTTCTTTGGCGTGAAACTGTTCGGCAGTGTTCTGCCATTCGCCGTCGGCAAATATGAGGCTGGGTTTATATTTGGTTACCAACTCTTTGAATTGCGGAGTCATGTACCTGTCCACATATTCGCCAATGGCGCTGTCAGGGTCGTGCATCCATATATGCAGGCTGTTGGTCCATTCGGTGAGCGAGTAGTAAAAGCCCATCTTCAGACCGGCATTGCGAACCGATGTGGTCAGTTTTCCCACAATGTCCTGATGGGGGCCAGTCACCATGCTGTTCCAGTTGGGCTGGTAGCGGCTGGGCCACAGGCAGTATCCGTCGTGGTGTTTGGTCACCAGCACCACGTATTTTGCTCCCGATTGGGCAAAGAGTTCGGCCCATTGGTCAGGATTCCAGTGTTGTGCAAACCAAGTCTGGGCATATAGGGTATAGAGGTCGGTGAGTCTGGGTTTCTGTTTTACGGCGTCGCTGTTGCTCAGTCGTCCGCTCCACTGGTCTCCCAGCAGGTAGCCCCAACGTTTGTTGAAGTCGAGCATTTCTGTCGAGCGGATGCTGTCGCCCAGCATCAACCCTCTGTAGAACCATTCGGCATATCCGTCGGCGGCCGAGTAGGCGGGAACGGAATAGAGCCCCCAGTGTACAAATATACCCAATTTGGCATCCTGAAACCATTGGGGATAGCCTCTTTGGTTCAGTGACTCCCAGGTGGGCTGCACTTCTTGTGCCTGCATGGGGGCGGAAAACCACATGCCGAGCAGTAGAAGGACAGCAATATATTTACATTTCTTCATAAGTGTAACATTTTCAGTGTGTAATAGTATTGGTGTGGATACATTACACGTTGCAAAGTTACTAAAAAAAGCTGATATATTTGCCCGTTAATAATTGATTAACACATTTGCTGTCCTGCCCACTTGGGAGGTGTTTTGTTCTTGGTGTCTGCTGTATGGTGTCAGGGATTGCTGTTCGGCCGACGCAGCACACTATTCTTCACAATTGTATGGGCCTTCTTATATAGCTGTCGTGCATCGATGCGGGCACAATTGCTTTCAGTGTGTCCACCACACTCTGCACCAGCCTTTGGCGTACTTCATGGTTTCGTATGTACATCGACACTTTGCGATAGCTGATATAGTCTCCTTCTATTGGTCTCACTTGTTTGCGTTGCGCGTCGTTCAGGAATGGGAGGTGCATTTCGGGAATTATGGTGTATCCTCCAATGTGGTCCACTATCTGTATCAGGGTAGTAATGCTTCCGGCTTCATATATTTGGCGTCCGGTTTTCTGTCCCTTGCAGAAACTGAAAGCGCTGTCGCGGAAGCATTGGGCTTCTTTCATCACCCACATGTTCTCCGATGCAAGGTCCTTCGGACTGAAACTGTTCTTGTTGTGTCGGTAGTTTTCAGCCAGGTAGATGTAGAATGGTTCAGTGTAGAGGGGTATCTGGAATATCCCGTCGGGTGCATCGCCTGTTATGGCAATGCCTATATCGGCCATATTCTTCTGCAATTCACCGAACATTGGTTCCGATTTCACCTCCTCTATTGTCAAATCCATTGTGGAAAACTGGTTTGTGTACAGCTCAATGAACTTGGGCACTATATACGGTGCAATGGTGGGGCCTATCCGCAACCGCAAACTTCCGGTCAGCCGTTCGCGTTCTTCCGCCACCACCTCTTTCAGCCGGTGTGCCTCGCTCACAGCCCGTTGGGCTTGCCGTATTATTTTCTGTCCCACTTCGGTGGGGTGGACGGCCTTGTTCGTTCGGTCGAATATCCGAATGTCCAGCTCTTCCTCTAATTTGCTCAGCATGGCCGATAGGGTTGGTTGTGTCACCCCGCAGGCCTCGGCTGCCTGCTGGAAGTGGCGGTATTTGTCTACCGCCACTACATACTCCATTTGTTGCAGAGTCATCGCTTCGCCATTATTACTCTTCCGAGAAGTCTTCTTTGCCTACTCCGCAAAGAGGGCAAACAAAATCGTCGGGCACTTCCTGCCACGGGGTTCCAGGTGCAATGCCCGCTTCGGGCACTCCAACTGCGGGGTCATACTCCCAGCCGCAGATGTCACATTTGTATTTCTTCATTTTTTTGTGTGTTTGAGGTTTATTAGTTTGTTTTTGATTCTTCTCTATAGTTGTGTTCTCTTCTCTGGTGCTATTTTTTCACTTTCAATATGTTTTTCATGGCATCCTCAAGGTCTGTTTTGCTCATTGCCCCCAGCAGCATTTGTGGGTGTCCGGTCGTGGGGCAGAACATCAAGCTCGGGATGCTCCTTATGCCGAAGGCGGATGCCATCTCCTCTTCTTCGCCTGTGTCAATTTTATATATATCTATCTTTCCGGCATACTCGTCCGATAGTTCCTCCAGCACAGGTGCCAGCATCTGGCAAGGACCACACCATGTGGCATAGAAATCCACTATCGCGGGTCTCTCTCCCCGAAAATGCCATTCTTTCGGGCTTTTCTCAAAATCCCAAATCCTTTTCAGGAATTCTTCTTTGTTCAAATGTATTGTTGCCATTTTTTCCTTTTAATTGTGTATGTATTAGTTTTCTGCACATCTGTCATTGTGCTTTAACCTGCTGCAAAGATACAAATGTTTTTCAATAGACACATCGATTTTCTGTCAATTTGTTAATAGATGCCGTCTATTGTATCCCCGCGTTCCTCTTTATGAATTTGATTATCATTCACTCCACAATTATTGATAGATAGATTCTTTTAACCTATTCATTTTGCCTATTTTGTTATTGGGGCACAGGGCATTTCCCGGTTTGTGTCGCTGTCCGTTAATCTATACTCCGTTTCTCATGCTTTTCCGCAACAGGTTTTGTATTCTTTGTCAACTGATACATTCATGCACTCCTTGCTGCTCATAGTTGCGTTGGCCTGACACCTGTCAAACTATCTTCATCGTATAATAGATTTAATTCTTGTTGTTTGCTATTTTTTTTGTATTTTTGCAACTTCAATTTAAAGGTATGAACACCAATTTAGACAAGATTATAGTTGTGGGTGACAGGGTTTTAATCAAACCCTCCGACACCGTCGACCGCACACGCAGCGGTCTCTATCTCCCGGCAGGCTACCAAGACAAAGAAAAAGTGCAGTCGGGCTATATCCTCAAATGCGGCCCGGGCTATCCTTTGCCCTCCATGGACGATGGCGATTCCTGGAAACCTTCCGACAACGGCCCCCGTTACCTGCCTCTGCAGGTCCAGCCCGGCGACCTTGCCCTTTTCCTCCAGCGCAGCGCCATCGAAATACGCTACAATAATGAGAAATTCTTCATCGTTCCCCAAAACGACATCCTTTTGGTAGAGCGCGATGACTTCTAACCCTCATCTTAATACTTCATCCATTCAATCATTCATTTCTTACATCATTCACCGATATGACCAACAACGAAATACGCAGCAAATTCCTTGAATTTTTCGAGAGCAAGAATCACCACATCGTTCCCAGTGCACCCATGGTGGTGAAAAACGACCCCACGTTGATGTTTACCAATGCGGGCATGAATCAGTTTAAAGACATCTTTCTTGGCAATGCCGAGGCAACCTATCCTCGCGTGAGCGACGCCCAAAAGTGCCTTCGCGTCAGCGGCAAACACAACGACCTCGAAGAGGTGGGCCACGACACCTACCACCACACCATGTTCGAGATGCTTGGCAACTGGTCGTTCGGCGACTATTTCAAGCGCGAAGCCATCGCCTACGCCTGGGAGTTCCTCACCGAGGTGATGCACATCGATAAGAACAACCTCTATGTCACTGTTTTCGGTGGTGATGAGAAAGACGGTCTACCCATGGACTCCGAAGCCTACAACTTCTGGAAGGAGCACGTGGACGAAAGCCGCATTCTCAAAGGCTCCAAGAAGGACAATTTCTGGGAGATGGGCGACCAAGGCCCCTGCGGTCCCTGTAGTGAGATACACATCGACATCCGCAATGAAGCCGACAAAAAACTCATTCCCGGCTCCGAGTTGGTTAATAAGGACAATCCCTTGGTTATCGAGATATGGAACCTTGTGTTCATGCAGTTCAACCGTTTGGCTAACGGCACTCTCGAACCCCTCAAGTCCAAACATATAGACACCGGTATGGGTTTCGAACGCCTCTGCATGGTGATGCAGGGCAAGCAGTCGAACTACGACACCGACATCTTCCAGCCCCTCATTCAGGAGATTGCAGCCAAGGCAGGCATTGCCTATGGTCAGCGTGAGGATGCCGATGTGGCCATGCGCGTTATTGCCGACCACCTCCGTGCCGTGAGCTTCAGCATTGCCGACGGCCAGCTGCCCAGCAACGCCAAGGCCGGATACGTCATCCGCCGCATCCTGCGCCGTGCCGTTCGTTACGGTTATACTTTCCTCGGTTTCAAACAGCCGTTTATCAATGAGTTGGTCGACACTCTGGTGAGCCAGATGGGCAATCAGTATACCGAATTGAAGAAACAGCACGAGCTGATTCGGCGCATCATTCTCGAAGAGGAGCAATCGTTCCTCAAAACCCTTGCCAACGGCATCAGCCGCTTCGAGGACTATGTGGGTTCCCACGCTGGCAGCAAGACCATCGACGGCGCTTTCGCTTTCGAGCTGTTCGACACCTATGGCTTCCCCGTCGACCTCACTCAGCTCATGGCCTCCGAGAAAGGCTGGAATGTGGATATGGAAGGTTTCCAAAAGGGTCTCGAACAACAGAAAGAGCGTTCGCGTGCCGCCGCACAGGTGGAGAACGACGACTGGGTGGAGCTGGCCGATGCCTCAACCAGTGTGCAGCAGGAGTTTGTGGGATATGACACCATGCAGTGCGAAGTGCATATTACCCGCTATCGCCACGTCAAGGTCAAAGACAAGGAGTTCTTCCAGTTGGTGTTCGACCGCACTCCTTTCTATGGCGAGAGCGGCGGACAGGTGGGCGACCAAGGCACCCTCACACACCCTGCTGGCGATGTGGTCACTGTGGTCAACACCAAGAAAGAGAATAATCTTATCATCCATATAGTCAACAAACTGCCCGAGCATCTGAATGACACCTACAACGCCGAGGTCGACAAATGCCGCCGATTTGCAATAGAGTGCAACCACTCTGCCACCCACTTGCTCCACAAAGCATTGCGTAGCGTTCTTGGCGAACATGTGGAACAGAAAGGCTCTAGTGTGGACGAACAACGCTTGCGTTTCGACTTCTCTCACTTTGCCAAACTCTCTCACGACGAAATACGCGAGGTGGAGAAACAGGTTAACATTGCCATCCGTCGCGCCTTGCCCCTCGAAGAGCACCGCGCCATGCCCATTGCCGAAGCCCGTAATCTGGGCGCAATGGCATTGTTTGGCGAGAAATACGGCGAGTTTGTCCGCGTTGTGAAATTCGGCGACAGCGTGGAATTCTGTGGCGGTACCCACACCTCCAACACCGGCCACATCGGCTCGTTCCGCATAGTGAGTGAAGGCGCTGTGGCTGCAGGCATGCGCCGCATCGAGGCCGTGACCGGGGCAGCTGCCGAAAAGTTCAACGACGCTCTGCAGGACCAGCTCGACACCCTCCGCGAGATGTGCAAGAACCCCAAGGACATTGTGGCCGCCGTTCAACGTCTCCAGGACGAAAACGCTGCTTTGCGTTCCCAGATTGACCAGTTCCAAAAACAACAAATCGACGCTCTGCGCCGTTCGCTGGCCGAACAGTTGCAGCAGAATCCCGTCATAGTGCGTCGCACTGCCGACGACCTTGGACAGCTCAAAGACGCCATGCTTGCCCTCCGCACCCAGTTCCCCGACATGGCCATCGTTTTGGGAAGCACCTTCGGCGACAAGCCGTCGCTGCTGGTGGCTCTGGGACAGAACCGTGTGGATGCCGGCAAAAACGCAGGCACCATAGTCCGCACTGCCGGCAAGGAGATGCAGGGCGGTGGTGGTGGACAACCGGGTTATGCCACTGCCGGCGGTAAGAATATCGAAGGCTTGGACAAAGCCATAGCTGTGGCAGCCGAAATGATATAGTATTTCGACAATCGTCGCCTATTTGATTGGTTTACGTCCCGAGGTTCACCACCCACGCAACGTAGCCATCAAGCCAATGCGATGCCGGTCCTTCCCCTTCATCCAACCAAGAAAAAGACAAGCTCCCCAAGCCTACTTGGGGGGCTTTTTTTATAACCGCCGTTCTTCTCAATCATCTTCTGCCACTGCTCCGGTGTCGCCCGCTCCTGCTTGATGTTCTCCACGGCTCGCATATCGTTGGAGTAGAACACAGGCTCCTCCTCCCCGCGGAAACGCACATTGCTGTCGGTTTTTAGATACTTTATTGCATCATTTTTCTCCATTTTTCGGTTATGTCGGAATTATTTGTATTTTTGCATTGTCGAAGGAGACTCCCAGGGTGTCTGTAGGGCTATGGGTAGCACTTCGAACAAGACTGCCGGAGGTGGAATCAGTACTAAGTTGGCCCGTTCTACCTGTGAAGGCGGTATTTTTTTTGCCTACATACTGCTGATACAACCCCTCATCAGACGTTTCCAGTGTCGTGTCCATTGCCGCCGACACTTCATCCGCCTCAGCACCAACTCGGTTGCTGCTTTCAACATTTGAGGTGGTATTGATAATTAATAATATGTATTATTTTTATATTTCATCTTGAGCCAATGTGTTATATCATTGTCCCTCCCGTTTCGGTGCTGTTTTTCTCTGGCTTCGTTTCCCGTTCAGTTTTATCTTGGCACATCTTGAATTGTTCTCCACCGCGTAGGTTAAGAGAAGCTTACTTAGGGCTTGCTAAGGGGTGAAGAAGTAGCGAGGATACAAAAAACCCGGCCAGATGGCCGGGAGATGAAAAAGAACAATAATAATAGGGTTATCTCAATAGGGTGATGATGCCTGCCACACGGTGTTCGGATACGCTGCCGGAGCGGACGTAGGTGATGACGTAGGGGTAGGAGCCTTGTGGGCAGGGTTTCCCGTTGTGGGTGCCGTCCCAGGTGAATTTTTGGTCGTCGGAGGAGAAGACGAGGGCTCCGCCACGGTTGAAAATGGCTATGTGGAAACGCTCGAGGTCGCTGGGGCAGATGATATTGAAGAGTGAGTTCTCGTGTTTGTTGGGAGTGAAGACGTTGGGCATGAAGAAGCCGAAGGTGTCTATCTTGATGGTCCACGAGGTGTCGACGGAGCAACCCAGTTCGTTGAATGAGATCATGGTGACGTTGTTGCTGTTGTCGGCGTAGATGTCGAAATAGTGGGAGACGGTTTGTCCGGTGGATGCGGCGCCGTCGCCAAAGAGCCATTGTGTGTGGTCGCGGTGGAGGGAGAGGTCGGTGAAGTTGACAACGGGGACTTCGGAGTCGATATAGTTGGGGGTGAATTCGTAGCGGATTACGGGCAGGGGGACGTTTTTGACGGTGATGTCGATGGCGGCGATGTCGCAGCTGTCGGCGGCATAGCCAACGAGGTAGTAGCGGGTGTCTTGATTGGGCGAGACTTTGATGGTTTGGTTGTGGCCCTGGGTGTCGAGGGAGTGGTCGGGTGGATAGGCGGTCCATTCATAGTAGAGGGCTCCTTCGCCGGTGAGGGTGACAGTGTCGCCGGGGCAGTGTTTGGCGTGTGAGGGGTTGGCGATGATTTTGGTGGAGAGGAGAGAGAGGGTGACGCTGTCCCAGACTACGCAGCCGGCCTCAGCGGTGAGTTTGAGGTAGTAGGTGGTGTGGGGTTGGGTGGGGCGGACGCGGAGTACGTTGCCGATGCTGACGGGAGATTCGTTGGGCATGTTGAGGTGGCGGTACCATTCGTAGGTGCAGCCGGAGATATTGGTGATGGCCGAGACGTGGGATTCGTGGCCATTGCAGATGATGGTGTCATCGGAGTAGTTGATTTCGGGGTCGTGGAAGAAGTAGATGGTGTCGTAGAGGGTGTCGGGGCATTGGGCCAGGTTGGAGGTGACGATGAAGAAGGGGTTTTCGAAGTCCTCGAAGGCACGGGTGATGGAGGTGGTGGCGTCGAGGCCGCTAATTTCGCTGCTGATTACAGTGTCCTGGAAGTGCCATTCGCGTTTGGCGACGTCGGGGGTGAGGTCGGTGATGGTGGCACTTTCGCCAACGCAGAGGGTGCGTTTGTCGATGCTGATTCTGGTTTCGGGGGGAGTGTCGATGTGGATAAGGAACACGCGTGAGGTGTTGCAGGTGCTGTCGTCGGTGTACATGGTGAGGCGGCAGGCGTAGTTGCCCGGCTGGTTGGTGCGCCAGACGGCGTTGTTGCCACGGAGCATGGCCTGGGGAGGTGTATCGGAGGTGCTGCCTTCGTAGATGATCCAGGTGGTGAGGCTGTCGACGATGTGGGGTGCGTTGACGCCTTCGTAGGGGATGCGGTATCGGGCCGAGAGGTGGACGGTGGATGTGTCGTTGCATTCAGTTACGATATCGGCATTGATGATGGGTTTGGTGTTGGAGACGGTGGCGTAGATGCGGGAGTGGAAGGGTTTTTGGGGGTCCATGGCAGATGTCATGACGCATTTGAATGTCTGAACGCCCACGGTGTCGCCATAGTTGGGGCCGGATTCGGTTACGACGAAGTCGCTGGTTCGGGCAACATAGATGTTGGAAGTGGAGGAGGATTGAACCTGGCGGAAGTGTACATTGTCGTTCAGGTATTGTTGGTCGCTGGTGCTACCGGAGTAGCCGTTGGTGGATACGTACCAGGTGTAGGTGAGCATGCCTTCGGGGGCGCGGAGAGTGTCGACGGCAGTGGATTCGCCGGCGGGGCAACCGGAGGTGGTGATTTGCATGGGCTGGCAGCTGCCAGCGATGTAGGCGTAGATGGGGTCGACGTTGTAGATGCAGTCGCTGGTGTACATTTCGACGCGCACAGAGTCGTAGATGTAGTCGATAAGGCTGATGGCTACGCGGGCCCAGGGTTTGTAGCAGTAGCCGCAGGTGGTGCCGCCGGCGGCTGCGCCGGGACGGCCTTCAACCCAAGGGGCGGGGAGGGCGGAGCTGAATGCGGGTGCGGGCACGTTGTACCAAAGGCTGTCGTGGATGGGAAAGTTGTTCCATTGGCCGGTGGCGTTGTTTTTGCCGCAGACGCGGATGAGGAATTCTCCAGCCTGCTGGGGTGTGTGGTCGAAACGACGGGCTACAACGGCATAGTCGATGAAGAGGAGTGCATTTTGTGAGGTGACTTTCATGGTGTAGAAAAGTGCTTCGGAGCCGCGGTTGTTGCCGTCGACGGCTATGTTGGAGACGCAAGTGCCGGTGCTGCGCATGTCGCCCAGACGGATGCTGCTGGTGTGTCCATAAGGGACGCGTGCCATGCCTTGGCCGGAGCTGTTGATGGTGAAGATGTCGATACCCTCATCGCCGGGGGTGGATGAATTGTTGATTTGGAAACGGTGGTCGTGGGCATCGTAGAAGGTGTGGTGGCAGGTTCCGTCAGTGTAGGTGCAAGTGCCGGAGTAGTAGGCGGAGGAGGTGATGTTGGCGTGGCCTTTGATGATGGGTTTGTCGGGTCGGCTGCAGGTGCTGAGCACGTTGTTGCCGGTGCTTCCGCCGGAGCCTTGGACACGGTCGCCCACGCGGGCGCTCCAGGAACCGCTGCCACCGGGGGTGGGGTTGAAATTGACAGGGTTGTGGAAACCCGGGCAGGCCGAATTGGGTTGGCCTAGAACCGAGAGGGCACTCAGCAGGGTTGCAATGATGAAAAGTATTGATTTTTTGTACATAGTGATTATTTTTTTTCTTGCGGGATGATAAATGATATGTTTGTTTTTGCTACAGCCGAATGCTTAGTTCGGGCAGTATGCGTGATTTCCATTGGGTGTAGTCGCCGTCGATGATGTGTTGGCGGGCGGTGCGGACCAGCCAGAGGTAGAAGGTGAGGTTGTGGATGGAGCATATCTGGAGGCCGAGGATTTCCTGGGCGCGGATAAGGTGGTGGAGGTAGGCGAGGGTGTAGACGTGGTCGCAGTGGGCGTTGCTTTCGGGGTCGATGGGGTCGAAGCAGGATTCCCACTTTTTGTTTTTAATGTTGATGGTGCCGTGGGGAGTGAAGAGAAGTCCGTTGCGGCCGTTGCGGGTGGGCATTACGCAGTCGAACATGTCAACGCCGCGTTCGATGGCTTCGAGAATGTTGGCCGGAGTGCCGACACCCATGAGGTAGCGTGGGCGGTCGAGGGGAAGGATGGCGTTGACAATTTCAATCATTTCGTACATGGTTTCGGTGGGTTCGCCCACGGCGAGGCCGCCGATGGCGTTGCCTTCGGCGTTTTTGGAGGCTATGTATTCGGCCGATTGACGGCGGAGGTCGGGATATTTGCAGCCCTGGACGATGGGGAAGAGGCTTTGGTGGTAGCCGTAGAGGGGTTGGGTGGAGTTGAAGCGGTCGATGCAGCGGTCGAGCCAGCGGTGGGTGAGTTGCATGGAGTGTTTGGCGTAGCGGTGGTCGGACTCGCCGGGAGCGCACTCGTCGAAGGCCATGATGATGTCGGCTCCGATGATACGCTCAATGTCCATTACCCTTTCGGGGGTGAAGAGGTGGCGGCTGCCGTCGATGTGGGAGCGGAAGGTGCAGCCCTCGTCGGTGATTTTGCGGTTTTCGGCAAGAGAGAAAACCTGGAAGCCGCCGCTGTCGGTGAGCAGCGGGCGTTCCCAACCGTTGAAGCGGTGGAGGCCACCGGCAGCGCGGAGGATGTCGAGACCGGGACGCAGGTAGAGATGGTAGGTGTTGCCGAGTATTATCTTGGCGTCGATGTCGTTGCGTAGTTCGTGTTGGTGTACGGCCTTGACACTGCCAGCAGTACCCACAGGCATGAAAATGGGTGTGGGGATATCGCCATGGTCGGTGCTGATTACACCTGCACGGGCATGGCTTTGAGGGTCTTCTTTTATGATGTCGAACTTCATAATTATCAACTATTCAGCGTGTCAGCGTTGGGAGTTATAAACAAGTGGTTGATATTTATTTTGCAAAGATACAAAAAAAATGGAAAATAATGTATATTTTTGCAATAAAATTTGAGAAGACGAATATGGATTTTACTCATGTACTTACAGAGCCTTACACTATGGCTTTGACTGCTTTGTTGGCGGTGAGTTTTGTTGTACTTGTTCTTTATTACGGGCTCTATTATTTCAGGGTGGGGCATTGCCGCGCACCGAAAAGCAAGAAAAAGGAGGGAGAGGAGGAGAAGCTGCCGCCGGTGTCGGTGGTGATGGTGGCTCAAAATGATGCCGGGTGGCTGAAAAACAACTTGATGTATCTGCTTGAGCAGGACTATCCGAAGTTCGAGGTTGTGGTGGTTGATTATCTTTCGAACGACGATACCCAGTATGTGCTGCAGCTGTTGTCGGCCAACTACCCGTATTTGAAGGTGGTGACTTTCCAGGCCAACGCGAGTGGCTATCAGGGTATGAAGTACCCGCTTTCGATTGGCATAAAGTCGGCATCGTACGATGTGCTTCTGTTTGCCGAGCCTGAGTGCATCCCGATGGATACGACCAATTTCGGATGGATAAAGGAGATGGTGAAGGGCTATGTGAACCCGAAGGTGGAGATAGTGCTGGGATATTGCGGTATTCAATACAGGGGGTCGTTGTTGAACTGGCTCCAGCAGTATGATAATCTGGACTATAGTGTTGAGTATCTGGGTGCGGCGTTGCTTCACAGGCCGTTTACGGGCAACGGGCGCAATTTGAGCTACAAACGCAGTCTGTTTTTGAAAAAAGACGGTTTCATCTACCATTACTATATTCCCGACGGGGCAGACGACATGTTTGTGAACCAGAACAGCAACAGACGCAACACGAAGGTGGTGTTGAGCGAGTCGTCGTTCACCCAAGTGGCGGAGCAGAAAGGGGTGGGCGAGTGGCATTCGTACCGGAAGCACCGCTCATCGACACACCGCTACTATGGTTTCGGGCTTAAGTTGAGACGGCTGCTGAGGCCGCTGAATGTGTTGCTGTTCTATTTGTCGGCTGCATTGCTGTTGGTGGCGGGGACATTCCCGTGGCAGATACTGGCGGCGGTGGTGGCTGTGAAACTGATTTGGCAGGTGGTGGCAACGGCACAGGCGACCCATCGGTTGGGTATTAAGCCTGTGATTTTTGCCCTTTCGCCGCTTTTCGAAATTTATTTTCTGATATCAAATACTTTTTTGGCAATATTTCCGTTATCAAAGAAAAGTTGACCTACCATCGCCCTGGTTCAGCACATTGCGTGTCCGGGGAATGAGGGACAGAAGGGCTGGCTTTTGGGACAGGAAATATGGAAGCACAATTTCAAAATGATAAGGCACAACGCGATTACCAGCTTGTACTTGCCGCCCGTGACCGTGGCGACGAGCGGGCTTATGCCGATTTGATGCGAATCTACAGAGAGCCGATATACATGATGTTGCTTCGAATGACCCACAGTCCTGTTGACGCCGACGACCTTACTATTGAGACTTTTGGCAAGGCCTTCTGCCAGTTGTCTTCCTATACTCCGCAGAACACATTCGCCACATGGCTGTTTTCCATTGCCAGCAATAGCGGTATTGACTTTATCCGCCGCCAACACATGGATTTGGTGTCGCTGACCAGCATGTCGGTGTGCAGCGAGGATGAGGCGTTTGAGTACCCGTTGCCGTCGTCGGATGCCAATCCCGAAGAAGCCATGATAGAGGTGCAGCGCGATGCCTTGGTGCGGCAGGTGGTGGAACAACTGAAACCACGCTACCGCCGCATAGTGAAAATGCGCTATTTCGAGGAGCTTTCGTATGAGGAGATTGCCAAACAGCTGAACATCCCGTTGGGGACGGTGAAAATACAGCTGCGCAGAGCACGGATGCTTCTTGCAGAAATTATTAAGCCACAAAAGCAGAGCCTATGAAGTTTAGAATATTCCTTTTTTTGTTGTTGACGATAGCATTGGCTTTGCCCGCCGGTGCACAGAAGAAAAAGAGTCAGGCGGTGCCACCCCGTATCACGGGGCTGTCGCTGACGGTGGATGCCGGTTTGCTGATTCCTAATTCCAAGCAGGCTAATTTCTATAACGGAAAAGACGGCCACAGCAACACGATTAACAGGGTGTTGAAGAGCGAACTTTATGGGACTCAGATTTGGAGCAACTTGGTGAACCAGCAATTGATTTCGCCGAGTGCCATTCCCGACCACCGCGCTTTCACTATTGCCGAGGATGCCAATATGTATTATCGGCTGACTTACCAGCTGGGGGTGGGTGTGCGGTATGACTACAACAGCGGCTGGGGCTGGTTTTTGCGATTTGACTACAGCCAAGTGACAGCCGCGGGACAGTTTTTGCTGTCAAGCAACAACGGTACAGGCATACTGGGCAGCAAACAGTATGTGCCTTGCGATATATACGGCAGGGAGAAACGCATTTTTATAGACCTTGCCATTGCCAAGAAGGTGCCGCTGACCCGGATACTCGATTTGGAGTTTGACTTGGGCTTCGACTTGAACAACACAAAGGTGACCGCCAACGGCATACGTGTGGGCGGCCAGACATACAGCATCCTGGATGTGTGGGGAGGCATGAGCCCTGTGCCGGGATCGGGCACGTATGAGTATTTTAACGAAGGAGGAATGGGCATAGGCGGTTTCGGAGCTGTGGTGTTGTGTTATAGAATGAATGGCTATTCGATTGATTTCGGATATGGCTGCTCGTATGTCCCCACCATTTACAAGGGGTATAATGACGGGGATGCCTACGCGCTGCAGCATAATATTTTCTTCCGTTTCAATATCAACAATTTTAATTTCCTAAGCAAATAAACATAAACATATTAGTTAGATAGATGATACAATTAACAGACCTTTCGCAATCCGACCATCCGCATTTCGCCAAAGATCTATTTGAGTCGGCTTTCCCCGACGAAGAGCGACCTCCTTTCGGGGAGTTGAAGAATCGTAACACAGAAAAATTTCATTTTATGGTCGCCACAAACGATGATGGCGACGAGCCCATAGGTATTTTGACCTATTGGACATTCGATGATTTTGTCTACATTGAACATTTTGCTATCGACGAGGACCTGCGCAACCAGGGTCTCGGCAAAGCTGTTTTTCTGAACTTTCTGTCGCAGCAGACACAACAGATAGTGCTTGAGGTGGAACATCCGCACGACGAGACTTCCGAGCACCGTGTTGAGTTCTATAGCAGTATGGGCTTGTATATCAATCCACAAGATTATTTGCAGCCTTCTTATCATGGCGACCAAGTGACTGTGCCAATGATAATTATGACGAAATATGAACTTGATGATGATGAATTTGTCGAAATTCGTGATATTTTGTACGAAGAAGTGTACAAATGCAAGCCCTCAAACATGCTTTGAAGAAAAAAAATCTTTGTATGCAAATACCCAATAATTAATAGTTTGCATCATCTTTCGAGATAAAAAGTGAAAAAAAATTTGGTGCATTCGAAAAATGTTTGTATTTTTGCAACCGCTTTTGAGGAAGAGAAAGCCTCAAAATGACAGATGGCTCCTTAGCTCAACTGAATAGAGCATCTGACTACGGATCAGAAGGTTACAGGTTTGAATCCTGTAGGAGTCACAAGAAGAGGAAACAGCAATGCTTCCTCTTTTTTGTTTTATATGCCAGTGAGCTGTGAATGTCACATAATCTAACATTGGCCTAAATGCTGTTTTTACAGGCAAGCATCGGGAGGAATAAGAAACACTAAGAAATCGAATAATAGCCATAGCCAAGTAGGGCCATAAATTCTCAGTCAAGAATCATTGTAAGCAGCCTGCCTGTAACATGATAGGACAAAACAAGGAACGTTTTGGACACTACTCTTTTTCTTGAGAAAATTGAGAAATACTCTTTATATTTCATAAAAAAGTTGTATCTTTGCAATAATAAACTACTGCAACGCGTATTTGCTTTATTTGTTAAATACACAAATACTAAGTGACTTATGTGTTGTATGTTGTTTCAATAGTGCTACTTTCCACACTATTCTGAATGTTAAATAAACAAGGTAGGATGAAATCATTATTCAAAACGCTTCGCCATTCTATACCCGCAAAGGCTGGTTTTGGTGTGATTATCACCGCTGCTGTTCTGTTGGAGATTATATCTGCCAGCCAATACTACTATTCTCGCAATCAGTTGGAAAGTGAGCTTGAAAAGAATGTTTTGAACGAATTGATTATCAAAACCCTTCGGGTGAAAGATATTCTTTCGTTGGGCGAGTCTGCTTTGCAGAACCATTTGTGGTATGCCGAGCGGTTTGTTTCGGAACCTGACTCAATGTACGCTGTGGTTGAAAGGGTTGTCGCTATGAATGCCAATGTGGTTGGTGCTTCTATTGCATTCGAACCGAATTACTATAAGGACAAAGGGTATCTTTTCGAGCCTTATGCCCGCAGGGAGGGCGACAGCATCTGTCTGCAGGACATAAGCGGCGAGGTGCATGACTATACGGCTTCCGATTTCTACACCGTCTGCATGGAGGGCGACACACTTAAATGGTCGGATCCTTATTACGATGCAGATGGTGCCCAGGATTATGTCACTACTTACGCTTTGCCTTTGCGCGACAATGAGGGGAAACCGATAGGGGCGATGTGTCTGGACCTCTCGCTTGACTGGATGGGTGTGATTATGAACCAACGGCATCACTACCCCTCATCGTTCAATCTGTTCCTTTCTCCAGACGGCAAATTGATTGCAGGACCAAACCCCGACAGTGTGAGCACCGAGAAAGTCGACAAGATAGTGGCGATGATTAACGATAGCTCTGTGTACCGTGAAGAGACCAGCAACAAGCGTACCAAAATGTTGAGTTTCGACGATGAGGGCGACATGGCCTATGTATACTATGCATACATGAAAGGCAATCCCCATTGGCAGGTTGCCGTGGTGTGTTATGACGATGAGGTGTATGGCAAACTGAATCAGTTGCGTGTCTTTATTTCGATTCTCTCGCTGGCAGGTTTATTGCTGCTATGTTATATCCTTTGGCGTACGGCCAGAACCCTTATTCATCTGCATGAGGCCAGGCTGAAGAATGAGAGCATAGACAGCGAGCTGCGTGTGGCTCAAAACATACAGAGGGATATGATTCCCAAGGACAATCCGCCCTTCCCCGACCGTGACGATTTGGACATACACGGTCAACTGGTACCCGCCAAAGAGGTTGGGGGAGACCTCTTCGACTTCTTTATCCGCGACGAAAAACTCTTTTTCTGCATCGGTGATGTGAGTGGCAAAGGGGTTCCCTCGGCTTTGATTATGGCGGTAATCCATACCCAGTTCCGAATGGCTTCGGCCAATGAGAGCAATCCTGGCCGCATCTTGCAGAACATCAATCGTATTGCCTGCGAGGGCAACACGTTCAATATCTTTGTCACCTTCTTTATCGGGGTGCTCGACCTCCCCTTGGGCCATCTGCGCTATTGCAATGCCGGTCACGACCTTCCCGTGCTTCTTCCCGCCGGGGACGGAAAACCTGTCGAAATTCCGGCCAATGCCCATCTGCCTATAGGTGTATTCCCCGACACCCCATACCAGATGCAGGAAATGGATATTACTCCCGGCTCCACACTCTTTCTCTATACCGATGGCTTGACCGAGGCACGCAACATCCACCGCGAACTGCTGGGCAGGGAGCGCGTAATGCAGACATTGGAGGACTGTGTGGGGCTCGATGCCGGACAGGTGATACAGAAAATGACCAGCGTGGTGGGGCAATATGCCGAAGGGGCTGAACAAAGTGACGATTTGACCATGTTGGCCATCCGTTACACCCCATCTCAGGACACGGACTTCCTCCAGGACAGCATCTCTCTGCTTAACGATGTGTCGCAGGTGGTTCCCCTCAACAATTTTGTCAAGTCGGTCTGTGAGCGGGTGGGTATGGATGAAAAGTCGTCACGCAATGTGCGTTTGGCTGTCGAAGAGGCTGTGGTCAATGTCATTAATTATGCTTATCCTCTCGGCTCCCAAGGCACCATATCGGTCGAGGCAAGAAGCAACGGCCGCAGTCTGAAATTCGTCATTTCCGATACGGGCGTGGCTTTCGACCCCACCGAAGCCTCCCATACCGATACTACCCTCTCGGCCGAGGAGCGTCCCATAGGGGGCATGGGCATCCTGCTTGTCAGGGAGATGATGGATTCAATCAACTACGAACGTGTCAATGGCAGAAACATTCTTACCCTTATCAAACATTTCTGTCCGTTATCAGAATATAATTAAGTCGTTATACAAACAAAACAATTCAAAGAACATGAAGATTACTATTGATGAAACTGAAGCCCGTTTTTTGGTCACCCTTGATGGTGAGATGGATACAGCCGCCGCTGCCGAGGCAGAGGAGCTTTTGCGTCCGCTCTACAAAACCAATGGCAAGGATGTTGTGATTGAGTGTGAACGTCTGGAGTATATCGCTTCCAGCGGTCTGCGTATCCTCCTCAGCATCCTCAAAGGGGCCAAGGCAGGCGGCAGCAAGGTGTTGTTGCGCCATGTCAGTGACGAAATAAAGGATGTCTTCCGCCTTACGGGGTTCATCAGTTTGTTCGATTTCGAATAGTCCTTGCGCCATGAGTTTTTCGTTGCATAGCCTTCGCTACGGCTGCTTGGCTCTTTTCTTGGCGTTGTCCGCAGGGGTGTATGCCCAACAGGACAACGAAAACCAGCTCTCGGTCGACATGGAAGTCCGCAGCCGTGGTGAAATGCGCCGTGGTGGCATGCCTTCCGAAGAAGGTATTACCGAGAATAGAGCTGGATTCATCACCGGTCGCACCCGTCTTGCTGTCAACTATCAGCGCAAGTGGCTTGAGGCCAAAGTGGCTGGAATCCACTCCGGCGTATGGGGGCAGGCGGGCAAAGGCTCTTTCAATCTCTCTGAGGCGTGGGTAAAGATGAAGAGCGACCTTGGATTCTTTGCCCAGATAGGTCGCCAGAATTTGTCCTACGACGACGAACGTATCATCGGTGCCAACGACTGGACCATGGCAACCATGTCTCACGATGTACTCAGACTCGGATTCGAAAGAGGTGGGCACAAGGTTCATTTTTTCACCGCCTACAACCAGAACTCCGACACTCAGCTGGGTAACAGTTACTACATCGACGGCGCCCAGCCCTATAAAGAGATTCACACCCTTTGGTATCACTATGATGCCCAATCCTTGCCTGCCGGAGTGTCTCTTCTGTTCATGGACGTGGGAATGCAGGGTGGCACCAAGGAAGACCCCGTCACCTATCACCAGCAGCTCCTTGGCGGCTATCTCTCGGTCCATCCCCAATCGTGGTCGTTCGAAGGTGCCTACTATCGGCAGATGGGTCACGACGAACATGGCATTCTCATCCAGTCATGGATGGCCAGCGCCAAAGCTTCCTATAAACCTGTTTCCGCTCTCAATCTCACTTTGGGTTTCGACTATCTGAGCGGTGACGAATACTTTGCTGTCCCGCCTTCGGGCAGCATCGGCCTCGTGCGGCATGAGGTTCTCAAGGGGTTCAACCCCATCTATGGCTCCCACCACAAATTCTACGGTGCCATGGATTTCTTTTATGTCAGCACTTACGTCAACGGTTTCACCCCCGGCCTGCAGAATCTCTATTTCAACGCCTGGTGGAAACCTTCCGACATCTTCTCGCTCAGTGCGGCCTACCATTATCTGGCTATGTCTGCCAACCTTCCCAACATGAAAAAGTCTCTGGGACATGAGTTGGAACTGGGCGTAATGTGGAAACCCATGCGCGATGTCACTCTCATGGCGGGCTATTCCTATATGCTCGGCACCGAAACCATGGAGAGGCTCAAACGCAGCTCCGACGACAATCTCCAGTGGGCTTGGCTCATGCTCACTGTCAATCCCCGTATATTTTCAACCCGATGGTAAAATAATCTTTCTTTGTTTATGAAAACATCTGCTTGTTTATCAAAAGTGCAATACGGCATCTATGCCGAATGTGTGGGGCAAGAGGATAAGCCCTGCTATAATACTCCTTATTTTTATATCCTCGATGGCTCCCTCGATGCAGCACGCCTCTGCAAAGCCGTCGAAACCACTGTGGCTACCCATCCCACGTTGTTCACACGCATCGAACTGGATGGCGAGGGCGAGCCCCTGCAAACCATTCAGCACGACGAGACATTCTCTCTCCATGTGGAGGAGGTCACCGATATCGAGGCGGTCAAACCGCAACTTATCGTTCCTTTCAAAATCGTTGGCGACCGCTTGTTCCACATTCGCCTCTTTCGCGACAGCCAGCATTTCTATCTCTTCATCGACATACATCATATCATCAACGACGGCACCTCGCTCAAAACCATTCTTTCCGATATCGACAAGGCTTACAAAGGTGAGCCCCTCGAACCCGAGATTCTCACCATGGCCGATGTCGCCGCTGCCGAAGCACCCCTTCGCCAGTCGCCCGCCTTTGAGGAGGCCAAGCGTTGGTACGCTTCCCAGTTCGACTGCTCCGACACCTACACCCCGCTTCTTCCCGACCTCGACAGTCCTCAACAATCCGAGGCCCATCTGCTCCGCACCCTTTCTCTCGACCCCGACCGCCTCAACGCTTTCCTGAAGGATAACGGCATTTTCAAAAGCAATTTCTTCACCTCGGTCTACGCTTTCCTCCTCGCCAAATATGCCGGTGGCCAGGAAGCCCTCTTCACTACCGTTTATAATGGCCGTACCGACAAACGCTTCCTCCATTCTGTCGGCATGACGGTCAAAACCCTCCCGGTCTACGCCAAGTTCACCAACGACACCACCGTCATCGATTTCCTGCGTCAGGGCCAAGAGCAGATGTCCGGCTGCCGCCAGCACGACATCTACTCTTTCATCGATATTTCCAACGACCTCCAACTCCAAAGCAACTCTATGTTTGTTTGGCATGGCGACCTCTTCTCCGACGAGGCTCTTTGCGGCAAACCCATGACCACCCAACGCCTCGTCAACAGCACCCTCGATGCTTCACTCTACCTCAAAGCCTACTTCCTCTCCGGTCGTTTCCACGTCAAGGCTGAATACAACTCAAACGAGTATTCCGAAGCCCTCATTGCCCAGTTCCTCGAAAGCTTCGAGGCTGTGGTCGAAGGGTTCCTCTCTTGCCAGTATCTACGCGATGTGAGCATCTCCACCACCCGTCAGATAGAAGTGCTCGACGACTTCAACCGGAACGATGTCGACTATGATGCCACCCAAACCATCGTCTCTCTGTTCCGCTCCCAGGCCCAGTCCACACCCGACAACGTGGCCGTTGTCTACAAGGATGCTCGCTACACCTACGCTCAGGTCGACGACCTCAGCAACCGTATTGCCGCCGCCATCTCGTCCAAGGGTTTGGGCGAAGGCGATGTGGTATCAGTGCTCATCCCCCGGTGCGAGTGGATGGCTATTGCCTCGCTCGGTGTGCTCAAGGCCGGTTGCGCCTATCAGCCGCTCGACCCCAGCTATCCCCGCGAACGTCTCAATTTCATGATGCAGGACGCCGATGCCAAGCTTCTCATTGCCGACGAGTCTCTCCGTCCGTTGGTCGACGAGTACCAGGGCGATGTTCTTTTCACCCGCGACCTCCCATCCCTCCCTGCCACCCACACGCTGCCCCATGGACCCAGCCCCGATAGCCTTTTCATCCTTCTCTACACTTCTGGCTCCACCGGTGTGCCCAAGGGCTGCCAACTCCTCCAATCCAACATCGTCGCTTTCTGCCATTGGTATCAGCGCTACTACTCCCTTGCTCCCCAGCACCGTGTGGCCGCCTATGCCAGTTATGGCTTCGATGCCTGCATGATGGATCTCTATCCCGCCCTCACTTGTGGCGCTTCCGTTTATATTGTTCCCGAGGAGCTGCGCCTCGACCTCGTTGCGCTCAACGACTATTTCGAGCAGTCCGGCATCACCCATTCGTTCATGACCACACAGGTGGCCTATCAGTTTGCCACTGGCATTGACTGCCATTCTCTCCTCCACCTCTCTTCCGGCGGCGAGAAACTGGCCACCCTCACGCCCCCCACTGGGTTCAAGTTCTACAACGGCTATGGACCTACCGAGTGCACCATCTTCACCACTACATATCTTGTAGACCGCAAGATGAAGGAAATCCCCATCGGCAAACCCCTCGACAATCTCCGTCTCTATGTGGTCGACCCCAACGGCCATCGTCTGCCCGTCGGCGCCACTGGTGAGCTTTGGGCCTCCGGCCCTCAGGTCAGCCGTGGCTATCTCAACCGCCCCGAAAAAACTGCCGAGGTGTTCATCTCCAATCCTTTCACTTCCGATGCCAAATATGCGCGCGTCTACCGCACCGGCGACCTCGTGCGCTACCTCCCCTCGGGCGATATCCAGTTTGTGGGTCGCCGCGACGGACAGGTCAAGATTCGTGGTTTCCGCATCGAGCTCAAGGAGGTGGAAAGTGTCATCCGCGAGTTCCCCGGCATCCGCGATGCCACCGTCCAGGCTTTCGACGAGGAAGGCGGCGGCAAGTTCATCGCTGCCTATGTCGTCAGCGATAGTCCCGTCGACATCGAAGCCCTCAATCAGTTTATTCTCGACACAAAACCGCCCTACATGGTGCCGGCGGTTACCATGCAGATTGATGCCATCCCGCTCAATCAGAACCAAAAAGTCAACAAGCGCGCCCTTCCTAAACCCGAAAAGAAGGCCGCCCCTGTCGAGGAGTCGCACATCCCCATGAATGTCCTCGAAGAGGAGCTCCACGGCATGGTGGCCGCCATCGTGGGCAATACCGATTTCTCCGTCACCACCCTTCTCGGCTATGCCGGCCTCACTTCTATCTCGGCCATCAAGCTGGCTGTCCAGGTCAACAAGCGCTTCGGCGTGGCCCTCGACTCCCGTTCTTTGGTCAAAACAGCCTCCATTCAGAGCATCGAGAACGAGATACTGAAACAGATGATGCAGGGCGGCATCCCCTCTTCCGCACCCTCGGCGGCCCGTCCCGCCCTCTCGTCCGTGCCTCTGTCCTATGCCCAGACGGGTGTCTATTTCGAGTGTCTCAAAAATCCCACTTCTACCATCTACAATATTCCCTATCTGCTCTCTTTCCCCACCGGTACTGATGCTTCCCGTCTTTCCGACGCTGTGCGTCAGGTGGCCGAGTGCCATCCCGAGTTGGGCGTTCATTTCACCACCGAGGGCGACACCATTGTCCAGACCATCGAAGGGGCTCAGCCCGTCGAGGTGAAGCAGTCTTCCCTCTCCGACGACCAGCTCCAGCAATATAAAACCGATTTTGTCCGTCCCTTCAACCTTCAGAAAGACACTCTCTATCGCTTCGAGGTGGTAACCACCCCGTCGGGCGTCCATCTGCTTATGGATCTCCACCATCTGGTGTTCGATGGTGGCTCGGCCGACCTCTTCATCCGGCAGATTTGTGCCATCCTCGAAGGCGGCTCTGTCGAGAAGGAGAGCTATTCCTATCTCGATTTTGTGTCCGACCAACAGCAGGCCGAGCAGTCCGACTCGTTCCTCCAGTCGCAGCAGTTCTTTGCACAGAAGCTGCAAACCTGCGAGGGTGCCAGCGAAATACCTCCCGATCTCCCCGCCACCGATACTGTCGGCCATATAGGCGAGGCCGTTTGTCTGCCCGACTTCTCCCGTGCCGAGTCTTTCTGCCGTCAGCAGGGCATCACCCCGGCCCACCTTTTCCTCGCCGCCACCGCTTATGTCGTTTCGCGCTACACCAACAACCGCGAAGTCTATCTCTGCACCGTCAGCAGCGGCCGCTCCAACCTCCGCATTGCCGACACCGTGGGCATGTTTGTCAACACTCTCGCTCTCGGCATCGCTATCGACGATGTCTCGGTAGCCCAGTTCCTACAGTCCACCGGTCAGACCTTCACCGACACCCTTCGCCACGAGGATTATCCTTTCGCCCGCATCGCCACCGACTATTCCTTCCGTCCCGCCATTGCCTATGCCTATCAGGTGGGCGTGCTGTCGCAATACTCTGTCGGCGGTCAGCCCTTGCACCACGAATTGCTCGAGCTCAATGTGCCTAAGTTCAAAATCAATATCAAGATTGAGGACCGCGGTGTGGTGGTGCAATACGATGATGCTCTCTACACCCCGGCTATTGCCGCCAATCTGGCCGAGAGCATTGTTGCGGTGGCCGACCGCATGGTGTCCCAGCCCGACCTCCGCGTCCGCGCTCTCTCCATTGTCAGCCCCCGTCAGGCCGACGAGTTGGAACACATCCGCCAAACCGCTGTCGGCGAAGCCCCCTTCCGTTTCTTCCATCAGTGCATCGGTCACTTCGCCCAAAGCCAGCCCGACCACGAGGCTCTGGTTGCCGTCGATGCTTCGTTCACCTATCGCCAGATGGACGACATCACCACCCGCATGGCCGCTTCCCTGCAGGCCCGTGGCGTCCACCCGCGCGACCGTGTGGCGTTACTGCTGCCGCGCACCAGCCGTCTCATCCTCTCGCTGTTCAGCGTGCTCAAAACCGGCTCCGCCTATATCCCCTGCGACCCCGACTATCCTGCCGACCGCATCAAGCTCATCCTCGAGGATAGCGACGCCCGCTTCATCATCACCACTGCCGACCGCATGGACTCCCTCCCCGAGGGCAAGGCCATCAATGTGGAAGACCTCTTGCAGGACAACCAGCCCTATTCCGAACCCGACATTACCACTGACGACCTTGCCTATCTCATCTATACCTCTGGCTCCACCGGTCGTCCCAAGGGCGTGATGCTCCGCCATGCAGGCATTTGCAATTATCTCTACGGTCATCCCGGCAACGTCCTGGCCCACGCCATCCTCACCGATGCCGACCGCCTGCTCAGCGTCACCACCATTTCGTTCGATGCCGCACTTCAGGATATCGGCACCTCTTTCTTCAATGGCAAAACTCTCATCCTTGCCACCGAGGAACAGGCCAATAACCCCCTCGACCTTGCCCGCCTCATCGCCGACCAACACATCAACATGGTCTCCGGCACTCCCTCCCGTTGGCTCACTTGGCTCACCAGCGACGAGTTCTGCAAGGCTCTCGCCAGCGTCAAGATTTGCCGTGCCGGCGGCGAAAAGTTCCCCGACCAGCTGCTCCAGCAGCTCCGTCAGGTTACCTTCGCCCGCATTTTCAACTGCTACGGCCCCACCGAGAATACGGTGGCTTCGAACAACAAGGAGCTTACCACTTCCAGCCTCATCACCGTGGGCAAACCCCAGCTCAATGTCAAGGAGTTCATCGTCGACTCTGATGGCAACGAGCTACCCGTGGGCGTGGTTGGCGAGCTCTATATTGGAGGCCGCGGCGTAGCCCTAGGCTACAACAATCTCGACCAAATCAACCGCGAACGTTTCGTCGACTATCACGGTGAGCGTATCTATAAGTCGGGCGACTATGCCCGTTGGCTCCCCGACGGTGATGTTATCATCCTGGGCCGCACCGACCACCAAATCAAACTCCGTGGCCTCCGCATCGAACTTGGCGAGATCGAAAACGTCATGCTCAAGGTGGACGGTATGAAGAAGGTGGTCATTATGATTCGCAAACTGAACGGCAAAGAGCACCTATGCGCCTACTATACCGCCGACCGCACCATCGCTCCCGACCAGCTCAAGGCCGAAATCTCGCGCAGTCTCACCCAGTACATGGTGCCCACCGCCTACCTCCAGCTGGCCGAAATGCCCACCACCCCCAACGGCAAAACCGACGTCAAGGCCCTGCCCGAACCCCAGTTGGCTGTGGCTGCTGCCTACGAGGCTCCGCGCAACGATGCCGAACGCACCTTCTGCGACATCTTTGCCTCTATCCTTCAGATGGACAAGGTGGGTGCTACCGACAACTTCTTTGAGCTCGGCGGCACCTCGCTCGTGGTCACCCGTGTCATCATCGAGGCCGACAAGGCCGGCATGCATGTGGCCTACGGCGATGTCTTTGCCAATCCCACTCCCCGCCAGTTGGCCGCTCTGGTCACCGGCTCTCCCGCCGAAGGCCCCGGTGCCGACGAGGTGGCGCACTACGACTATACCGCTATCAACAATCTGCTGCAGTTCAACACGCTCGATTCCTTCCGCAAAGGCGAACGCCTCAACCTGGGCGATGTGCTGCTCACCGGTGCCACCGGCTATCTGGGCATTCACATCCTGCGTCAGCTCATCGACTCCGATGCCGGGAATATCTACTGCCTTGTCCGCGGCAAGACCAAGGAAAAGGCCGAAAGCCGTCTCCGCACACTCCTCTTCTACTATTTCTCCAATGCCTACAAAGAGCTCTTCGGCTCGCGCATCCACATCGTTCTTGGCGATGTGACCGAGGATTTCGACCCCACCCTCAAGGTGGACACCGTGTTCAACTGCGCCGCCATAGTCAAACACTTCTCCGAAGGCACTGAAATCGAGGATGTCAACATCGGCGGTGCCCGCCGCTGTGTGGACTTCTGCATCAAGACTGGCGCCAAGCTCGTGCACATCTCCACGGCCAGCACCCGCGGCCTCTGGGCTGGCGAGGCTGGCTCTGATGTCTTTACCGAACAGCGCCTCTACATGGGCCAGTATCTCGGTAATAAGTACATCTTCTCCAAGTATATGGCCGAACGGCTCATCCTCGAGGCGGTGGCCTCGCATGGCCTCTGCGCCAAGATTATGCGTGTGGGCAATCTTGCCGCCCGCAGCACCGACGGCGAGTTCCAGGCCAACTTCTCCACCAACTCGTTCATGGGCCGCATCAAGGTGTACAACATGCTGGGCTGCTGCCCCTACGGCATGCGCAGCAAACGCGTGGAGTTCTCGCCCATCAACGAGGTGAGCCACGCCATTGTCCTCCTCGCCACCACGCCCAAGCCCTGCTGTGTGTTCCATCCCTTCAACATCCACACCCAGTTCCTCGGTGATGTCCTGGCCGGACTCTCCACCGTGGGCAACGGTATCCGTTTTGTGGAGCAGGAGGAATTCGACTCGGCTATGGACCTCGCCAAAAACGACCCCCAGAAGGCTCGCCAGATGGCCTCGCTGCTGGCCTATCAGGATATGGCCCACGGCATGAAAACCACTGACGTGGCCCGCGACAACGAATACACCACCCAGGTGCTTTACCGCCTCGGCTTTGCCTGGTCGCCCACCTCGTGGGATTATGTTGAACGTATGCTTACCGCCCTGGGCGGCTTTGGCTTCTTCGAATAGCAGGCTATGGAATCCAAGAGTATCACCAAACAGTTCCATAGCTACCTCTGGGCCTTCATCCTTGTGGCCCTCTCGGCCTGTATGGGCAATGTGGTCGACGGCATCATTGTCGGCAATCTCATCAGCGAGGACGGCGTCAGCGCCATCAACCTCTCCAAGCCCATCAACCAGTTCATCTTCACCCTCCACCTGCTCATCAATGCAGGTGCCGGCATGCTCGTGGCCTTTGCCCTGGGCCGCAACAACCTGGCCGAAGCCCGCCGCTATTTTACCCGTGCCCTCAGCCTCAGTGCCTGTTTGGGACTGCTGCTCACCATTTTCGGCGGACTGCTGTTCCCCGACGCCACTGCCCGCATGCTGTGCAGCAACGACCACATCCTGCCCTTGGCCAACGACTACATGCGTGTGCTTCTCATCGGCAGCCCGGTCTACATACTCATGTTCGGGCTCTCCACTATGGTGGGCGTTGACGGCAAACCCAAACTGGTGTCCCTGGCGGTGATTGTCGACAATGTGCTCAATCTCTTCCTCGACATCGTGTTTATCAAGTGGTTCGACTGGGGCATCGCCGGCTCCTCGTCGGCCACTGTAGTGGGGCATGTGGTAGGCATAGCCATCCTGCTGACCCACTGGTGGAAACCTGAAAACCGGCGGCTCCGGTTCGACTTCTCCCTGTCCGACTCGGTCCCTGCCCGCTCCCTCTATGGCAAAATCATCTCGCAGGGCGCGCCGCTGGCCATTGCCTCTATCTGTCTCACCCTCCTGCTGTTTTCGGCCAATTCCATTGTGCTTTCCACCCTGGGACGCACAGGCATCTTCGCTTTCGCCGTCTGCATGAACCTCTTGCAGATTTACAACCTCTTCCTCTCTGGCACCTGCCAAACCCTTCAGTCGCTCGGAGCGGTGCAGGCGGGCAAAGGCGATGAGCAGGGATTGCGTATGGTGCTGCGTCATGCTTTCCGCTTCATCACTGTGGCCATGATTGTCACCTGTGTCTATGTGCTCGTGTGGCCGCAATCCATCGTTTACCTTTTCGGTGCCGACGAGGTCGCCTTCGTGACCGAAGGCGCACGTGCGCTGCGCATCTTCTCGGTCAGTTTCATCCCCTTCTGCTACATCTACGTCATGATGATAGTGTACAAGCTCTATGGCCACCACCGCATGGCACTTTTCATCTCGTTTGCCCTCTCGCTCACCGTGATACCGGTACTCTGGATTATGTCGCGCACCTCGCCTCAGTTGCTGTGGTACAGCTATCTCATTGCCTACGCCATCGTGGTGCTCGCCATCGTCCTTATCCACAAGCTCTCCCATGTGGAGTTGAAACTGAAAGAACCCGCCGACACCCAAAGCTGATTCGCCCTACCCCCGCTGTAGGTTCGCTGAAGGTTCGCCCGGCCATTGTTCCGCCTCCGCTTTCACTCCACCCCTTACTCATGACTTAACGACCCGTTTTTAATTTCCAAGGTTAAGAACGGCTTATTAAGGGGTGATTAAGAGCTTAAGAGTTAGCGAAGCTGGGGCGGGAGTGGAGAGGGGGCGGAGTGGGCTGTGGATTGAAGTGGATTGTATGGCGGTAAATTGTTGTGTTAGAATGATTTGACCTTGTTTATTAGGCAGCGGAGGCCGGGATTGTAGTTTTCGGGGTGCATCAGTGCGAGGGTTTCGAGGAATTCGCGTTGCAGTTCGGGATAGTGGCTGCACATGGAGTGGGCCAGTTTCATGCAGAGGGTTTGGACGCCGGTGGGTTCGTCGAGGCTGAGCATGTGGTGGAGGCAGAAGTCGAGGAAGTCGGTGCGGATGTCGTCGGGGGCTATGCCTTGGCGGTTGATGAGGTTGAGCACCAGGCGGCGGAGGGAGGTGACGGGGGTGGCGATGGCGAGGTTGATGAGTTGCGGTTGAGGAAGGGTGGCGATTTCGGCGGTGGGTTTGTGGGTGAGAGCCCAGGCGGCATTGCCGGCCACGTGCGGGTCGTCGTGGAACAGGAGGTCGAACAGCCGGGAGGCGGGGATGTTGGAGGCCACACGGCGTGCGTCGGCTACACCCAACGAGCTGCCGAGGTAGCGGGTGAGTGAGGATTGTGTATTGTCGTTGTTGGGTTGCATAATGTGGGTTTTGTGTTTTGTGGTATTGTTTCGGGGTGGTGGAGGAGGTGAGGGGAGTGGGTTTTGAGGTTGCAAAGATAAGAATTATTTCGCAAACGGAAGGATGAATTGTTCGGGAATTGTATTATGTTGGCTGAACAATCTGGTTATTACATCAATGCGTACGCTATGGGATTTCCTGACTTGAGGCTCAAAATGAAATACATGTATTCGCAACAAGTGGGTGGTGGAGATGGATGAAATGCCGGTCAAATATCAACCAAAAATGTTAAAAATGTATCATTCGTTTGCAATTTGCAATACGAAAGAGTTTTGTTTTTAAAGCTGTAATCGTTTGATATTTGTACAATTAGACCATTGCTTATAGATATAAAGGTATTGATGTTATGAAAAAATCGTTATTATTTCTGATGGTTTGTGTGCTGTGCAATGCTCTGATGGGGCAAAGCAGATTGGTGATGAACCCCATGAACGGTTGTGGCTATATGTTTGAATGACAAGTAAAGTATGAAAATAATAAAAAAGTAAAGTCATGAAAAAGATATTTGTTATTTGTTTGTTTTTTGTCACGGTGTGTGCAGTGCAGGCGCAGCGGCCTGTGGGAGACACCTTGACAATGCCGGAACAAGATTATTATAGCAGCAGTAGTTATCTTCAGGCTTGGCCTATAGGGGAAAGGGGGGAATGGCGGTCTTTTGTGTGCGATGCATGGCTTCGTTATGGAAATTTCGAGCGATATATGCGTAATTCGTATCTGCGTGATGGAAATTATATAGGCGGCATGCAAATGTTCACCGATCACCCCCTGAAAATAGTGGGCATAGCGGTATGCGCCTATATGCAGCGTCCTATGGACACAACGGTTAGAGCTTTGATGAGATCCTATACGCCTTATGACCATGAATTCCATCCTGATTATTTTTTCCTCAATACATGGGACACCACATTGAAAAACCGTGTGACTGATTCGGCCATTCTGTACAAGGTAACATCATCCGGTCCCCAGAAGTTGGCGTCAGCTCCGTGGCGAATAGAACACCCCCACAGGTTTATACATCTGCCATCGATAGATACACTTTATCCGGCTCAAACATTCGGTTTTTTTCATCATACTAACCCTTTAATGCCTTGGACCTGGACCAGCAATTTGGACCAAGACCCGGTGCTGCCGCTGTATGAGGTGATGTTCGACAGCGCGGTGGTGGTGGAGGACTCGTTTGTTGTGGCGAGCACCGCCCTGAACAACGAGATGAGCGCGGGGTTGGTGAGTCCGCCCTGTTGCCCTGCGGCTTCGGAAACAATGTGGCTGTGGGATCACAACCCCACGAGGTTTTACAATGTTGTTTCACCATTTTGGAGCGACACCATTCTCGACACGACAAGTATTGCTTGGGTGAAATACCGTCAAATGAATTGGAAAAGAAGGTTAAGCCAAGCCTCTTTTGGCCGTTTGAATGATCATGGGGGTGTATTAATTCGAGATACTGCTTATTACTACTCAGTTTCCTACCCACACTTCCCCATTATCGAGGTTGGGTTCGATACGGTGATGTGCCACGATGTGCGAAACCTGCGTGTGGCGATGCGGGGATACGGCAGGGCCACATTGACGTGGGACTCGGGCGACGGCGGTCCGTGGATAGTGGCACACGGCAAGATGCTGGACAGCTGGAACGACTACACCTTCGACACTGTCA
>ONQD01000027.1 GCA_900319865.1 uncultured Bacteroidales bacterium | reverse complement strand
ACCTCGAAGAGGTGAGACTATTAATAACACGGTACAAGCCGAAGGCGCAGTGCCGTGACACTCAGACATCAGAGAACTGCGTCCCGAAGGGACGCGACAATGAAGACAAATAAATAGAACCCACATTAATATTTTTAGTGTTCGATAAATGTGCTGAAAGCACGTAATCTTATTAACCCCACACGAAACGAAGTGCCGTATGGGGAGGGGACAGGTATCCTAATTCTGCGTGCAGGAGGCACGCTACTTTGTTGATTGTTATGTTGTAGCGTATCATCGACACGCATGGGATGGGCATTATTTTCCCACACTGCACACCTACGGTGTTTAGTGTGGGGTTAATAGGATTGTGTGCCTTTGGCACACTCAAGCCTTCGTACATTAATACATAACATATTATATTACTTACTAGTGATTTGATTCCTTTTGTCGGACACCAATGGTTATTAATAGCTTCACCTCTCCGAGGTGATTAACAGTAGTTTACTGAAATAAATAGAGGGTATCCCAGAACTTGCGGGATACCCTTTTATTGTATGCGTCTGTATACCTGTGTGAACAGGATGTGCGGAGAGGGGGTTATTTGCTAGGAGTTGAAGAGCTGTCGGGGCGGAGGTTGGATATGAGCCTGACGGCAAGGATGAGCGCCAAGGGAAGCACGGAGGCATTGAGTTGCTGAGGGAGAGCCCCAAGCGTCATGACCATGGCGGCAAAAAGCATGACAAGCTGCACGACGACCACCCAACGGTTGCTGCGGCGCAGACGAATGGCAAAATAGATAAAGAGGGGTGAGAGCCAGAGGATGTTGAGATTGAACTTGGTGCAGTAGTGTACGGTGAAGAACCAAAGGAAGATGGCGACAAGCGAAAGGATGAAATCGATGGTGAAAAGGCAGCGGTCGAACCAACGGAGATTCCAGGAGTGGCGCCATTCGAGAATGGTGAGGCAGAGGACGGCCAAGAGGAGTACATAGAATAGAAGAACGGGGGAGACGCTGCGAGGAAGCGGGCTGCGGGTTTCGGTCAAGAGAGTGGTGGCGGGGTCGGCGAGGGGTTGACGGGTGTCGCTTACGGTAAGGGTGTCGAACTGGTGCATCATCTCGATAGGGGAGAACATGTATTCATAGTTGGAACAGCGTTTGTCGCAACGTAGGCCGAGGGCCATATCGATGCCCAGCCGCCACCAAAGAAGGCAGTGGGCCGTGGAGCGGTAGAGGATATTGCGGTAGGAGAGGTTGGTGTCGGTGGTGGTTTCGGGACTGACGGAGCGGTGGCAGAGGGAATGGAACACCATGTCGCGCACGCGGGTGGCGCAGTTGTCGCGGAAGAAGTCGTAAAGATAGTAGCGGTATTGTGGCAGATAGTTGGTTTCGAGGGCAATGAAGAGGTTGTTGAGCTCTTGGGAGGTGAGGCGCAGACGCTGCTCCCACACGGCACGGCCCTCCATGCTGTATTCGAACATGAAATTATCGAAAGAGGAGCGGCTGAGGCAATAGTTGAGACGGCCACGGGCGAATTTCCAATAGAAATGGGGGGTGTCGAAGTCGAATGTGCCGTAGTTGTAGACTACGTCGATGTTGTTGACAGAGTCGTTGATGCGGATGGCGGAGTGGCCGAAAGTGGTGTAGAACTCGTCGCCGGGGCCACAGGTGATGAGGCTGGCAAAGGCGGAGTCGGACAGACGGGGCATGGAAGCCTCCTGAGCGCCGGCAAGAAGCGGGAGCAGCAGAAGGAATGCGGAGATGAAAAGAGATTTTCTCATTGTGGGAATGTGTTGACGGGATTATTGACGAGAGGGTTGGGGATAGGGTTCGGCAGGATTGACCGGTTGGGGCATATTGGAAGAGGAGGCCGGAGTAACGGGGTCGGAAGCAGGATGGTGAAGATGAATGTCCACCTGCGGGAACGGGATAGAGATGTTATTGCGGTATAGGGCTTTATAGATGTTTTCGCGCATGCGCATCCAGACGGTCCAGTAGTCGTCGGTGCGTACCCATATCCACATGGAGAAGTTGACCGAGCTCTCGGCCAGATCGCTCACTGCCACCACAGGAGGCTTGGGGTCGTGGAGGACGAGGGGGTCTTCGTTGATTACCTGCATGAGGACATCGCGCACTTGGTCGAGGTCGGAGCCATAGGCCACCGAGGCCATAAGGTCGAGGCGGATGATTTCCTCCTTGGTGTGGTTGATAAGGCTTTTGTTGGAGAGTTCGCTGTTGGGGATGATGATAGTGCGGCCATTGAAGGGGCGCATGAAGGTGTGGAAAATGCGGATTTCCTGAATGTAGCCTTTGTAGACGCCACATTCGATGTAGTCGCCCACTTTGAAGGGTTTCATGAGAAGGATGATGACACCGCCGGCGAAGTTTTGAAGCGTGCCTTGCAGGGCCATGCCGATGGCCAGACCCATGGCACCAAGGAGAGCGATGAAGGAGGTGGCTTTGATGCCCACCACATCCATGGCCATGATGATGATCATGGCTTTGAGAAGCACATCGACCAAAGAGCCCAGGAACGATTTGAGAGAGGGTTCGGCATTGCGTCGCTCAAGACCGCGCATGATGATTTTCTTGAGCATCTTGGCCAGTTTCATGCCTACCCAGAGAATGAGGATGGCGATGAGGAGTTTGGGGACGAAACTGACCGTCATCTCGGTGAGGGCTTTCATGCCGTCGCGGAGAATGGTGTTTTCGCCAGTCACCACACCTTTCAGGTCGTTGAGATCCATGTTCTTGAGGCTGTCGGAGATGGATTGTGTGATACTGTCGGTGGTGGCGAGGGTCTTGGAAAATTCGTCAACCGGTTGGTCGGGGACCTTGGCATTTTCGAGGGCAGTAGCTGTCAGCAGCGTGGGGGTTTTGTCGTCGAGTAATATCATGATAATTATATTGCAAAATATGTTTGATAACGTGTTTTGAGGCAAAAAATTATTCAGTATTGGAAAAAATGTCGTATCTTTGCAAACACTATAAAATAAAAGGTTCTATGATTATCGATTTTGAAAAGATTGAGTTAAGTGTGGTGCCTCACTTCAAGGGTGGGGAAGGGGAGACCCGTTCGCACACTTTTTTTGACGGGACAAACAAAATAATGCGCGGAATGCTGAAGCCGGGATGCACGATAGGCTACCATTGCCACGAAACCAGCAGCGAGATGATATTCATTATCAGCGGAGCGGCGAAATGCCTGTATGACGACGGAGAAGAACTGTTGATGCCCGGACAGTGTCACTATTGCCCAAAGGGACACAGCCACAGCCTGATAAATGCCAGCGCAACAGAGGATTTGTGCTATTATGCCGTGGTGCCGGAACAGTAAGAAAATGAACAAGACAAGCAATAACTATAAAAGAAGGTAAACAATGAAAAGAACTGCATTAATACTTATGTCGGCAGTGGTGCTGTTTGCTGCATGTAATAACCAACCTACTGAAAACGATGAACTTTCCCCCTTGCCGCTGAAGGTGTATAAGGGCAATTACTGCATGGAATTGACCACGGGCGAAAATGTGCCTGTGATAGACAGTAATGTGCTGGATGTGCAGAATGAGTATAATTTGGCATGGCCAGACATGGCACTGCTTGGTGAAGAGGTGCAAAAAGAGTTGATAATGCTGGCATTTAACGATGGTGAGTCGTCAACATTGGAGGATGCCGGAAAGAAATTCCTGTCGCATACATGGATGGAGGATGACGATTATTTCCAGGTGTTGAAAAGCAAACGGATAGATTCGGTACGTGTGTATCCGCACAACTATGCATCGGTTAAAGGAACGGTTAGACAGGACGGCAATTTGCTGCATTTCAGCGTGAATACAGAGAATAACGTGGCGTTTGCCGCTCACGGCACATACGGCTGGAATACACTGATTGTGGACCGGACGTCAGAGAAGGTAGTAAGGCTGGTGGACATGATGGATACTGTGGGTCTGGGGACAGTGTTGATTCGCGCTTTGAACGAATTGCCAGTGAACAAAGAGAACGGGAATACGACAGAATGCCTGTTTGACGAGTTTAAACAGTCGCTGCCACAGCCGGATGGTTTCTATCTGGACAGCACACGGAGCCAGCTGGGTGTATACTACAATATTTACAACGCACAGCCTTATGCCTGCGGTATGTTGTTTGTGGACATGCCCATTGACTGGCTGAAGAACCAGGTGACACTTACCGCCTATGGTAAAGAGATTTTGGGTATAAAAGAGGGCAAGTAATGAGTATCCATAATTGTCCGGAACTGATGGATGCCATTCAGAAGCTGGGGTTTCTGCCACTTCTGACCAGCAGCATATTGGGGTTTTCGGCCGACGAGATGGTTGCGCCAGAATGCCGATATGTGGTGCGTGATGACGGGGGCTGGGAATGGCCTTTGTGGAAATGGAAAGGACCTGTGGTGACAGAGGGCAACTGCGTGTATGGTAAATTCTTTGAAGGCAAGGCGGGATTTATAAGTCAGGAATGGTGGCCAGACTTTTGCAACTATCGGCGCAGTGTGCACCCTGTTCCGGAACGGGATTCGATAGAAGATACAATTCTTTTGATATTGAGCACCAATGGCAGCATGATAACGAGGGATTTGAGAAAGGCCTGTGGCTTTAACGGGGCAAAGATGCGCAGCCGTTTTGACTCGTATGTGACCCGACTGCAGGGAGCCTGTAGGATTGTGACAGAAGATTTTGTATATCCGCGCGACAAGCACGACCGCCCCTATGGATGGGGTTGGGCCTTGCTGACACTGCCTGAAACACTGCTGGGACGCGAGGCGTGCCAGTGCGAACGCTCACCCGAAGAATCGTTTGCCCGGATTATGGAACATCTTAGCAGTTTGCTGCCTGATGCCAGCCAGAGACAGCTGACAAAGATATTAGGATGAGGAAAATGAGCATTGTGATTTCTGTAACAATGCCATTGAGTGCAAGGATACATGTTTTATATAATAACAGATAAAGATTCTGGTATAGATTCTTGTCACGCAAAAAACTATCGTGAGATAGAGTGATTATTAGATGACTATATAGCTTTCCTCCACAAATAGTATTGAGGGAGCAGAGTTATTTTCTACTATATTAAAAGCATACGGTTTTGAGCGCGGACTTCTTAAATGTTATTCATTTGACAATGAAAAAACTGTTTTTATTAAGTATGATGTGTCTGATGGCATTATCGATGCAGGCACAAAAACGTAGTGTCGAGTTGGACTTCCAATTAGGAACAAACGTCACAGATCGCGGAGATTCTGTTTTCTCTTCGAGTGTTGACGACAGTACTGGCTATACCGACTTGGGGTTACCGAGCGGGACAAAATGGAAAAACTTTAATGCTACGGGATTCTACACCTACGACGAAGCTGTTTCCAAGTTTGGCAACCGTCTACCGACAAAGGAGCAATGGGAAGAACTAAAAGCCGAGTGCCAGTGGACGTGGAACGGAAGTGGATACAAGGTCACAGGTCCCAACGGCAATTCCATCGTGTTGCCCGCCTCGGGCATCCGCTATTGCGACGGAAGTGTCAAATACGTGGGGTCCTTCGGCTACTATTGGTCGTCCACGCCCGGAGACTCCGGCGATGCGTGGTACCTCTACTTCGGTTCCGGCGGAGTGTACATGAACTACGGCAGCCGTTACAACGGCAGCCGTTGCTACGGTCACGCCGTCCGTCTTGTCCAAGATTAACGATTGCGCACAAAAGAGCCCAATCACAGTTATGTACCATATTCTATTGCTGAACCATTTACTTGGGTTTTAATTGCTAATTAAAAGAAGTTTTAATTGGTAATTAAAACTTTGATTTGTGTTCATAATCACTAAAGAAGCCCCATCGTGATGATGAGGCTTCTTTGTTATGGAATGACGGAGTGATTAGAGTAAACTCCAGGGTTCTATTTTTAGTATATCGGCAATGGACTGAGTGGTGTGCATCATGAAGTAGATTGCACCCATTTCGTGGGCAGGGATTGCATCGGAAGTACCATAGTCGGCAACATCGAGTGTGAGATTGGCAACTCTTTGGGAAGAGAGAAACCGATGGAGATTGAAGGTATTGACCACAGGGACGGTGATGTCGCGAGTGTTGTGGAAAAGATAGATGGGCTCGTCGATGCGGGGAGACCAGCCAGAGCAAAGATTGTCGGTCTGCATGGCGGAAATGAAACGTTGGGAAAGGTTGGACTGGAGGTCGAGCATGGTGGGCGTAACATAGTCGGCCACATAGAGAGAACCGATGAGGGAGTCGATTTGCTCACGTGTGTATCGCTTGCTGAGAATCCAATCGTCGATGTGGCTAAGCAAGGGTTCTATGAAAATGTCGGAACGGGGTATGTTGAGCCGGAAATATTCGTTGTAGGCGAGCAGGACACTGATTACGGCGCTGGGCATTCCGGCAATGGTGTCTTGAAGGAATTGGCTGTAGGTGGCTGGGATGTCGTAAGAGCCTGCACCGGCATAAGAACAATCGAAATGGATGTCGGGATGGCTTTCGGCCACGAGACGCACAACCCCCATTGTGGTTTGGCCACCCTGTGAGTAGCCGGCGTTGAAAAGGTGGTCGTCCCAGGAGTAGCCGATGGCGGAAAGTAGCTTGCGGGCCGCAATGAGTGCGTCAATACTGCTTTTAGCATTGATGTCTGAAATACAATATGCTTGGGGTTTATCTTCGGTTATGCCGAAACAATAGTAGTCGGCCGAAATAGTGATAAGAGGACTGCGGGCCATGACCTTCTGCATGCTGAGTTCTCCACGGCTGGGGCACTGGTCGGCACGATAGATTGTGAAATGGTTGTAGAGCATGAGTCCCATGGCGTGGCGATGTTGCGAAATGCTGTCGCCTAAAGAGATGGTGCCCGAAAGCATGACGTTGTTTCCATAGGGGTCTGTGGAAGGGTATACAAAATTGTAGACCATCATATTGTCGGCCCGGTAGTAGGTAGAGTCAGTGATGTGGGCAATGTTTTGAGAGGGGGTGATGGGTTGAATATCGTCTTCGGGTGTACATGCTGCCAACAGACAGATTATACAAGCTGTCAATATGATGATTATGCGATGTTTCATTGTTTCTATCTGAATGATTGATTAAATATGTCAAAATGACTTTTAGCGTCCGTGACCAGTAAGCGAATGTTGTTGGCGACAGGAAAGGGAAGGGGATAGTGATTGATTTCGGGAGTGACGGGAGGGGTGCAGTCGCTATGGGTGCAGACCTAGTTCTTGAAAAGCTTTTCAATTAGATTGCTTCAAGGCGGTGTACTACTATTCGTTTAATGGATATTGTAATAATGATACATCAGAGGACAAGGCTAGGGGTATTGCTTTTTTGTCACGTTGATGTTTATAAAAAAGGCAGGGGCTATACAGTTTGAGTAACACCCCTGCCATAAAGTAGATGATAATCTTAGCAGAGTTCGTGAATCACGAGGCCGGAGCGCAGTTTAGGCTCGAACCAAGTGGTCTTCGGGGGCATGATGTTGCCAGTGTCGGCAATGTCGATAATCTGCTTCATGCTGACGGGATAGAGAGCGAAGGCAACTTTCATTTCGCCGTTGTCTACGCGACGTTTCAACTCGCCGAGACCGCGGATACCGCCAACGAAGTCGATGCGCTTGTCGGTGCGGAGATCCTTGATGCCAAGTACCTTGTCGAGGACGAGGTTGCTGAGGATGGTGACATCGAGCACGCCGATGGGGTCATTGTCGTTGTAGGTGCCGGGCTTGGCTGTCATCTTGTACCAGTGGCCATCGAGATACATGCTGTGTTCGTGCAGCTTGGCGGGTTTGTAAATCTCGGTGCCCATGTCCTGCAGGTCGTAGCTCTCGCCAACGGCGGTGATGAACTGCTCCTTACTGAGGCCGTTGAGGTCCTTCACCACGCGGTTGTAATCGATAACGTTCAGCTGGTTGTCCGGGAAAATAACAGTCATGAAGTAGTTGTACTCCTCCTTGCCGGTGTGGCGGGGATTCTGCTCTTTCTTTTCCTGTCCCACGAGGGCGGCGGCGGCACTGCGGTGGTGACCGTCGGCAATATACATGGCAGGCACTTTCTTGTCGAAGAGTTCGACCAGTTCGTCAATCAGTTTGCGGTCGTCGATGACCCAGAAACGATGGCCGAAGCCGTCTTCCTTGGCGATGAAATCGTAGATGGGCTTTTTGGCGGTTACGCTGGCAACGATCTCATCAATACGTGCAACAGAGGGGTAAGCGAAGAAAACGGGCTCCACGTTGGCATTGGTGATGCGGACGTGTTTCATGCGGTCCTCTTCCTTATCCTTGCGGGTGAGCTCGTGTTTCTTGATAACCTTGTTGACATAGTCCTCGCTATATGCGCAGGCCACGATGCCATACTGCCACTTGGCGTCCTTGTCTTTGGGGTTCATGCTCTGGGCGTAGATGTAGAGTTTTTCCTCTTCATCCTTGACCAACCAGCCTAGGTCTTTAAACATATTGTAGTTCTTCACCACCTGGAGGTACACTTCGGGCGAATGCTCGTCAGTGCCTTTGGGCAGGTCGATTTCAGCCTTGGTCACATGGAGCAGGCTGTAGGGGTTGCCCTCGCACTCAACGCGGGCTTCTTCGGAGTTCAGTACGTCGTAGGGACGGGAGGCCAGTTTCTCGACGATGTCGACGGGCGGGCGGAAGCCCTTAAAAGGTTTGATGATAGACATAGTGTGTTCTGTTTTTTATTGTTGTTTGATAAATTCTTGTAGCGTTAGCACTGGAATCCGCGCAGAAGCGAAATCCCCGGTGTTTCTGGTGACGATGGTGTCGGCCCCGAAAGCAAGGGCGGAATAATATTGGATAGCGTCCTCCAAGTCGGCGAAATCGCTTTGGAGCATACGGTCAATCACTGCGCCGTTAACTGTGGTGATGGTGCAAATGGATTTCAAGATAGAGAGTTTCGACACAATTTCCTTGCGTGTGTATTTGAAACGCTGCATCAAATAGACTGCCGTGGAGAATGACAGCGAGCAACACAAAAGTTCCACCTCCTTGCGGTCGGCCATGCTGAAAAGCAGTGCCGCGTCCTGAGCCCAGGGCACTCGCTCCAACAAAAGGTCGAGCAGAACATTAGTGTCGACGAATACCTTTTTCATAGATATTTCTCTTTGAGATAATCCTCGCGGGCAGCGTCGAGTTCCGCGTCGGAAACATTGACCGAATGACCGGTAAACATACTGGCCACCAATGGCGTTATAGTTGTATCGGTGCCTTCATTCTTCATGCGCAGCGACCGCACAAAATCGGCCACAACTTGAAGCAAATCCGGTGGGAAAGTGTTCAAGTCGTTGTTAATTGCTGCTCTGATATCCACTGCTGTCATGACAAAAACATGTTATTTCGGACTGCAAAGATACGAACTTTTCCCGACATGGGGAAATATTTTTTGCCGAATGGAAATTTATTCGTATTTTTGCATTCGATTAGTCAACTAAGTATTAACGAAAATTGATGCCAATGAAGCATAGCGCATAGGTTTATATGCACATCATAGAATAGAAAATAGCGAAGCAGCTTATCTGGTTTTCTGAAAACTTGGACACTTTTCAGTAATTTCTCCCAGAAAGGTTGCGATGGCTTTCTCGCGTAAGCGTGGACTTATACGTTGTAATTGGGAGAAATAGGTAGTCCAAGACCTCAGAAAACCGATGAAGACATACATTTATGTGCATATCTCATTGGTACAATCAAATCAATTATTAATTAAAACCGATGGGCCGATGGGATAACTGGCGGCAATTAAAATGAAGAAACTATTTTATTTTATTATTGCAATTGTTGCTTTCACAGCATTTACTGGTTTTGTGATTTGCCAAAAAGACTCAATAGTTGATAAAATGGACAATAATTGGATTTACTATTGTAAAGCAACTGGTTGGAGAGACTCAACTGAATCTGAAACAATGTATATTTTTTATAAACAAGGTAATGGTGTAAGAGAATATGCTTACTCTAGGTATTCTGAAAGTGGTCCTTTCTTTACGATTACGAAAAATAAGTTTTATCGTAGTCCCGAATGCAAAGATTTCAGACGTAATTATCGTTATGTTGGGGGGTGGGCTCTATATTTTAACGCTAATTTGCCATACATGGAAAATTGATTTAATATTACGTACTTATAAACAAAGAGGCCTGCCACGCGTGTGTGCAGGCCTTTTTTGGTAGCATATCCGACTCGTCGGATGTTCGGTAGATTTGGCTGGGGCGGATTTTCAAATCCGCCTCAGTTGTTACAGGATTATTGTTGGATAGGCTGTTTCGCATGGTAGAAGATATCAAAGCTATGTTGTAGTTTGGCTGGGTCGGTTTGGTAATTGTTGGTGCCATAGTAATAATCGGCCATTATCTCATACAATCGGCAAAACTCTCCAAGGTCGTGTTTCCCACGTTGAGCATCGATGGTGAGGGATAGTAGTTCCAAGGCTCGGTCGGCGGCGCGGTGGCATTGCTCCAAGTTGCCTTTGCTTTTCCATCTGTTGGCACGCGACACCTCACTGCCAATGTTCAGCATCTGTTCTGCCAATGACATCTCTGCCCAGCGGCCAGCAGCCAACCCTGTATGCTGATATTGACTCATCGAATTAAGTTGTTTATAAGGTCAACAATCTGTTTGCGCACAGCGGGATCCTGCACATCGCGGCTACGGTTGCCCTGATGGGGGCGTATGTTGATAAGCGAATCAAACTCAATGAAGTCGTCGCCATCCATCTCGGGGTACAAGTTGATGCCCCACAGGTCGGCTTGCTGTGAGCCTTGCGAAAGCATCTCTTTTTCAATATCAGCATGCAACTCGGCATCAAGTCCAAGTTTGCCTTGTCTCACATCGACAACAGCCTTAATCATGTCGCCAAAATAGCCTGGCAACATGGCGTTTAATTCGCTGTGTTCGATAGGTTGCGTAATAATCTTCATCGTTATATTAATTCTGTATTTTAATTTACAAAGATACGAACTTTTCCCGACATGGGGAATTATTTTTTGCCGAATGGAAAATAATGTGTATCTTTGCAAACGATATCAACGGTGAAATCTCGAAGCGTTATGCTCGTTCTGCGGATAGGAACCTAGGAAATTCCATAGCATTGCAGAATCTGTGTAATAGCTGCGCTGTTCAGCGTGGGCAAACTACATCTTTTCAATGCAGGGTTATTCCTAGGACCTCTATCCGAAGAAGAGTGTACGGCACCACGTTTCTTTTTATTAGCTCAACGGGGTGCGGAAGAGCGTTAGAAAAACATCCTGACAATGAAACAGACAATGACCCTTTTGGCACTCCTTGCAATGCTTATTTTGACGGCCACCATCGGCTGTCAGAAAGAAAACAACAATAGACACACCAGTCCCACCGACACCATGCCCCATCAACCTGACCCTCAGCCAGACCAGTTCTCTCTCTCCGGCACTGCATGGATTTCTACCCACGACGAATGGTGGACATCGTCAATGCATGTTATCGATACCAGTATTTGGCGATTTCAGACCGACAGCACAGGCACAATCTACGAACATCGTATATACAACGACGATGACCCCTATGGTGGCAACACTTTCCAGATGACATACTCATTCGACACCACCACCATGAAGGGCATCCTCTATGGTTATGACGAACCTTTGGTGTTCACCTACCACCCAGAGGACACAACCATCACAATCCGCACGCAGGGCATTAGCACCTACTATCTACTGCCCCAATAAAGTCTTTTACAATAACCACTGTAACGGAACATGCTCACCGATAGTGGAAATATAAAGAGGACTGCATCTTCAAATGCAAGCCTCCTCCAAAACTTTCACTACTGTATTCGTTATCCCTCGTAGAAGGGCATCTTGACGGTGACCTTTCGTCGCATCATAACACTGATTTCCGCAAAGTAGTCGGCCAGTGCTTTGTTTGTAGATGTTGTGGCCTCGGCGGCAGCCTCTTTCATTATTGCGGAAAGTATCTCGTCGGTGGGTTCCTCCATCAATGTAAGACGATAGGCGTTCAATTCTTTCTTTGACATAAACGATGTTTTGCTGCAATAACTCATTATTGGGATAAATAATGTATGTACGCAATAAGAAAGGCTTGAATCTGCGGATTCAAGCCTTTCTTTTAATGACTCTATGTGCTATCGGTTCTGTGTGTCACGTTCCTTTAGCATGGAGGTCAATTCGGCAGGGTCTCGGCGACAGTCAAAGACGGCAACGATAAGAACCCTATCGGCGGAGACCGTATAGACGATGCGGTCGTGGCGTGTGTTCAGTGCACGGTAGATACGACGTGAACCGTTGTACTCATCGCAAAGACGGCCTATTTCAGGGAAATCGGCCAGTCGTTGTGTTTCTTCAGTCACACTGGCAACTGTCTGCTCCGCGGTGACATAACCGAAACTCAGCGCCACACGACGGGCAATCTCTCTCAGGTCATCCTCCGCTGCCGTAAGCCACTCTACTTGCATATTGCAGACATTACGCGGTTGTAGATTTCCTCTTGTGGGATAGTCTGCATCTCGCCATGCTTGTAGGCATCCATGCGACGCTCCAGTTCGCGTAATTCGCGGTCGGCGACGGTCTCGGTTTGCTTAAAAAGACCAGACTTCAGCAGCTCTTCCAACATTCGTTGTGCCACTGCGTCATTCTGATCATAGCTAAGGGATATTGTGCACATAGTCATTAAGATATTATCCCTCGTAGAAGGGCATCTTGACGGTGACGGCCTTGAGCAGTTTCTCGCGGATCTTGATGTAGATCTCGGTGCCGCTCTTGGCATACTCGGCCTTGATAAGGGCGGTGCCGATATTCTTTCCGGTGCTGGGGCTGGGCGAGCCGCTGCGCACCTCGCCGATCTTGTTACCCTCGGCGTCGCAGACCTCGTAGCCGTTACGGGCGATGCCGCGGTCCACCATCTCGAAACCGGCCACTTTGCGCTTGAAACCGGCGGCTTTCTGAGCCAGGAGGAGTTCCTTGTTGATGAAGTTGTTGTTCTCGGCTTTCAGCTTCACGATGAAGGCCAACGGAGCCTCGAGGGGGCTGATGGTGTCATCCATCTCGTGGCCGTAGAGGGCGAAACCCTTCTCCAGGCGCAGAGTGTCGCGGCAACCAAGACCGGCAGGCATAATGCCAAACTCTTTACCAGCCTCGAATACAGCATTCCACACTTCGATAGCTTTCTCCTTGGGGATGTAGATTTCGCATCCGCCGGCTCCGGTATAACCAGTTGTGGAGAGGATGATGTCAGGAATACCTGCAAAAGTGAGAATCTTGAAAGTGTAGTACTCCATGTCAACGATGTTCTCGCTGGTCAGCTTCTGCATGGCCTTCAGTGCGTTGGGGCCTTGCACGGCGAGCTGAGCCCACTGCTCGCTCTCATTCACGAAGTCCTTGCCCAGTTCCATGCCCATCTTGTCGGCAATCTGGCTCATCCAAGCCCAGTCCTTGTCGATGTTGGCGGCGTTGGGCACCATGAAATACTCATCGTCGTGCACGCGGTATACGAGCATGTCGTCGACCACGCCACCCTGACCGTTGGGCAGGCAGGTGTACTGCACCTTGCCGTCGAAGAGGTCCTCAACGTTGTTGGTGGTGACATACTGCATGAAATGCTTGGCGATGGGGCCTTTGGCGCGGAATTCACCCATGTGGCTGACATCGAATACTCCCACATTGTTGCGGACGTTGTTGTGTTCTTCAACGAGGCCGGTGTACTGTATGGGCATGTTGTAGCCTGCAAACTCGGCCATCTTGGCTCCAAGGGAGATGTGGAGGTCTGTGTAAGGTGTTGTTTTCATTATCTAAATATTTGATTTATTATTATTTAAATTGTATTTTTACCTTAAGTTCAATTTACAAATATACGCTTTTTTTTCAAATAATCCTTAATAATTCACTTTTTTATTGTCCAATATGTATTATTTTGCTGTTGTGAAACCTTGGAAAGACACACTGTTGCAACTATTTTTAGTGATATTTCCTCCCAATCTATCTTGTCATAATTCATCTCAACAGGCTGGTAATCGAAACACCCAGTTTCTCTTTCCGTTCGGGGTTCGATCCCTAATAATTCTCAGTTTGTTCCAACTTTGCTTGCCTTTCAGCACTTACAAATTACTTTTTGAAGTCCTTTTCACCCGTGAGCATAATAAAAGCTTATGAAGGAGTGAATATGAGGTGAAGAAATAGCAAAGCTGGAAAGGTGATGGCTTGAGAGAAAGGGGAGGAGTGGAATGAAAAACCATCCTTGCTGGGGGGCAAGGATGGTTTTGAAGTGGTGCACCGTGGGAACCGTGGCGCGTGCGGAGCATGGGGGCCAAGGGTTCGGGGAATAGTGTGCTATGCTATTGAACGAGCAGTTTTACAGGGTTGCTGTCCCCGACACGAACCACGTATACGCCGGTTTGGGGCATGCGGAACTGTACGCTTTCGGGATGGCTTTTGCCAACGTTGGCCACCTGGCGACCCATGATGTCGAAGATGGCAATGGGCTGGTTGTCGGCTCCCTGAACTGTGATGTCCAGATGACGGGAGAGGATTACAAAGCCGCCGGATTGGGGGGCATCGTCGATGCCCAGGAGCGATTTGAAGTAGGCTACGAAGGTGGTGTCCTGAGTGATTTGGAACTGGCGGGGGTTGTCGGTGTTGCCGTCGTTCCAGCGGAGGAATTCATAGTTGGAGTATGGGTGGGCGGACACTTGGATGGTCTCGTTGACATTGTAAAGCCCTTCGCCGGATACATAGCCCATGCTCTCGTTCTCGGATATGATGCAGGCGTAGAATTGGTCGGAGTTTTCAATGCAGCTGATGAAACGGATGTTGTCGCGGTAGCGCATTAGCTCTCTGGTTCCGTTGATGGAATCGAGCGTGGGGTCGATGGGGTCGGTGTTGGACGAGTAGCAGAGGCTGAGGGGAGTGTCGGTGGTTTGGGTGTAGAATGTGTGGGGCAGACGTGTTGGGGTGCCAGAGTTGTCGAGGATGGTTACAACGAGGTTGTCGGTGCCGTTGTAGTAGAATGGGGTGTTCAGCACAATGTCGTTCCACCCTTCGCTGTAGTTTATGTCGCCGACAAACACCTGGGTCATCTGGCTGAACGGCACGGGGCCGACAGAGTCGTAGAAACGGTCGAAGTCGGTGTGTGCCATGTAGATGGTGCAGTTGGTTTTGTCGAATGCGTATGAGTGGGCATAGTGCAGGCTGATGGAGCTGATGGTTTGGGGACCGGTCAGCTCGTCGGGGGTGAATAGTTGTTGGGAATAGTTATAGCCTTTGTTGGCGGCATAGGGCAGTCCGTTGCGTGGATTGTTGTAGGAATCGCTTGTGATGATGGTTACCGGGTTGTTGCAGAGGTCGGTGTGGAACAGGGAGGTGTTGGAGGCGAGGCTGCTGTCGGCATAGGTGTGATGGTCGATGGGGTTGTAGAGAGCTCTCACATACCATTCGTAGATGGTGTTGGGTTCGAGGTCGGTGATGGTGATGAATTTATGGTCGGCATGGCGGCACTGGAAAGGTTGGTCGCTTCCGGAGGGACGGTAGTAGACGGAGTAGGCGCTGGCATAGCCGTTCCAGGCCAGCGAGGCGGTGGAGTTGGTGACACGGGTGTCTCTGAGCCTTGCGGGACGGGTGAGGTTGGTGTAGGAGAATTTGATGGTGGTGCCGGGTTGGGTGACATTGTAGATGGCGAAGGAGTAGTCGGGGTTGTCGCCGCTGAGCCAGGGATAGTAGTCGGTGGCTGGAGAGAACTCGGTGCGGTGGCGTTGGGGCGAGAAGAAGGCTTCGGAGATATGGCCCGATTCCTCGGAACTGTTGGAGTTGGGACGGAATAGCCAGATGCCGTCGAAATCCTCTACGCCGTCATATCCGGAGTTGCCGTCGAAACGGGTGTCGATACGGTAGATTAGCAGGCCGCGGCCGGGGAGCTGGGTTTCGAATATCTCGGTGTTGTCGCGGTATTCCACCACATAGAACTGGTCGGGGTGGGAGCTGGGGAAGCAATAGATGTTGTTGCCCGGCAGAGAGTCGCCTACAGAGTGGAGGGTGTAGGTGCCGGGGGTGGTAATCATGGGGATGGTGTCGAGCCAGTTGCCATAGCGGTATTTCATGTAGGCGCTCATGTGCTGCGGCGGCTTGCTGTTGGTGGCCATGAGGTCCCATGGACCCACGGGGGCAACGGGGTCGCTTTGGTTGTAGCGGTAGAGGTCGGGGGCACCGAGCGAGTGGAACATTTCGTGGCAGAAGGTGCTGGGACCGAAATAGTCGGCACCCGAACCCTCGAGGGCAAAATTGAAAGTGCTGACCTGCTTGCCGTTGATGCGGACATCGTAGGAATAGAGGTTCCACTTGTGGGGCCAGAGGAGGTCGCTCCAGCCAGCGGTGCCGCCTTTTACCACAAAGTTGACATTGTCGATGAATCCATCATTGTTGCAGTCGAGATTGAAGGAGGTGGGGACGGGGCAGGAATCGTTGATGAAATTGACAGCACCCACAAGGAGCTCGAATTCACGTTCGGTGCGTTCATGGTAGTTTCGATAGCCGATGGGGTTGCTTTCGGTGTAGGGCATGAAATAGTTGCGGGGGTGGGGCGACTGGAATGAGCGTATTTGGTCGCCTACGGGCTCGGGGGCATAGAGTGTGCGGATGAAAATCTGGTTATAAGATACGCGCTTGAAGTAGTTGTATACCGAGTTGGAGGAGACTGACGAGGAGTCGCTGAACATGGCGTCGATGGCCGAGAGGGGGCGGGTGTAGGCAGTGTCGTCGGCAAAGCGGATGAAGATGACAAGATTGCAGAAGTCGCCATGGTTACGGTCGTCGGTCTTGGGTGTGGCAATACGGTACTGTTCGGGTATTTGCCAAGCCTGGCGGCGTTCCAGCCACTGCTGTCGGGTGATGGTGAGGCCGGGTTGATAGCCCAGAGTGGCGGGGTTGACGGTGCCGACAGGATATTGCGAAGGCATGAGGCCGCCATCGGGGGCAGGCATGGCATAGACCCAGTAGCCCGCTTGGTTCTGGACAATTGTGTAGTTGTCAGCATCGTGATAGCGGTGATAGCATTCGTCGCCAGTGGCAAAAAAATGCAAGGTGTCGCCGTTGGGCTGGAACTGCACCACGGGCATGTTCTGAACGTAGACTGCCTGGGCTTGGTAGCCGCACATAAGAAGGGTGATTAAGATTAGTTTATTGATAAAACGTTTCATAAATAAGGGTTTGAGATATTAATTTGTTACTTGATTATATACTGATTTCTTGAGGTAGAGCGCTTGAAGAATGCCGCGCAGGGCAAGATATATCATGAAGGCGGTCCAGAGGATGTTGTTCCATGTGGCCACGTCGGGATTGTCGTGTGAGAGGAAGAAATGTTTGCATGAATAGTAGACAATGAAGAACACTGCAGAGGCAATGAACATGCTGTTGCGCATGGTGCGCGAGGCTGTGGCACCGACAAATATGCCATCGAAAAGGAAAGCGGCAAAACCGCAGACGGGGATGATGAGCGTCCAGAACAGATAGGGGTGGGTGGACTGGATGACTTCGGGCTTGTCGCTGAAGATTAGGAGTATGGAGTCGCCGCAAATGGCATAGATGATGGTGAAGAGAACGGTGAGTATGAGTCCCCACATCAGGAGTAGACGCACCGACAGGCGGAGCGAACGGCCGTCGCGGGCACCGATATAGCGTCCCACGAGCGACTCGCCGGCATAGGCAAAACCATCCATTATGTAGCTGAAGAGGGTGAAGAACTGCATGAGGAGAGCGTCGACTGCCAGGATTTGTGGGCTGATGCGGCCACTGGCAGCGGTGATGAAGGTGAAGACTGTGGCGAGGCAGACTGTGCGGAGGAAGATGTCGATGTTGACTTTGAAGAAACGGCGCATTTCGGACCATTTGAGGGAGTCTTTGAGAATGGCGATGCGGGAATGGAATGCGGAGGTGTATTGGGCAAAGAGATGGCCATAATTGCGGATGAGGAAAAAGAGACCTACCGCCAGGCCACTGTATTGGGCGATGACGGTGCCCAAGGCCACACCGCGGATGTCCCAATGGAGCACCAGCACGAACACCAGGCTGCAAACGATGTTGACGCAGTTGAGAAAGATGGCAATCCACATGGGAAGACGCGAGTTCTGCATGCCGATAAACCACCCTTTTATGGCATAGAGACCCAATGTGGCCGGAGCGGCCCAGATGCGCACAAAGAAGTAGGCTAAAGCCAGCTGCAGCACATGGTGACTGGTTTTGAATATCTGTGCCGAAAGCAGGCTGATGGGCCATTGCAGCAGAATGAGGGCCAACGCTACGGCCAGGGCAATGCAGATGGCCCTGACAAAGATGCGTACGGCCTCATTGAAGTCATGGGCACCATAGGCTTGCGCAGTGAAGCCGCTGGTGCCCATGCGGAGGAACCCGAAGTTCCAATAAATGAGGTTGAAGATTTGGGTGCCAATGGCGATGGCACCGATGTGGTCGGCACTGAGACGCCCTACAATGGCCATATCCACCATGCCCAAAAGCGGCACGGTGATATTGGTGATGATGTTGGGCAGAGCCAGGCCGAGGATACGTTTGTTCATGCTCAGAGCTTGCACTCGGCAACATTAAGTATCTTGTGGCTTTCCTTTTCGGCGATAAAGGCCACGAGATGGCAGTTGTCTTTCACACACCCAGCAGGAAGGGAAAGGTTGAGACGTATAAAATACTGTTTGCCTTGGGTGCGGGCCACACTGACGGGCAACCCCCAGATGTCGGTGTAGACTTTGCGGAGTACGTGATTTTGCACATAGTCTTCGATGTCGCCGCCACCGGCAATGCTTTGGGTGGTGTGGATGTTGTCCTCGTAGAGCAGGAGCGTGAGGGTAAGCTCTTCGGCAATGTCCTGCTCAAACCCCACGTGGATATCGCTGAAGAATTCATTATCAACAATGGATTCGGATGTGATGAGCATTGTCACTTTGGGGTCGTTGTTGACAATGGGGTCAATGCGGTCGTTGACACCGCCCAGCGGGTTGAACAGTTCGCCACGGTTTACCAAAGCGGCGGGGAGACCAGTGCTGGTACCGACAAGAGTCTCGTACCATTGGGTTCCGTCCTCGGTGCGGAGGTCGGGATCGTTGCCAAGGGGACGGCCGAAGACTCCGGAGTGGATGGCTACGGCAATCAGTTTGCCGTTGTATTGCTCGAGAGCGGCATGGATGATTTCGTCGGCTGCCGGACAGTTGACGCAACGCACGCCAGTGTATTTCTCCACCATGGCCCGCTGCACCTTGGGGATGGAAGCATGGCTTTCGAACCATTCTCCAGACACGCCACTGGGAATGAGATATTGGTCTTTCTCTATTTTGTCGCACGAAACGGTTGTGGCAAGCAGTGTGCCCAACAGTGCGAACAAGAATAATCTTTTCATTATGTTTGATGTTTTGCGGAAGTGACTCCGTTAATGATTATATGTGTTTTAGAACGATGTTGTAAGACTGAATGTGAGACCGTTGCTGGCAGGCACCTGGCGGCACACACCACCAATGCAGAGCAGACCTTCGCGCTGTTTGCCATAGCCCAATTGGAGACGGGTGGCACCGTGGGTGTAGCCCACGCTGACATTGTAGTAGTTGCCGATACCGTCTTTGTAGGCATATTGGTCGCTGGCAGAGATGAACCATGAGCCCGCAAAGTTGTATTCCACAAGTCCCATAATCCAGTCGCCGCAACGCTTGTCGTCCACATCGCGGCTGTACTTGCTGTCACTGCCCATCCATTCGGCTTCGAAGCGGAGCACATTCTTCTTGCTCACTTTCCAAGTGAGGTCGGCCACAACAACGTGGTTGTGGTGCAGGTCACCACCGTGGCCTTCCACAATGGGATTGAATATCTGATAGCCGTAGGTGCAGGTGAGTTTGGTGGAGGAACTGAGTTTCTTGGCCACTTCGAGCGAGAGGTCGGTATAATAGAGGTCGCCGGTCTTGAACCAGGAAGAGGTGTAGCCGTCGGTGCCGACACCACCAAGGGTGTTGGTGTCGATACCGGTGATGACTGCGCCGTTCAGATGAATGTCAGTACCGTATTTGCCACCCAGCAGGGTGCCTTTTTTGATTTTGTACATCACATCGCCCTGCACACCCATTTCACCAGTGGTTTGGGTGGCGTAGGGATACATGGACAGGAAAGCATAGGTGTGCTGCTTGGTGATTGCAGGGATATAGTTTATGTAGAGCATTTCGCCGCTTTCACTGCGCACCGATTTGAAACACATATTGTCGTTACGTTTGGCCTGGATGTTTGCGCTGAATCCTTTCTGGGAATAGGTGGCATTCACCATCAGGGCTTCGCCGTCACGATATATGTAGTTGTTCATGATGTTGGGGTCCTGACCCTTGTGGGCGTATTCGGCCTGGAGGCTCCAGTTACCGTAGTTCAAGTCCATACGGACGGCTCCGGCACCAACGTTGCGCGGGAGGTTCAGTTTGTATCCGGGAGTCTCAATACTGGTTATCAACTCGTCGGGTTCATACTTGCTTACAAAGCCAGCCCCGAAGGTGAGACGCAGTTTGCTCTCGGCCATGCTGTTGATAATGCCGTTGAGGTTCACCTCGCCGTCAAGTCCGCGCACCAGGCTGGAGGTTTGATAAATCCAGAAGAAACGTTGCGAACCCGCAAGGGCTTTGAGGGTGACACCCTTGAAAGGACGCAGGGTGACGTTGAGACCTCGTATGGAGTTGTCGAGTCCCAGATAACGGTCTTCGTATGCACGCAGAATCATGCCGCTGCCGAATTGCTCATAGAAGTTACCGGCGGTGACGCTGAGCAGTTCGCTCTGGTAACTGGCAAAGTAGTTGGCTATGCCGGCACCTTTATATCGGGCATCGAAACCCAACATGGGGTTCAGATAAGCCTCAAAGCGCAATCCGGCACTGAAGTTGCCATTGGTGTAAAGAATGTCGGCACGACTGTTGGAGAGAAGCTTTTCGGGCACATTCTGTGCGCCGATCACGGTGTCGGCATGCGAAATCTGTCCGTCCAGCTGTATGTTGCCGGTGACATGCCCTCCCAGAATACCCTGTGCAAAGGCGGAGCCGCATAGCAGCACCATACCCGCCAGGGGGATTATCTTGAATAATGTCTTCATAGTTGGTAAATAGGGTGTTTCTGTACTGAATTAAGGACTTACTTCTGCGACTCGGCGGCCACTTTTCTCACCACTGCTATCAACTCTTCTTCGTCGCCTTCAACATAGGAAGCGTGCTGCCATACAATTTCGCCTTTGCCGTTCAACACAAAGGTGTGGGGAGGATTCACCACATTCATTGCACGCTTCAGGTCTTGATTCTGATCCAAATACACTTCATATTCCCAACCGTTGCCGTCCACGTGGGGTTTTACTCTCGAGGCACTGCGGGCGTCGTCAATGGAGATGGCAACCAGTTTCACACCGGTTTCTTCCTGCCATTCCTCATACACTTCCTTGATGGTGTTCAGCTCACGGTTGCAGGGTTTGCACCATGTGGCCCAGAAGTTGACGATGATGGGTTTACCGTCATTCTGAATGGCCGAGGACTGAACCGTGCTGCCGTCAAGAGCCTTGAGGGTGATGTTCTGAGGAAACGTCGCATTCTGTGCGAAGGCTATTCCGCCCAGCATCAGACAAATCATACTTAGAAAAATCTTTTTCATGATAATGATGATGTTTAGTTTGTTATTATTTCTTTTTTGTATCAGTTATTTGTCAATTATTGTATTTCTATCTGAATATTGCCGTTAAAGGTCATTTCTTTGGGTGTTGTGTGATTTCTACCAAATGGCCAAGCATCTCGCGAGCAGGACTTTCGGGCAGCTGGGCCAGCAGGCTCAAAGCACGCCCGGCATATTGGTCCAGCAGTTGTTGCGGCTGTACTCCTTCCGGAAAGCCGATGTCGTGGCAGTCCTGTTGGTCGGTCATGTCGTCGCAAATTTGGAACGCAAGGCCGTAGTTGTAGCCGAATTCCCGCATAATCTGTTGGTAGGTTTCGTCCCCGTTCTCAGTATTGCGGCAGGCACCCAGCTCGCAGCAGGCCGACATCAGCTGGGCCGTTTTGCTGCCTATGATGTCCAGATAGTCTTCCAGTTTCACCTGTCCGCTTTTCAGTATCGACAACTGTTTCAGTTCGCCGGCACACATCCGCCGCACCGTTTCGTTCACTATCGTTGAAGGCTTTTCCCCGCCAACATCGTGCAACACTGTCATCACCTGTGCCAAAAAGTAGTCACCACACAGCACTGCGGCGGCATTGCCCCAGCGATGGCGTATCGAGTCATTGCCGCGCCGTTCGTCCGATTCGTCCACCACATCGTCGTGCATCAGCGTGGCATTGTGCAGCAGTTCCACCGCGGCGGCCAGCAGTATGTGGTGCTCCGCCATTGTGCCACAGGCTTTAGCCGACAGCAACACCAGCAGGGGCCGCAGTTGTTTCCCTGATGTGGTATTCAGGTAGCTTTCCACCTCGCCCAGCAGCGGAACCTCACTCTCCGTGCGGCGTCCGTATTCCTGCCGGAACAAGCGGAACTCTTCAAGTATCGGTAGTTGTAGTTGCTCAATCGTCATACAGTGTCTCTCCTCTATATTGTTGTTCGGGTAACAATTGCGTCTTGTTGATAATAATGCTTTTCGATAGCCGTGCTCATTTAGTCTATTTCATCTTCAGCCCGGTGGTGGTGACAATAGCGGTGTTGATGCCGTTTTCGTCATGCACCATGATGTTGTATACACAGGTGTTTCGGCCTTGGCGTACGCATTGCGTCTCGGCGATGAGCCTATTGCCTTTAGGCTGAGCCAGGTATTGTATGCTGCTTCCCAGCGACACCCAGGCCAGAGGGCTGTCCTCTTCCAGGCAATGGCTGTTAGATGCAGCGGCAAAGGCAAGGTCGGCCAGTGTGAAGAACACGCCACCCATCACGCCGCCCATAGCATTGCGGTGGTGGGGCATGATGGTCATCGCACACTTCGCATATTCGGTCCTGACCTCCTCTATGCTGATGCCTGTAGCCTCTGTGGCATACAAGTCCTGTGCAAATACACTTACCGCTTTATGCGTTAAATTCGTCATACAGGGCCGATATTTTATTGTATAAGGGCTTGCTCACCTTCACCAACGGCATACGCAGCGTGTTGCTGATGTGCCCTTCTATTTCAAGCAGCGCCTTGATTCCCGAGGGGTTGCCCTCGTCGAATATGGCGTTCATCAGGGGCAGCATCTTATAGTGCAGGGGCAAAGCCTTCTTCTGGTCGCCCTTGAGGGCATATTTCACCATCGCCGACATCTCTTTGGGCAGCGCATTGGCAATGACCGAGATCACCCCCGAGGCTCCCAATGCTATCATGGGGTAGGTGAGGGAGTCGTCTCCCGAAATCACCATGAAGCGGTCCGGTTTATTGCGCAGTATCTGCATGACCTGTGCAATGTTGCCCGAGGCCTCTTTAATGCCTACAATGTTGGGGCATTCGTTGGCCAGCTGCAGTGTGGTCTCTGCCGAGATGTTCACACCCGTGCGTCCAGGTACATTGTATATTATCACTGGCACAGGCGAGGCATCGGCTATCTGTTTGAAATGCTGTGCCAATCCCCGCTGGTTGGGTTTGTTGTAGTAGGGGGCCACCGACAGTATGCCGCTGATGCCGTCGAAGTTGGTGTTGGCTATCGCATCGGTCACCGCCAGGGTGTTGTTTCCACCCAGTCCCAGCATGATGGGGCAGCGTCCGCCCACGCTCTCTATTATAAAGTCCTGCAGCGCATGTCGCTCGGTGTCGGTCATTGTGGCAGCTTCGCTGGTGGTGCCCAACGCCACAATATAGTCTGCTCCGCCGTTGATTATATGGTTTATCAGCGACTCCAGCTTGCTGAAATCAATCGTCTCTTGTTTTCTGAATGGTGTTACCAGCGCAACGCCGGTTCCTATAAACGGATTTTTCATCTCTTCAATTTATCTCTATTGTTTTCTAATATTAATCATGTAGTTAAGTATGTTCGTCAGATAGCTCGACAGCTCGCATTCGCCGTGTCCGCGTATTATGAAGTCGTAGCTCTCCAACTCCAGCCCCGTGCGGGGTTGCTCTATGTTTTCGTATGCCACCCGCAGGCTCGACGAGGTGTTCAATGTGATGTACAGCCCGAATGTGTCGTTGCAGGGTGTGGTGTCTATGAGCAGGTCGTAGTGATAGCTGGTAAACTGTTGTATGAAGTCGGGTTTCGGGAATCCGTACTTCCCCAGCAACTCTTCGGCATTGACGGGTAGCTCTATCTTGTGCACCTGTATGCCCCGTTGCGACATGTGGTGGGTAAACTGGCTCAGCGTTATCTGCTCGTCGTCGCTCAGGCATTTGGCAATCACCCCGATGCTTTTTATCAGGTCCAGGTGTATTATGCGTTTCCTGTGCGGCTTTGCCGCCAGGTCATGCAACAGGTTGGCTTTCTGATTCTCTCTTATTTTCTCTACGGGGTTCACTTGTTCGTTTCCTTTGTTGTTCTATTATAATGATGAGTCGTGTTTAGTCTCTTTCGTCTGCGCTGTCGCAGTGTCCAGTTTCAGCTTGAATGTCATGCGGTGTACCGGTGTGGGGCCATACTGCTTCAGTGCCGAATAGTGCAACGCTGTGGGGTATCCCTTGTTCCTGTCCCACCCATAGTGGGGGTATTCGCTGTGCAGTTGCTGCATATAGTCATCCCTGTATGTCTTGGCCAGTATCGATGCAGCTGCTATCGAAAGGTATTTCCCGTCGCCTTTCACTATGGTGTAGTAGGGGATAAGCCCCTCGTTATAGAATCGGTTGCCGTCTATCAATAGCAGTTCGGGCCTCACTTTCAGCTTCTCCACAGCCAGGTTCATTGCGTGCATCGATGCCCGCAATATGTTGGTCTTGTCTATCTCTTCGGCCGAGACCGACGCCACTGCCCAGTCCACCGCCTCTTGCTCTATCACCTTGCGCAGTTCATACCGTTGGTGTTCGCTCAGCTGCTTCGAGTCGTTCAACTGCTCGTTGTGGTAGTCTTTGGGCAGTATCACGGCGGCGGCAAATACAGCCCCTGCCAGACATCCACGTCCAGCTTCGTCACAACCGCATTCGGTCAGGTCGGGTGTGTATTGCGATAGCAGCATAGTCTTTTCTTATATGAGGTTCCAAATCACAAAGGCCACAATCACCAGAACAAATATCAGGTTCTGCCACCACACGTCTCTTTTGGGGTCCACAAACAGCAACGTCGTGCACAGGGCGAAGGGTATGGCAAAGGCCTGCGTGTGTACGGGGAATATATGGGTATAGAGCGTGAACAGTATACTTCCCACCGTGAACAACAATATGGCCGTGAGGTTCTTCTTGAAGTTGATGGTCTTGTTCTGCCCGTTGATTACCGTTGACCCAAACCCCACTACAAAGAGCAGCAGGAATATCAGGCTCCCAATCCAGTCTATCAGGCTCCCGCCCACCGACCAGTTGATGTCGGTCAGTCCATACAGTATTAGGTAGTTCCGGTAAAACAGCTCGTCCACCATATAGTAGTAGGTCTCCAACACGATGTACGGCGCCAGTATACCCAATATCAACATTGTCCAGTCACGCCATCCGTAGAGACTGAAGTTGAACATGTTTGCTATCAGTGGCACCAGAAAAACCGCCATTGCCGGACAGAACAGCGTGGCACAGGCTATGCTTGCCGATGCCCCGAATATCTTGTCCAGGTCCAGCGACAGCAGGGTGGTGGTCAGCATCAGTTGGCTCATGCCTATTATCAGGAACAGGCTGCCCAACAGCATGGGTGTCAGCGTCGGCCGCCCTATGCTCATTGCGACGATGTAGAACAGCAAAGGCATCAAACTGCTTTGTGTCATCATTTTGTGCCTGTACAACATGCTGTTCAGCAGCACCCCTTCCACTATCACCAGCACAAAGGCTATGATTGTGGAGGCCAATGGCGACAGCAGTCCGGTTATCCAATAATACAGCTGCCCGCCTCCTTCGATGGGGGTGGGACGTGGGTGAATAAAGACTCCGATCCACATCAGGACTGCCACTATCAGAATGATGAATATCTGAAGCACTACGTTGGTTCGGAATATCCTCAGCATTGTTCTCTTTCTTGTTTCGTTTGTTGGTGGGGTTCCCCCAAGGGCACAGGCCGTTTGGGGGATTTACGGGTTCGGAATAGGGTTAGTGTACCAGTCGTGTGGCGCGGGCTCCGCATTTCACCACATAAACGCCGTGCGGCAGTTGGGCAATGTCGATGGTGCCTTCCATCACTATTTGTTTCTCCATCACCTTCACTCCGTTGATAGCGTATATGGCAACAGTCTCGGCGTCGTGACGGCCGGTCATCACCGTGATGCGGTCGTTGGCGGGGTTGGGATACACTTGCAGCGATTTGGCAAACCACTCTTCATCGGCTTCCTGTATATCCACATGGGCCAGCGATTCGTTCACAGCCTTCAGTGCGTCAGCCTTGCCCCAGCCCCACTGGTCGCTGATGCTGTCGCGTTCGTGCAGCGGGCCTGTCTTTGCGTCGTTTCGTGCGGTCTGGCACAGTATTTCGCGCACTTGTGTAGGACTCAGGTTGGGGTTGGCTTCCAGCATCAGGGCCACAATTCCCGTAACGGCGGGACCCGACATCGAGGTGCCCGACATCTTGGCCCAGTAGTAGGTGCGTCCGGCAAAGGAGAACGAAAACACTGTTGTGTACGACTCTGTGGTATACGAATTGAGCGAGGAAACCACATTCACGCCCGGGGCTGAGATGTCGGGTTTTCTGCGTCCGTCAATCACAGGACCGTGACTAGAGAAGCTGGCTATCACACCCGGATCCCAATCCCCATTCGGAAGCCGCGAGTCGGCATTGTGGGCGGCCACAGTGATGCAGGCCTCTGCACACGCGGGCTCACCAATACCGCATGCGTCGTCTCCCGCGGTGTAGTGCGACCAGCTCTTGGCAAAGGCGGCACCCATGTTGCCGGCACCGTTTTCCAAGTCGGCCACGTTCCAAGCGTGCACCGTACCTTCCTCTGCGGTAATGCCCAGATGTATGTTGTAGTTTGAGTTCTTGTATACCGTCAGCAGCATGTGGGGACGTTGGTTGAATATGCAGGCATTCTCCACAAGCAGGTGGAATCTGATGGTGTCGCCGGTGGACGATACCAGTATGCTGTCCACATAGTAGCTGCCGCTACCTCCCCCTGCCGTAGCCATCAATGTGCTGTGCCAAGGTATGCACACCGAATCGATGGAGTTCACCATCGCAAACGAGACGCTGAAAGGCTTGCCCGGTTCGCCCCAAAGCACTATGTCCTGGCCTATCTCGTGATAGTTGTAATAGGTGGCAATGGTGCGGAGTGTGTCGTGTTGACCGGGAGTGAATGTCCTCGAAAGGTGGTATTTGTCGTCACCACAGTTGCCCCCGCTGGTCACAAACACTATTCCGCTGTCCTTCGAAAGGTTGTTGATTGCCTGACTCACCAGCGACGTGCCGTCGATGGGTCCCAGGGTATACATGCCCCAGCTGCTGTTTATCACCAGCCGCTTGCCTTCTTCTTTGGCCACATTCTTCATCCAGCTCACTGCGTCCAGCCAGTAGCTCTCGTCCAGCAGGAACGAGGCGAACAGCAAATTGGCGTTGGGTGCCTGTCCGCGGTATTCACCGTCTATGCCGCGTCCGGCAGCAATTCCGGCCACGTGGGTGCCGTGGGTGGCATAGCCGTACAATCCTGAGGTGTCGCATTGGGCTGCCACCAGCTCAGCACGGCTGTTGAACACGGTGCCGTAGTCAAACCCCTCTGGTGCAGGTCCCGACAGCTTGAACTGGTCCCAAGCCCTCAACAGGCGGAAGTTGTCGCGTCCATTGTTGCTGTAGTTGGGGTGCTTATAGTCAAATCCCCAGTCGGTGATGCCTATCAGCACACCGTCGCCGGTATATGCCTGCGGCAGGTCTATACCGTTCTGCACGCTGTCGGTGCGGGTGTCGCTGCGTGTACGGTTCATAGTGGGGAACACCTTGTTGGCAATGCTGTACTGCAAAATGTCGCTATTGCGTTCCAGCACAGCCAGTCTGCTCATAGGCACAGTCAAAGTTACGATGTTACCGGCCTTCGAGCCTACTTTTATGCCCTCTTTCTGCAGCGCCTTGCTGTCGAAGCGGTCGGTCACCTTGGCCAGTATTCTGACATTCTGGTTGGCCTCCTTGGCTTGGGCTTTCTGTAAAAGAACCATTTGCGTGGCGGCATCGCTCTTGCCGTTGCCCACCAGGTTCACTCGCTGTGCGTTGGCTTGAAAGGCTACCAACAAAGCCGTAAGGAATAGTATCTTGCGCATATTCAGTAGAATGGTTTATCTGTTATTGCTGCTTTTTTTCTTCTTGTGGCGGTACTACCTTGCCGTCTTTGTAGGTGTTGTGTATGGCTTTTCCCTCAACGTCGTAGTAGGTGCCCTCACCCTCGTATTTGCCGTTGGCCCAGCCGCCTACATAACGGGCACCGCTCTCGAATACATATTCGCCTTGGCCGGACATCAGGCCCTTTTGCCATTGGCCTGTATAGGTGGCTCCGTTGGGCCACACCATCTTGCCTTGTCCCTCGGGCTGACCGTTGGCCAGTTCGCCTTCATACACAGCTCCTTTGGCATACGTGTATTTACCTACTCCGGTTTGGGTTCCACCGTCGGTGAATTCGGCCGAAAGCACATCGCCGTTGGCGTAATAGAAAATACCTTTACCCTTTATCTCGCCCTTTTCCCAGTTGCCTTCATATCGGCCACCGGCGGCATAGTTGTACACTCCTTCGCCTTGGCAGCGGCCCTTCTCCCAATTGCCGTCATAGCGGTCGCCGTTGGCATAACGCATAGTGCCATAGCCCGACGGACGGCCACGGCCGTCGAAAGTTCCCGTATAGACATTGCCGTTTTTATATTTCAGCTGGCGTACTTCTTGCCCCATGGCAAATTGACTGGCTACCAAAGCCGTAAGCAGGATAAAAAAAGTAATTTTATGTTTCATTGTATCTATTTATTTTTTTGCAAAGGTACGAAAAAAAACACAATCGCTTTTGTTTTTATAAAAAAAAATCTCCAACCCGTCCAAACGATGGTTTATTAACATATTGTTCCATTTTGTATTTCAACTTAAAAATACCTTTTATCTAAACTACAACATCATATCCTCCACCACCCATTTTCCTTCGGCCCCATTCCGGTTGCAAACGCCCTCAATCCGCTTCCCTTTTTCTCACCCTCAGCCTTACCCCGTCGCTCTATTTGCATTGTGCCCAACACCCATTCAGACCTTTCCAACAATAGGCGAAGGTTCGCTGTAGGTTCGCTTTCGCTTCGCTCCGTCCGGCCTCCGTTTCGCCCCCTCAACCGCCCTTAAACCGAACCTTCCCCGAATTATCACCAAACCCACAGCGAAAAATCAACCGACTAATAGTGCCCTCATTGCGAACCACACCCCACCAGTCACTACTCTGCCACCCATCATCGCACGTCTCCTCGTCGCTCCCGCTTCTTTCCCCATTCATGATGAACCAACTCCTTGCAAAAGACATGTTCACCCACAAGATTAAGAAGAGCTTCTGATGAGGTGAAGAAGAGCTTAAAAGTTAGCGATGCGGGGTTGGATGCGGATTGGAGTGTGATGCTGCGAGGATAGGGAGGATTGCGGAATGGGGCGGTAATTCTGGCTGGGCAGTATGGTCGTTTTTCCGAAGGAACGATGGGGGAGAATTGCTCCTATTTTGAGCGTAAACCTAAAAAGAAAAATACTTCAATAGAGCAAATCTATTGTTATGGATTTATTTGTTACAATTCAATGTTTTATTTACATTCATTTCAACTATGTGTTTACTATGGTTTTCTATGTCTTTCTTTGTCGTTTGGATTATTGTTCTTGGTGGGTTCTTTATAATTTGAATGGATGTCGCGTACCTTAGGGATGCAGTTACCTGTTGCCTGAGGGTCATTTGTTTCCTATCTGTTTAGGTGATGATACAATGTAGTAAACATAATGAAAATATAGACGGGGCAAGCAATAGGTACCGATTGACGGTAAAAGTTAGAAGAAAATGGGTTTTCGCACCGATAAATAATTTATTCACTAAATAAACCGTTGATTGATTGGAGTTTGTTGAGCAATCAACAATCATTTGCAAAAGCATTTAGAGATAAAAAACGATAATTAAATTAAAAAGTGTATCTTTGCAAACAAATTATTAAGTGTAATTTATTAATAAAAATATTACAACATGTCCAAAAATCAGATAGTTAACAAAGATGACCTCGTCGTCCGTTTTGCCGGTGATTCCGGTGACGGAATGCAGCTGAGCGGAACCCTGTTTTCCGATGCAGCCGCTTTGACGGGAAACGACATCGCCACTTTCCCTGACTATCCCGCAGAGATACGTGCTCCGCACAATACCATTGCCGGAGTATCGGGCTATCAAGTTCACGTGGGTTCTCACATCTACAGCTCGGGCGACAAGTGCGACATCCTCGTTGCCATGAATCCTGCCTCGTTCAAGTCGCAGTTGAAGTGGGCCAAGAAGGGTGCAACGGTTATTGTTGATGCCGACACTTTCACTCCCGAGGCTTTGGAGAAGGCTGGTTATAAGGAAGACCCCTTCACCGAGGAGTTTGAACGCGCCTATACCATTGTCCATGCCCCTATTACTTCGTTCACCGAGCGCATAGGTAACGAGCAGGGTGTTGACAAGAAGACCGCCGACAAGAGCCGCAATATGTTCGCTCTCGGTATGATTTTCTTCCTGACCAACAAGACCCTTGAAAAGACCTTCGCATATTTGGAGCGCAAGTTTGCCAAGAAACCCGAAGTTGTAAAGCTGAACAAGGCCGTCCTGACCGAAGGTTATGAGTATGCCGATAAACTGGAGCTTATCCATTCCAAGATTATGGAAGTGGCACACGCCCAGATGCCCAAGGGCCGCTACCGTAACATTACCGGTAACGTGGCTACCGCATGGGGTCTGCTTGCCGCATCCGAACGCAGCGGCCGTCGTCTGTTCCTGGGTAGCTATCCTATCACCCCTGCTACTGACGTGATGGTTGAGCTTTCGAAGCACAAAGGCCTTGGTGCCCGTGTGTTCCAGGCCGAGGACGAGATTGCCGGTGTTTGCTCGGCTATCGGTGCCAGCTATGCCGGCGCATTGGCCTGCACCAGCACTTCCGGCCCCGGATTGAGCTTGAAGAGCGAGGCTTTGGGCTTGGCCGTGATGACCGAGTTGCCTCTGGTGGTTATTGACGTTCAGCGTGGCGGTCCCTCCACTGGTCTGCCCACCAAG
>ONQD01000067.1 GCA_900319865.1 uncultured Bacteroidales bacterium | reverse complement strand
TGTATCTTTGCTCTTTGGTAAGGTGATTATATCTTTTCATTTGACAACACAAAAGTAGTCATTTTACCTGAGAGTACCAAATTTTGGTACTCTTTTTTTACTTAGTGTTGCACTTGTAACTGGAATTTAGGAAATGATTATCCGCAATTCGCCGAAACGCCCCAACGGGGCAACGAGATAATAGCCAAAGGCATCGCCTTGGGCAAATGAGATGCAGACCAATCGCCCTGAAAGGGCAAAAGCAAAAACAAGTGCTTTTGCCCTTTCAGGGCGACATCTTATGTTCCCATGACCTACGGTGTTGCCGTAGGCTATCTGCTTTTGGCCTTTCAGGCCGTCTATCGGATACATGCGAATAATCATTTCTGTTATGTCAAAAAAAAGTTGTATTTTTGCAGTGCCAATCACCCGAACCCTTGACGGGTAAGTGGGTTGGAAAAAGGTTTGCCACATTAAATATTAAACGATTATGAAGAATACTTACTTATGGAAAATCCTTAGCTTGGTGGCATGCCTGCTGCTGAGCCTGTTTGTTGCCAGCTGCCAAAAAGAGAAAGACGAAGAGACACTGCGCAGGGAAGTGATAGCCAATGCCGAACAGGTGATGGACAATGTGGGGATCATATTCAAGTCGTCTGAGACAATAGAGGCCATGGCTTCCCATTTGAGTGATTTTAAAGCAATGGCGAATGTGGAAGATGCTTGGCAGGATGGCGAGGCTATCTGCGTGAAGATAAAGGACGGAGGGGTCATTATGTGGCAATACTACCCGGAAGATGAGAATCCGGACAAGTCCATAGATGTGAAGTCCTTATCCTGGAAAGATGCCAGAAAAACATTCCAAAGCAAAGATGGGTCAATGTGTGAGGAGAAGAGCATTTGTCTATTGAATGTGATAAATAGGTCATGGGAAACAGGTTATGACGAAATCATCGCAAAATATAAAGACTCGCTGAATTGGGATACCTGTATAAGAAAGAGTGAGCAGGTAAGCCTTGATTTCATATTAAATAGAATGCCTGAATATGGTGCAATAATATTTCATACTCATGGTGGATATTTCAGTGATCAACATTGGCTTTTGACAGGTGAGCCTTGGAGTAATATTATAACATCTGATGAATACAAAGAATGGATAAAAGATAGAGTTAGAGCAAGTCTTGTTAGAAGCTCGGATGATTATCATTTATTAATTAGCGAAACGTATCTATTGGATAAACTCCCGAAACAATTTCACCATAATAGTGTAATGTTTTCAGCTGCCTGCCAAACATTGAAGGGTAATCATGAATTCTGTAAAAAACTAATTAGGGAAAAAGGATTAGGCTGTTTTGTGGGTTTTAATGAAACTGTATATGGATTAACGGACATGAATTGCTGCGTGTCCTTTTTCAATGAGATGTTTCATGGAGCCACAGCGATTGAAGCATGTGCTGTTGCACGAAATGAGATTACTCAAAAGGAAAGAGAAGAAAGGTCGTTACAATTGTTGTGCTATCCCAATACTTGCGATATCACATTGGTGGAGCCTCCAGATGACCCTGATGAGGAGCCGGGGCTGTTCTCTGTCAGTCCTACAAAGAAGGTGTTCTTTTCACGAGGCAACCTACAATATCAAGCCAGCACAAACACATGGAGATTTGCGGAACACCAGTACGACTATGTGGGTACGCAAACAGCCGACCAATATGGATTTTATGGAGGTAATGTCAGTGGTAGCGATAATAACAACATCAGTTCCACCTACAGCGGTTGGATTGACCTCTTCAGCTGGGGTACGGGCAGTAATCCCACATTGACCTACAGTAATTATAATTATGAAATAGACACTTTCGTTGACTGGGGTAGCAACGCCATCAGCAACGGCGGAAACATCGCCAATCGGTGGCGCACGCTTACCAGTGACGAATGGTATTATCTGCTGAGTGACCGCGCCGATGCTTCTGCCAAACGCGGTACTGGCAATATTAACGGGGTGGGCGGACTGATTATCCTACCCGACAGTTGGACACTGCCTTCGGGGTGTACGTTCACTTCGGGATTTGCAACGAGTGACGAAAGCAACAATCCTGACTGGACACATAACAGCTACACCCTATCCCAGTGGGCGGAGATGGAGGCTGCCGGTGCGGTCTTCCTGCCTGCTGCAGGAAACCGCGCCTACTCGACCAGGGATGTGGGCTACATGGGCTTCTATTGGTCGTCCACTCCCAACACCAAGTACGAGTTCTGCGCGAACAGCGTGCCCTTTCAAAGCCACATACTCCTCACGCCGAACCAGAGCGGTCGTCGCCTGGGATTCTCCGTACGCCTCGTTAGGGATATCTATTAAGCCTGCGTAGCACAGTCATATTAATCACCATAGGGAGATGTTGGTTCCTCCATGGACGAGGGTTGGGGTATAATTGGTTTAAGCCTTCTTTACAATGCGTTGCAAATAGGTCATAGCAATAAAAGGGTAGGCTGGCCACAACGGAAAACCTTGTATGCGGATTTTTCAGTATTGTGACGCAATAAATAACGGGAAAGTGCGTTTTAGTGTATATATTTAATATAAGTAAGCACTTATGGAAAAACGACTCACACTGCTTGCAGCAGCTCTGCTGCTCACGCTGACGGTCTTTGGTCAGGCCGAAAAAGCAAAGTATTACATTGAAGGACAACTGGCTACGCCCACCAAGAGCGGTCAGGAGTGGAAATTATATAATGTCCGCAGTCAGGGTATTACCTTTACAGACAGCGACACTATATACGGCCACGACACCGACAAGGGTGTGCAACTGGTGTTCGACCACGCTGCGACAACCCATCCGCAAGGCTTCAACTGCGGGTTGAAATTCTACCGCTGGCAGAATAACAGCGGACGCTGGCAAGTGGACAGCGAGGTGGAGAATGCACAGGCCGCCTTCTCGCAGCAGAAAGTGATGAGCATCATGCTGGTGCTGGACTGCAGCTCGTCGATTGGCGATGCCGATTTCATCAAGCTGAAGCAGGCCGCCAAGCAGTTTATTGATGTGATTATAGAAAAGTCGAGCGACGGCAATGTGCATATCGGCATAGTGGGGTTCAACTCCATGAGGAACACAAGAACATTTGACTTGAAACCGCTGACCAAGAACAGCCGCAAGGATATGTTCCAATTCATAGACACCCTGCAGCTGAACAACCGGACGGCTTTCTACTACGCCATCGACAAGGGATTGGACAATATCAAGAATTATGTGAAGGATTTGAAGGTGGACAAGGACAAGAAATACGACGGAAACTTTATTATCGCCTTTACCGACGGATATGACAACGACTCCTTTGACCCGAAGATTGGCAAGGCAGCAGAGGGTACGGAACACCGCTATTTCCAGCATGTGAACCAACGCATCATGAAAGAGAAAATAGGTGGGGCACCCATTGAGAGCTATGTGCTGGCCATACGCGGAAACGATGTGGACAGAAACAATACCGAATTCGAGAGAGTGCTGAGCAGCCTGTCGCACAATGCTTCGGGCAACAAGTTCTATTCCCTTCAGAACTTTGACAAGTTGCAGTCGGCCTTCGAGGAAATAGGAACCAACCTCATCAACAAATGGCAAAGCATATACTGCTACATACCGAGAGGCTATGACGGACGGGTACGCTGGACTATTGAATGTGGCGACGTGGCCCGGAAGTTCTTCATGGGAGTGACCGGAAGCGTGGGCACCCTTACCTACCGCACCAAATATCCCAACCATCCGGGAGGCTTTATCGCAGCCGCGGGACTGGACATGACATTCCCCATTACTGATTTGATTTCGGTGGGTGGCTATGTGGAGTTGAATGCCTCGAGCGGCATAGGTTTTGCCTTCACTCCCACAGTGGCATTCTCGTTCCCGAACAACAGCGCGATAATGCTGGGTTTGGGATACCGTGGTGCAGATGGATTCTTCAGCAACGGTTTCCTGATGCGTGCAGCCTACAAACTGACCAACCCGTGGTATTTCACGGCCACGTATTCTATAGGACGGGGCAATACCTTTATGCTGGGTGCCGGCTACACCATCTTCGGCAGGAAAATAAATTAGTCCCGCCCACGGGCAACAAATATGCCTATTCCTATTCGTAGAGCTATCTCAAACATAAAGGGGAAAAAGTATTCTTTCTTTACTGTTTTTATGGGATGCTTTTGCCTGTTGCATTTAGCATGGGTTACGTATCTGTTGTGCAACATTCAATACTACGTGAGTTCGGGATATTATAATTGCAGAATGGTGCAGTCTCACTCAGAAACAAGGTGCAATAGTAAGGCTCGCCTATGGAAAGGCGTTTGACATATG
>ONQD01000004.1 GCA_900319865.1 uncultured Bacteroidales bacterium | reverse complement strand
GGTACGCATTGCAGTAATCGACATGAACGGCCGCACCGTAGCAGCCGAGACCCTCGAATGCAGCAACGACTGTACCAAGACCATGGATGTTGACCACCTTGCCCAGGGTGCCTACTTTGTACGCATCACCGGCGACGAAGTCAACATGGTGAAGAAACTCGTGGTACGCTAAACTTCTTAACCGTTTCCATCCTTTTTAGGGTGTAATTGGTATTAAATCTCAATACGGGCGGTCGAACAGGCCGCCCGTATGTATTTTATATTGTTACCACTTCGTGTGTTTAACTTTTTTTATAATATATATTCCTCTCATTGTATTTAATTGACTTTTTAAGGGGTGGCAAGCCGTTTGTTTCTCAAATATTATGTTAACGGTTGTACTTTTCCTCAAGTTTTTTTCACAAAACCTTATTGGTTCATAAAAAATGACTACTTTTGCAAACTCTTTGACTATTAATTTTCTGTTTATTGGGCATCGAGGTTTTGCCCTGTTCCAGAGGAAGAAAGGTCAGGAGTGTATGTACTAACGTAATTCTTTTTTATTAACAAATAAGTGTACACATGAAAAAATTCCTTATTTCATTGCTGTTGGCTTTTCTGCTAGTGCCAATGGCGACACAGGCACAAACACATTACAATGTGTTTGTAGGGTCTGGGCTACAAACGAGTCCGTATGTCCCGACCTACACCTTCTTCAACTATTCGTTCACCCAGTTTATCTATCATGCCAGCGAGATTGGCATCGATGGTGACATAGACCAAATTGGTTTCGAGGTGGACAATGGTTCGGCTAACCGCACACTCACCATCTACATGGCTGAGCTGCACAAGAGTTCTTTCTCCGACGGTGCTGATGCCGTTGCTGCATCGAACTTCCAGCAAGTGTTCCAAGGAACCGTTTCCTTCAGCTCTGGCTGGGTCACCATCACTCTCGACAGTGCCTTCTCCTATCAGGACACTGCCGATTTGGTGATTGCTTTTGTTGATGGCACAGGCTCCTACAACTCTGGTTACCCCTACTATAAGGGTACATCCATGTCGGGTGGAAACCGTTCCATCTATAAGTACAATGACGATAATCCCTATTCGCTCGTAACTCCTCCCACCGATGCATATTCGGGGTCTTTCTTGCCGAATATCCGTTTGGGCATCAACTCTTTTTCCACCTATTGTGCTACTCCTTCCAATGTGGCTGTGTCTAACATCACTCACGACCAGGCCACCATCACTTGGTCGGAAAACGGTGGTGCCACCTCGTGGGAGGTGATAGTCTCCGACTCTGCCATTACCGATTTTACTTCTGCCAGCGGCCTTATGGCCACCGACACCACATACACTGTTACAGGCCTTGGCTCTAATATTCTGTACTATGTCTATGTCCGTGCCCTTTGCGATGCTTCGACCAACAGCACTTGGACCAACGTTGCGAATTTCCGCTCCGCTTGCATGGGTGCCACTACTGTACCTTATTCCACCGGCTTTGAGGATTTGGCCACTGGCGAGATTCCCAACTGCTGGCAATCTGTGGCTCAGGGCAGCAGCTCTGCCTCCACTTTCCCTGCCGCCTACGAGTACTCGTCCAATGCCCGTAACAGCAATGTCTATTTCGAATTTGAGAGCGCTACTGCCGAAACCGAAATCATTGCTCTCCCCGTCATGGACGACATCAATACCCTCCAGATGTCCTTCTATGCCTCTGTCATGAGCAATAACTTCGTGTTTGAGGTGGGTGTTATGGAAGACACCGTTTTCGTTCCTGTCGATACCGTCGACCTCATTCTTGGAAGCGGCAACAACTGGGGCAATTCATACCATCTCTACACTATACTTTTCAACGAATACAGTGGCACGGGCAACCGCATGGCCATGCGCACCACGGGCACCGGTGGCCAGTACACCCTTATGCTCGATGACTTAACGGTCGAAACCATGCCTTCGTGTCTGGCACCCCAGAGACTGAGAGTTGACAGCACTGGCACCAACTGGGCTGCTCTCGGTTGGCGCGAAGTGGGTTCCGCTACCTCTTGGGAAGTGGCCTACGACACTACGAACTTCAACCCCGATACCTCCAACAACGTCATCTCTGTCTACGACACTTCTGCTGTGTTGACCGACCTTTTGGGTGGCCATATCTATAACGCCTATGTCCGTTCCATTTGCTCCGAATCCAGCCCCTGGACGGGTCCCCTCACTTTCATCCCCGGACAGTATGTTATGGGCACATCTGGCTCCGACACTCTCCGTGGCTGCGGTTATGTGATTTACGACAATGGCGGTCCTGATGCCATATATTCCACCTATTCCGACTATACTGTGGTAATCTATCCCGGCAGCGAGGACTCTGTTATCACCTTCTGGGGCAGTACCGACCTCTATGCCTACTATGCCCAACTGCGCATCTACGAAGGTGTGGGGACCAACGGCACTTTGCTTTGGCAGTCCACAACAAACAACTACACCGATGTCATCCCCCACCTGCGCTCCAACCAAGGGCCCATCACTGTCCGTTTCACCGGCGGTAGCTATCAAGGCGGTTATGAAGGATTCGAACTCTTCACCCTCTGCGCCCCCGGTGCCGAGTGTGCTTTTGTCACCAACTTGACGGCCTCCAGCGTGGGTACCAGTTCTGCAGCACTCTCATGGAATATTTCGGGCACCAATTTTGGCGTTCCCACCGAATACGAAATCCTGTGCATCGACACTGCTACCGATGCCTCTCTGACTTTCACCTCCTCCACCCCCGGTGTCCTTCTCACCGGCCTCACAGCCAACACTACCTACAAGGCTCTTGTCCGTTCAGCCTGTGACGGTGGCAGTTATGGTGAATACGATAGTGTTCTCTTCACCACTGCCCATCTTCCCTGCCTTGCTTTCGATACCACTATCTCCGACCTCGTTACCCTCACCGGTAGCAATATCTCTACCTCTTGGCAGTTGCCCAACAACAACTACTACAATTACGGCTACACCCAGCAGTTGGTACTTGCTGAAGAGATGACAGGCCAAACCATCATCTCCGGCATCGATTTCGACTATGCCTACACCTCTCCCAACTCGGCTGCCTCCAACTGCAGCATCTATCTTGCCAATGTCACCGTCAGCGATTTGAGCGACGGCTATGTGCCTTACGACTCTTCCAATTTCGTCATGGTTTATGCCGGTCCGCTGGTTTGCACCACCACCGGTTGGAACCACTTCGATTTCACCAACTCTTTCCTCTATACGGGTGACAACCTTCTGGTTGTTGTTCTCGACAACTCCGGCTCCTACGACGGCTCTTCCTATACCTTCAATGTACACTACGCCGAAGGCAAGTCCAGAATCATATACAATGATGGTTCTCCCTACGATATCACCAACCCCTCTTTGGGTAACATGGATAACACCCGTTGCAACATGCGTTTCCATATTGCCGGCTGTGCTGAGGAACTGGCCTGTGCCCGTCCTACAGTGATGTTCGATTCTTCCTCATACAATATGATTTCCCTCTCGTGGACCCCGGGCTATCAGGAAACCTCCTGGATGGTAGAATATAAGGGTGAAACCGACACTGCTTGGACCAGTGAAGGCGTCACTACCAATGACTTCTACATCTTCACTCCCCTCGCTACCAACACACGCTATACCTTCCGCATCACCTCACTCTGTGGCGACACCGCTATCGCAGCCTTGTTCAGTGCCAAAACCACCTGTGTCCCCGACTCCCTCCCCTTCCTCGATAATATTGAATCCTTCCCCTCTTCGGGTACACCTGCATGTTGGCACTCGGGCACTTCCTATTCCTACGGCTCCTATCCTTATCCCGTAACCTACTATGCCCATTCCGGCATGAACAGCCTCTACATGTATTCCGACAACAGCAGCTACACTTATGCCGCTCTTCCTGTTTTCAATGCTCCTGTCGATACGCTCGAGCTCACCTTCTGGATGTACAAGGAAAACAACTCCTATTCTCATGAATTGATGGTTGGTGTCATGACCGATCCGGAAGACTTCTCCACCTTTACCTCTGTGGCCACCGTCGCTCCTACAGCAACCAACGTTTGGGAAGCCATGAGTGTACGTTTCAACCAATATACCGGCTCGGGAAGATACATCACTATCGTTTCTCCCGTAGGCTCCTATTGCTATCCTTATATCGATGACATCCGTGTCGACTACATCCGTCCATGTGCCCGCATCGAAAATGTATCGCTTTCATACATCACTTCCGATTCTGCCATGCTGCGCTGGAGTGCTCTCGGCGTCACCGACTATCAGTACGTCTTTGGTCCTGAAGGTTTCAACCCCGACACCCTTGTGCCCCAAGACCTCCACGCCGATTCTATCCTCCTCACCTCTCTCACCCCCAACACCGGATACGACTTCTATGTACGTGCATTATGCCCCTCTGGCGACACCTCCGGATGGTCCAATGCCTTCACCTTCCGCACCGAATGCCTCTTGCTCGACACTATGTACTTTACCGAGAGCTTTGAGAATGTACCCTTCGGATGGGGCTCCAGCAGTTCCACCAAATTCTATCCTTGCTGGACCCGCGAGAACAATCCCTATGACAGCTATTACTATCCCTATATCTATAACTATGATGCCCATCATGGAGCCAATTGTATCTATTGGTCATGGTACTCTTACGATAACTTCGACCCCATCATCACCCTCCCCGCTATCGACACCACGGTTGTCCCCATCGACAGCTTACAGGTTCGTTTCTGGGGCTATAACAATGGTGGCAGCTACAGCGATCCCGTCACCCTTTATGTCGGCCTCATGACCGACCCGTCGGTTCCCGCCACATTCCAGGCCATAGACACCGTTCTTGTGACCTTGTATGAATGGCGACTCTACGAAATACCTTTGGCTGGTCATAATCTGCCCGGCAACTATATTGCCATCAAAGCAGGTCAGTCCGCTCCCAATGGTTCTTGGTATGGTTTGTTGGACGAAATAGGCTATGAGCCTATCCCCACCTGCCCCCATGTCGGAGATTTGGTCTCCACTGGCAACACACCCACCTCTGTCTCTCTTGCTTGGACCGAGCGCGGCGAAGCCACCCAGTGGCAAATTGCTGTCGACACCAACGTCAATGCAACCCCCGTGGCCGACACTACGGTCATCGATTCCGCCTATGCCGTTATTGGTGGTCTCACCAGCGGACAGGACTACTTCTTCTGGGTTCGTGCTGTTTGCGGTGCTGGCGACACCTCCGCGTGGGAAGGCCCCATCCGGGTTGCCCCCAACAGCTATGTGATGGTTGCTAACTCCACAGATACCGTTCGTCTGTGCGGCGGTGTCATCTATGACGATGGCGGTCCCGATGGTAACTATTCAGCCAACCAGAACAGTACCGTTATCATCATGCCCACCGACCCCACCTCTCTGGTCTCGGTCAGTGGCCTATCCTATACTGAGGGCACCTTCGACTATATCACCATCTATGACGGTGTAGGCACCAGTGGTACCCAGTTGTGGACCGACTATGGCATTTCTTCAACCACCACCTTCGGCCCCTTCACCTCATCCATCGGCCCCATCACAGTAACATTCCATACCGACGGTTCGGTTATGTATTCCGGTTTCGAAATCCATGTCGACTGCATCCCGCTCTACTGCCGTCCGCTCAACATCCGCCTCAATCCCGATGTGCCTGAGTTTTCAACTCAGCTCAATGTGGTTTGGGACAACACCGACGCCATCTCCTACGAAGTGGAATACGACACTGTCGGCTTCCCCCGCGGCACTGGCACCACCATCACCACTCTCACCCCCAACGCTGTCCTCACGGGCCTCTCGCCCTTGGGTAGATACGATGTCTATGTACGTTGCATCTGTGGCGTGGGCGATACCGGAGTGTGGGTCATGAATACCTTCCAGACCGCTTTCTGCGACGGCATGAGTTACGTAGAGAACATTGAACCCACTGCTACTTCCACCACTTCCTACTATTTGCCTGTCGGATACTCCACCTACAATTATAGCTATGTGCAGACCATCATCGACTCGGCTCAGATGGCAGGTCTCCTCGGCGAAATCACCGCCTTTGCTTTCCATCCCTACTCCACCGCTACCGGTTCCACCTACTTCACCGGTATGGATGTATACCTCGCCAATGTCAGCGAGAGCGACCTCAGTGCCGGATTCATCTTGCCCGACACGAACCATCAGTTCGTCCAGGTGATATCCAATGGTACTTTCAACTTTACCGATACCGAGTGGCAGCTCCATAGTTTCGATACGTCGTTCACATGGGACGGCCACAGCAATGTGCTGTTTGCAGTAAACCGCAATCACGGTTCATGGGCTTCCTCCCCCTATTTCTGCGCTCACAATACTTCTTTACCCAAAGGCCGCTATGCTTATAATGACAACAATCCTTACAACATCAACACTGTAAGCGGCGGCTACACCCTTACCGCTACAGGCGACATCCGCCTCTTCACCTGCAATCCTATCACCTGCATGCAGCCCACCATCACCGGCATCACCAACGACTACCAGTCGGCCACCGTCAACTGGACCGGCACAGGCTCCTCCTACGAAGTCAACATCAAGGAAGCTAACGCCACCGATTGGCCCGCCACCGACATCCCCGTCGTAGGCAACAGCTACACCTTCACTGGACTCATGCCCTCCACCAACTACTCCATCCGTGTGCGTCAGGACTGCAACGCCGACAGCAACGGCTACAGCGAGTGGGCATACAGCGGTTTCACCACCGACAGCCTGCCTTGCCTCACTCCCGACAATGTCACCGTTTCCGCAATCACCAACGCCTCTGCAGTGTTTGATTGGACCGTCAACGGCAATGAGAGTATGTGGGATGTCCACGTATGGTTCACCGGCGGACTCGACAGCATCTACCGCGTCACCACTCATCCCGCCACGCTGAGCGGCTTCTCGGCCGGCCTCACCTACAATGTCGCCGTCCGTCCCGTTTGCGGTGCCATCATGCTCGAAGGCGACTGGAGCGACACTACCACCTTCACCACCGCCACCTGCCCCGACGTCACTGGCTTCACCGCCAGCAACGTCACCGCCAACAGCGTAACCCTCAACTGGAACCCCGATCCCGCCGCCCAAGGCTGGACCATCGAGTACGGCTATGCCGGATTCATCCAGGGTCAGGGCTATACGGTGACCGCCAACACCAACACCTACGTGGTCAACGGTCTTGAGGACGAAACCGACTACGACTTCCACATCAAAGCCATCTGCGGTACCGACTGGAACAGCGAACACTGGGTCAATGTCTCCGCCACCACCCTGAGCGGCGGCGTCACCTGCAACGCTCCCACCGGTGTCACAGTGAATGCCACCGCCACCACCGCCACCGTCAGTTGGACTGCCGGCGAAGGCAACACCAGCTTCGAACTCGAGTATGGCGCCACTGGATTCAGTCACGGCTCCGGTTCGGTCCTCACTGCACAGAACACCTCTGCCGACATCAACGGTCTCACCCCCAACACCCAGTATGATGTCTATGTGCGCGGTCTCTGCGACCAGAGCACCTACAGCAGCTGGTCTACTGTAACCACCTTCACCACTGCCAACGTCGGCATCGACAACATCAGCGGTGCAGTCTGCACCATCTACCCGAACCCCACCAGCAGCTCTACCACCATCAGCGTGAGCGGAGTGAACGGCAAGGTCCGCATCTCTGTTGTCGATATGAACGGCCGCACCGTTGCTGCCGAAACCCTCGAATGCAACAGCGACTGCACCAAGACTATGGATGTTGACCACCTCGCCCAGGGTGCCTACTTTGTACGCATCACAGGCGACGAAGTCAACATGGTGAGAAAACTTGTGGTTCGCTAATTCCCCACACCGTTTCCCCTCCCTCTCTGAGAGGGGAACACGGAATATCATCCCCATTCGGGCGGCCCCTGCGGCCGCCCGAATGTTTTTATGGGGACTGCTATTAATCACCCCTGAGAGGTGAGACTATTAACCCAACTTTGCCATTAGGACGACTTTTACCTTCTTTCCCGCTTTTTCAGGTACACTTTTGGATTATCAGTCATCAACAGACTTTACCCCGTTCCCCTCGTTTTTCCCCCGCCGTCCAATCAAGTCATCCACAGTGTAACTTAGCCTCCAATTCGCCATGAGTCCGATACGCTATCGCATGATCCACACTCAATTAACGCTATTTCGACACTTCAAAAGCGTTGAAATACCGTTGAAGTAGCGTTGAAAAAGCGAACCTTTGGCGAACCTTCTGTTTACCTGAAACCGATTGGGATGTATTGGCGGGAGGCATTGGAAAGTGTCGGTGTGTAGCCGGCTGCGGGGCAGTCGGGAGCCGAGAGCGGTATAAGGAATTTGCTCGGTTGGGGTTGAGTAGAGGCGGGTTGCGGCGACTTGACTGGCGAGGGCCAATAGGCTCATTTGTTGGAGGGTGGGGTGGGGGATAGGGCCGATAAGGAGGATTGAGGATTGGGCGAAAGTGGTTGATGTTTTTATGTTCTCTAGATGTGGCATCGCAGTAGAGTTGGGCTATTTCACTATTTTTTATAGATTGATTAACATTGTAGTGTGTTTTTTTTTGTATTTTTGTACGCGTTTAGATTGTCCTGAAATATGCATAAATACTACTATTTTCAGCTATTAATGGTAATTGAACAGCTTCCTTTGGGCATCCTTTTTTGACGTGATATTTTAGTTTGAAGAGAAAAAACAATATTATAAGTAATACAATATTCAAATCATGAGAAAACACTTATGTAAACTGTTGCTGTTGGCCATGACACTTGTCATGCCACTGGTGACACAAGGACAGTCGCTTGGGGAATACACCTTTGCGACGGGGACCGACACCACTAAGTGGATTGATGTCCCCACATCTCTCACTTCCCTCATCTCACCCGGTGCGGGCGACTTCGGTGTTTCCACCGTACAGAATTTGGGATTCAGTTTCCCGTTCGGTGAGGATCGTTACACCCAGTTTTCCGTCAATGCCGACGGCAACCTGCGTTTGGGTCCCACGGTGACGGGAACCGCCAACTACACTACACCTTTCAGCTCGTCGAATGCAAACATCAACAACCCGAAGATTAATTTCTTTGGTTGCGATGGCTTTTGCACCAACGACCATTATGTGCGCTACATCCACACCGTCGATGCCAATAACGACTCGGTGGGAGTGGTGGAGTTCTGCACTGGCACCTATAACTCCACTACGCGCAGCAATTTGTATAGATGGCAGGTGCAGCTCTATCATAATGGCAACATTGTGATAGTGTACGGACCCGCCCCCAACGAAACGCCAAATGTGACTAGACAGCAGGGTCTCTGCGTCAGTTCGTCCGACGGATGGATAGTGAATGCGTCGGATGTTGCCACCCATTTCACTTCGGGTCTGAGTACCACCATTCCCACCCGCACATGGCCTTCGGCTGGCCGATACTACAGTTTCCAGGCTCCGGTCATGTCCTGCCCGCGGCCATATTCTATTTCTATCAGCGACCTCACTACATCCTCGTTCACCTTCAGCTGGGTCGACACCAGCAGCGTCTCTGCATGGATTGTGCGTCTTGCTGCGGGCGACTCGTTGATTTACGATAATATGGAGTATGTTTCGCCGGTTTATTTCACCGACCTCTTACCCAACACTGACTATACTGTAAGCGTGGCCGGCATTTGCGATGCAGGCGACACCAGTAGATTCCTGAGCTCCTCGTTCCGCACTCCGTGCAACCCGATAGACTCGCTGCCGTATTTCTGCGGCTTTGAAGACAGCCCCACAGGCAGCGGCACGAACGCTAATTTCGTTGACTGCTGGATGCGTTTGAATAACGGTACTACCTATTTCGGCTACCCCTATGTGGGTTCTTCCACCTATGCACATTCTGGCTTGAAAGGCCTTTACTGGTTGGCCTCTACGGGTGCCACTTATGGAGACTACATGTATGTGGTGTTACCGATGGTGGATGTCGACATGTATCCCATAAACACCCTCATGCTTAAGTTTTGGGCCAAGTCTACCAGTGCCTCCACATCGCCTGTGTTTGAGGTGGGTGTGATGACCAATCCGAACGACACAGGTACTTTTACGCTGGTGCAGACCGTCAATGTGGCAGGATTCACCAACTGGACAGAGTTCGAGGCTCCTTTGACTTCCTATACTGGCCAAGGTGCCTTTATAGCTGTCCGTGCTCTCCGTCCTGCGACCACGTGGACGGCCTATGTCGACGACTTCTCGCTCGATGTATTGCCCTCCTGCATGCGCCCCGAGGGCTTGGCAGCCACCAATGTCACCCCGACTACGGCCGACATCACCTGGCTCATGGGTTCGCCCTATGAATATGAAGCTGAATACGGCTTGACCGGATTCACCCAGGGCACGGGCATCGTCACCACTGTGTACGACACCCTGTTGCAGCTTACCGGTCTCACCATGGGTACCACTTATGACGTGTATGTGCGCGGCATTTGTGGCGATGATACCAGCAGCTGGGCAATGCTCCGCTTCACAACCACCTGCAAGGAGCTTGAGGCCACAGACCTGCCCTATGTAGAGACTTTCGAGGCCTATGGTACAGGTTCCTCCAGCCCCATTAGCCCTTGCTGGAATAAGTTTTCCAGCACTTCGGTTGCCTACCCCTATCCCTACTCCACTGCCGCTATCAACGGCCTGAGGGGACTCTATTTCTACTCCTACTTCTCTTCCTCTGGCCGGACGTATTGCTATGCCACACTGCCTGCTGTATCGCATGACTTGCCCGTCAACACGTTGATGCTTGAGCTTCTGGCCAAACGTAACACCACGTCAAGCTACTACTCGAAACTTGTGGTGGGTGTTGCCACCAGTTTGGACAGCATTGCCCAGTTCACACCTGTCGACACCATCGACATCACCGGCGAAGCTACCGGTTCTGTCCACTCGTTCGAGGTGCCTTTTGCCTCTTACAGCGATACGGGCCGTTACATTGTGCTCTATTCTCCCACTCCAGACTCTGCCCACTACAACAGTATCTATATTGACGATGTGCAGTTGCGCTTTATCCCCTCGTGCTTCCGTCCCACCACGGCAGTGCTGACCGCGCTGGGTGCCGACTCGGCCACAATACTGTGGACTCCCGACCCGCGCACTCCTGCCCCCACAGCGGGCTTCACCGTTGAGTATGGCCCCGTGGGATACGCTGAGGGTACCGGCACCACCGTCTTCACTTCGGACACCACAGTTCAGCTTACCGGCCTTGACCCCGCCACTACATACGAGGTCAACATCGTGGCCGATTGCGGCGACGCCCAGTCCGACCCCACCACGATAACCTTCAGAACTGCCTGCGCCTATATCCCCAACGACAGTCTGCCTTATACGGAGGATTTCGACAGCTATCCTGCCGGCAGCTCTGTTAGCGATGGTCAGACATATAATTCCTGCTGGTATAAGGGAACCAACTACACCACGCTGTATCCCTATGTCTACACTACCAACCACCACTCCGCGCCCAATGCCATGTACTTCTATGCTACTGCCAACTACTATTCATACTTGGCACTTCCGGCATTTGAATCGGACATCAACCAGTTGGAGCTCTCGTTCGAGCTGCTCAAAACCTCTGCCAACTATGGCCGCATACGTGTGGGCGTGATGGATATTCCCACTGACATCAGCACCTTCCATACCCTTGCCGATGTGCAGCCCGACGAGATTAATGTATGGCAGCGTTTCGTCCTCTCGTTCCCCGACTATGAGGGTACTGGGCGTTACTTTGCTTTCCTGTTGCCCGACTCCATCACGGCTTATGCCCAGTTGGACGACATTTCGGTCAACCCCCTCTCTTCATGTCCCACTCCGCTCAATGTCGAGGTAGTCACAGCGGCTTCGACAAGCGCCACCTTGACTTGGGACAACGACAGCACCGTCACCTCGTGGACAGTATACTATGGCGCTCCCGGATTCAGCATCGACACTGCCCAGACCGACATCACTTCCACGAACTCTTATACCATCACTGGCCTGCAGCCCCAGACGGAGTATCAGGTTATGGTGGCGGCCTTGTGCGGCAGCGAGCACAGCAATCTCACGTATCCTGTCACTTTCAGAACAGAGTGCATGCCGATAGCGACCGCCAGCCTCCCGTATGTGGAGAATTTCGACAGCTATCCTGCCGGCACCGCGATCAATGACGGTCAGAACATGAATCCTTGCTGGAACAAAGGTACTAACAGCACTTCCAAGTATCCCTTCCTCTATAGCAACTACAGCTCCTCTACTCCCAACTCCCTGCGCTTTTACAGCACAACTACTTACTACAGCTATGCCGTCCTGCCCTTGTTCGAGTCTGATATACACAACCTACGTGTCAACTTCGACCTTGTGCGCTACAGCACTTCATATACGGGCAAGATTACTGTGGGTGTTATGACAAACACGCACAATATCAATACCTTTACCCCCATCACCACATGCTATCCCGGCAATGTGCCAGTCAGTCAGCCAGTCTCGTTCGAAGTTCCCTTCGACAGTTACGAGGGCACTGACGGCCACATCGCCTTCCTTGCAGTCAACGACAGCACCAACTACGCACACCTCGACAATGTGGTTGTCTCCTTGTTGCCCACCTGCCGTCGCAGCTCGGGCATGATGGCTTCGAATGTAACCACCACTACCGCCGACCTTTCTTGGAACAACAGCAGCGGCTCGATTTCAGGCTTTGTTGTTGCCTACGGCACGGATTCGGATTTTAATCCCGACTCCAATGCACAATACATCACTGTTACCGACAGCGCTCTCACCTTGACCGGACTCAGCAACTACACCACCTATTACTGGGCAGTGCGTGCGCTCTGCTCGGGTGACAGCAGTGAGTGGTCCGACATCGAGATGTTCCGCACCTTGCTGGATTGCGGCACCAACTATGTCAACATAATCGATACCATAGGCCACGGCACATCGACCAGCGCCTACTATGCTTTCTATTCCTCTACTTCATACCCCAACGGCTACTCCCGCAATATCTTTACAGCCCAGGAGCTGGCCGAGATGGGCATTTACAGCAACAACCTCATCAACGGCATCTCGCTGCATTGCGGCAGCACGGGTGGTACGATTAACGACGTGCGTATCTATATGGCCGAAACCGACCTTGAAGGGTTCGGCTCTCCTGCAGCAAACGATACCATTTCGCGTACCGATATGACCCTTGTCTATCAGGGTAACCTCAGTTGCGCGGCTGGCCAGTGGGTTGATATTCCTTTCGACACCGCCTTCACCTTCGATGGTTCGAGCAACCTCATGGTGCTTCTTGCACGTCAAGACTATGCCTCTGCATCGGTCAATTTCTACTATTCCTCTACCTCACCTAACTACCTCAGCGTCTATGGCTACCGTAGCTCGGCTACCGCCAACCTTACATGCACCCGCACCTACAACCGTTCGGACATGATTTTCAATATCTGCTCCGAGGTTCCTTCGTGCGAGTGGCCCGTCGACATCGCGCTGGCTGACCTGCAGCCCACTTCCGCCACATTCTCGTGGCAGGGCAGCGGCATTGGCTACGAAACAGCCCTTGGCGAACCGGGATTCAATCCCGATACCGTAGCCTCGCTTGCCGGTATCCACCAGACCACCACAAGCACCTCCATCACCTATGCTGGCCTGAACAGCAACAGCAATTACGACTTCTATGTACGTTCCTACTGCTCCACAGGCGACACCAGCGAATGGTCGTATGTCTATTCATTCCGCACTCCCTGCACGGCTTCATCGCTGCCCTACACCGAAGGCTTTGAATCCTACTCTTCCGGCTCGGCCAATCCCATCAGCTCCTGCTGGACCAAGGGAACAAACAGCACTACAGCATATCCCTATCCTTATTCCACCAACGCTATCAGTGGCAACATCAGCCTTTATTTCTTTGCCAGCCACACTTCGTCGGCCGGCATCTACAGCTATGCAGCGTTGCCCCTCATGGCAGCACCTGTCGACAGTTTGCAGCTCACCTTCAACATGCGTCGCTACAGCAGCACAACTACCACCTATACTTCCCGTTTGGTTGTGGGTCTGATGACCGACCCGTCCGATATTGCCACCTTCACTCCGGTCGACACTATCGACCTCCACGATGCCGCTCCTCTGTCGGTGGCTTGGGTTGAGGTGCCCTTTGCCGGATACACTAATAATGGCCAGTATATAGCCCTCTACAATGAGATTCCGCCTTTCTATCCCGGCAGCACATCGGCATACAGCTATGTCTATGTTGACGACATCTATGTGGACTACATTCCTAGCTGCCCCTCACCGGTGAACATCACAGTGGTCGACTCCACCATAACCACCCACTCGGCTCAGCTCAGCTGGACCAACCGCGCCTCGTCCGCCATTGGTTACCAGATAGAGTACGGTCCCGAGGGCTTTGCTCACGGCACGGGTTCGTTGGTCTACTCCACCACCACCAGCACCACCCTCACAGGTCTCACCTCGGGTATGGTATATGATGCATATATACGTGCTATCTGCAGTGGCTCCGACACGGGCAGCTGGTCGCAGGGCGTCACTTTCGTGACTCTTTGCGAACCGATGGATTTCCTCCCCGTCAGTTACGACTTCGAAGGACTTCCCACCGGCACCAACGCCCAATTCCCCATCTGCTGGAACCGCATCAACAATGGTACTACCTATAACTACTACCCCTATGTCAATTCCTCTACCACCAATGCGCATGGCGGAACCAACTACCTCTATTTCTACACGGCCACAACTACTACCACCTATGGCGACTATGCGCTTGCAGTGTTGCCCGAAATCGACACCCTTACCTATCCTGCCAACACCCTCGAGGTCTCCTTCTGGGGCAAAGGCAGTTCCTCCTCGTACGATAACTCCATCATCGTGGGCATCATGTCCGACCCCGAGGACCAGACCACTTTCGTTCCTGTGCAGACCATCACAATGGACAACACCTATCAGGAATACCACGTCTCCTTTGCCGGCCTTACCGGACACGGTTCCTATCCTGCTTTCCGCAAGAACCGCGCCAGTACCCTTGGCTATGCCTACATCGACGATGTGACCATCGCACAGCTCTCTGCCTGCCCGCGTCCGTTTGGCTTGCAGGCAGTCACCTCCACTGCTACCACCGCCACCCTCGCCTGGACTGACACTATTGGTTCCAGCCAGTGGCAAATCACCTACAGACCTTTGGGTGCTACTACCGATTCCTATGCCGACGTTGTCACCAATCCGGCCACACTCACGGGCCTCACACCCGCAACTGCCTACAGTTTCCGCGTCAAAGCATACTGCTCGGACGGCGTTTCGCTTAGCGATGTCTCGCTCAATGAAGGCCATTTCTCCACCAGTCAGATTCCTGACACCGTCCCCGTGCTCTACGACTTCGAGGATCCCGCCCAGTGGGCTGCATGGCAAACCACCAGCAACAGCACTATTGGTTGGTATCGCGGCAGCGCTCCCTATAGCGACAACCGTCATGCCATCTATATCTCTGCCGATAGTGGCGCTACCCGCAGCACCAACATGAATGCCATAGTCAATGCCTGTGCCTACCGCGACATCGACTTCGGTTCCGTGCCCCGCAGCTGCAACGTGTCGTTCCGCATCAACGTGGGCGGCAGCCAGGCTGCCAACTACGACGGTGTGGCAGTCTTCTTGACCAACCCCTCCACCTATGTCGAATCGTCCGACACGCGCCTCACCACTCCTTGGGGTCACGTCAACGACCTCTATTTGGATATTGTCCGCCGTTCCAATGGCTGGCAGACCCACAACGTGTCGCTCGACAACGTGAGCGGTGTTCAGCGTCTCGTATTCTATTGGTTCAACCAGTCGACGGGTGCTGCCGACTTTGTGGGTGAACCTCCCGCCATCGACAGCATCATGGTTTACGACCAGCCTTGTGTACGTCCCTTCGACCTCGACGTTACTGCAGTCTCGGAGAACTCGGCCGACCTCACATGGAATGCTCCTGTCTCCGGCACCACTTATGTCTTAGCCTTCCGTCAGGCCGGTGACCCCGCCAGCGCCAACCGCTATGACACCGTCAACACCAACCACGCTACCATCTATGGCCTTAGCGCCAACACTGAGTACCATTGCTGGGTGCGCCGCATCTGCGATGCCGAACACAGCAGCAGCTATTCGTCGGGACTCAGCTTCCGCACCATCTGTGGCCATTTCCCCGCCTTCGACACTATCCGCGAAGGTTTCGAGGGACTTCAGGCAACCACCTATAGTGGTACCGATGGCATTCTGCCCGACTGCTGGGAGGGCTACTCCAACGGAACTAGCGCGAACTATATCCCCCATGTGGTTGGAAGTGGTTCCTACTGGTATACTGTAGAGGGCACCAACAGTGTCACCTTGACCTCCGGCAGCTCTGCTTCCGTGGGCAACACCAAGATACTGCGACTCCCCTTGACTTCCGAACCGGTCAACACCCTCACGCTCACCTACTGGATGTGCACCGAGGGCAACAGCCAGGGCACTCTCTCTGTTGGTTACATGACGGGCGATGACTTTGAGAACGACTTTGTCGCAATCAAAGATATACCTGCCTCTACTACCACACAGCACAGCGGTAATGGTCTCCAGGACAACCGTGGTATCTACGACACCGTCCAGTTCGACACCGTTCCCGCCAATGCCATGTATGTGGCCTTCCGTTGGTATCACAACGCAACATTCTATTCTGTGGCGCTCGACAATATTGAACTTACCTCCAGCGTTTCGTGCCCCGCACCGGTTCTGCTTGGCACCAGCAACACCTATGAGAGCATCGATATCTCGTGGCTTGCCGCTGCCGACACTTTCGATGTGGCCATCACTACCGGCACTTGGACCGACAACATTACGCCGTTGGCTACTGTCACTTCGCGTGCTTACTCCTTCACCGGTCTGACTCCCGCCACCCGCTATGTGGTCGGTGTGCGTCAGCACTGCACCGATGGTGTTAACTCCATTTGGGCCACCGCTGTCGTATTCACCGACAGTTTGGGTTGCGTCGCTCCCGAAAACTTCAGTGTTTCCAATATCACCAATGCCACAGCACAGTTTGACTGGACCACCATTGGCGAGGAAACTAACTGGAACATCCACATTTGGAACAGCGCAAGCTTGGATAGCCTCTATCTCTGCACCACCCATCCTGTAACCCTGGGCGGCCTCACTGCCGGTGTGACCTACAACGCCAGCATTCAGCCCCTCTGTGGCACCAGCCTGATACCTGGCGACTGGAGCGATACCCTCACATTCACCACCGCCACTTGCCCCGATGTTACTGATGCTGCGGCTAGCGACGTTACCGCCAGCAGCGTGACCCTCAACTGGGCCGCCGATCCTACGGCACAGGGCTGGACTATCGAGTACGGCTATGCCGGTTTCATCCAGGGTCAAGGTACCCAGGTGGACGTCACCACCAACAGCTATGTGGTTAACGGTCTGGAGGAAGAGACCGAATACGACTTCCATATCAAGGCCATCTGCGGCACCGACTGGACCAGCGAACACTGGGTCAACGTCTCCGCCACCACGCTGCACAACGATGTGACCTGCAACGCTCCTACCAGCGTTACCGTCAACGCCGCCGCCACTACAGCTACCGTTAGCTGGACCGCCGGCGAAGGCAACAACAGCTTCGAGGTTGAATATGGTGTGCGTGGATTCAGCCACGGCTCCGGCGCAATAGTTGAATCCCAGAACACCACTGTCGACATCAACGGTCTTGAGCCCAACACCCAGTATGACTTGTATGTGCGCGGACTCTGCGACCAGAGCACCTACAGCAACTGGTCGACTGTGGCCACCTTCACCACTCAGAATGTCGGCATCAACGATGTCAGCGATGCAGTATGCACCATCTACCCGAACCCCGCCAGCAGTTCTGCCACCATCACCGTGACCGGAGTGAACGGCAAGGTACGCATCACCGTAGTCGACATGAACGGCCGCACGGTTGCAAGCGAGACCCTCGAATGCAGCAGCGACTGCGCCAAGACTATGGATGTTGACCACCTCGCCCAGGGTGCCTACTTTGTGCGCATCACCGGCGACGACGTCAACATGGTGAAAAAACTCGTGGTACGCTAATCTGTCTAATACTCCGATAGCCGGTTTGGCACAAGCCTTTTGACTATCGGGAATACACACTACCGTCGGGCGGCCCACAGGGCCGCCCGACTTTTATTATCTCCTTTCTCCCAAAGCGCTCGACAGGATTTGTGGCAAATAATCCCCAATCGGCCATTAGGCCGACATTTCAATCCCAATCGGTCAATAGCTATGATGCAAATGGACTATTACATAAGAATACAATGCTTTGCGATGTCATTTTTCTAATGGCCGTCATTAGAAAAATGAATATCCGCTTGTATCCGATAGACGGCCTGAAAGGCCAAAAGCAGATAGCCTACGGCAACGCCGTAGGTCTTGGGAACATAAGATATCGCCCTGAAAGGGCAAAAGCACAATCCCTGTTTCTGACGTAAGTCCACCGAACTCCCTTAATGCTTTCAGGGCGATTGGTCTGCATCTCATTTACCCAAGGCGTTACTACGTGACGTTGCTTTGGCTCGGAAAAGAAAACGGGCTTTCTTTGTTCTCGCTATGCGCAACGTTGCCTTGGGCTATTATCTCGTTGCCCCGTTGGGGCGTTTCGTTGAATTGTGGATAATCATTTAGAAGACATGCAATACAGTTTGTTGATTATTTGTTTCTTACAATGTGAGTATTGCGTTTTTCCTCTACTAATGACCGATTTGGGCTCCAACTCCGCTTACAGTTCACTATTCTTCCAACACATCTTTAATTCTTCTTCAGTATAGAGGTTAAGATAAGCTTACTAAGATGTCATGAAGAGGTGAAGAAGAAAGGGAGCGGGAAAGAGGGTGGATGAAGCAAAATGGGGAAACGGAATGGGATAAAAAGTGCTGATACTTATTGGTGTTGGCATTAAACCCTGATGACCGATTTGTGGTGAATCTAAGATGCCCCGACTGGATACAAAAATGTTAAATGTCTTTGTTGTTGCAACAAATAACGTTTTTATGTGTCATATTAGCGACAGAATAAACAATGTTGTTCAACAAATAGCGATGTGACATGAAGAGAATATTATTACTATCAATTCTTATTACTGCATCATTGATTGCCGAAGGGCAAGCTGTTACAGGACATTACGACTGGGTGAAGTTCTTCGCCGGATATGAGCGCGACTACTATCCCTCGCAGGGAATCTATTGCACCGAGGTGGACGACTCGGGGTATGTGTATTATTACGGCAGCTTTGGCGACGTCTGTACGCAGGGGCTCTACGGCTTGGAGGGGCGGTTTGACACCACCCTCACAGAAGAGATGTACCGGCAAGGTAAGTATAATGTGTTTATTGCCAAGTACGACACGCTGGGCAACCGCCTCTGGATGCGCGAGGTGAGCTCCGACTATCAGGCGCGCCCGGGGTGGATGGAGTTGCACGGCGACACCCTTTATCTGCTGGGTACATGTGGAATGTATGGTAACGCCAGTTGGCTGTGGCTCTTCGACACGATGATACGTGCAAGGGATTTCCTCAGCACCCCTGCCGCTGGTTGGCGACCTCCTTATGACAGCCGGTTCAATTTCTTCACCAAGATGGACTTGAACGGCAACGTGCTGAACACAATCTATATGCAGTGTCAAGACCGCGCAGGCTACCACCACAACACCTACAACAACACATGGTATTATAGCCGACATCCCAGGGAAACCCTGTTTGGCAAAGGCCCCGTGGCGATGCATGTCGATAAGACGGGTTGCCTTTACTTGGTGCTCAACTGCGCTTGGACGGGCGTGGAGGACAGCGTCTATTCCATCATCACCTACAATGGCGACAGCACCTATCGCAGCGACTTCTTGTTGCCGTACAACTTTATCATAGGCGACTCGGGCGGGGTAGGCGGCTGTTCACGGCCCATGATGTACAAGTTCGATGCCCATGGGCGGCTGCTGTGGCACAAATTCGTTGCCTTCGAGTCGGAAGGCATTCCAGCCATTAACCTCCGCTTTCTATCTCAATTCGGCATCTGGGACACTTGCGCCGTGCAGGCTGAGTGGTATATGAAATTTAACGGATTTGATGCCGACGAGGATGATAACATGTATCTTTCGGGCAACTTCGGCGGTTTGAATCCGCCGACACCCTGGTACAGCTATGAGGGAATAGAGTATGAATACCCCTGCCGCATATATTTCGACAGCACCCATTATGTACAGATGAACCACTTTGCCGAGGCCATGAATCTCAACCATCCGTTTGTTGTCAAGTTCGACACATCGGGTACCGTGCAGTGGGTGCACGAGCCACATTTCATCTATACCGAGCGGCATAATCACCAAACATGGAACTCTGTCGGTTATTCGGGTGTGACGGTGAGCGACAGTTCGCTGTATGTTCTTGGGAACATTAGCACACTTTTTGACGAGGACACCATCTTCTTTGGCAACGGGCAGTGGTTTGAGCGCGGAGGTGACGCGGAAAGGCACCACCGCTATCCGCTCTTCCTGCGGTTGGACAAGGCAACAGGCAATTGTATTAACTACGGTACGCATTACTGCCCGGGGTGGTGGAACGACGACGGAGTGTCGCCCGCGGCTGGCATGAGCGGCGGTGGAGTGTGGAAGCGTCATTTTGTAAAGGACAACCGCGTCTACTCCACTATATCCTATCAAATCAACCAATCGGAAAGCATCCCCTTTATGGCCATTTGGCAGACCGACCAGCGTGTGGCAGACACCATGCGCATACATTGCTTGGGCTTGTGGGACTATCATTTCTACCCCCGTCTGGGCAATGGGGTGCTGTTCGACTTCACCTTGCGCTACCATGACATCACCCTCGACACCTTCTACTTCACCAATGCCCGCGCCAGCGGCAGCGCAGCAGCATTCGGCATGTTCCGCGAGGACAGACCCCACACGATGCTGGAGCAGTTCATCAACTGGGAGCAGGACTTGCGTTTTACCCTTGCCGACAGCCCCGTTGCACTCACTGCCACCGCCACCAGTGGGCTGCCCGTCAGCTATACGAGCGGCGATAGCACGGTGGCCACTGTCGATGGCAGTACCCTTTGCTTGCATCGGGTGGGCGAGGTGCAAATCACTGCCACACAAGAGGGCGATGCCGACTATCTGCCTGCCCCACCAATCACCCGTACAGTAATAGTACGTCAAGACACTGAGGGTATCCTTTCGGCAGATGAAGACGGAGGAATCCGTGCATATCCTAATCCCTTTACTGACCATGTAGAGGTGTATTGTGGCTCGAACAAGATTGTTTCCGCCTACCTCACCGACATGCAAGGCCGCCGCGAAGAGGTGGTGCTCACCCCAACGGGTCCTGACCAATACACCCTCGACCTTACCAACCGTCCCCCTGCCGCCTACCTCCTCACCGTCACCACCGCCGACGGCCGCGAACTCACCTTCCGCCTCATGAAACAGTACGGCCGAAAATAGAAACCACCACAGCGCCTACTGAAACAGAGCGATATCTTCAGCCGATAATGGAAGAATATTTTGCCATGTGAAATAATTGTTGTATCTTTGCGAAAAATTTCGTTGCGAAGATTTTCGCAATCATAAAAGACTAATTATATGAATCCTTTTAAGTTTGGAACGATTGTAGAAGGAGATTTCTTCACCGACAGGGTGGAGGAAACAGCAGTGCTGCTTCAGAAGTTGGACAGCGAGAACCATATTGTTCTCATCAGTCCGCGCCGTTTTGGCAAGAGTAGTCTGGTGCAGAAAGTGCTCTCGCAAGTGGACAGGCCACAGATTAGGATTGACCTGCAATATGTGATGAGTGTGGATGATTTTGCAGCGCAATTGCTGAAAGCTATCTTCAGGATATTCCCTATGGAGAAGGTGCGCCACGCGATGACGCATTTCCGCATAGCTCCGACCCTCTCGATGAATGCCGTGACAGGGGCTATGGAGGTGAGCTTCCAGCCTACGGCCAACGCAAGTGTGCTGTTGGAGGATGCTATGGCTGTGCTGGAGAAGGTGACCACGGCGGAGAACCGTTTCATCGTGGTGCTTGACGAATTCCAGGAGGTGGTGAAGATACAGAAAGGGTTGGACCGACAGCTCCGCTCCTTGATGCAACGGCAGCATAATCTGAACTATATTCTGCTGGGAAGCCAGGAGTCGATGATGGAGGCCATCTTTGAAAAGAAGGGCTCGCCGTTCTACCATTTCGGACAGATGATTCGCATGGGCAAGATACCCTACGACGATTTCCACAAATATATCACCGACAGGATTGATGCCGAAGGTGTGGCAGACGAGATTCTGCAGTTCACGGCCTGCCATCCCTACTACACGCAGCAGCTGGCATCGCAGGTGTGGGAGATGACGCGCTGGCAGGTTACCCACGACGGTATTGTGGAGAAGGCTGTGGTTGCATTGGTGGAGATGCACGACCTGGACTATGAACGGCTGTGGCAGAACATGAACCGCACCGACCGTTACACCTTGAAGCTGCTGGCACTCTCGCAGATGCCCATGCAGAACCGCAGTCAGGCCTCCAGCACGTCTTATAGCTCCCTTTTGCGACTGATGAAGGCGGGCTATGTGGTTCGTGCACCGAAATACGAGATAGAAGACCCCTTCTTCCGACGGTGGATATTGAAGAACGTGCAGTGATAGACCCCTATTTAGAAGGGTTGTATGCACCATTCCCATTCACTCCCACTTCTCCACCTCGGCGGTGACGGCTCAAAACAATGAAAAATACAAAATAGAGACATACCGACCAACAAAACCCTCAAACAATGAAAAAAGTATTATTCTTAGCCATCTTAATTCTCAATTCTCAATTCTTAATTCTCAATTCATTAAGGGCTCAGGGCTTCGAGTGGGTAAGCACCTACACGGGGCCGGAGATTCGCAACAGTGACGACCCGACCAATCGTATAATCGGTTCGTGTGTCGACTCGTCTGGAAACATATACATCCTCGGTGAGTTCTCACCGCAAGCTTTTTTTGGCGACGAAAGGCTCCTGCCTTTTGACATAATCACTACGCCAATCCAGCGTGCCGTCGTGATTGCCAAGCTCTCCCAGTCAGGTGAACTTCTATGGCACAAGGCCATATACAATGGCAAGGTTTCATGCTACGCGTATGCGCTTCGGATGGTGGGTGACAGCAGTATTATGGCGATGGTGCATTTCGATAACCCATATTTCTGGAGTTATTCAGAAAGCTATGACTTGTATTATTTGGACACGTTGATAACTGGCAACAGCGACTACCTGATGCCCAGAGACAGTGTGGGTAGACGACAAAACGGGTTTATTACGTTCGACTTTGATGGGAATGTTACCGAGCAGCATTTTGTTTGTGTCGGATATACAGACTCAATAGGAAATGTTCTGACCCCAAGGTTCATGCGGGGAGAAGGCCTTGATCGAATGTCAACTAATCTCTTGTCAGCAGAAAGTTTCAATATTGATACTGATGGCAACATCTATGTCATCCGTAGCGTCCATGCGGACTATTTTATTGGTCCATACGATGCCAGTACTAATGATTACCGAATGTGGAGAGTTGACGACGGTACAATAGGAGCCATGAGGATAGCGGTTGACGGTACCCATTTCCTAAAATATGAAATACCTCATCCGACTTCCTTGTGTAATCAGCAGATTCTGAAGTTCTCTCCCCATTTCGACAGTTTGTTGGATGCCGTATATATGTTCGACTCTACCCTGTACTACAATGTCCCCACCTCAGAAGTCTATTCATTCGAAATGGATTCTCAAAACAATTTGTATTTTAATATGGAAGCGCATTCTGTACTGAGTGGTCTCAGAATTGCAAACTCCAATTCCCTTTATTTAGGCGATTCCACTATAAGGCCGACATGGATCCTTAAATACAATTCTCAACTGGAAGCAACAGGATTAGTTCAGTTGTCATATGAATCTCGCTCCAATAATCCTTCATCGGTAGGGATATTATTAATGTATCCGTATATTGATAACAACACAAATTCCTTATTCGTTCCAGGAATGGTTGATTGGACAGAGACGATGGAACATGTTTTCTATAACGATGATACCCTTAATTTTGCTAATATGACAGCATTTTGGCTTCGCTTGGACAAAGACAACCTCAGCCTTCTATCCTATGGACAGGCACGATCTGTTGAAAACGGAAGGTGTGCTGTCCCCCTCTTGGCGGCTTACAACAACAGAGTTTTTGCCCAAGCAAAGTTTATGAATGGTATGTACTTTGGTGATATGTTATATTCTACATCCAATAGTGGTGATTGGGACAGATGGCTCGCCATTTGGGATTATAGTGGTTGTGCGATAGACCTCCCTATACATTTCAATGTTCGTAGTCCAGAAAATATATTTAATTCTCCAATTATCAAAGACAGCATCTTGTACCTAACAGGAAGTGCGTACGAGGATATTTCGTTTGGCGACATTACAACTCAGAATCATGGCAATAGCCAAGCATTTATAGCCAAGTACGTTGACCCCGCTTTTGCTCAGCCTTACGTGCATCCCTCTGACAGGCAGGAGCAGACGATTGAATGGCAGCAGGACTTGGTGTTCACCTTGGCTGACAGTCCCGTGACGCTCACCGCCACAGCCACCAGCGGGCTGCCCGTGTCATACACCAGTAGCGACAGCACCATCGCCTATGTCGAGGGCGACAGGCTGCACCTTGTGGCTGACGGCCACGCATGGCTCACCGCCACGCAGGATGGCGACTACCAGTATTTCCCCGCCGAGCCTGTACAACGCCTCCTCACCGTGGGTAATGTCGGCATCGCCACCGTCGGCGCGGACGGACAGGCCAAGGCATACCCCAACCCCACCAGCGGCAGGGTGACCATCGACCTCGCCAAGACACAGCCCGTAGCGCCACTGCCGTACCATCGCCCGCGCCCGAGCGACACCAGCGACGTGGACATGGTGCTCTACACCAGCCCGGGGGTACCCTTCTCGCAATACGAATGCTGTAACTATCCCTACCACCAACGCTACAACATGAAGGTGAGCGGCAGCCCATTGCTGTCGCACAACGGCGTGGTCACCGCCTGGCTCACCGACATGCAGGGTCGCCGCGAAGAGGTGGTGCTCACCCCCACGGGCCCCGACCGCTATACCCTCGACCTCACCTCACGTCCCCCGGCCGCCTACCTCCTCACCATCACCACCACCGACGGCCGCGAACTCACCTTCCGCCTCATGAAGCAGTACGGCCGAAAATAGAAACCGCCACAGCGCCTGCTGAAACAAAGCGACATCTTCGGACAATAATTTTACGGCTATAGATGTAAAAGTACAATAAAAAATCATTTTCTGCGTTTATGTCCGCAAAAAAGACAAGAATATGATAGCAAGAGATGAATACCTGAAGCATCTAATCGCATTCAAGGACAAGCCTGTGGTAAAGGTTATCACGGGTATCCGCCGATGTGGCAAGTCCACACTGCTGATGCTATATGCCGACTGGCTCAAAAAGAACGGCGTGGAGTCAAAACAGATTATCAGCATCAACCTCGAATCGGCTCGTTACGACAACGTCAAGGACTACAAGACGCTATATGACGAGGTGGTATCGAAGATTCGGACGGATGAGAAGTACTATGTCCTACTGGATGAGGTGCAGAATGTAGCCGAATTTGAACGTGCGGTGGAGAGCCTTTCCATCGACCACAACGTGGACATCTACATCACGGGTTCCAACGCTTACATGCTTTCGTCCGAACTTGCCACGCTGCTCTCCGGACGCTATGTGGAGGTGGCGATGCTGCCCTTGTCGTTTGCCGAATACCAATCCGCATGGCCTAACGAAAACCCCGACCAATTATTCTTACAGTACATGAAGTATGGGGGATTCCCATTCCTGGCAGGCATCAAAGATGAAAATGTAATCAACAGCTACCTTGACGGCATTTATAACACCGTGGTGCTAAAGGACATCATCAAACGAAACGACATCCGCGACATCACCTTGCTGGAGAATGTGCTGAAGATGGTGCTGTCGGCCATAGGCAGTGTGGTGTCACCGGCATCCATTGCAAAAAGCCTTCGCGCAGAAGGCCGTCAGGTGAGCAACGAGACGGTGGAACGTTACTTGGAGATGTTCTGTAATGCCTTTATCCTCAACAAGGCGGTGCGCTACGACATCAAAGGCAAAGCCTATCTCAAGACACTGAACAAATACTATGTCACCGACATGGGGTTGCGCAACAATGTCCTCGGCTACCGCCAGATTGAGGCAACCCACGCATTGGAGAATATCGTCTATCTTGAATTGCTGCGCCGAGGCTACAAGGTGGATATCGGCAAGTTGAACGACACCGACATAGACTTCATCGCCCGACGGCAGGACACGATAGAGTATTACCAGGTGTCCTACACCGTGAACAACTCACCCGAAACCCTTGTCCGCGAGATTCGCCCCTTCGGAAGCCTTGGCGACCATTATAGCCGCTACCTCATCACCCTCGACCGCGACCTCGTGACCGACATCAATGGCATCCGCAAGGTAAACGCTGTCGATTGGATGCTCAAAACACCCTGAACAATACCCCCCCCTATATCAATTTTCAATTCCCATTAACCCTCAAAAAACAACACCAAGAAACAAGCATCCCCTTTTAAACATCTTCTCCTCCTCTCAATTCTCCTCACCGCCTCCCTCCCCGCCTTCTCTGATTCAGTGGATAGCTCGACGTGGCGGGTGCTACGCTACAGTTGCTACAGTTTGAAAACCTTCTTTTTTGGAGAGCTGCAATAGGAGGAACCCCCAAATGACCGATTAGTGGTGTATGGAACTGTAGCAACTGTAGCTGTAGCGCGGAGCGTTTCCAATCCCGTTGAAGCTCCCTTTGGGGGTCGCCTTAGGTTCGCTCTGGTGGGCGAACCTACAGAGAAGGTAGAGCGAACCTACAGCGGTACGTTTTTCAACATGTTTCATGATTGTGCAGTAAACAAGTAGCTACCTTATGTATTTTCTAGTTACTTTTCTTTTTGTCTATTTTTCTTTTCTTCTTTGTTTACCTAAGCTAAATAAAAGGTAAAATAAAACTAAAAGAAAGGTAAAATATATGTAAGATAAATGATGGATTCACAACGACGTAAGATAACCGCCAAAAAGTAGCCGTTGAGGGTGTCTTTATTGGTCATGTGAATGATGCGGAAAAAGGCAAGTTTACAAATATGGACTAACACCTGAGCAGATTCGAAAACACTAGACAAAAACAATCTTGATGTAAAAAACAAAATAATAAATGATTACTCAATTCTGTAAAAGATACGGCGAATCATTCATTGTCAAATGAGAAAATAATCGTATCTTTGCAAACGCAAACGAATAGTCAAATCACGACCCTCTGGCAGATTAATGAGCTCTGTCTGTTTGGATGGCATAGAAGTGAAAATAATGAAACATAATACAGCATATTATGAGCAATGAGCTGGTAACAATAAAAGACTCGAATATCGAGGTCATCAAAGACCGGATACTTGAAATAAGAGGGCAGCGGGTAATGCTCGACCGTGACCTTGCTGAACTTTATGGTGTAGAGACCAAAAGGCTGAACGAGGCCGTAAAACGCAATATTAACCGTTTCCCGGAAGACTTTATGTTTGTGCTTACTGAAGAAGAGTGGCTTCGTTTGAGGTCGCAATTTGCGACCTCAAACATGGATGAGAATTCTTTGAGGTCACAATCTGCGACCTCAAAGCGCGGTGGCACTCGTTACAGACCTTATGCTTTTACAGAGTATGGCATAGCGATGCTTAGCTCAGTACTGCGTTCTGACATAGCAATACAGGTGAACATAAATATCATGAGAGCCTTTATTGCCATCCGTCGGGCTGTGGCCGCCATGCAAACTGCCGACCTACGTTATGAGCAGCTATCCCATAAAGTTGACCAACTGAATGCATACGTCGAAGAGCTACTGCACGACCAAAACGACATTAATGAGCAACAAGAGCAGACCAACAACGAAGTGGCACTACAGATAGAAGCTATCAACGACGCCCTCGACCAACTGCGAGACGAAAAGTCCAAACCACGTAAACCAATAGGATTTAAAACCAACAAAAAATGAGCACCGCCAAGCTGGGCAGCCAGTTTGGGTAACTCGGATTCTAATAAAATATAAAACATGAAGTTAGCAATCTTTTCATATGGTTATGTTAATTGGGATAAAGTTTTTATAATAATAAATGACTTACACCCGACAGAGATTATTTGTGATGGAATTAATTCATACACTGTGTTGGAAAATTATTGTATGCAAAATGGAATCGAGTACATCAACCGTTTAGATTCGTTGCACAATATCATTAGTAATTCTGACCGTGTTATAGTCAGTTATGAAAAAAGTGAATCAGTAATAAATGCTAATTGCAATAAAGCTCATGCTGAAAACGTTATGGAAATTGCTTGGCAACTACTAAAGCCTGTAAAAACAATTGAGGAAATAGAGTATCCTGTCAAGCCATGGATAACTACTGAATATTGTGGAATGGTTCATTTGATGGAAGAGAGACATTACCAATATGAGAAAAAAGATAAAGAATATTGGGCCTGCACGGATTATCATTACTATTATGAAAGTCCAGAACTACTAGATGACAATATAAAAGATTATCTTTTGTTAACCATCTATGGATTTCCTTACCGAGTAACAATAAAAGCAATAGATTTTAATTGGATAGAATCACTCATCGAAAATGAGTTCCCCGAGCTATATGGCAATAAACTAGATTGTGATGTTAATTTACATTACAAAAAGGGTGAAATAAACATTTTACTTTTTTCATGTAAAGGGTATAGTCGTCCTTGGTTTGAAAAAGATAGAGTATCTATTGAACAATTATTTGATGAGTTATATAATTCTGAGTATTCTCCATATCAAAAAGCTTTTGAGGGGAATGAAGTGCCTAATTTAAAAATCAACAAAGTTGACGAGTCAAATCTTCCTGCATTTTGTCATCAATATTATAAATATGATAGATTTCACGAAAGGAAAGAAAAAACAATTAATTCAATAGGATTAAATTTTTCTAGAGATTCATGTGCTGCTTTATATTTAGGTGATTCTTATCCATCCCATGGAGAAGATCTTTTACGTGACGACAAGCCTCATTATTTAAAACGTTATGCCAAATATCGTAAAGATTACAATCATCCAAACCAATAGGAAGGATTACTTTTATAATTTGCAGGAAAATGTTTAAGAAACGTGGAAGAAATGTAATCATTCGTCGGGGTACCATAAAGGCATCTTTTTTTGATACGTCTCTTTTTAATGACAAATTATATGATGAAGACATTACGCGAGTCATAGTTAAACCAGACTTTGATTTTGATGATGACATGGGCCCTCATTTTCTGAATAAGAGGCAATTTGAAATCTATTAGAAATAAATTTACGCCATGATGCAATAACAATAAGAATATGGCACAGGTATCAATGACCGTGAGGATGGACTCACAACTGAAAGCAAGGTTCGACGCGCTATGTGCAGAGTTTGGCATGAGTGCCAACACGGCAATGAATGTATTTGCCAACGCTGTAGTGCAGCAGCGTTGTATCCCCTTTATTATCAAATCGGGGAAGGATGACTTCCTCGATGCCTTTAAGGAGATGAGAGCTCGTGCGGACGCTGGTCTTACCCCAGATATGACGATGGAGGAGATTGACGAAGAAATCAGACAGGCACGTGCAGAACGCAGAAAACAGGCTACAAAATGAAGTATGCTGTAATTGACACCAATGTTTTGGTGTCGGCAATGATTTCTCACAACGCGGCATCCCCGACAGTGAAGGTGGTAGAGGCTATCGGCAAAGGAGAGTTGGTGCCACTGTATAATGAGGAAATCATTACAGAATACAACGATGTGCTGGGCCGTGCGAAGTTCGGTTTTTTGCACCTAAGTGTTGCAAGACTGATAAGGACATTGATGGACAAAGGCTCATGATGGAGCGTATCTTCAGTGGCGAGGTCTTCCCAGATGTGTCGGACGCCGTGTTCTATGGGGTGGCTTTGTCGAAAGAAGGTTCATACCTGGTCACGGGCAATAAGAAGCATTTCCCTAAGGCACCCATTGTGGTGACTCCGTCAGAAATGATGGAAATCTTGGCGAAATAGGGGAGAGTTGCCGTTTATTGTATATTTTTTACGCTGGCAATACAATAAAAAGGCCTGTTTGGTGTTATATATAATCTCAAAGTTTAAACTGAAAGATTATGAAGTGCAGCATTCCTAAAGGCACGCGCGACTTTCTGCCAGCCGAAATGGCGCGTCGCAACTATATATTCGATACCATACGCGAAGTGTTCAAAGCCTTCGCCTTCGAGCCTATTGAAACCCCTTCGCTCGAGAACCTCTCCACCCTCATGGGGAAATATGGCGAAGAGGGCGATAAACTCCTGTTCAAAGTGCTCAATTCGGGCAACTTTATGGAGGATGTGGATTTTACGCAGGACTACCACAAGGTGGCGCCCCGCATCTGCGACCGAGGCCTACGTTACGACCTTACGGTGCCGTTTGCCCGTTTTGTAGTCCAGCACCGTGATCAGATTACTTTTCCTTTCCGCCGCTATCAGCTTCAGCCCGTGTGGCGTGCCGACCGTCCTCAGAAAGGACGCTACCGTGAGTTCTACCAGTGTGATGCCGACATGATAGGAAGCACTTCGCTCCTTAACGAGTTGGAACTGGTTCAGATGATAGATGCGGTGTTCCAGAAGCTCGGGATAGAGGTGACGGTGAAAATCAACAACCGGAAAGTGCTGGCCGGTATAGCCGACCTTATCGGTGCACCCGACAAGTTGGTGGACATCACTGTGGCTATTGACAAGCTGGACAAAATAGGCATTGACAACGTGCGTGCCGAGTTGTCCGAGCGTGGCCTCAACCAGGAGCAAATCACGGCCCTCAACCCCGTTTTCGAGCTGTCTGGTTCGGCTAACGACAAGTTGCAGCAGCTGGAAGTGCTTTTCAACGGCAATGCTGTGGGCACCAAAGGCGTGGAGGAGTTGAAAGAGCTGTTCGGCTATATCGACCTTGTGCAGCCTGCCTGCCATGTGGAGCTCGACCTTACTCTGGCCCGTGGACTGAACTACTATACCGGGGCTATATTCGAAGTCAAGGCTCATAACGTCAGTATTGGAAGTATTTGTGGCGGTGGCCGCTACGACAATCTGACTGGTATTTTCGGTATGCCCGATGTGTCGGGTGTGGGTATCTCGTTTGGTGCCGACCGCATTTACGATGTACTTACAGAACTGGACAAATTCCCTCCCGACTTGGGACAGTCGGCCCAGGTGCTCTTCATCAATTTCGGTGCAGAGAGTATGCCGTACTGCATCAAATGTGCCGCCCGTTTGCGCTCTCTCGGCATCAGCACGTTGGTCTATCCCGACAATGCCAAGATGAAGAAACAGATGGATTTTGCCAACCGCAGCCGTGTGCCATACGTGGTATTTGTGGGTGAGAACGAGATAGCCGCGCAGAACCTCACGGTGAAAGATATGGCTACAGGCACACAGAATACTTTTACCCTCGACGAGTTGGCCGACCGTCTGAAACATTGATGCCCTGCCAATCCGAGAGCTTCAGCGTATCGTAATCCTATTGTGGTATGAAATACAGATATATCATCCTCTTGGCATTTAGCCTGCTTGCGGCCTTGCAGTTGCGGGGACAGGACACTGTGCCCTATCCGCGGCAGGACACCATCAGGCTGTTGGTGCACGACACTGTGGTGCTTCTCCACACCGACACTGTGGTGATGAAGGTCATTGACAGCTCCATGCTCAGAAATATGCAGGAACGGGAAGCCCTGATGGCCGAAAAGGAGAAATTCTATAAGGAAATTTTCACCAAGTCGGGTGTGGACCAGAACAAGATAGAGGCCGACCGGGACCATTACCGTCATTTGGTCGACTCGCTCAACAGACTGGTACGTACCGCCGAGTTGGAGAATGTGCGCAAGGAGGAAGCAAACAAATACCTGCTGCAACGCGCCAAGGACGCAGAGGCCCGGGTGAGCGAGGCCACCAACCGCAAGAAGAAAGTGCGTGCCATACAGGGCATAGCCATGCGGTTTTACCGTACCCCCAACTGGGAGGTGCGCCTGCAACCCGCAGCCGAGGCCGGAAAGTATGACAAGGTGCTCCGCAACCGCAATGCGGGCAACATAGAATTCGACTTTGTCACCGGTGCCTCGGTCATGCTTTGGGATTTCACCCAGTATTTTAACAAAGACCACAAGTCGCGTACTATTGGAGATACCAAAATCAAGACACCCGAAGTGCGAAAGTTCGACCAAGACTTTGCCTATGATTTGGGGATCTATGTGGGCTTTGGCGGTAGCAACCTTTTCAAGAACTTCTATGTGGGACCCTCGTTCCGCTTTGTGGATTTCTTCTACTTTACGGTGGGAGTGAACATTGCGGAATATAATGTGCTTGTGTCCGGCTATAAGGAAGGCGATGTGATTGGAGCCACTCAGACCATCGACGACGTAACTGCCAAGTCGTGGCTTATGAAGCCATTCCTGGCTTTAAGCATTGATCTGGACTTCCTCTCCTACATCAAAAAGTAGCGTATGCGATTCCGTTATTAAACCATCGCTGCTATAGCAACGGTTGTTTTACTTTAGAGAAAAGCAGGACGACCTTTGTTTTTTTGAGAGAGAATGGAATTTTTTTTGTACTTTTGCTTTTTAATATGAGACAAAAGTCAATGGGGAAAATTAGGTATAATATTCTGATATTCATTATACTAATGGCGACAGTGTGTCATGCGCAGACCGATACTGCATTCTGGTTTGCAGCACCTGATTTCCATCAGTCAGATTATTTTGATGAAATCCCGATACGGTTTGTCTTTCACTCCTACGATCAGCCAGCCACCGTTACAGTGGAGCAGCCCGCCAACAGTTTTTTTCCTACTTCGACTGTAGTGCTTCCGGCAAATGGGGTGGCCGTCTACGACCTTTCGGATATGGTGAGTATGGTCGAGACCACACCAATCAATACCGTTCTGGATAGAGGTTTATACATCCATTCCACTGCACCCATTTCGTGCTATTACCAGAACACCTCGGTCAACCGTGAGACATACACCCTGAAAGGCCGCAACGCCTTGGGGACAGACTTCCAAGTGTTAATACCGCATTGGATTATATGTTGGGGAAATGGAAGAGGAGGACATGAAAACATAGAAATTGTAGCCACAGAAGACAGCACAGAGGTTTGGATAATACCACCATCATGGCCGGGGAATAACTCCATCGTATTGGATGGGGGCATTACAAGCGCCGATACTGTTAAAGTGATTCTGAACAGGGGGCAGTGCTACGCAGCACAGTCATATAATTGCCTAACCGATTTGATAAAGACTGTCATCCATTCCACCAAACCCATAGCCGTTAACGCCACCCATGATCCTGAGGCATGGAGGATGCAACATATGTACCGTGTTGGAGAACAGCTTCTGCCTATAGATTTCTGGGGCAAAAAATATGTCTTATTCCAAGACTGGCCAAGCGGTATTGACAATTATCGGGTCATAGACTGTGTTGACAGTGGGACATACCAGTATTCAATAGGCGGTGTTGTAAAGGGGACTTTGACGGGTGGGTCGGAATGGACTAATTACGGGAGTTCTCTTCTCTATCCCACTTTTGATTTACCGGCATACGATACAGCACGGCTTTTCGAGTTTGGGTATCCTGTGGGTGTATTGCAGCGATGGGATGATTCGTCCACAGGAGTGGGTTTCTCAGTGTTGCCGGATATAGATTTTTCGGGCTCGCACCAAATATCTTACTTGTGTACAGACAGCTTAGAAGTGAAGATACAGATGGTGGTAGGCAGTGAGGGGGTCAATCATATTCTCTTCAACGGGGATTCCACGGTGCTTACTGCTGCCGACTTCCAACCTTTGGTGGGTGACCCGTCCCATTCGTGGTGCTGTAAAAAGGTAACAGACTATCTCCCGATAGGTGGAGTGATGAACATACGTTGCGACAGCAGCCTTTTTGTGCTGGGGGTGATAGAGTATGACTCGGTTTCAGGACTCTCCTACACCATCCTGACTGACTATGCTCCACCAGCATCTGTAAGCTTTAATATGGATTTCGAGTATTGTGAAGGCGACAGTATAAGATTTTCCTATACTACCCATAATATCACTCACGTAATGATGAGAGGCCCCGACGGAATGACCCGAGAGGTGCCAGATTCGGCTATTGTAGCAGACACTTCCATGAGCGGTCGTTATTGGCTATATGGGTATCGCAATCAGGGGGATGATCCTATTGTTGTGGACTCTATCGATATAATGGTTTACGCAGCCAACAGTGCCGAATGGTATGATACTATTGTCCAAAGGCAGCTGCCGTGGAGCCGTTTCGACCTATTCTTCTATGCCGAAACCGATACAACCATCAGGCGGCCGGACACTACGTCACGGTGTGATAGCATTATTTATTACCATCTCTTTGTATATCATGATATCTACGATACGGTACACTACTACGCATGTGAGGGGGATTTGCCTGTGCAATATGATACCGCTTGGTTCAGTGATGATGGAGAGGAAGGGCAGTTCCTGTACCCAGGAAGCCATGGAGAGGACAGCATAGTCACGTTCATACTCCATGTCATACCCAATCGCGACACAATATTATACGACACCATTCTGGAGAACCAGTTGCCTTGGTTTGTTCTTGACACAGTGTTCAACGATACGGTGGCGGACTATATATTCCGCACCATCAGTGCAGAGGGCTGCGATAGTCTCGTCCACTACAACCTCTTCATCTTCTGGGACGGAGATCATTGCGATACCTCTCTTACATACCCCAATGTGGTAACACCCAACGGCGACGGCATGAACGACCGTTTTGTTATCGGTGGGCTATTAGAGCATAACTGCTTTAAGTATAACGAACTGCTTATCTACGACCGCACGGGGCGCTGCATTTACCACAAGCACAATATCGCATCAGAGAGTGACTGGTGGGACCCTGCCGGACAACATGCCCCCTCGGGCACCTACTTCTTCTACTTCAAAGCCCATGGCGTGAATATCTGGACACAACACTTCGGTGTTATCGAAGTGCTCCACGAGAAATAGCCTATCGACAGTGTTTGAGCAACTGTTCGGCAAGTCCGATGCTGTAGCCGGCATTGTGGAAAAGTATATGCCCTTCGTTGTCAACAACGGCTACCAGGGGATATTCGTATTCTGTGAGGTTTAGTGCCTTGGCCACAGTTTTCTCAATGGGGTCGCGGTGGTTGGGTGCAAGGTTAGCAATATCGGTGTTACGCAATTGCAGAAGATCGGCATTGCCGGGGTCGGTGGTGGTGATGTAGCACATTCCATCCCATTGTTGGAAAGCTTTTTGGTTCTGTAGCATCTCTTTTATCAGATGTTTGGCGGGTTCGCGATGAGGTCCCAGGAAGGCCAGAATGCACCCGGTGGTGCCGGCATAGTCGGCAAGGGTGACCCCTTCCATCACCGAGAGGGTGGGGGAGAGGCAGGGGAGGTTCTGCTTATTGCGGTCTACCAAGGGACGCAATATGATTTCCTTGGTGACATGCTGCCCCTCACCAACTGAGAAGAACTCCATGCGGTTGAGCACGTCGCCTTCGGGGTAGCGGTTGCCGGTGCTGAGGCAGTAGGTGCCGGGCTCCAGCTCGATGGTGGCGGGGAAGGAGGCCATGCGGGGGTCGTCCTCGAAGTCGAAGGTGCGGAAATCACCGTTCTCGAGTTTCTGGAGGGTGAAGTGGGGGTAGTAGATGGGGGTGGCGGGCTCTTTGCCATGATAGGTGAGGGTGAGGCTAGAAGAACTAGTAGTTCTAGTAATGCTAGTAGTACTAGCATTACTAGCTAGGCTGGTTTTTTGCCAATCGGTGCCATCCCAGACGTAGATGGTGTTGGTGGCGTTGTCGAGGTAGGCGGGGATGTCGAATGCCCGGCAGGCTGCCACAAAGAAGATGTCGCGACTGTGGGCATCGGCATGGCGCAGTCGGAGCACACCCATGGGCGAGATGGGGCAATTGTAGTAGTTGCCTGTGTCGTCCACGGCAATATTCTCAATCGTCCAATTTCTCAATGCCTCATAATCTTGCTTATACGCCTCTGGCTGCATTCTCTGCTTTAGATACGTCCTCCCATTATCGGACAAATCAACCCAGTTTGCAAAATCTGTCATTTCTTTTAACAACGGCTGCCGCCAGTCGCGCACAAGCTCGTTGCTGATGCGGGCAGGGAGGATGCCCTTCTTATACACGTCGTAGGTATAGAGGGCGTTGGTGCAGGTGCCTTGGATGCGGTTCACCCAGTCGAAGCCTGTTTCTTGGGCTTGGAGCACATCGGCGGTGATGTCGCGCAGGTCTTTGTCGGAATAGGACTTGAGGTAGTCGTAGATATGCTCGCCTGAACGGTATTGGGCTGGCCAGTGCTCAAAGTATTTGTATATCTCGGCGTAATTGCCTTCGGACTTGTGGACGATTTCCCACACTTGAGCATCAGAGAACAAATCCTGATTCCAGAGCCAGTCTTTGGGTAGGTAGCTCTTGAAGTTGTCCTTGGTGGGGAAGGTGGCTGTATAGGCATTTCGTAGGGAGTCCTCGTAGGCGAGACGGCGGGCGTTGCGTGCAACGGCCTCGTCGGAAGGAGTCACCTTGGCTGTGCCGGGCGCGGGAGGAACTATATCTAAGAGTACTATGTCGGACTGGTCAGACTGGTCAGACTGGTCCGACAAGTCCGACTTGTCGGACAGGGTTAATGTTATAGTGCTGTCTTTTCTTACATCTAATTTGCTGAAGGTGTAGCGCGTGCCGTCGGTGGCCCACACCAATATGTCGCCGAGACCTGTGGTGAGGCTCGCCTGGCCTTGTTTGTCGGTCTCATAGTCGGCCAATGTGTAGTATTCTGCGTAGTTGTACATTTTGAATTTTACGTGGGCACTGGGCAGGGGCTTGCCGTCGGGACCGCAGACGGTAGCGGTGACACGGCGTGTGGGGGCATAGTGGCTAAGGAGGTTCAGCTCGCTGTAGAGGGCGGTCTGCTTGACTACCTCCTCATCGCCGTGGTAGCGGCCAAAAGCCTTGCTGTGCACCATGAGGCAGCGGGTGCTGGGCACAGCAAACCATCCCATGTTGAGTTCGGGGTCGGGCTCGCAGGCACCGAGGAACTTCCATTCGCCGCTCTTGCCGTCGGGGTTTGCAATCCACACCTCAACCCATGCGTGGTTGTCGTCGCAGTGTGCCCAGCGGGGGGTGTAGCACTGCCGGGCAGGGATCCCCACCGAGCGGAGGGCGGTGACGGCAAAGGTGCTCTCCTCTCCGCAACGGCCCAGGGAGGTGCGCATGGTGGCGAGGGGTGCGGAGGTGCGGCTGTCGGCTGCACGGTAGGCCACATGCTCGTGGCACCAGTGGTTCACTTCCAAGGCAGCCTCCTCCATCGTCATGCCCTGCACACGGTCTTTCAGTGCGTGGTAGAATGCCATGCGGGCTGTGTCGAGGTTTTCGTTGTTCACACGATATACCAACACGAAATGTCGGAATATATCTTCGGGAACGGTTTTTCCCCAAGGCATCTGCTCACGTGCGGCAAAGGCATAGCGCACCTGGTCGAGGTAGAAGTCGGGAGTATAGTCGGCAAGGTCGCTATAAGGCATGTAGGCATAGAGGAACTGCATGGCCTCGCGCTCGGCACGGTTGAGGGTGTCGAGGCACAGGGAGAGAGCCCCGAAGTTGAGGTCGGCACTGCGTGTTGCAAAGTCGGATTCAACCTGTTGGCGGTATTCTTTGTTTGTAATGAAATGGGGGTTGCGGTTGCAGGAGGGGAAGAGCAGGAGCAGTGAAAGAATGGGAATGAGGGTAGCACGGATGCGAAATGAGATGGGCTTTGTTTTCATCGGGATAATGCATTTATAAGTTGATTGACAATTTTGGGGTCGGTTTGTACTGTGCCGTCAGTGAGAGTGGTTTTACACGAACCGTGCACTTCGTTTACACCGGTGGCCTCGACGATTCGTGCCACGTTGGTCGGAGTGATGCCGCCTCCGGGCATAATCGAGATGCGGCCAGCAGCATGTTCCACCAGTTCGTGGATGGTTTCCATACCCAGTTCGGCCGTGGGTTGGAGCCCGGATGTAAGTATCCTGTCGCAGCCGCAACCTATGATGTCTTCGAGGGCTTCGAGAGGGTTTTGTTTCAGTTCGTCGAAGGCTCGGTGGAAGGTGACCTCCATGGGGTGGGCAAGTTCGACAAATCTGCGGGTGAGAGCAGTGTCAACGGCACCTTTATCGGTCAGGAATCCTACTACGATGGCATGTGCGCCAAGACTGCGGCATTGTTCCACTTGTTTGAGCATCAATTCTATCTCGTCGGTGCTGTATACAAAATTGCCCTCCCTGGGACGAATGAGCACATGGGTGCGTAGGTGAAGTTGATGCACACAGTAGTCTATATCATGATACGATGGGGTGAGTCCGCCCACGTCCAGATGGCTGCACAGCTCAATGCGTGTAACACCAGGCAGGCAAGCATTGGAGGCGGATTGTATGGAATTGGCACAGATTTCAATATTCATGGTAGAGGAGTTAAAAGTTAAACTTGGCTTTTTGTACTCTATTGAGGAAAAGAATATTCTCTTTGACGATGGTCTGAATGGTTTGGTCAAAATTGTCTTCTTCGTTCTGGTGGATACGCACCTCGATTGGCATATAGTATACCGGGAGTCCAATCAATGCATTTTTGGCGGCAAGCTCACGCAGGCGGGCTGCATCCTTTTCGGTGGTGAGGATGATTTTGCGGTCGCCACTCAGGTGGTCGAAGGTCTTGCGTATACGCTTGATATCGGAGAGCGTGTATTTGTGGTGGTCGCTGTATTTGATGGTAGTGACTGTGGGGCAGATGCCGCGAACATACTGGTGCATGGTCTCGGGATGGGCAATGCCTGTGACAATAAGGACCGAGTCGAGGGTGTTGAGCGGCAACGGGGAGAATCCTAGGAGGGGCAGCGGGTCGCAATAGTGGATATAGCTGAAAAACACTTTCTGATAGGGTCTCAGTTTGAGGTGTGTGATGATAGTGTGTTTTTCGAGGGGTTTGAGCTGTTCGGGCGATTTCGTTACGATGACGATATTGGCACGGAACCGGGCGGCTCGTCCTTCGCGCAGATTACCGAAGGGGAGGATGAAGTCTTTGTAGAATGGTCGGTGGTATTCGGTAAGGAGAATGTTGACGGTGGGTTTGATGTAGCGGTGCTGGAACACATCGTCGAGCACAATTAGTTGTGGAGGGTTGCCGGATGCCAGGAGTTTCTCGGTTCCCTCAACCCTTTTTTCGCACACTGCTACGGTGACTTTTGGGTATTTGCGGGCTATCATGGCGGGTTCGTCGCCCAGTAGCGAGGGGTCGTGGTTTCCGTCGTCAAGCATGTAACCTTTGGTCTTGCGGGCATACCCACGGCTCAGAAGAGCGGTGGAATATTGTTCGGAGAACAGACGCAACAGGTATTCCACAAAAGGGGTCTTCCCCGCACCGCCGGCACACAGGTTGCCCACTCCAACGGTGGTGACCTGTGGGGTGGACTGTTTTTTTATTCCAACCGAGAAGAGGAAATTACGAAACCACACACCGATGGCATACCACATCGTGAGCGGGAAAAGAATCCAGGATATTGTGTTTCTGAACGACATGATGAAGTGTTACTTTATTGTTTGACTCGAATTGGATACCCACACAAGGTCTTTGCACTCCGCACATGCGGCCGCTCTATCTGTTTTGTCTTGCCAAAAAGCAAGCTGAAAGAACACTATACCAGTCTTGACCCCTGTGGTCCCCGTATCGATATTCCGCTGCAAAGATACATAAAAAAACCGATTTAATTATTAAATTTGTTTTATGATGAGAAAAAGACGTTGTATGTCTGAAAAAAGTTGTATCTTTGCAGTCTCATTAAAATAATTAATTATGCACAACTATCGTCAATTAACATCCGATTTGTACTATGTGGGAGCCAGCGACCGCAAGTTGGCCCTTTTCGAGAATGTATATCCCATCCCCCGCGGGGTTTCCTATAACAGTTATCTGCTCTTGGATGAGAAAACTGTATTGCTCGATACCGCCGATGCTGCTGTGTCGGGCCAGTTTTTTGAGAATGTGGCTGCTGCCCTCGACGGCCGTCCGCTCGACTATCTTGTGGTGAACCACATGGAGCCAGACCACTGTGCTCTGATTGAGGATATTGTGTTGCGGTATCCTACGGTTACGGTGGTGACCAATAACAAAGCGGCGGCCATGATACGCCAGTTCTTTTCGTTCGACATCGACAGCCGTCTACAGACCGTTGCCGAAGGCGGCACTCTCAATACCGGCCGCCACACTTTGACATTTGTGATGACACCCATGGTGCACTGGCCCGAGGTGATGATGACCTACGACACTGTTGACAAAATACTCTTCTCGGCCGATGCCTTCGGCACTTTTGGTGCGCTCAACGGCAACATCTATGCCGACGAAGTGAATTTCGACCGCGACTGGTTGGACGATGCTCGTCGTTACTTTATCAACATTGTCGGCAAATATGGAGTCCAGGTGCAGTCCGCTTTGAAGAAAGCCGCCACCATCGACATCCAGATGATTTGCCCGCTTCATGGCCCCATCTGGCGCAAAGAGCTGGGCTATTTTATCGGCAAATACGACACATGGAGCAAATACCTGCCTGAAGAACGTGGCCTACTGATAGTTTATGCCAGCGTATACGGCCACACGGCTTCTGCTGCCGAGAAGATGGCCAGTCTGATGGCCGAACGCGGCGTTCGCAATATCGCCATGTACGATGCAAGCCACACCCATGTAAGCCAGCTAGTGAGCGAGGCATTCCGCTTCAGCCATGTGGTGTTGGCCTCCTCCACCTACAATGCCGGCATCTTCACCCCGATGGAGAACCTCTTGCTGGACCTCAAAGCCCACAATTGGCAAAACCGCACTGTGGCCATTATCGAAAACGGCACTTGGGCGGCCCAAAGCGGCAAGCAGATTCGTGCTATCCTGGAACAGATGAAAGATATTTCGGTAGTGGGCGAGAACCTCAGTCTAAAGTCGGCCATGAAACCCGACCAACTTGCCGACATGAACACTCTTGCCGATCTGCTTTTGGCCGAATTGAAGGAGGAACTATAATCCCCAATAGTCAACACATAGAGTAAAACACAAATACCCAATTACCATGAACACCTTGAACCCCGACGCTTTGGCCAAGATAAGCTATGGGCTGTATGTGCTCACCGCCCGCGAGGGCGATAAAGACAACGGATGTATTGTGAATGTGGCAAATCAGCTGACCGACACACCGTTGCAGATGATGATTTCGGTCAACAAGCAAAACTTGACCCACGACATGATATTGCATACCGGCCTCTTCAATGTCTCAATGCTCACCGAACACACCCCCATGAAGGTGATAGAGCATTTTGGCTTCCAGAGTGGGCGCGATGTCAACAAGTTTGAGCAGTGCGAGGTGGAAATGCGTTCTGCCAATGGCCTCTTGTACATCCCCAACTACACCAATGCCTATATCAGTGGCAAGGTGAACCAGACTGTTGACCTGGGCACCCACACCCTCTTTATTGCCCAGATTAGCGAGGCTGTGATGCTGCGCAACGACCCGTCGCTTACCTATGCCTACTACCACCAGCATATCAAGCCCAAGCCCGCTATTCCCGCCCAGTCCGGCTCCACCGGAACTACCCGCTGGGTATGCCAGACTTGCGGCTATGTGTATGAAGGCGACGAGGTCCCTGACGATTTCGTCTGCCCATGGTGCAAACATGGCAAAGTGGACTTTGTTAAGGTGGAATAGAGAGCCATCTCACAACCGTCTACTTTCGCCCGCTCATTTCCGCCAGCATTGTAGCGGTTGTAAATCTCCGCCAAAGCGCCTACAGGCTACGCAATAAACCCTGTTGCCTTTTAGAGTGAATAGTTTAATCATCATATAAAAAGAATTGTTATGGAAAAGTATGTTTGCAATGTCTGCGGTTATGTCTATGACCCCGCAGTTGGTGACCCCGACAACGGTATCGCCCCCGGCACCAAATTCGAAGACCTCCCCGCCGACTGGGTCTGCCCTCTCTGCTCGGTCGATAAAACCCATTTTGAGAAACAATAACCCTAAAATATTTTTATTATGCTTAACAAAAAAGTATCCGATTTGCTCAACGAGCAAATCAACAAAGAGCTTTACTCCGCCTATCTGTATCTCGACATGAACAACTATTTTGACAAACGAGGCCTCAACGGCTTTGCCAACTGGTACATGATTCAGGCACAGGAAGAGCGTGACCACGCTATGCTTATCTACAAGTATATGCAGAACAACGACTGCCCCATCAAACTCGAAGCCATCGCCATGCCCGACAAAGTGTTCAAAACCGATATGGACGTGCTCAAAGCCGGTCTGGAACACGAAGAATATGTCACAGCCAGCATCCACACTATCTACGATGCCGCCAGCAAGGTGAAGGATTTCCGCACCATGCAGTTCCTCGACTGGTTCGTAAAAGAGCAGGGCGAGGAGGAAACCAATGCCCGCGACATGATTTCCAAGATGGAACTCTTTGGTGCTGATGCCCGCAGCCTCTACATGCTCAATCAGGAGTTGGCCGGCCGCACCTACAATGCCCCCAGCTTGGTACTCGACTAATTTCAATCCATCAATAGAAGGTGTGCAAGAATTGTTCCTGCACACCTTTTTTTAAACCCTGTTCCTTTGTGGCTCAAAAAACTCATATCCGTCCCGCTGCCATCTACAAAACCCACGTCAGCATCCTGATCCAACTACTGCTTTATGGGCCGGGTATTGCAGTATTCGTTCTCCCCATCATCTATTCAGATGTTCTTTGGGTCAAGATATTGTGCGGAGTTGTCATTGCATTCCTCCTCTGGGTTGCGGTCCACCTTCTGCGCTACTGGAACGACCGCATTATCGTGTCCCCGGCCCATCTTTCCATTCCCCATGTCGCTAAGAAAACACGCAACGGCGAGTGGGGCGAGGTGGGCAAAGCAGTCATCCCTTGGAATGATATCAGAGACATCTCTTCGCAATTCGATGTGTCTGTCACCAACCACTTGAGTATTCAAAAAGAGGTGATAATCCGTCTTAAGGGCGGCATCCTTTACTCTATCGATTCCGACCTCTACGATGTCTTCTTCCTTGAGCGGAAACTAAAAGCCTTCTGGCACAAGTATTCCAATTCACACCCATCCCGGAAAACCACATAGCAGCGTAAACCATCCTGACTGCCAACGATACATGCGTCTCTACCCCAGGCTTGTACCTCACCCCATAGATTTCTTTTCCCCTTCGCGCCCATTCCTCCGTTGACTGGGGCACGTCAAACATGCAGTACTTCCCTCGAGAGGTATTCCCTAATGATCGATTTGGGATAAGGGGACTTCTATTAATCACCTCGGAGAGGTGAGACTATTCATAACACGGTACAAGCCGAAGGCGCAGTGCCGTGACATTCAGATATCTGAGAACTGCGTCCCAAAGTGCCGCGACATATATTCAGAATTTATAGAACCCACCATAAAGGAAAGGAGGGCGTCCCGTGATAATTGGGACACCCTCCTTCGGTCGATACTAACAATGGATTAGTATCCGAAGATATCTTCGAGTTTCAGTTTCTTCACCTTGCCGAATTTGGCGAGGGCGTTGAAGTCCATATCGGCTTCTTTACCAAGGCACATATAGACCTTCTTCTGGCCTTTGATGTACTTGTGGTTGAAGTTCACAATGTCCTGCATGGTCACCTTGGGGTAGGCTTCGAAGAGTATCTGGGCGCGGCTCTTCTTCATGTCGTAGCCCATCTTTTCGTAGTTGAGGTAGCTGTTGATGATGCCCATCTTGGTGGTGCGGGCGGTGCGGATGCCGCTTATCATGGCGTCCTTGGCCATCTGGAAGTTGGCCTCGGATTCGGGCATCTGGTCAAACAGCTCGTTGAAAGCGTTCATAGCGTCGATAAGCTTGTCGTTCTGTGTGGCGATAATGGCGGCGTTGGTGAAATATCCGTCCTTGTCGCCCGGGGTGGCGTAGTAGCTCTGGGCGCTGTAGGCAAGGCTGCGTTTCTCGCGCATCTCTTGGAACACGATGGCGTTCATCGAGCCGCCAAAGTACTCGTTGAAGATGTTCATGACGGGCGTGTTTTTGGTGTTGAACTTCTCGCCGCGGAAATGCTCGCGCATATAGGTCTGGTTGGCGTTGTAGTCAACAAAGTATACAGTGTTCTCGCTAACAGCCTTGGGGGTGATTTTCTTGTTGGCGGGAGCCTTTTTGTTCATCTTGTAGGTGTGGTTGTTGGCAAGTGCCTTGAAGCTCTCGAGGCTCTCGGGACCGTAGTAGAGCACACGGTGCTTGTAGTTCATCAGGTCGTGCATTGCGTCGGTGAGCTGCTGGCAGGTATATCCCTTCAACTGTGCTTCGCTCAGCTGGTCCAGAGTGGGCGAGTCGGAACCATAAATGCCGTAGTTGCCCAGAGCCGAGAAGCAGCGCTGCTGGTTGTGCTTGGCGTTCTCGCGGCCTTTCAGGATGCGGGCCACAAGCATCTGCAGTGCCTGTTCGTTGGGCTGCACACCGGTGATGATTTCGTCCACCAAAGCCATAGCTTTGTCCATATTCTCGCTCAAACCGCTGATGCTGATGTTGATGTTCTCCTGTCCCACATTGACGCTATAGTTGCAAGCCAGTTTGTAGAACTCTTGCTGCAGCTGTTCGGGGGTGTACTTGGCGGTTCCGAGGTATTCAAGCACGTCGGCGGCCAAATCGATGGTCTTGCCCAACTGGCCGGCGCGGTAGCCGAAGTCGAAGCGGTAAACCAGGTTGAAAGTCTTGTTCTCCACGTTCTGCACATACAGCACTTCAGCGCCGTTCTTGAGTTTCGACTTCTTGAGGTCTTTGCTGAAATCAACAAACACGGGCTCGATAGGTTTCACCTGACGGGCTTTGATCTCCTTCAGGAATGCGCTCTCGTTGTCGCGGCCCACCTCGATGGGGGTGATAGGAGGCTTGGAGACTTTCAAAATAGGCTCGGGCTCACCTTTCAGCTTGTTGATGATAACGTAGTTGTTGTCCTTGAACAGGCGGTTGGCAAAAGCCACAATCTCGCCCTTGGTGACGCGCGAAAGCTCGTTAATTTCGTTGCACACATCGCCCCAGTTGCGGTGTTCCACATAGGCGTAGGCCATCTGGCTGGCGCGGCTGTTGTTGCTCTCGGCGCGTTTCATGATGGCCAGTTTCATGTTGTTGATGGCAGCTTCCAGCATCCAGTCGTCAAACTTGCCTTGTTTCACGAGGGCAATCTGTTCGTCGAAGAGGGCTTGCACCTGCTCCAGCGTCTGACCCTGCATGGGCTGGCCGCCGAACATAAAGGCACCGTAGTCGTTCAGGGTGTAGGTACCAGCATAGGCACCCATGCAGCGCTGCTGCTGATTGATGTTGAGGTCGATGAGACCGCACTTGCCGTTGTTCAGCACGCTCTCCAGAAGGTCGGCCAGCATGGCGTCGTGGCTGCCGTTACCGCTGTCCAGACGGTAGGCGCGCACGGTGTTCTCGGCATCGAGACCCGACACATTCTTGGTGATAACGCTGGTGATGGGCTGCTCGCGCTCAAACTTCAGCTCGGGCACGATGCCGGGCTTCATATCGCCCCAGTACTTGTCGATAATCTTGATTGCCTCGTCCGGGTCGAAATCGCCGGCCATACTGATGCAGATGTTGTTGGGCACATAGTAGGTGGCCACGAAATTGCGGATATTGCGCATCGAGGGGTTCTTCAGGTGCTCCTGGCTGCCCAGGGTGGTCTGGTTGCCATAGGGGTGATGGGGGAAGAGGGCTGCAAACATTGCGTCGTTCACCTTGCGGTTGTCCTTGGTGAGGCTCATGTTTTTCTCTTCGTAGATGGTCTCCAGCTCGGTGTGGAACAAGCGCAGTACCAGGTGCTGGAAGCGGTCGGCCTGAATCTCGCACCAGGTCTCCAACTGGTTGTTGGGGATGTTCTCCACATACATGGTGTAGTCGTTGCTGGTGAAAGCGTTAGTACCTGTCGAGCCGATGGCGGTCATCGCCTTGTCATACTCGTTGGCAACGGCAATCTTCGAGGCCTCGTAGCTCAGGCTGTCAATCTTGTGATAGATGGCGGCGCGGGTCTGCGGGTCGTCGAACATGCGGTAGGCCTCAAACAGGTCTTCAATCTTCTGGATGAGCACTTTCTCCTTCTCCCAGTTGGTGGTGCCAAGCTTCTGGGTGCCCTTGAACATCATGTGTTCCAGATAGTGGGCCAGACCGGTGGTCTCGTGGGGGTCGTTTCTCGAACCCGCACGCACGGCAATGTAGGTCTGAATCTTGGGCGCGTCCTTATAGACACTCATAAACACCTTCAACCCATTGTCGAGCGTGTACTCGCGCACTCCCAGCGGGTCGTTGGGATAGGTTTTGTACTCATAAGTCTTTTGGGCCATCAAGGTGCCGCAACTCAGCACCGCAAGCACAACAATGCATAAAACAAAACGGATTTTTTTCATATAACTAATTGTATGTTAATAATTTTATTGCAATCGTGTAGATTGTTACCAAGTGTCAAAGATACAAAAAAAAATCATTTTATCAATAGTTTCACCACATAAACTATTTCCATTTTCCAGTATCCCAATGTTTGCCCGCATTCTATAACACCCATCTTTCCCCCTAGTCAATACCCGCATGGCTTCAACCCAATCGCAAATTCCTCTTTGCCTTTCTCCCCTTCGCTCTCCCTCCGCTTTCCCTTCCCTCCGCTTTCGCTCCTTATTCACCTCTCCGTAAGCCCTTAGTCACCTATTCTTAAGCTGTAGGGGGGAGAAAAGTTTTCGCAGAACTCAGCTCGAAGTGACGGGTGAGGGGAGGCGCGTGGGAAAAGAAATGGAACGGGGCTGGGGTGTTGGCGTATTGAGGCGGCATGAGAACCGAAACCAGAGAAAGGGAAACGTGGGGTACAATGGAATGGTGGGTTGCGGTAGAGCGGGCAATGGATAATGATTATTCAATGAAGACTTTAGGATGAAGCGGGCGGCGGTAGAAGCGATTTTTTTTGCGTAATTGCATTTTAAGTTGTATCTTTACAAAATGTTTTGTGTCGAGTAATTTGGCGCAAGATTTTTGTTATCAATGAAATAATAAAGCACATCGTTATGAAGAATACAAGAAACTTGCTTCTTGAGGGTATGGAAAGGCTTGGGTTGATAGCCTCGCGTATCCGCCAAAATCAGGGCGCTGCCCCCAAAATTGAAATTGATATCATATTGGAGGAACTCCGCAATCTCTATATGGTTGCTCTTCAGTTGGAGGCTGAGGAGTTAAAGCCGAAGATAGTGGATCCCGATTTGAATGCGGCCGAGGTGAAGCGTTTGGCCGAGGAGGCCGCAGCACGTAAGGCAGCTGAGGAGAAACGCCAAGCCGAAGAGGCCGCCGCAAGGAAGGCAGCCGAGGAGAAACGCCAAGCAGAGGAAGCCGCCGCCAAGAAGGCAGCGGAAGAGAAACGCCAGGCAGAGGAAGCCGCCGCAAGGAAGGATGCAGAGGAGAACCGCCAAGCAGAGGAAGCAGCCGCAAGGAAAGCAGCAGAGGAAAAACGCCAAGCAGAGGAAGCAGCCGCAAGGAAGGCAGCCGAGGAGAAACGCCAAGCTGAGGAAGCTGCCGCCAAGAAGGCTGCGGAAGAGAAACGCAAGGCTGAAGAGGCCGCCGCAAGAAAGTTGGCCGAGGAGAAGCGCAAAGCCGAAGAAGCTGCCGCAAAGAAAGCAGCTGAGGAGAAACGCAAAGCCGAAGAGGCTGCCGCCAACGACGAAGAATTCCGCCCGATATTTGCCCCTCCCACAGCAGCCGAGGAGGAAGCTCCCATAGCCGAACCGGTGATGGAGTCGCTGGAAGGCAATCCGAACGATGACCTCTTTACCGAAGAGTCCCAAAAGCCCGCGGCAGCAGCCGGAAGCAAAAAACGCGAGTCGTCGCTGTTCGACTACCTCAACCAGGATAATGGCGAGAATAAACCCAAACGCACATTGGCCGACACTCTGAATCAGGGCGGCCGCACGGTGGAGGACCAGCTGGAAACCCGTGTGAAGTCGAAGAAGGTGGACGACTTGAGAACCATTATCAACATCAACGACAAATTCAGTTTCATGAGCGAACTGTTCCACAACAACATGAAGGCATACAACGACTTTATCCTGCGTCTCAATGCCTTTACCGACCGCGAGGAGGCTCTGGCCTATGTGGACGAAGTGGCGGCACAATACATGTGGAACAATAACTCGCTTGTTGTGAAGAATTTCTACAAGGTTTTCGACCACAAGTTTTAATCCTCACCTGTTGGCTGGAGAATACTCCGGTCTATTGGCGGAACAATGCAAAGAACAGCTCTACAACACTAACTTATAACGATATGAACAACCGCAAAGCTATATTGTTCTCTGCCCCTTCGGGCAGCGGTAAGACCACCATTATACGCGAGATTTTGAAACGTTTCGATTGTTTCGAGTTCTCCATATCAGCCACCAGCCGCAAAGCACGCGAGGGGGAGCAGGACGGGGTGGACTATTATTTCCTCTCGCCCGAGGTGTTCGAGCAGCGGGTGCAGAAAGGTGACTTTCTGGAATGGGAGGAGGTGTATGCCGGCACACGCTACGGAACCCTGAAATCGGAGATAGACCGCATTTGGGACAACGGGCATGTGATTATTTTCGATGTGGACGTGAACGGCGGCATGAACATCAAAAAGTATTTCGGCCCCGATGCGCTGGCGTTGTTTGTGATGCCCCCCAGCATCGAAGTGCTCGAAATGCGGCTGCGCAACCGGGGCACCGAGAGCGAGGACTCGATTGTGAAACGCCTCGCGCGCAGCGAGGCCGAGTTGAAGATGGCCGACCGCTTCGACGTGACCATTATCAACGACCAGCTGGACCGTGCTGTGGACGAGACACAGAAGGTGATAAACAACTACCTGTTGAGATGACCCGCAGCTTTGTGCGGCTCCGCGAGGTAACCGAAAGGACAGAAAAACAACATTATTAATTGAGAATAGATGGAATCGTTACTGGCATTTATAAAGAGGAATAATTATGTGTTCGTCTTCCTGTTGTTGGAGATACTGGCTATAATTTTCATATCGCAGAACAGCAATTATCAGGGTTCGAAAATCGTGGGAGTGGGCAACGTGGTTGCCGGACGCTGCTATGGCACCATAGCAAAGGTTGGCGACTATTTCGGGTTGAGACACGAGAACGAGTTGCTGGCAGCCGAGAATGCACAGCTGCGCGCGCAACTGGAGTCTTCGTACATAAGCTACAACATGCGCGAGTTCGTGCATCAGGACACGGTGTATAAGCAACGCTACAGCTACACTGAGGCCCAAGTGGTGAAAAACTCTTGGAACCAGCGCAACAACTACATTATGATAAACAAGGGCCGCCGTCAAGGAATACATAACGACCAGGCGGTGATTTCGCCCCAGGGCATTGTAGGCGTGGTGGTCAACACCACCGACAACTTCGCCACCATCATGCCTGTGCTGCACTCCAACAGCCGCAACAGCGTGAAGATAAGCCGCATCAATACCAACGGCTCTCTGGTGTGGACGGGCGGCGATTTCCGCTATGCCACACTTATCGATATCCCCACAACCTACAAGCTGCATCAAAACGACACCATCGTCACCAGCGGTATGGCGAACGACTTCCCCGAAGGTGTGATGGTGGGATTTGTGGAACAGACCACAAGCGAGCGCGGCAGCGGCTTCTATACTATCAAGGTGCGTTTGGCTACCGAGTTCACCAAACTGGACCACGTGTATATTATCGAGAACTACTTTAAGGCCGAACAGGATTCGCTGATGGCCCGCACCCATGTTATGGATGAACAGAATTGACCAGCCGTAGAATCCCCAAAACGACGAAAGCTAAAGGACTAACAATTAATATTTGAAGAGATGACCAAACTGGTATTTTCCAATATTTTCAGATTTCTGGCCTTGATTGTGGTGCAGATATTGTTTCTGAACTATGTGAATTTTGGCGGCTACATGATTCCGTTTATCTATATTCTGGCCGTGTTGATGCTGCCCACCCGCATGGGACGTATCCCGATGCTGCTGGTGGCTTTCGGCGCAGGCTTGATTGTCGACCTTTTCTGCAACATCCCCGGTTTCCACACCTTCAGTTGCACAATGATGGCGTTTTTCCGCATCATATTGGGCAATAGGATGCTGACCCGCGACGACCAGGCTGAGGCCGATATCGATGTGCCAAGCATCTACACCGTCCCGACCCAGTCGTATATGGCCTACCTGATAGTGATGGCGGTGGTGTACAGCCTCACCTACAGTCTGCTGGAGGCATTCAGTTTCGGCAATTTCGGCATCACGATGCTCTCGGCGTTGCTCGATGCTGCCGTTACTTGGGTGTTGATGATGCTGTTCCAACTGTTTTTGACAAAAAAAATCAGCACTGTATGAAACGGATATGGACAATAGCGGTGTTGTGTCTGCTGGGGGGTGCGGCTTGTGCCCAGATAGGTGTGGGTGAATGGAGGGACAACAACTCGTTTGTGTCGGCACGCAAAGTGTGTGTTACGCCCGAGCGGGTGTATGCCTCCACACGCTTGACCATGTTCTATTACGACAAAGCAAAACGGGCTGTGGAGGCGATGCCCAAATCCAGTGGGCTGTCGGATGTGGGGGTGAGCACCTTCGCCTACGACGAGGGGACCAAATGCCTCGCGGTGGCCTACAATAATTCGGGCCTCGACTTGAAGATTGAAGACAAAGTGTACCACATCGCCGACATCCGCTACAGCTCTATCAGCGGCGACAAGAAAATATACAGCATCCGCTTTGACGGACGCAGGGCGTTTCTCGCCACAGGTTTCGGCATCGTGGTGGTGAATGTGGACAAACATGAGATTGAGGAGACTTGGTATATCGGTGAGAACGGCGACTACGGCATTGTGTACGATGTTGCTTTTGTGGGCGACAGGATTGTGGCCGGCACCGACCGCGGATTGATGTCCGCCCCCAAGAGCAGTCCGAGACTGCATATTTTTGAGACTTGGACTTTGGACTCGACTTCTGTGCTGAAAGGAATGTCCGTGAGGATGCTGGACGAGAGCCGCGGACGCTTGCTGGCGGCGGCTTGCACCAACAATCCGGACAGTATGACGGTGTTTGCCCAACGGACGGATGGAGGTTGGGAGGAATGGACCACAGGCAGGGTGCAATCGCTGCGTAACCACAACGGCTATATCGTTTTGAATATGCAGGACAGCGTGTTGCTCTATGATGAAGACTACCGCGTGGTACGCGTTGTGGACCATGTGCCCGTTTACGGTATGCCTGCGCGCGATGCCGATATCGATGCCGACGGCACCCTCTGGTTGGGTCATCCCTGGGCGGGAATGGTGAGTATGCCTGCGGGCTATGCCTCCGCCGACGCACATTCGCCATCGGGTCCGCAAACCGACGATTATGTATATAGCATCGTGGCCACATACGACAACGTGTATGTCTGCCCAGGCGGTAAGGAACCCACTTATCAAAGCTCTTATATTCAAGGCGGTATTTCGGTGTTCGACGGTGAGCACTGGCTCTCGATGAGCAGGGGAGAGGTGCGCGACGAGTTCCAGGATGTGCTTTATATGGCCGTCGACCCCAAGAACAAGAAGCATCTCAGCGCCACTTCGTGGGGCTACGGGGTGCTGGACATTGAGGATAATGTGTTGCAGAGAATATATAACAAGAACAACTCCGACAATGCGCTGACTCCCTATCAAAGCGGCTCGTTCGAGCATTTGCGCGTGTCCGGACTGGCTTATGACGATCAGGGCAATTTGTGGATTACCAATTCGCTGGTCAACAACGGGTTGGTGGTGAGGTATCGCGACGGGTCGTGGAAATCGTTCGACATCAGTGCCTTGCTGCAGGGACTGAGTCAGGAACAGCGCGAGATAGACAAACTGGTTTGGGACAGCGTGACGGGCTACAAGTGGTTTGCCGGTCGCAGCAACCGTATTTATGTGCACGATGGCGAGAAACGGCTGGCCATCGTAAACCCCAACAACGGCAGCAAACTGGAAACCCACCGGGTGTCCTGTTTGGTTCAGGACCGCTCGGGCGACATCTGGTTCGGTACCGACAAGGGACTGAAAGTGATATACGACGGCTACAAAGCGTTCGCCAACGGAGGCAACGGTGAGGTGTCGCCGGTCAACTGCAGCAACATTTTGTTCAACGAGGATGGTATTACCGAATACCTTATGGCCTACGAGAGCATCAGCTGCATAGCGGTCGACGGGGCCAACCGCAAATGGGTGGGTACCGCCAACAACGGGCTCTACCTCATCTCGGCAAACGGGTTGGAACAGTTGCATCATTTCACCACAGCCAACAGCCCTCTGGCTTCGGACAAGATTGTGGCTCTCGCGGTGCATCCCGAGAGTGGTGTGGTGTATGTGGGAACCGACAACGGGCTGCAGTCCTATAGGTCTACAGCCACAGTGGGATATAGCGTCCCGCTGGCCGATGTGCATGCTTTCCCCAATCCCGTGCGGCCCGATTACGACGGCCCCATAGCCATCAAGGGGTTTACCCGCGATGCGTTGGTGCATATTACCGATGCACGCGGACATGTGGTTTTCTCCACCACCGCCCATGGGGGTCAGGCCATCTGGAATGGACGCACCTTGGCGGGCGAGAGGGTGGCAAGCGGCACCTACTTTGTGTTTGCCTCCGACGAGCTGGGAAAAATGAAATCGGTGACCAAGGTGTTGATAATAAGATGACATGATACCCACGCTTTCCACAGAGGCTTTGGTGCTGCACACCACAAACTATTCGGAGACTTCGGTGATAGCCAAGATATTCACCCGCCAGCTGGGGGTGCGTTCCTATATGCTGAAAGGTGTCCGGAAGGGTGGGGGAAAGGTGAAACAGAATCTGCTCCAGCCGTTGAGCTATCTGGACTTGGTGGTCTACAACAATCCCAAGAACCAGATTAATTACATGAAAGAGGTGGCGCCCCACAGGGGGAGCGATGTGTGGGTGGCGGCCAGCCCCGCCGACGAGATGACGAGGCACGCCCTGCGCTTTTTTATGACTGAAGTGCTCTACAAGACCCTCCGCGAGGAGGAGCCCATGCCCGAATTGTTCGACTATGTGGTGGATACCATCGCCAGGAAGGGGGCGGGAAACAGCAGCCAACTGCCCATTACGTTCATGCTTTCGGTGTCGCGCCATCTGGGCATTGAGCCCTTGGACAACTACAGCCTCCGCGAACCGCTCTTCGATATGGTGGGCGGCCGGTTTCAATATTCGGGCGAACAAACCCTCGACGCCTCCTCCTCGCAGTTGCTGCACTGCTACTTGCAGTCGGTGAACAGCGGGGCTCCCCTACCGTTGGCCTCACTCTCGCAGCGCACGGAACTGATTAACCGCCTCATAGAATACTTCCAAATGCATTTGGCCGAATTTCGTAACTTCAAATCGCATGAGATACTACATTCCGTCTTGCAATAGTGATGAACTCTATCCATCTATCCCCTAGTCCTCAAATTGTATGAAAGCAAAACATTAGAACAATAATAACATGAAAAAAATCCTTTTAGCCTTATTCACTCTCATGGTGGCACTTCCGGCTTTCAGCCAGTCGTGCTATTGGGTGTTCCTCACCGACAAGCAGGGCACCACGTTCAACCCCTACACTTATTTCGACGCCAAAGCCATCGAGCGTTACAACCAATGCGGTGCCGACCTCTACGACATCAGCAACTACCCGCTCAACAGCGGCTACGTGTCGCAAATCGACGCTATCGCTACCGAGGAGGTGGGCACCTCCCGCTGGCTCAACGCCGTCGCCGTGATGGCCACACCCGAGCAGATGAGCCGCATCCAGCAGCTGCCCTTCGTCAAAGGCACCCACCGCATCGGCGGTGACATGCAGCTAGCCAAGTCCGACCCGTCCGACCAGTCCGACCAGTCTGACCAGTCTGACCAGTCCGACAACTCCCCCCTCCCCAATCTCACCGACCAGCTGGTCCGCATGGGTGGCCACCAGTTCAGCCAACTCGGCATCAACGGCAAGGGTGTCCGCATTGCTGTCTTCGACGGCGGTTTCCCCAAGGTGAACACCCATCAGGCTTTCAAGCACCTGTTCGACAACCATCAAATCATCAAGACCTGGAACTTCTGCAACAATAAGGAGGATGTCTACGGCTGGAACAGTCACGGCACCATGACCCTCAGCTGCATCGCCGGCATTGCCCCCGACGGACGGCACCTCGGTCTGGCCACCGGTGCCGAGTTCCTCCTGGCTCGCACCGAGGTGGAAATGGAGCCTTTCAAAGAGGAAGTATGGTGGATGCAGGCTATGGAATGGGCCGACAAGAACGGCGCTCAAATCATCAGCAGCTCGCTCGGCTACGGCAAGGAACGCTACAACGTGCAGGAGATGAACGGCACTTCCTATGTGGCCAAAGCCGCCAACATGGCTGCCCGTAAAGGCATTCTGGTCTGCAACTCGGCCGGCAACGAGGCAACCGACAACCATTGGCGCACCATCATCACCCCCGCCGATGCCGACAGCGCGCTCTGCGTGGGTGGTATCGAGGCCAACCTCAAGAATTATAAACACATTTCTTTCAGCTCCTTCGGCCCCAGCGCCACAGGCACACTCAAACCCAACGTCTCCGCCTTCGGCCATGCCTTGGCCGCCAGCCCCTCTACCAACAAGTCGGTCAGTTATGTCGACGGCACATCCTTCTCGTGCCCCCTGGTGGCGGGTTTTGCCGCCTGCGCCTTGCAGGCCTGTCCAGGACTCACTGGCATGCAGCTCTTCCATGAAATCGAAAAGTCCGCCGACCTCTACCCCTATTTCGACTATGCCTTCGGCTACGGCGTGCCGCAAGCCTCCTATTTCTGCAACAAGCGGCAGCACACCGTTGCCCGCCCCACCTTCCGCTTTGTCGAGAAGGCCGACTCCATAGAGGTGCACCTGCTCAACAGTATCGGCTCTAAAGACCTCAGCCGCCCCATCTTCTTCAATTGGCAAAACGAGGAGGGCACACTCGATGCCTACATCCACATCACTATCGATACTATCGACACCGCCAGCGCCATCAGCTTCCCCAAGAACCAGCTCTACCGCCGCACACTCAACGTGTGGTACAACGGCTACACCGCCTCTTTCCGCCTCACCGACAAGCAGAACCAACTCCTCGCCGTCTCGGGGTTCGACACCAAGTGCAGTTTCTCCCGCCCCGGTTATATCATACAGAACAACGACGATATAGTACAGAGAATCACCGGTAACGACCTCACCCTTGTGCAGAAATCGTATAAGGACGGCTGGGATGTCAGCAACATCTATTGGGACTTCTACCTCATGGCAGGAAACATGTTCAGCCTCAGTTCGCAGGAGCAGGAATGCAAATTCTTCTCGCCCGCTATGCATATCGGCATCCGTATGCTCGACCGCGTGGCCAAGGCCTACAGCATCGGCATCGGACTTGAATATGCCACCACACGGTTCAATTTCGCCCCCGACAAACCTAACCGCCTCGACAACCTCTTCGCTTTAGCGAACAACCCCAGCAAGAAATACTACATCTTCGACGAGGGCAGCCTCGAGCTGTTCCAGCGTGTACGCTTTGTTGGTGGCGGAATGCTCGGCAAGGGAGTCCACTGGGATCTCGGAGCCTATGTCTCCTACGGCGGATACCATTATGTCCGTGAGGGCAAACTCTACAGTCATGCCGAAAGTGCCAACAGCACCGTCTACAATCCCGAATATCAGGACAACTACAAGTTCAACTTCGGCGTCACCACCCGCTTCTCCTACGATGCCATCGGCATCTACTGCCGCTACCGCCTCACCGGCCTGACCACCAGCTACACTTCCGACCCCACCAGCCCCACAGCCTTCAAGCTGAACCTCCCCCGCTTCGAAGCCGGCATCCAGCTCTGCCTCTAAGCCCCGCAGCCCCCGCCGTCCGACCCGTCCGACCCGTCCGACAAAAAAAGGGCAGCCGTTCTCGGCTGCCCCAACACCAGTCCACCCTCCGGCACCCTAGTGCTGCACCTCCACATCGTTGCCGTTGGGGGTGAGATACAGCGGCTGGGTCTTTCCGCCATACGAGGCGATGGCCTCGTCGCGTTTGGTGGCCGTCTGATAAGAAGCCAGGATGGCGTTCTTTGCCAGCAGTCGCTGAGTGCTCACCGCGGTGCCGCTTGCCGTCTTGCGGCTGTGGATGTACACCACTGCGCCGTCCATGCTGCCGCTCATGCCCAGCACCCCGTCCACCGTGCTGAATGCCTCTTGCATCGCGGTGTCGTAAAGCAGCGTCACCGAATCCTCAGGGTCAAGGGTCACATTGCTCTCGCTCACCTCCACGCGGGGCACCCCAGTTGCGGCGTCCAACAGCTGGTGCACCACAAACACCGTGATATTGTCGCCTGCCGCGAAATCGCGGTTGTTGGTCAACACGGCGGTGCTGAACTCGGCCACGGTGGTGTTGCTGCCAATCACCAGGTCGCCTAGCTGCACCGAGGTCTTCACCACTCCGCCGTCGCCGCTCTCCAGCCCTATGCTGGGCAGGCTGCCGCGGGTCACCTGGTAGGGAGCCGCCACACAGCCGCCAGCGCGCGCCTCCTCCTTGTCCAGGAACACAGGCACCACATCCAGATTGGCACCCATAAACTCGTTGAAGTCGCTGTGACGTGGGTCGCGTCCCTCGAAACTGGGGCGGTCCAGCCCCTCGAAAGCGCGCCACATGTTCACGATGTTGGCCCACGCCACGCGGCGCACCATCTGGGCGAAAGTACGCGGACTCGTACCCTTGGTGTTCACCTTCTGTTTTGCAATCGTTTGGCCTGCCAGGCGTGTGAAAGTCCAGTTGCCGGCACTGCCGCGGAGATTGCTCCCGATTCCATTGAAAATTGCCATAATTCGTTTTGTTTTAGGTTAATAACTCAGTTCTTGTGGTTTCGAAACACGCTGCAAAAATACACCCCTCCCGTTGCGGTCTAAAGCCCCGCCCAAAAAAAAAATCAAAAAAACTTTTGCCAACCCCAGCGCCCACCCCCCAACCCAAAAACCAGCCGCACCACCCCCGACACCGCCCTGTGCCCTCACCCAGCCTTCGCCAAGCAACCAAACCCGCACCGACCCCCCACCGACCCTACACACAACCCTCACACCCCCCTTTCGTCGGACAAGTCCGACCACCCCCCCCAAAAAAAAATGCTACACCGCTACAGTTGCTACAGTTCATAATCCCCCATTCCCATGCCCAAAAATATTTTTATATTATATATTATATATATAATATATAATATAAAGTATAACTCGGACCCTGTATAGTCCTCCTAACAACTGTAGCAACTGTAGCACTGCAACGCCGCAACAACCCCGCCCTCATCCTCAATGCACCCCTATTCCCGTGCACACCATTCACACCCAAGCAGTTGTCGCCCTCAGCCGCCGCCTCCATCCCCTGCGCGCCGGCGGCGTCCGCTTTTCAATGGGGTGCCACGCGAGTGGTGGGGTTTGTATCCCGCTGGCGGAGCCAGCATTAATCAATCCGCCAGCGTTGCAGTTGCTACAGTGCTACAGTTCATTTTTAGCTTTCACATTAGCCGGTCGGCACCCACTGCGGACCCGCACATCAGGATAAACATACGATAATGATTATGTGTCGTATTGACACATAATCATTTATCGGTTACGGTCGACATTCATTCGCGTCGAAAAAATTGATAACATTCGTAACATTCATAGCATACAATAGCAAAATGAAAAACGATTGCAAAAACAAATAATGTGGCATTATTTGTAGCATGCTCAATAATTGCTACTACAAACAACATCATTTTTACAATTAAAATAATAATTTTAAACATTTTATCCATATATTAATCGTTTATTTATATTCTTATATATCTAAATTCAACAAGGTTTAAAGGGATGGGAGTTTTTTTTCAAAAGAAATTGGTTGGCTCTCCTAATACAAATAACAAAAATAAATCTGTCCGTCGCGGATTTCACGTTTTTTAAGAAAAAACATTCGCCGACACACAACTCCCGATACTCCGGCTTTGTCAAATATTTATGAAAAATCCCTGCCGATTGGTAAAAAATTCGTATCTTTGCAACGTCGTTGGGGTGTTCCCATGATAGGCTATACACCATCGACAGACAAAGACAACAGCAAGATACAAACATGCAAAACGAACAACATAACACACTGACGCATAGGAGTGAGTCTTCGAGATACCAGGATTGCATATTTGACAAAACCAATATCCCACCTCTTCAATATGTCCGTGAGTCTTAAAATGTTTTGGTCAGAAATAGTCTGACTTACCTAGCGGTATGCATATGAGAAATAATGAATCATGAAGAATAGAAAGTATATTATCCCCATCATCATTGTCGCATGGCTTATAAGCATGGTTGGTGCGTGGTTTCTTGTTAACGCAATAACCAATTCTAATTCCAACACGTCTAAATACACAAAAATTACGCCCTCACAATTGGACGACTGGTATAACAGAAACCGTTCATGGGCTGAATCAAATGGTTATTCAAAAGAATTGGCAGAACAGCTTTACATCACAAAAAAATTACGTGAACAAGGAGCTGACTTTGGAGACAATCCTACAACTTTTGACAATAATACATTACGCCGCCTCTATGACGAGGGCTTCGACGGCCCTAACCCATACGCCCGGCAAGAACAAACGAAAAGGCACACACCAAAATATAATAAAATATCACCTCAGAATTTTGAGGAATATTGGGAAAAAAATAGAGCTAAATACGAAAGCCGCAATTGGTCGAAAGACTTGGTTCGTAATGCTTATATTGCAAGAGAATTAAATAAACAAGGCACCAGTTTCCCAGATGATATTAATTCAGCTGATTCTTCGACTTTGGCTGAATTGTATTATGTCGGATATGACGGCCCTAACCCATACGCTAGTGCACTTGATGTTATACGATATAAGATAAGAGATAACATAACAAATATCCATGTATGGTGTTTTTCGATATTAACCATTATAATGTTGAGTGCTGTAATCACTATGTCAGTTATCAACAGGAAGAGAAAGAAACGAATGGAAGATAGTGTGCAAGATGAATTGAATAACATGACTCCACAGAAACAATCAAATAATAAAGAAATCATGAAGGAGAAACTAACAAAAGTCTGGTCTTGGATAAAACAGAAGAAATATTATTTGCTGGGCTACGTAATTACAGCAGCCATTTTCGTCATTGTGGCCAATATCCGCCTTAATGACAAAATAGACGCAAGCTTGAATGATATCAAAAACCAGATAAACGAAGACATCTTTGAAAGCAAAAAGTATTTCGGCACATGTGGCGACAGCTACACGATTGTAGGGTATGAACGAGCCGCATTGCCGAAAAACACCTCAACCGACACGACCGCGTATGAACAGCAATATGGAAGAATAGTGGCCTACTATAAGGCGACAGGAGGATGGGAAATTAGGTACTTCGAGAATATGGGCGACAGTATTATAGAACAATCTATTACACCGTATGCCGTCGGTCTGTTCCACGAAAATTGGGATTCCCCTGAAAGTCTATTTGAATATTTTTATTACAGTTGGACAAATACTGACGTAATAGATCGGAACAACGCATATAAAATAGACAAGTTACAGAATTTGAATTCTAAGTTCCACAAAATTAATGCGAGAAAACGTAATATTGATGAATATGAGAGATGGAAAAACTATGGAGGAGGGAGAGCATTCGCACATTGGAAAATAATAAAGACTTACTTTGTCGGTAGTAAAATATTCAAAACTGGGTTCTACAGGGTCTTGTACAACGGTGCAGCCCTTATCGTCCCATTCCTGCTGTATTGGGTGGTAGTGACTGTTCTCAAACGGAAGAAAAAGCCGCTGAAGAATAAGTTTAACCTTGATATATCGCTGAACAGGTCTACAGAAACAAGCAGCAACGAAAAGAGTGTTGATGAACTACTCACAAAACTTAATCCCAACAATTTTATGTCGCCATACGACCCACAAAAGGTCAGAATTGCAAATGACTTGTATTCCGCCCTTTTACAATCACGAGACAATGAAACCATTGTTTCTATGATACGAGAAAAGGCAAAAACTGAATTAGGCATAAACTGACCTCAAATTAGTACATCAAACAGCCAATAGAACAATGTTCTTTTTCTTCTACTTTACACAACCAGAGCTGTCAAATGACAAGACAACAGAGATTCAAATGAAAAATATATTGTATATACCTCAGCCAGGTGACGGGATTTATGAGAAACTGGCCGAAATATTTAGTAAAGAAAAGCGCTTCAATGACGGTTTTGATGAGGCCACTGCCATTGTTAAGGCGCTGTGTGCCGTACCTGACTATCCTTTTGATTTGAATGTATTAGTAAAAAAAACTAAATATCAGATTGTCTCACTACCCCTTTTGTGGGTATTGTTGAAACTTCAGCCCGATATTGAAGAGATGAAAAAGTATATCCGAGATTTGGAGTACACCCTTTCTGCTGTGCCTAAAGCGGCATCTTACCTGAAACGATGCGAAGAGTCTATAGATGACTGGATAACAAAGAGGTGGGAGGCACAAAAGAAGTGGCTGTCGTCACCTACAACAGTTGGTTCTTCATTATTGTTACAGATGCCAGAAATAATAGAAAAGCAGCAGGATTTGTTAGAGAGAATTACGCTGTTAGAGAAAGACAATGCTGAGAAGGTATTGCAACTGAAGCAGTGTGACAAGGATAAGAAAAGGTTGAATATATTATTCTCCGTGGCCGAGAAGAAGTTGGCTGAGAATGAAAAGAAAATGGCATCGAAAGAGTTTCGTGACGAGGTGGGGAAAGAGTATTTGCTGAGGATGTTTAAGGGGTATTTGAAGAACGCGAAAAAGTGGAGTCAGAGGAAACGAGACAAAGAGTACGACGGGCTTGAGCATCTGCTGAAGTTGGAAGGATTACCACAGGACGTGAAGGATATGATTGAAGCTTTGGCTGAGGATAAGGGCGACGAGAGAATTGTCAATGTGCACGGCCCGTATAACGATATTCACGACAATGGAAACGTTGATATAAAATAGGAGGTAGTTATGGCAGGGAATACAGTATATGTGCAGGGACCTTATATAGATGTCCACGACAATAAGGAGGTTAATCTTAATATCGATAGGGCAACGGTGACGGTGCAGGAATCGGATGGAGAGAACGACAGCACGGGTAAACCTAAGGAATTGCCGTATGAACTCAGTACACCCAAGGCGATGGTGTATTGGAAAAAGTTGCGTGATGGTGGTTGGGTGGATGAACATTGGCAGCGGACGGAGAAAATGAGCCTAAGTGCTGCTGGTTTTACGGCTCATTGTTTCGCCAAGGTGCTGAATCTTGATGGAGGTTGGGCGGACTTTGAACAGTTTTGGAATTGCTCAAATCTGCGTCAGGAGTATAACAGAATCCAATATAAGCAACCTCAAAAATTGGAGAGATTGAAAATAATTTTTGGTGTATAAAAAATGTATAGTGAAGTGTTGTAGTTAGTTGCACTTCCTACAAGCCCCTACCGTAGTCCCTCGGTAGGGGCTTTTTTTGTTGTTTGTTTTGGTATTTTTGCATCGTGATTCCGAAAGGGAAAATCTAAATGTAAAAATATAATATATGAAATCAAACATCAAAATTTTCAAAAGTGATGAGTTCGGGAGTATCCGGACTATGACGGACAAAAAGGGCGAGCCTTGGTTCGTCGGTAAAGATGTGGCTTTGGCTTTGGGGTACGCAAAACCGGAGAATGCGGTGGCCACCCACGTTTGCCAAGAGGACAAAACCAGTACCCTGATTCAGGGGAGTGGTTCGAACTACAAGTCACAGGCAGTGATTATCAACGAGAGCGGGCTTTACAGCTTGATTCTTTCCTCGAAGCTGGAGTCGGCGAAGCGTTTCAAGAGGTGGGTGACTTCGGAGGTGCTGCCGCAGATACGCAAAACGGGCGGGTATATCCCTACTAAGGATAGCCAAGGGAGGCAGCTGAGCGACGAGGAGATTATGGCGAAGGCATTGCAAATTTCCCAGCGCACCATAGAACAGCAGCAGTCGCTTATCGACCGCCAGCAACAGACTATCGAGCAGCAGCAGCCGAAGGCTCTTTTCTACGATTGCGTGGCTGAGAGCGACGACACTTGCAGCGTGGCCGAGATGGCGAAGATGATTGAGGCCAACGGCTGCCCGATGGGGCAGAAACGTCTGTTTGAGTGGCTGCGCAACAACGGCTACCTGTGTACCCGCAGGGGGCAGTTTTTCAACACGCCTTATCAGATATGGGTGGAAAGGGGACTGTTCCGCATTGAGACAAACGTGGGCTACGGTGTCGACGGGATGGAGTATGTGAACCACACGACCCGCGTGACGGGCAAGGGACAGGCTTATCTGATTTCGCAGTTTATTTCACCTAATGTTTAACTTAAAAAAATAGTCTTATGAAAACTAAAATTTTGAAGGTTGTTGCACAGACCGAAACGGTATATGTGCAGTCGAGAAAGAGTGAGAACGGCCAGGTGGCCAAGTGTTACATCCGCCTGCGGGAGCTGGGCGGGGAGTACGAGAACGAGTACCAATGTACGCTGTGGGGCAATATGGCTTTGTCGAGGTTCACGCCCGGCAGTATGGTGGCGGTAGGTCTCCGCTTCTCGGTACACGAGACCAACGGCGGTTGCTTCCAGGATATCCTGGCGACTGAAATAGTGCCATTAAACTAAGTATTCCACGTATCACGCGAATTGATTGTATTTTGCTTTAGTATAAAGTATGACTGAGTTTCGCAAAATAGTATTCATGTCGCGTCCCTTCAGGACGCAGTCGCTGATGTATGGGTATCACGGCACTGCGCAATATACGATGTTGCTCCCATTCGGTCGCGACACTGTACATTGCTTGTACCGTGTTATCAATGGTCTCACCCCTTTGGGGTGATTTGTAGAAGTAACATTAAATTATAAACTTGAGTTGAAGTGAGGGAATCAATTGAGCACCGCAAGGTGTAGGGCCCTTTTCTCAAAACTTCTCTCGCAAAAACTCATTACTATGAAAAAAATAAGCCAAAAAAACAAGATTGAAAAAACTACCACTTTGGATGGTATGATGACTTTCGGAAAGTTGGACAACGGGCTGAACGCCCTTGATTTTAGCAGCTTCGAGGCTGTGGAGATGGAGTCTTTTGTGGCAAACTGCAAGGTGCAGGCGATGAGGGACGGCAATGTGTATATCACCGAGTTGCCCAGACGGGTGCGCAACAAGCCCCTTTTCCGTGAGGATAACAGCTCGCTGACGCTGGGCAGGGACGGAAGGTATTACTTCGTGTTTGCGTTGCCTGCGGAACAGGTGAAGGCACTTCCGGAGATGCTGGTGCACCAGTCGCTGGCGATAGCCCAGAAGGTGGAGCGTATGATAATGGACGGGAAGGAGGCGACGGAATGAGTGTGCATGTGATTTACTACCAGAACGGGGTGAAGATGATGCGTGCGGTGGTGTCGGGGGAGCAGTACCGGATGCTGCGCGGAAGCGCAAAGCAACGGGCTATGGTGAAGGCTGTGCGCGAGGGCGACGAGGCTCAGAAGCCGCACCTGCTGCAGATGAACTATTCGTGCCTGCCCAACGAGGACGGGTCGCTGAAGGGGGCCACAAGGCTGAGCAACAGCGTGGGGATGGATATAGACCATATTGCCCCCGAGGAGCTGGCGAAGGTGAGGGAACGCATACTGGAGAAGAGAGAGGAGTTTGGGCTGCTGATGCTGGAGTTGAGTGCCCGGGGTGCGGGCTACCACCTGGTGTTCCGCCGCAGGGCGGAGCTGACGCAGGAGGAGAACCTGCAGTGGGCGAGCGAGTTGCTGGGTGTGGCTTTCGACAAGGGGGCGAAGGACATTACGAGGGTGTTCTATACCACCACCGACAGCGAGGAGGATCTGCTGTTTCTGGACGACGGGGTGTTTGAGATTGAGGAGGTGGCACAGCCCGAGGCATCGAGCCATCCCGCCCGCGAGGGGAGCGTTGCAGTGCTACAGTGCTACAGTTCGGAAAAGGATGACACACCCGACGGCGGGGAGCGGAGGGAATATCCGAAAGTGTATCATGGAGTGGCGTTTACGGACATTATCAAGAAGTATTGGGAGCTGTTTAACAACGGCAAGGAGCCCGCGATGGGCGACCGCGACACACTGACCTACCAGCTGGCATGCGACTTGCGCCATATATGCGGGAGGAACGCAGAGTGGCTGGACCAGGTGATACCGTGCTATGACGGCTTTGCCCCCGAGGAGAAGCGGAAGAAGATAGAGAACGCATTGCAGGCCAAGAGCGAGGGGATGCCCTACAGGATGAGACAGGTGTTGCAGGCGTTGCATTCGATGTCGGCCATCAGGGCGTGCGGCGGCACCCTGACGACACCGCCGGAGATGCCCAAGCGGCTGCCGCCGTTGGTGAAGCTGCTGACGAAGAATGTGCCCGCGATGTACAAACCGGCTGTGGCCTCGGCGGTGTTTCCCGCTTTGGCGGCACATCTGCACGGGGTGCGGTTCCGCTACTGGGACAATGTGGAGCACGAGGCGACCTTTATGAATGTGCTGATAGGCAGGCAGTCGATAGGCAAGGGCAGCATCAAGAAGCCCATAGAGTATATCATGGAGGACATACGCCAACGCGACATCCCCAACCGCCAACGCGAGGCGGAGTGGAAGCAGAAAAATCCAGGTGCAAAACAGAAGAAAGACCCAAGGCCGACGGACATCTGCATACAGATGCTGATAGACAACCTGACCGATGCGGTGTTTAACCAGCGCATTGTGGACGCCAACAACAACGGGGGCCGCTATATATACACCATAGTGGACGAGATTGACGCCCTGAAGAAGGTGACCTCGAAAGGCAGTGGCGACGAGGTGGGACTGCTGATAAGGAAGGCGTTCGACAACTCGTTGGCCGGACAGGAGAGAGTGGGGGCGGACTCGGTGAGCGGCATCGCCCCGCTGCGGTGGAACTTCAACGCCTCGACCACACCGCCGAACGCGCGCAAGTTCTTTTCGAAGATGGTGAACGACGGCACGGTGAGCCGGTTGGATGTGAGCACCATCATACTGAACGACGACGATGACGAGGTGCCCGTGATGGGCATATACGACCACCGTTTTGCCACCGACCTGAAGCCCTATATAGACCGGTTGGAGTGGGCCAACGGGTTGATAGAATGCGCACAGGCCAACCGGCTGTCGGAGCAGATAAGAGAGGAGAACCGCGATAGGGCGAGGCTGTACGACTCGGAGGCATACAGGGTACTGTCGTACCGCGCGAATGTGATAGCGTGGCTGAAAGGGATGGTGCTGTATGTGGCGGGTGGCTACCGATGGGACAAGACGATAGCCGACTTTGTGCAGTGGAGCCAGCAATACAACCTGTGGTGCAAGATGCTCTATTTCGGCCAACAGCTGGAGAAGGAGCTTCGGGATGAGGTGGAGATAGAACGGCAGTCGGGGCCGCAGAACCTGCTGGAGTTGCTGCCCGACGAGTTCACCCGCATGGAATATGCCCAGATGCGGCAGCAGCAAGGCCGCAGCGGCGGAGGCGAAAGCACCCTGCGCACATGGGTGAGTCGCGGATACATAGCTTACGATGCCTCCACCGACCACTACTGCAAGACCGAGGGGTATTTGAAGAAATACGGCACAAGGGGGAAGTAGGGATGGTGGCGATAGCGAACAACAAGGAAAGCTTCGTGGCGCTCTGGCGGCAGCTGGAGCACACGAGGCGGCTCCTCGGGATGCAGTACCGCCGCTTTTCGGTGCGCAATGTGCTGAAATCGTGGTTCGGGACCGAGGCGAGCGACGAAATGATATGGGAGGTGTGCCGGCTGGCCACCTACAACGACGAGCGGCCGGTGTATGGGCTGAACGTGCTGCCTGTGCCGTCGCTGTATCCGCGCACGAGCCGCGAGTTGCTCCGCGCGGTGGTGGCGGTGCGGCTGGGCATCGGGGTGAGAGCGGTGGACGAGAAAGCCCTCGACGAGGCCTACTCGGAAGCCTTCCCATACAGCACCCCGCTGAACGTGAGTAAGAAAAGGCGTGAGCGAACCGCCGGAGGCATGAAGCCAGGAACCGCCAAGGGGATTGACGGCGAGCCCCCATAGCGGGGGCTTTAAAGGAAGAAAGGTAGTGCGGCGGCGGGGAGCGCCACCGCCTCCGACGGAGGATGAGAAGAAAAATTTTGGCTGTTCCAATAATTATTCGTATTTTTGCATTTTGATTTGGATGTGTGAAAATGTTACTTTCAACGATAAACAAACAAATAATAATATGACACTCGAAGAATTTCAAAACGAATTGCGTGCCGGCATTCCCAATCCGCTGCCTGCACCTCAACCGTATGACACAACCGTAAACCATGCGCCCAAGCGCAAGGATATCCTGACCCCGGCAGAGAAGAAGCTGGCAATACGCAACGCCCTCCGTTATTTTGACCCCAAGGACCACGCTATGCTGGCTCCGGAGTTTGCCGAGGAGTTGAAGAAATACGGACGCATCTATATGTACCGTCTGCGCCCCACATACAAGATGTATGCCCGCCCCATTGACGAGTATCCCGCCAAGTGCCGCCAGGCTGCCGCCATTATGCTGATGATTCAGAACAACCTGGACCCCGCTGTGGCACAGCATCCGCACGAACTGATTACCTACGGCGGAAACGGCGCCGTGTTCCAGAACTGGGCACAATACCGCTTGGTGATGAAGTATCTGAGCGAGATGACCGACGAGCAGACGCTGGTGATGTACAGCGGCCACCCGATGGGGCTGTATCCCTCGCACAAGGATGCTCCCCGTGTGGTGGTGACCAATGGTATGATGATTCCCAACTACAGCAAGCCCGACGACTGGGAGCGTTATAACGCCCTCGGCGTGACGCAGTACGGCCAGATGACCGCTGGCAGCTATATGTATATTGGCCCGCAGGGCATTGTGCATGGCACCACCATCACCGTCCTCAACGCAGCCCGCAAACTGGGCGGCGGCACAGCAGGCAAGCTGTTTATCACCGCTGGCCTCGGTGGCATGAGCGGTGCCCAGCCCAAGGCTGGCGACATTGCGGGAGTGGTGAGCATCACCGCCGAAATCAATCCCGCCGCCACGCAGAAGCGTTACGAGCAGGGCTGGGTGGACGAGGTTCACGCCGACCTTGACGAACTGTTTGTGGCTGTGAACAAGGCCAGAGCCGAGAAGATAGCCCGCTCGTTTGCCTATCAGGGCAATGTGGTGGACCTTTGGGAATACTGCGCCGAGAAGGGCATCCAGGTGGATTTGGGCAGCGACCAGACCTCGTTGCACAATCCGTGGGCCGGTGGCTACTATCCCGTGGGCGTGACCTTCGAGGACGCCAAGGTGATGATGGCCGAGCAGCCAGAGCTGTTCAAAGAGAAGGTGCAGGAGAGTTTGCGCCGCCATGTGGCCGCCGTCAACAAGCTTACCGCCAAGGGTATGTATTTCTTCGACTATGGCAACGCCTTCCTGCTGGAGAGCAGCCGCGCGGGTGCCGACATCTGGAACGCGGACCACAGCGCTTTCCGCTATCCCTCATACGTGCAGGATATTATGGGTCCCATGTGCTTCGACTACGGCTTTGGTCCTTTCCGTTGGGTGTGCACCAGCGGCAAGCCCGAAGACCTCGACAAGAGCGACCACATCGCAATGGAGGTGCTGGGCGAAATAGCAGCCACAGCTCCCGCCGAGATACAGCAGCAGATGCACGACAACATCCAATGGATTAAGGGTGCCAAGGAGAACCACCTTGTGGTGGGCAGCCAGGCCCGTATCCTCTATGCCGACTGCGAGGGCCGCACCAAGATTGCCGCCCGCTTCAACGAGGCCATCAAGAAGGGCGAGATTTCGGCTCCTATCGTGCTGGGACGCGACCACCACGACGTGAGCGGTACCGACAGCCCCTTCCGTGAGACTTCGAACATCTATGACGGCAGTAACCGCTGCGCCGATATGGCTGTGCAGAATGTTATTGGTGACAGCTTCCGCGGAGCCACGTGGGTAAGCATCCACAACGGTGGCGGCGTAGGCTGGGGCGAAGTGATGAACGGTGGTTTCGGAATGGTGCTGGACGGCAGCGAGGCTTGCGACCGCCGTCTGCGCATGATGCTGCATTGGGACGTGAACAACGGCATCAGCCGCCGTAGCTGGGCAAGAAACGAGGGCGCTATGTTCGCTATCAAGCGCGCTATGGACATCTGCCCCGAGCTGAAAGTGACGATGCCCAACCTGGTGGACGACAAGATTCTCGAAGGACTGTTCTAAACCGATTGTAAATAATGGATGGTGATTAGGAATGTTTGCAAGACCTAATCACCATTCTTTTTTTGTGATGAGACATTTGAGGCTTATAGTCTTGTGGCTTGCAGCAATGCTGTGCGGAGTTGCGGGAGCGGCTCAGCCGAGAGGATGGGCAGACAGCCTACGCAGCGGTGACCTACTGTTTGTGGGCGACAGCACGGGGATGGGGCAGGCGGTGCAGGAATCGACGGGACGCTACAGCCATGTGGCCATAGTGGAGCGGAGAGGCGAGGGCCTGTATGTTATAGATGCAACGCCCGCCAACGGTGTTGCCCGCCGTCCGCTGGGGCAGCTGCTTGAAGAAGGGATGTCGGTGGATGTGTACCGGCTGACTGCTCCCTTCGACACAGCGGCGATGCTGGCGAGAGCCCAAGAGCTGATAGGGCAGCCTTATGACAATGCCTTTCTGCCCGACAACGGGGCTTTGTACTGCTCGGAACTCATCTGTACGGTGTATCTCAGTCGGCATGGGAAGCCGCTCTTTTCGACGAAGCCGATGAACTGGCGCGATGCCGATGGCAACTTGCCCGACTATTGGGTAGAACATTTCCGAAAACTGGGAATGCCTGTGCCGGAAGGAGTTGAGGGTACCAATCCCGCTGACCTTGCCCGTTCTTCTGTCCTCAAGTATGCCTTCCCGTTGCAATGAAAGCGATTGGGAATAATGCCACGCGGCGGCTGCCCGATTATCACTCACCGCTATGGTGCTGGGGCGGTAATGTGTGCAAAGATTAAACCCATTTTATGTGTATTTAACAATATTCTGTGGTTGTAGTCCACAAAATATTATAATATTTTGCTGATTATAACCGCAGAAATTAGTATATTTGCATGGTGAAATAATCGATGATTTACCCAAGGCGTTGCCATTGGGCTGGATTTGATTAAGCCCTTTCAGGGTGATTATTGGAGATTATTGGATTGCTGGGGAAAATATTATCTATGCTATGCAATTTTGCAGGCCGCTGTGCGTTATAAGGGAAAATGAACTCTTAAAAAATTATTGATTATGGGAAAGAATGTTCCATTCAAGAAAAACATGATTCAAGGTGGCAGCATTGTGCTGGCGGCCTTGGTGCTGGGTATTTTTATGGTCTGCACAGTGAAAACGTTGAAGAGCTATGACGACACAGTGTTGGTGCGTGGACTATGCGAGAAGGAGGTGCCGGCGGACCGTGTGGTGTACCGAATCAGTTATTCGGAGAAGAGTAACTCTTTGGCTGACCTCCGCAACACGATTCGCCAAAACAACGACATCATCATGGAGAAACTGCGCAGTGCGGGTTTCAAGGATGATGAGCTGAAGGTGGGCAACGCCAGCTACGACGACCGTTACACCTATGCCAACGACGTGTCGCAGATAACTTTCCGCTATCAGGCCAACCAGACAATCACGGTGTTTTCGAAGAATCTGGACTTGGTGCGCAAGGTGCAGCAGACGCTGGAAACCGACCTTGTGAACCAGAATATCTTGGCCAGTAGTTGGGCTGATTACCAGTTCCTCGGTCTGAACCAGATAAAGCCCGCCATGATTGCGGAGAGTCTGGAGAACGCCCGCGCCGCTGCCGACGAGTTTGCCAAAAACAGCCACAGCCGTATAGGCAAGATGCGCACAGCCTCGCAGGGCTATTTTGAGGTTGAGGACCTTGACGAGAATACTCCTCAGGTGAAGAAAGTCCGCGTGGTGACCACTGTGGAATACTATCTTAAGTAATCCGGATATGAGATTACGGATTTCGTTGAGCACCTTACTATTGGCATCACTGCTAATGGTAGGGTGCTCTTCTGTTGCAAAGGTGATGTTCGGCATTGATGAGATTGATGAATATAATGCCGAACGGGTCGCTTCGTTCTACAAGGAAAGCAGTTCGTTAATACCTTGTCATCAGATAGTTGCCACTGCTGCCCAACAGGATAGCGCCATCCGTATTGATTTAGACACAGCAATGATGCAGCATCGTGGGCAGATGGTTCAGGTGCTTTATTTTGACCGCGACTCGCTGGTGTTTTACCATATCAGTTGCTATACTCAGAAAGGGTTGTTCTGCACAGATTGGAACACTTATGGTTCTTTCAACACGTTCCCGCCCAGCCCTACGGTTGTGGACGACCCTCACAGCGGAATGACTTTCGAGGCGTATAGGCGTATTTTCCCTGGTCTTGCGTCAGACAAACGGTATAAGGTCATTATTGTTTGGAGCAATGTGCTTAGGCCGCTATCGCAAAAGGCCGTGCGGACTGTTACCGACAACGTGTCCGGGAGGGATGATGTGGATGTGTTTTTGGTCAATATTGATCATTGGTTTGTTTGGTATAGAAATAAACAATAGTGTGATTATATGAACACTGTTTTTGAATTCCGTCAATGTGGGATTGAACATCTCGATATTGTCCTTGATGTGGAAAGCGAGACACTACAATCGCTTGAACGTCCCGACGCACTGAGGCGTAATAGCTTGGAAATGTGGCGCAGGGTTCTCCAGCCTCCACATTACTGCCTGGGAGCATGGGTAGGGGAGGAGTTGGCGGGTTTTTCGGTTCTTTATATCCCCTCTGGGGAAGACCCGGACAATCTTGCGGCTATGTTGAAAAATGTGGACGTTAGAGACTATGTACCGGCCAATTATAAGATATGCATTGTGCGACCCCGTTGGCGCGGACGCCATTTGCAATTCCAGCTGGGGCAACGGCTTGCTGCCGAAGCCAAGACGAGGGGGATCAACTTGCTGTGCGCCACAGCCTCCCCATATAATGGGGCAAGTGTCAAGAGTCTTCTGGATTTGGGCTATCGTGAAGATTCGCGGGTAGAGAAATATGGCTTTGAGAGAATACTTTTTTATCAAATCAATTAATTTGTGTATCTTTGCAGCGTCATTCATTGGATGAGATGGGAAATCAAGAATGATGTAAAGGTAATGGTATGAAACATTTGATGGCAAAGATAATGGTTTCTGTGGCATGTGCGATTATCATGCTGCATGCCGTTGTACCCCACCATCATCACGACTGCTGCGATGCCAAGGGTTTCACATTCGAGACCGAACTTGCCTGCCATTGCCATTGCGACTGCGACCATCATGACAACGATCATCATTCTCATCATCCATTTAATATCTGCCTGTTGCAGGAAATGCTCTCGCAATTGGTGATTTCCACCAGCGATGACCATTTAACCGCTGCAGCTATAATAAAGGCAGAAGCCAACCATTTTATTGTTCTGGCAATTCCTTGTCTTCCGTCAGTAGTGCTGACTCCGGTTTTGCCTGTTCAAATTATGTGGTGGCCTTCAGGTTCGGCCCCACTTACTACGGCTCCCGTCCTGGGTGCCAATGGCTTGAGAGCCCCTCCCTTTATGGCTTAACGATTGTAAGGATTCGTTAATTCGTAAATGTGTCATTTCGTTAATCGATATACGCATTTACACATTCACACATTTATTTGTTTTTATTACTTTAACTATGAAGAAAATAGCCATAATTATATCCATGGTGCTTGTTTTTGGTATGATGCCCGCTTGTCACCATGCAGGAGAGGAACACGACCATGATCACGAACATCATCATGATGCAGAACAATATACGTTCTATAGCGCCGATTTTGAGCTTTTTGCCGAAGCCGAGCCTTTTGTGGTGGGACAAGAGTCGAAAGTGGCCGCGCACCTCACCCGTCTTTCCAACTTCAAGCCGCTTGACTCCACTCAGGTAAAAATCAGTCTTATTGTTGAAGGGGATACGGTCACCGAGACAATAGACCGACCGGAGCAACCGGGCATATACAAATGCACATTCAAGCCCACCAAAGCTGGTTGCGGCCAGTTGCGAGTAGAAATCATGCAACCTAACGGGATTTCGGTAGTAAGCCATCCACACGTTCATGTTGTAGCCAACCATGAGGCTTTGCATGAACATGAGCATGAACACCACCATCATGCCCACGCCCCATCCAATGCCATCACCTTTACCAAAGAGCAGAGCTGGAAGATAGATTTTGCCACAGCTACGCTCCGTTCCCAGCCTTTTGGTGCTGTAATCAAGGCTTCAGCTCAGGTATTGCCTTCGCAGGGTGATGAGCGTGAGGCTACAGCAACAGCCTCGGGCGTGGTGCTATATAGCAATCCTAATCTGGTAGAGGGAACAGCCGTCAAGGCAGGTCAGCAACTCTTTGTTATAGAAAGCAACGGTATGGCAGACAATAATATGAGTGTTCGATTGCAGGAAGCCACTTCGAACTATACTGTTGCCAAGTCCGATTACGAACGCAAACAGCAGTTGGCCGAGGACAAGATTGTTTCCCAGGCGGAATTGCAGAGAGCCAAAGCAAGGTACGAGACAGCCAAGGCCGTATATGACAATCTGAAAGGCAATTTCTCTCAAAAAGGAGCGGTGGTGCGTGCCCCCATCAGCGGATACATCCAGAGAATCAATGTCACCAATGGTGGCTATGTTGATGCCGGAGCCTCTGTGGTTACGGTATCTCAAAACCGCGACCTCTTTGTCCGTGCCGAAGTGCAGCCCCGTTACTACAGCCAACTTGCTGGCATCAGTGGTGTCAATATGGTCATTCCTGGTGACAATCACGTATACACATTGTCCGAGTTGAATGGTAGTTTGGTTTCCTATGCTAAGTCTACCGACCTCGACTGCCCCATGGTTCCAGTCACTTTCCGTGTGTGCAATCAGGGCAACCTGCTCAGTGGTAGCTTTGTCACCCTTTACATCACCACCCGTTCCGACCGCCAGGCATTGGTTATCTCCAATCAGGGCATTGTGGAGGAAATGGGCAACTACTTTGTATTCGTGCAGCTGACGCCCGAATCGTTCGAGAAACGTTTGGTTACCCTTGGTGCCACCGACGGACGTTGCACAGAGATTCTATCCGGCGTCAAGGAAGGCGAACGGGTTGTAACACGTGGTGCCTCGATGGTTCGATTGGCACAAAACGGAGCAGCCCTCGACCCGCATGCTGGGCATGTGCACTAATGTTATATAGGGTATCGTGTGCAGGATAATTCTTAGTTCTTGCCGCAATTGCCATTTTATCAATCATTTTATTCGAATACAATGAAAAGGTTATTCTTTTTAATAATAATATTGTTGGGCTTGACTCCCCAGGTGATAGGCCAAATACATTTTGCCGATGTGCTGAAAGCAGTGGAGGAAAACAGTCCGGTTCTCAAGTCAGCACGAGCTCAATCGGAGGCGGCACAGTCGGCTGTCCATGTGGGACTACTGCTGCCCAACCCGACCGTCGAGGCTGGCTATTTCTTCCCCAGTCCCAATGAGCTGGGTGTCCGTTGGGACCTTCGTGCCTCACAATCGTTCGAGTTTCCCACCGTCATTGCCCATCGTGCACATCTGCGCGATTTGCAGGAGCAAGCTGCCGCAATTGGCTACCAAACAGTGCGTGCGGCCACTCTGCTCAATGCCCAACTGTTGTGTGCCGACCAGGTGTACTATAACGCTGTATTTAATATTTATTCCCGTCGTTGCGTGGCGGCCTTCCGTCTTGTCGACCTCTATCAAAAACGCTACCAGTCTGGCGAGTGCTCGGTGTTAGAGTACAACCGGGCACAGATGTATCTAGCCGATGTTCAGGACCAGGCTTCTCGTTGCGGTCTCCAATCCGACCATGTGACTCATGAGCTTCAGACCCTGCTTGGAAGCGACAATTACCAACTGCTGCAGATGGAGTATGAGGAAATGGCGGTTGAAGCCGATTTCGACCAATGGTTTCACCGATATGAAATGAACCACCCTGAGCTGCGTATGCTCGACAACCGTCTCTCGACCAGTCAGCAGCAACTGGCACTCAGCAAGTCGCAGTGGATGCCGGAATTCAGTGTGGGCTATGCTTCCGAAAATCGGGTAAACGAGACATTCCGCGGGGTCACCGTGGGTCTCACCATTCCGTTGTGGAGCCAACAGCGTGCTGTGAAGGCATCCCGTCTGGCTCTCGAAGCCGCCCAAGAGGAGATGTCGAACCAACGTTATCAACTCTACAATTCGCTGCAATGCATATACCACCGCTATGCTGCCATGATGGATGTCGTTAGCAATCTGAAACAGGCTCTTGAGCAGTACAATAGTGTCGATTTGTTGGAGAAAGCTCTTGTGGCTGGAGAAATCAACCTTGAGCAATATCTTCTTCAAGTGGATTCCTACTACGACCTTGAACTTCGTTTGAGAGAGGCTTCCCACGAATTGGAAGTGCTCCATCTTAATCTATATGCTATTGAACTATAAAACAAACCTTCCCACGTTTGGATATCTTTCTTTCCGTGTGGATTAATACGACTATATTATGCTAAACAAGATAATAAAATTCAGCTTAGACCATAAACTCTTCATCCTTGTGGCAGCTATCCTGCTGATGGTTGCCGGATTGTGGTCGGCCAACCGTACGGATATCGATGTATTCCCCGACCTCACTGCCCCGCAGGTGGTGGTTATGACCGATGCCCACGGTATGGCCTCCGAAGAGGTTGAACGCCTCGTCACCTTCCCCATCGAAACCGCTGTCAATGGTGCCACCAATGTCCGCCGGGTCCGCTCCACTTCCTTGGCGGGTGCCAGCTTTGTCTTTGTCGAATTCGACTGGGGGATGGATGTCTTCCGCGCCCGTCAGATAGTCAGCGAGAAGATGACCACCCTTGCCGAGCAGTTGCCCGAAGGCATTACTCCTATTTTGGCACCACAAAGCAGTGTGATGGGCGAAATTTTCTTTGTCGGTCTTCAAATCGACGATTCCGCTCAAATCGCCAATCCCACATCCCAACAGGAACTCCGCACCATTGCCGAGTGGGTTGTTAAACCTGCCATCCTGGGCACCGGCGGTGTGTCGCAGGTTACTATCATCGGTGGCGACTATAAGCAGTATCAGATTCTTGCCGACCCAATCCGTATGCAGGCCTACGGTGTCACTATGGCCGATATTGAGGCGTTGGGCAGCAGTATCAGTGCCAACTCCACCGGTGGTGTCATACGTGACTTCGGCAACGAATATGCCCTTCGCGGAATGGGCCGTTCCTGCGATGTCGATGAGTTGGGCTCCTCTTTCGTTACCATGCATCAGGGCCATCCCGTCCGTCTCAGCGATGTGGCCGAGGTGCGCGTGGGCAATGCCCCCAAGATGGGCTATGCTTCCTGCAATGCCCAGCCGGCCGTCATTCTCTCCATCTCCAAACAGCCTAACATCAACACCCTCCGTGTTACCGAAAACATCGAAGCCAACCTCCAGAACATTGCCAAAACACTCCCTCCCGATGTCAAGATGAACACGCACATCTTCCGTCAGGCCGATTTCATCCAGTCATCGGTGGGCAATGTGGGCAAAGCATTGCTAGAGGGAGCCATATTCGTGGTTATAGTGCTTTTCCTTTTTCTCGGCAGTTTCCGCACCACGCTCATCTCCATCATCTCTATTCCCCTTTCGCTTCTGGGTACAGTGCTGTGCCTTTATCTTTTGGGCTATGAAATCAACACGATGACTTTGGGCGGTATGTGTATCGCTATTGGCTCTCTTGTCGACGATGCCATCATCGATGTGGAAAATGTCTACAAACGGCTCCGGCAGAATCACCAGCTACCACCCGATCGGCGCGACACAGCCTACAATGTGGTCTTCCATGGTTCGTCCGAGATTCGCAGCTCCATCATCCATGCCACTCTTATTGTGATGATTACCTTTGTGCCTCTGTTCTTCCTCGACGGGCTCGAGGGTCGCATGCTCAAACCTCTCGGCATTGCTTACCTTATCTCACTTTTCATGTCGCTGCTCGTAGCCATGACTGTCACACCGCTCTTGTGCAAACTTCTTCTTTCCAATGAGGCCTACCTTAACCGCCGAGAGAAAGACAGCTGGCTGGCCACCTGGCTCTCCAATGGCTACCGTCGCATGCTCCAGTGGGCTTTAGGCCACCGCCGTCCCGTCATTTTCACCACTGTGGCGCTCCTGTTGGTTGCCATAGGTCTTTTGTTCACTGTAGGCCGCGATTTCCTGCCTCCGTTCAACGAAGGTTCTCTCACCATTGCTGCGGTTGCCAAACCGGGCATCTCGTTGGAAGAGAGTAATAAGTTGGGTCTCATGTTGGAAAAAGAACTCCTTTCCATCCCGGAGGTTACCTCCACTTCCCGCCGCACAGGCCGAGGCGAGCTGGACGAGCACTCACAGGCCACCAATGGTGCCGAGATTGATGTCAACTTCCAACTGTCCGATCGGAGCAAGGATGCTTTCATGGCCGATGTGCGTTCCCGTCTGGCCTCTATACCCGGAGTCGTCACCAGTGTGGGGCAGCCGCTGGGCCACCGCATTGACCACATGGTCAGCGGTACCCAGGCAACCATTGCCATCAAGATTTTCGGTACCGACCTCAGCCAGCTCTACATGCTGGGCAACCAAATCAAAGGGGCTGTCGCCGACATAGAAGGCCTTGTGGATATAAATGTGGAGCAGCAAACCGAAACTCCGCAGCTCCAAGTGCGTGCCAACCGTGCTATGCTTGCCCAATATGGCATCACCATGGAACAGTTCAACAGTTTTGTGGCTACGGCGTTCAATGGCGAGAAGATAGGCGATGTGTATGAAGGTCAACGCAGTTTCGACCTCGTCCTCAAACAGCGGTTTGCCAATGACACCCTCACCATCGAGGATGTGAAGGATGCACTCATCGACACCTACGACGGCGGCAAGGTGCCCCTTGGTATGGTGTCCGATGTGGTGTCGGTAGGTGGCCCCAACACTATCTCGCGCGAGAATGTGCAACGCAAGCTGGTTGTTTCGGCCAATGTCAGTGGCCGCGATGCCATCGGTGTTGTGGAGGAGATTCAGAATACTGTCGATAAACAGATACATCTTCCCGAAGGCTACCGCATAGAGTATGGCGGACAGTTCGAGAGTGCCAAGGCTGCCACCCGCACCCTTATTCTGGTCTTCATTGTTGCGCTCGCAGTCATCTATCTGTTGCTCTACACCGAGTTTAAAAGCCTCTCCCTTTCGATTATCGTATTGCTCAACCTTCCTTTGGCACTGATTGGCGGTGTGTTGGCCATCAAGCTGGGCTCCAACACCCTCAGCACTCCTGCGCTCATCGGCTTTATCACTCTTTTCGGCATAGCCACCCGCAACGGCATCCTCCTGGTGTCGCGGTTCCAGACGCTCTTTGCCCAGCAACGTGATTCGTCCTCATCCCCCCGCGAATTGATTATGCAAGGCTCACTCGACCGCTTCAATCCCATCCTTATGACGGCGCTCACTACGGCTCTTTCGCTTGTGCCCATGATTCTGGCTGCCGACCATCCGGGCAACGAGATTCAGGCCCCCATGGCGGTGGTTGTCCTTGGCGGTCTGGTCACCTCTACACTGCTCAACATCTTTGTGGTTCCCATTGTCTTTGAATGGTATCACAACTGGCAAAACAAACGACTTGCAAAACACTGAACATGAAACAAACAACACTTTGCTATCTGGAACATGACGGGCGTTACCTCATGCTTCACCGAGTCAAGAAGGAAAACGATGCCAGCCACGACAAGTGGATTGGGGTGGGGGGCAAGTGCGAAGAACACGAAAGCCCCGACGAGTGTATGCTCCGCGAAGTGAAGGAGGAAACGGGCCTCGATATTGTCGATTGGCGCTATCGCGGCATTGTAACCTTTATCAACGACATCTGGCCGTCCGAATACATGCACCTCTTCACCTCGTCCCGTTGGACGGGTGATTTGCTCACCTGCAACGAGGGGGATCTAGAATGGGTGGACAAACGGGAACTCTTCAATCTCAATCTATGGGAGGGAGACAAGATATTTCTGCGTCTCTTGATGAATCCCGACCAGCCGTTCTTCTCGCTCAAGCTCGAGTATCATGGCGATGACCTTTATGCCGCCAAACTCGACGGTCGCCCCCTCGCACTCTGATGTGGCGGCATGGGCTTTGCCATTGCCTATGCCGTTACACCAATTATTGTATTTCCACTACAGTGAATACAAAATATAAAGGCCCGCATGTGCGGGCCTTTAATATTCTTCGAAGCTTTGAATGCTCTCAGTACAGGTAGGCTTATTCAGCGTTGATGACAGCTTTGTGAACTGCATTCCAACCAGCGGCGTTGATGCCCCAGTTATTGGTGGAGTTCTTGTTACCGTTGATTCTAACCTTGCTTCTCTTTACTTTTTTGTTGGCATTAATACCCATAGTAGTATGTTTTTATTTGTTTAACTTCTTGATTTAATGATATTAATAAGGCTATTTGCCTTTTAAAAGCATTTGCAAAATTACAACATTATTTCGATATGACAAAATTTTTTTTCATCAATCCTATTGTAATAGCATCCAATTGTCTCTTTTTGCCCCGCCTTTCCTTTGGTCTCTCCAATTTGGACATCGTGTTTTTAGTCATGTCGCGTCCCTGTCGGGACGCCCTATAGTCTGTCATATTGCTATCACGGCATTGCGCCATGTGGCTTGTACCGTGTTATGCATATCGCGTCCCTGTCGGGACGCCCTATAGTCTGTCATATTGCTATCACGGCACTGCGCCCTGTGGGGCTTGTACCGTGTTATGCATGTCGCGACCCTGTCGGGACGCCCTATAGTCAGTCTTGCCGCTATCACGGCACTGCGCCCTAGGGGGCTTGTACCGTGTTAAGCATATCGCGTCCCTGCCGGAACGCCCTAGGGGTTGTCATGCTGCTCTCACGGCACTGCGCCCTGTGGGGCTTGTACCGTGTTATGCATATCGCGTCCCTGTCGGGACGCCCTATAGTCTGTCATATTGCTCTCACGGCACTGCGCCCTTGTGGGGCTTGTACCGTGTTATGCATGTCGCGTCCCTGCCGGGACGCCTTATAGTCAGTCTTGCAGCAATCACGGCACTGCGCCCTGTGGCTTGTACCGTGTTATGCATATCGCGTCCCTGTCGGGACGCCTTATAGTCAGTCTTGCCGCTATCACGGCACTGCGCCTTTGTGGGGCTTGTACAGTGTTATGCATGTCGCGTCCCTGTCGGGACGCCCTAGGGGTTGTCATGCTGCTCTCACGGCACTGCGCCCTGTGGCTTGTACCGAGTTATCTGTATCGTGTCCCTGTTGGGACGCTCGATCGGCTGTTATACTGGCATCATGACCCGTCCCGATAGGGACGAGACCTTGCATAACACGGTACAAGAGGACGGAGTCCTCGCAGTGCCGTGACAAGACAACCAATAGACCAGCGTCCCGACAGGGACGCGACACAAAACGAATAAACCCACCAAAAGAGTGTGTGATGGCTCTTCGACCCTTCTTCGGTCTCCCTTCTTTGTTCCTCCGTATGCTTTTCTTACTTCTGAACAAAGTCTCTATTTCTTCAGGCTCAAAATAGTGTTTACCCTATACCCTTATTAGTATGTAGCCAAACAAGTTCTTTCTCAATCGATGCATTGGTCAACCCCATACTTTTCGCCTTCATTAGGCACTGATATGCTTTCATGTAATTCCCGTAACTAGAACATGCCATGCCTATATTAGAATAGCATTGGGCGTCCGTGTATGCAGAACCAAGTTCATACGGATACTCTAGAGCCCGTTCATAAAGGTTTTCTGCCATTTGATAATCTTTCGACCTAAACGCCATCGTTGCTTTATTAAAAAAAATCTCTCTTTGAGAATGCAATTGTTTTTCCCAGTGAAACAACATCAATAATTCTAAATGCTTCTGATCCACATGTGCCGTATCTTTATTGAGTACATATCCAGCTTTACGAGCAACACATTTTGAAGGTTCATTTTCATCAGAAATATCAAGGTGTGATTTGTTTATTGCATATTGTTTAACATGATTGGTGAAAGCAATAACCGCCTCAGTAGCATAACCACACCCCCTATATTCTGGGAGTAACGCATATGAGGTATTCCATGACGCTTCTCCTGAGAATAAATCTCTCATTAGTTCCCCTCCTGCTAGACCAATCGGGGTAGAGTTTTTTAATCTAACAATGCATTGTAGTGCTCGACCATTTTGATTCGTTTCAACCAAATATTTAGTAAAAAGTTCTATATCGTTAGAATGGTCATCCCTTAGGACATAATATTTCTTGACATCATTGTCCAGAAAAAGCTTTGATAAGAATTCCTTGTCGCTGAACAAAACTGGGGTAAGTGTCAGCCTCTGTGTGTTTATTATATTCATTTTGTGTGGATTTTATAATAATTCCATGTATGTCCATTAAACAGATAAATATCCTGAGAAGGTTGTCCTATACCAAACACTCTTACAAGAAGATATTCTTTGCCCATCTCGGTTTCGTATCGTTTTATCATTGACCACTCTTTTGCACTTATGGGCATATTCTCTATTTGGCCAACATTAGTTGTAGTTGACTTAACCTCTACAAACACTTGGATTCCACCATTGTCTGTGAACTTAATGTCATAATCGGGGTTAAGATTGGGTTTACAGTAATATTCTTTCCCATTTTCTACAATCTTATGGGTATAGTCATCTTCTGTAGAGATAGCTGGACAAGAAGGATTGAAGCCGAGTGATTTTAGTTTTTCATATACAATTATTTCTCCTCTAAATCCTGTAATAACATCTCTTTCTTTTTGGCTTTCATCGCGATTCCAGTCAACCCTTGTATTGATTGTTCTGCTTGGTGATACTATTTCGTCTTCCAAAAGAGAGATATCATAACCTTTATCTGCGAGATTCTGACGAATGCCGTCAATATCTTCAATCATCATAATAAATAACTCTCTTTCGTGTCCTTTTAGTTCCAAATGTTTACAAAGTGGAGTAAGTAGTGGCTCGACATTTGCGGGTCGAAGGTCTCCAATATAATAAAAATCATTATTGTGGCCAAATGCATGTTTATCAATCACATCATCTGCATTACCATAAGTAAGAGATATTTTCTCACAATGATAAAAGTTTGTGTCATACAGTAATTTTCTGATAGTTTCTTTCTTTTCTGTACATTCTTCTTTGGTGGGTTTCTCTCCTGTAGCCACTAAAGCCAGCGGTGACAATCTTGAAAGAAGTAACCCCTTCAAAACATCAGACTCTCTCTTCCCTTTAAATTCCGGCTTTATATTACGTTCCGTAATGACCCGCACTCCCATTAGAGCCAGCAATTCAATGACCTTGTCCCTATTTGAAGGAGAACCGACATAAACCCGATTTTGCGAACTGAAACCATCCAAAGAAACATAACTCAGCAAAGATGGTTCAACAAAATCATTATCCCGAGATAGTATTGTGTTGTTTTCTGCCCACTGGACTATCTTATTTTTATTGGCGATTGACAACGCATCAAGTTCAACAAGTTTCTGATATATTTTTGATATTCTTCCTTTGTTATTCTCAGCATTCTCTTTATCCTTAGAAATATTCGTAAGTATAGTCAAACAATTAACAATAGACAATTGATTTCGAAGTCCGAGTAATACCTTCCAAGAATCATGTATTTCGCAATCTATATCAATTACTGGCAAATACTTATCTGCTATATATTTAATATCTTCAGTGTTCAAGAAGAGATCGTTAGCTAACATCAGTCTGCCATCCGTAGCTGGAAATTTTTGTGTGTGCTTTACACAATATTCCAAAAATGATACATTTCCATCATATTTTTTTAATTCAAGCGTTCTTCCATACAATCCTGAGTCACCTATTATATTGTCAGTATGTTCTATCAGTTCTTTTTTCAATATGTTGCTCCATACATATTTAGAGAACTTCCAATCATCGTTACCCCAATAATCAATTAGTGGCACATAAAATATTTTAAATGAACCAAAATTGAAATAATAATCACCACCAGTCCAATCCGAATGCCAAGAGACTTTGGCACTCTCATTTTTTGCAGTTTGTAATATAGGAAATCTTTTGTATGTATTTTCATCACGAATGATCCGTTCACTTATTTCCAATCTGCTTTTGACTTTGAACTTTTGCAGAAAAACAGAATAGTCAATCCGATTATAGTTAGAACCATATTCATCTGAAATAAAGATGTCCAATCTATTATAATATGGTTCAATATCATTTTCTGGCTTGAAGACTGTACCCAAATACAAATCTGAAGCTTGACACAGATCCCCCTTTTTTGAGAGAAACTTAATATTACTCAACCAACGATACCCTACTTCCAAAAAAATATCGCATTTTCTGTTAACACTGAACAAGTAATCCATTACCTCTACTGAATTCTCTTTCGTTATATAACCATCTCTACATACTACATTTCTGATGAATGAAATATCAGACAATTCCTCGACCCCTAAATCAATTAACCAATTTTTCTTTTCTATATCACTACAGATGATTTCATTTATTTGGTTGTGCAAAAATGTCGCATCCTCAGATAGTTCGTTTTGGTCTCGATAATCGGATGGAAAAAACAAATCCTTAGGCTTCCTCAATACGCCGGTTTCGTCCAAAAGGAAAGCCGTATTCTGAAGCACCGAAAAGAGTTCTCCTCGCTCACTTCTATTCTGTGTATAATAATCAAACAAATAGTTGGTAAGCTTAATATTCAACTCCTCGTCCAATGCTTTGAATATTTTTTCGTCTTCAAAGATACCTTTTAGCTTCTGCTTATCAAAAATAAAAACGCCATAATCGCCTAAAATCCTGCTTCCTTTCCATACATTCTCAACTAAACTAGACGTGTTATATACTTTGTTATATTTGCGATTAATATGAGCCATCAAAGTCTCTATAGAGATGGATGAAGACAAACCCATTCTGTCCATCACCGCATCCCCTGCCAGAACTAACTTCTTGCTTAATGTTGGGACAAAAGCAATATTCATTATGGCCTTCTCCATTTCTGCCTCATAAATCTCATCCAACGTATTTGAACGTCCATATGACCTCTCTGGTAGAATCTCCCAATAATTTTTGTACTTAAGACTTATCTTGCTCATCCAAGTTAGAAACTCCGATGGTATCTTTGAGACGATAAGTTTATTCCATTCTGAATCCTTATGCAACTGCTGTCGCCCTGCGTCAGTAATAAAATTGGCATTGACAAGGAAAGGAAAACCTTCTGACCCGAAGCGATAAGATGTTGGTAGGTATGTATAAAGAACTGCACGTTCCACCCTTTTTAACTTATTCCCTTTGTCTATCTCTACTGCAAACGACAAATCAAAAGTTTTTGATTCTTTGAGTTTGTCAGGTGTGTTAATATCCGCCATTATGGACGGCCTTAATTCTTCAGGAACAGGGACTTCACTGTTTGTGTACATCAACCAACTGTTTTCGCTAATGCCATTGACCGACAAGGAAACAATATCTTCCTGTGCATTTTTTTCAATCCAATGATTACACTTCCCATCAACAACCAATTCGATTTTAATATTGGGGCACTTCAAAAATAACAGAAATTGAGAACTTGACAATAGCCGCCCAACTTTTTGTTTTAAAGCTTCTGTATCTGATACATTGACGTATGTTGCGACATTAAAATCATCCATATTAATAACAATTGGGGCTTCCGTTTCAATCGGTATTATCTGCCAAGGCATCAGATATTTCTTTTCGCCATCTTTCTGCCCATACTTATTATTATCCCAATGTTCATCCCAATAGTTGTTCCAATAATCTTTGTCAAATTTGAAACAATACCCTCCAGATTGTACAGTGACATTGGATGATTTCATAAAGACTGACTTGAAACCAATACCCTTGTATCCAATCTTTTTAGCATCTTTCATTTTGTTCCCATTACCTACATCACAGAGTCCTTCAATATCACGCTTGGTAAAAGAATCACCATTATGGAGAAATGCAAAATAGTTATCCTTTATATGCATTTGAATGGTAAGTGTTCCTGTAGGGTCATTAAATGCATCTACGGCATTTTGTAAAAGTTCAAATATGAAACGCTCCTCTTCAGTATAAATGCCTGAAGATAGGAGATTCAAACTATTTGCCTGGCTTGTTGCTTGATCCGGATGGTTATAATCACAACGTTTTCTTTGTAACTCACTAATAAAATTCATTTTTAGTAACTATTATTGATGATTCTTCATAATTATCTGTGAACTGTTCCATGGCATAAGAAAGGCGCAAACCCCTCAATATGATATCCACTTATTTTTGATAGAGGTGTCTGGAATACCTTTGGAACAAATAAGTGTAAGGAATTCACGCCATACGCGTGAACTTCCGCAAACTTATTCTCGTTCCTTAAACCGTTTTCCAGACGTTTCTATCAAGAGAACAAGAGCGTCAGCTCAATATATGCCTTTTATGTCTATATTTTATGTCATATTTTTTGTTTTCAAATTCGATGCAAAGATACGACTTTTATCTGAATCAACCAAAGTATATTCTGAATTTGTTGTTTTCAATTGATAGGTGCTGTTGCCACCGTGAGACTCTTGATAGCCATACTCAGTGAGTTGGCACAGAAAACGCTTGACGGTGTGCAATTAAAGCCGAAATAATACCTCATGGTTTGAGGTTGCAAGGATACATATTATCATCTAATCACCCCTTCGTGCAGCTGCTTGATGGGAAATATCAGATTCCAGTTGCGATCCCAGACGATGGTGCCGAATTTGAAGAATATTCCATACTACGCATTATTTCGTAACGAACTTTTTCGTAATTTCACGCTGCAAAGATACAAATCTTTTCTTATTTGGCAAAACATTTATTGGGGATAGTTCTTTGTGCGATTCTCCCAATGTTGGCGG
>ONQD01000014.1 GCA_900319865.1 uncultured Bacteroidales bacterium | reverse complement strand
GTTCCTCCAATGTGATGGTGATTGTGTTGCTTACTTTCTTGACATCCACAATCTCAAAGCTGTCACGTAAGTCATCGGGTAACAGCATCTTCAACAATTCCTTCGTGGCTTCCATGTCTTTTTGTTTTGTCCTGCAAAGATAATGCTTTTTTCTGATTTGTAAACACAGGGTTATGCAGGTGAACCTTATATTTGTCCATTACGTCGAAATGAGAGAACAGTCCATCTTGTCCCATTCGTCGGCGGTGGCTTGAATGCCATGGGTAACGCTATCGGTTACAGCAACACGCTTCTGGCGAAGGCTGTCACACTGATTGGCCAAAAACAAACCCCGAAAGCAAATCGAATTGCTTTCGGGGTTGTTGTTAAGGTATTTTTTTCGCGATGAGCGAAGAAATACAATCGGATAGGACTATTTGAGGAATTTGAAGTCTTTGCCGAGGTAAGCTGCTTGGTCGCCCAAAGCCTCTTCGATGCGCATGAGCTGGTTGTATTTGCATATGCGGTCGGTGCGGCTGGCGCTACCGGTTTTGATAAGGCCGGTGTTGAGGGCCACAACGAGGTCGGCAATAGTGGTGTCCTCGGTTTCGCCCGAGCGGTGGGAGATGATGGAGGTGTAGCCGTTGCGGGTGGCAAGGTTGACAGCATCGATGGTTTCGGAGAGAGTGCCAATCTGGTTGAGTTTGACGAGGATGGAGTTGGCCACCTTGCGGTCAAGACCCATTTGCAGACGTTCAACATTGGTGACGAAGAGGTCGTCGCCAACCAACTGGCAACGGTCACCGATGGTGTCGGTGAGGAGCTTCCAACCGTCCCAGTCGTCTTCGGCCATGCCGTCTTCGATAGAGATGACGGGGTATTGTTCCACCCAGCGTTTCCAGAAGTCGACCATCTCGGTGGCATTGTACTTGTCGCCGGTGGACCAGCGCATCTCATAGAGGCCGGTTTCGGTGTTGTAGTATTCGGATGCGGCGGCATCGAGGCCGATGAAGATGTCCTCTCCGGGACGGTAGCCGGCCTTTTCGATGGCTTGGCACACTACCTGGATGGCATCGTCGTTGGATGCAAGGTTGGGGGCAAATCCGCCTTCGTCGCCCACGTTGGTGGACATGCCGCGGGATTTGAGGACGCTGCGGAGATTGTGGAAAACTTCGGCACCCATGCGGAGAGCCTCGGTGAAGGTGGGAGCTCCGACGGGCATAATCATGAATTCCTGGAAGTCGATGCTATTGTCGGCATGGGAACCACCGTTGAGGATGTTCATCATGGGGACGGGGAGCATGTAGGCGCCGCAACCGCCAAGGTAGCGGTAGAGTTGCTGGCCGGACTCCATGGAGGCAGCTTTGGCACAGGCCAAGGAGACGCCAAGGATGGCGTTTGCACCGAGACGGCTCTTGTTGGGTGTGCCGTCGACTTCGATCATCTTCTGGTCGATGGAGCGCTGCTCTTCGACATACATGCCGCGCAGTTCCTCGTTGAGGACATTGTTGACATTGTTGACGGCTTGAAGGACGCCTTTACCGAGATAGACGGATTTGTCGTTGTCGCGGAGTTCGCAGGCTTCGTGAACGCCGGTGGAGGCTCCAGAGGGAACGGCAGCGCGGCCCATGGCACCCTGCTCGGTGTAAACTTCGACTTCTACAGTGGGGTTGCCGCGAGAGTCGAGAATCTGACGGCCCCTGATACCTATAATCTGTGACATACTAATGTTTGGTGATTAAAATGATTTAAAGTATTATAAAAAAGATTGTTTTCAGCGGAGAGCCGAGTAATTAAAAAAGGGATGCAGAGATGATGTACATCCCGCATTCCCTTTTAATAAGTTATTGCTAGTTCGAAAATTATTCAGCCTTAGGAGCCTCGGTAGCGGGAGCTTCGGTAGCGGGAGCTTCGGTAGCGGGAGCCTCGGCAACAGGTGCGGGAGCTTCAGCTTTCTTGGAGCGGCTACGACGAGTGGATTTGGCTTTCTTCTCGGTACTAGGTTTCAGCATGTTCTCGTTGTAATCAACGAGTTCGATGATAGCCATAGCAGAGTTGTCGCCATGACGGATGCCGGTCTTCAGGATGCGGGTGTAACCACCGGGGCGGTTAGCGACCTTCTGCGAAACGTTGCGGAAGAGTTCATTAACGGCCTCTTTGCTGTGGAGGTAGCTGAAGACAACGCGGCGATTGTTCATGGTGTCCTCTTTCGAGCGATTGATGATAGGCTCGACGTATACTCGGAGTGCTTTGGCTTTTGCCAACGTGGTTTCGATTCTTTTCTCCATGATGAGAGAAGTGGCCATGTTGGAGAGCATAGCAACGCGATGTGCGTGGGTTCTTGACAGATGATTAACTTTACAACCGTGTCTCATTTCTATTATTCTTTATCTAATTTATACTTGGTGATGTTCATACCAAACTCGAGGTTCTTGGAAGCGACCAGGTTTTCGAGTTCGGTGAGCGATTTCTTGCCGAAGTTGCGGAACTTGAGCAAATCGGCTTTGTTGAAGGAGACGAGGTCGCCCAAAGTCTCCACCTCGGCAGCCTTGAGGCAATTGAGGGCACGAACGGAAAGATCCATATCGACCAGTTTTGTCTTAAGGAGCTGACGGATGTAGATGGTGCTTTCGTCAAATTCTTCCTGCACGGGCTTGGGTTCAGCCTCGAGGGTGATGCGCTCGTCGCTGAAGAGCATGAAGTGCTGGATGAGAATGGTGGCTGCTTCTTTCAAAGCCTCTTTGGGGTGGATAGAACCGTCGGTTTCAATGTCGAAAGTAAGCTTTTCATAGTCCGTACGCTGTTCAACACGGTAGTCGCTGACTTCGTATTTAACGTTTTTGATGGGAGTATGAATGGAGTCGACAGAGATGACACCGATGGGGTCACCCGGTTTCTTATTTTCGTCGGCAGGGACATAACCACGACCCTTTTCTATGGTGAGCTCGATTTTGAGCTCGGTGGTGGATTCCATGTGGCAAATCTCCAAATCGGGATTGAGCACTTGGAAGCCATTAAGATAATTGTTCAGGTCACCAGCCTTGAGAACTGTTTGTCCTACTAAGTCGAAAGCAACTTTCTCGGTTTCGAATTCTTCAATCTGACGGCGGAAACGAATTTGTTTCAGTTTGAGAATGATGTCGGTCATATCCTCGACTACACCAGGCAGGGAGGAGAACTCGTGGTCGACACCTTCAATGCGCACCGAGGTGATTGCGAAGCCTTCGAGGGAAGAAAGAAGGACACGACGCAGGGCATTGCCGATGGTGATGCCGTAGCCAGGTTCCAGCGGACGGAATTCGAAAGTGCCGCGGAAATCGTTAGCTTCGAGCATAACCACCTTGTCAGGTTTCTGGAATGATAATATTGCCATTTTGTTTCCTTTTTTAATGTTGGGTTTCTAGTTCCAAGATTCTGGGTTCCGGTTAAACGTAATGCAACCAGCAACCAGCAACCTGTAACAAAAATACTACTACTTGGAGTAGAGCTCGACGATGAGCTGTTCGTTGATGTTCTCGGGGATGTCGGAACGTTCGGGATAGCTGATGAACTTGCCGGCGAGGGCAGAGCCGTCCCACTCGAGCCAAGCGTAGTTGTTGGCACGGGAAGCGAGATTGTCGGAGATAATCTCAAGGGATTTGGAACGCTCACGGACAGAGACAACATCACCAACTTTCAACTCATAAGAGGGAATATTGACAACATTGCCATTGACGGTGATGTGACAATGAGACACAAGCTGACGAGCCTGTGCACGGGTGCAGGCGATACCGAGACGGTAAACTACGTTGTCGAGACGAGCTTCGATGAGTTTCATAAGTTCCTCACCGGTGATGCCACCACGACGGGAAGCCTCGGCATAAAGTTTACGGAACTGGCGTTCGAGAATACCGTATGTGTATTTGGCTTTCTGTTTTTCCTGAAGCTGAATACCGTATTCAGAAGTCTTGCCACGGCGTTTGTTCTGGCCGTGCATGCCAGGAGCGTAATTTTTTCTTTCAAAAGTCTTATCAGGACCGTAAATGGGTTCGTGGAATTTTCTAGCGATTTTGGTTTTAGGACCAGTATATCTTGCCATTGTATTTTTCGAATTAAATGATTAATAATTACACGCGGCGACGTTTTGGGGGACGGCAACCATTGTGGGGTAACGGGGTGATGTCGACAATTTCGGTAACCTCAATACCACAACCGTTGATTGCGCGGATTGCAGATTCACGTCCTGAACCAGGTCCCTTGACAAAGACCTTAACTTTTCTTAGGCCCAAATCATAAGCAACTTTACCGCAATCTTCCGCAGCCATCTGAGCGGCATACGGAGTGTTTTTCTTCGATCCGCGGAAGCCCATTTTTCCAGCAGACGACCAAGAAATCACTTGACCGGCATTATTTGTCAACGAAATAATTACGTTGTTGAAAGAAGCGAAGATGCATGCTCTTCCAAGAGGTTCAACTTTTACGACTCTTTTTTTAGTCGGTTTTGAAGTTTTTGCCATAATTTTTAATTGTGCTTGATTTTACATTGTTTACCACCTGCTCCAAATAACAAATATAATCCGCAGATGGGTGCTACATCTGTTTTACTTACTTGGTAGCTTTTTTCTTGTTAGCGATTGTTTTCTTCTTACCCTTGCGAGTGCGGGCGTTATTTTTGGTGCTCTGACCACGGAGGGGAAGACCCAGACGGTGACGGATACCGCGATAGCATCCGATATCCATGAGTCGCTTGATGTTCATCTGAACTTCAGAACGAAGAGCGCCTTCGACCTTGTACTCATCATTAATGATGGTACGGAGGGCATTCTGCTCATCATCAGTCCAATCTTGAACTTTCTTGTTTTCGTCGATACCGGCTTTAGCCAGAATCTCGGAAGCAAGACTCTTTCCGATTCCGTAGATATAGGTCAGACCTATAACTCCTCTTTTGTTTTTGGGTAAGTCAATACCTGCAATTCTTGCCATAAATACTTTTTATTCTTTTTGTTAGTTAATCATCCTTGTCTTTGTTTGAACTTAGGATTCTTCTTGTTGATTACATAGACAACCCCATGGCGACGCACCACTTTGCATTCAGGGGATCTTTTCTTTACAGAAACTCTTACTTTCATTTTTAATTATATTAATCAATTAATTCTTTTCAACAATAAATGAACAATGTTTGCCTACTTGTGGCGATAGGTGATACGACCTTTTGTGAGATCATAGGGCGACATCTCGATAGAGACTTTGTCTCCAGGAAGAATTTTAATATAATGCATGCGCATCTTGCCGGAGATATGGGCTATAATCTGATGCCCGTTTTCCAATTCAACCCGGAACATTGCATTGCCCAGAGACTCGACTACTGTTCCGTCCAACTGTATGGATGATTGTTTTGCCATATACTACTTATCGTTTCAAATATTATTTTCAATGAAGTCAAAAGTTGTCAATATGTCAGGACCATGTTTACCAATAGCCACAGTGTGTTCGAAATGAGCTGCAGGCTTGCCATCCTTTGTACGGCAAGTCCAGCCGTCTTCGCTCGAGAACTTGACGTTCTTGGAACCCATACAGACCATGGGTTCAACGGCAATCACCATACCTTCTTTCAACAGGGGGCCTGTACCGGGAACACCATAGTTGGGAACATTGGGGCTTTCGTGCATCTTGAATCCAACACCATGTCCACATAATTCGCGAACAATGGAAAAGCCATTCTTTTCGCAATGTTGTTGAACAGCGTGACCGATATCACCAACCCGTTTGCCCTCTTTGCAATGTTCCAAACCAATATAAAGTGACTCTTTAGTAACTTTGAGCAGGCGTTGCATCTCGGGGCTGACCTCTCCGCAAGTGAAAGTATATGCAGAATCACTCACATAGCCGTTGAGCTCAATCACACAATCAAGCGAGACATTGTCACCCTCCTTAAGAAAGACATTTTCAGAAGGAATGCCGTGAACAACAACATCGTTTACCGATATGCAGAAAGCTGCGGGGAAACCCTCGAAGCCTTTGCACAAAGGGATGCCACCATTGTCGCGGATATACTGCTCTCCGACCTTGTCGAGGAAAGCAGTGGTGACACCGGGACGAATGAGGCGACCCACCTCCGCGAGAGTTTTCCCGAGGAGGCGAGCGCTGTCACGTATTAATTCTATTTCTTCTTTTGTCTTAAGGAGAATCATTTTTATTTTGAATTATTATGCCTGAATAGACATCGAAGTGCGACCTTTGATTCGTCCGGTCTTGGTGAGACCATCATAGTGGCGCATCAAAAGATGGCTTTCAATCTGCTGGAGGGTGTCAAGAATAACACCGACAAGAATCAACAGAGATGTACCACCGTAGAATTGAGCGAACTGAGTGTTGACACCAAAGAGACGAACAATAGCGGGAAGAATAGCAACGATAGCCAAGAAGAAAGAACCCGGAAGGGTAATCTTGGACAGGATGCCTTCAAGGTACTCAGCAGTCTTTTTACCAGGTTTCACACCGGGAATAAAACCGCCGTTGCGTTTCATATCCTCAGCCATCTGGTTGGGGTTGATGGCGATGGCAGTATAGAAATAGGTGAACAATACTACCAGGACAAAGAACACAACATTATACCAGAAACCGTTGAAATCGGTGAAAGCCATCCAGAACTTGGAATCGGAGTTGCCAGTGAATCCCATCAGAGTGATAGGGATGAACATGATAGCTTGGGCGAAGATGATGGGCATAACGCCGGCAGCATTCACCTTAATGGGGATATACTGACGGACTCCACCATACTGTCTGTTGCCTACAATACGCTTGGCATACTGGACGGGGATGCGGCGAGTGCCTTGCACCAACAGGATGACAAGCAGGATAACTGCAAGCAGAACAACAATCTCGATGAGGAACATCACAAGACCACCACCAGCATCGGTGAGGCGAGAAACAAATTCTCCAAAGAGAGCAAAGGGCAGACGAGCTATGATACCGATCATAATCAGCAAAGAGATACCATTGCCGACACCTTTCTCAGTAATACGCTCACCCAGCCACATAACGAACAAAGTACCTGCAATCAATATAATGATGCTGGAAGCCCAGAATGTCCATGAGGGGGCACTGCCGTCGAAAGGATAGATAGCAGTAGAAGAAGCACCCAACTGATACTTCATGTTGGTGATGTAAGCAGGAGCCTGGAAACCGGTGATAAGAACGGTGAGCAGACGGGTAATCTGGTTCATCTTTCTGCGGCCGTTTTCGCCATCGCGCTGCATTTTCTGGAAGTAGGGAATCACCATTACAAAAAGCTGAATCACGATGGAGGCAGTGATGTAAGGCATGATACCCAAAGCGAAAATAGAGGCATTGGAGAATGCACCACCAGAGAACATGTTCAACAGACCCATCAGACCATCGGAACCCTGGTTCTGCAGATTCTGCAGCTGCGTAGGATCAACACCGGGCAGGACGACATAGCAACCAATGCGGTAAACAAGAACCAAAGCGAAAGTGTAAAGAATTCTTTTCCGCAGGTCTTCAATCGACCAGATGTTTTTGAGTGTCTGTATAAATCTCTTCATTATGTTTAATTTTTAAGTTTTGAAGTTGATGGAGTATTGAAGTTGATGAAGTATAGCATTACACCTACATGAAACAGCATCTACCACATCAACTTCATAACTTTTTATTCAATAACAGTAGCGGCACCACCCTTGGCCTCGATAGCCTGTTTTGCAGTAGCAGTGAAAGCGTGGGCAGTCACATTAATAGTCTTGTTGAGCTCGCCACGACCGAGAATCTTGATGCGGTCTTTGGAGGAGATCAAGCCATTCTGTTTGAAAACTTCGATATTGAAGTCAGTAATGTTCTTCTCCTCAGCCAGTTTGTTCAACATATCGATATTGATACCGACATACTCAACACGGTTGATATTTTTGAAACCGAACTTGGGCAAACGGCGATAGATAGGCATCTGACCACCTTCAAAGCCAATCTTCTGGTGATAGCCAGAACGAGCCTTGGCACCCTTGTTACCACGTGTGGAAGTGCCACCTTTTCCCGAACCAGCACCACGGCCGATGCGTTTGGAATGTTTAATGGAACCTTTTGCGGGTTGGAGATTATTTAAACTCATAATATTCTATTTTGAAGATTTTGATGTTGCAGGACTCGGCGAAACCTTCATCCCTCCCATCTTCATTACATCATTAATTAAATTTCCTCAACAGTGATTAAATGTTTCACTTTCTCAATCATACCGAGAACCTGAGGGGTAGCAACCACTGTGCGTTCATGGTTGATTTTTCTCAAGCCGAGAGCCACCATAGTTCTTTTTTGGCGGGCAGGACGACCGATAACGCTTCTAACTTGCTTTATTTTTAAAGTTTTTTCTGCCATGATACTTGTCTCCTATGATTAACCATTAAACACTTTGTCGAGAGTGATACCACGGAGTTCAGCTACCATGCAAGGATCTTTCATCTGAAGCAAGGCATTGATAGTAGCCTTCACCACACTGTGGGGATTGGAGGATCCTTTACATTTTGCCAACACGTCCTTCACACCAACGCTCTCCAATACGGCACGCATAGCACCACCGGCAATAACACCGGTACCGGGAGCTGCAGGTTTCAGGAATACGCGGGCACCGCTATACTTGCCACTCTGCTCGTGGGGGATAGTGCCTTTCAACACGGGAACCTTGATAAGGTTCTTCTTGGCATCGTCTACACCCTTCTGAATAGCGGCCTGAACTTCCTTGGCCTTACCTAAACCATATCCAACCACACCGTTCTCATTTCCAATAACGACGATGGCGGCAAAGGTGAATGTTCTACCACCCTTGGTAACTTTAGTTACACGATTAATCGCAACCAGACGATCTTTAAACTCGATTTCGCTCGATTTAACTCTTTTAACGTTTACTTCTGCCATGACTTATTAGAATTTTAAACCACCTTCTCTGGCACCATCGGCCAACGATTTAACACGACCATGGTAAAGATAGCCATTACGGTCAAATACCACAGTATTGATACCAGCAGCGATAGCACGCTCGGCCAGCAGTTTGCCAACCTTGACGGACATTTCGCTTTTCGTGCCACTCTTTTCAACACCTTTCTCCAACGAGGAAGCTGCGGCCAGTGTCACACCTTTTACATCGTCAATCAGCTGTGCATAAATTTCCTTATTGCTTCTGAACACAGAGAGACGCGGCATTTCTGCGGTGCCGCTAATCTTATGACGGATGCGGAATTTAATTTTTGATCTTCTTATATCTTTTCTTGTTGCCATAATCTATTTATTCTTTGGCGTTCTAATTATTATTATTTAGCAGCAGCTTTACCAGCCTTCTTACGGATTTCCTCACCCTGGAAGCGGATACCTTTACCCTTGTAAGGCTCGGGTTTGCGCAGGGAACGAATCTTGGCTGCAGCCTGACCCAGAATCTGCTTGTCGCAGCAGGTCATTGTAATAATGGGGTTCTTACCTTTCTCAGTGACAGTCTCGACATGGATTTCGGGAGCCAGCTCAAAGAAAATCTTGTGGCTATATCCAAGATCCATCTCCATGACGTTGCCGTTTGCCTGTACCTTATAACCAACGCCGATCACTTCCTGGACACATTTGAAACCCTCGGATACACCTTTCACCATATTGGCTACCAGTGCACGATAAAGGCCATGCATAGCCTTATGCTCCTTACTGTCGGAGGGACGTTCGAAAGAAAGCACTCCGTCTTCCATCTTAACAGTGATGGCGGGGTTCACCTGCTGGGTAAGCTCACCCTTGGGTCCCTTTACAGTAATAACATTCTCGGGAGACACTTTAACTTCAACACCTGCAGGCAGGTGGATGGGCATTTTACCTATTCTTGACATTTCTTAATCTCCTCTCTTTAATTAGCTGATGTAACAAATAACTTCACCACCCACATTCAGGGTACGGGCTTCCTTGTCAGTCATCAAACCCTTGGAAGTGGAAATGATGGCAATGCCCAGGCCATTCAGCACACGGGGCATGTCCTCAACAGAGACATAACGACGCAAACCGGGGCTGCTGACGCGCTTAAGCTCGGAGATAGCGGAAATCTTGGTCACCGGGTGATATTTCAACGCAATCTTGATGCTCTGGTTGTGAGAGCCTTCATTCTCGAACTTATAATTCAGAATATAGCCTTTTTCAAACAGAATCTTGGTGATCTCTTTCTTCAACTTGGAACCGGGTATTTCAACAATTCTATGCTTAGCTGCAATAGCATTGCGCATACGGGTCAAATAATCTGCAATAGGATCTGTTACCATATTAATTAATTGATTTTAAGTTTTGTAGTATTGGGTTTTGCCAACTTGCAAAGCTACCAATGTATTTATTAATAATTTAATTTTACCAACTGGATTTCTTAACACCGGGAATCAAGCCGCTGACGGCCATCTCGCGGAAGTTGATACGGGAAATGCCGAACTGACGCATGTAACCCTTGGGGCGGCCAGTAAGCTGGCAGCGGTTGTGCATGCGGATAGGGCAAGCATTCTTCGGAAGTTTCTGGAGAGCAATAACAGCTTTCTCCACCTCTTCGGGCTCACCAGTGCGGACTATTTCCTTCAGAGCAGCGCGCTTGGCAGCGTAACGGGCCACCATTTTAGCTCTTTTGCGTTCTCTTGCTTTGATTGATTCTTTTGCCATTATCTCTTATTTTTGTTGATTCTTAAAAGGAATGCCGAATTGTTTGAGCAAAGACATGGCCTCTTTGTCAGTACGGGCCGAAGTCACAAAGGTGATATCCATTCCCTGAATGCGGTCAATCTTGTCGATATCAATCTCGGGGAAGATAATCTGCTCGGAGATACCGAAGGTGTAATTACCCTGGCCGTCGAAACCCTTATCATTGATACCGCGGAAATCACGGATACGGGGGATAGAGGCAGTGATGAGACGCTCGAGGAACTCATACATACGCTCGCCACGCAGAGTTACACGGACACCGATAGGCATGCCACGACGCAACTTAAAGTTAGAAATATCCTTGCGGGATTTGGTAGCAACAGCTTTCTGACCGGCAATCAGAGTCATCTCCTCAATGCCCTTGTCAATAACCTTCTTATCGGCAATAGCAGCCTTACCCAAACCTTGGTTAAGGGTAATCTTTTTCAAACGAGGAGCCTGCATCACAGTTTTATAGCCATACTCTTTCATCAGAGCGGGCAGAATTTCCTCGCGGTACTTGGTCTTTAAAGTAGGAATATATGCCATTACTTAATCTCCTCCCCAGATTTTTTGGAATAACGAACTAATTTACCAGTCTTCTCATTGACACGACGGCCGATTCTGGTAGGAACCTTACCGTCCATAACCATGAGATTAGACAGATGGATAGGAGCCTCCTGTTCGATAATACCGCCCTGAGTGTTCTTGGCATTGGGCTTGGTATGTTTCTTCACCAGGTTACGTCCTTCCACGATGGCGCGATTCTTTTCGGGATAAACCTTAAGCACTTTACCGGTCTTGCCTTTATCTTCGCCGGCAATCACCATAACGGTATCCCCTTTTTTAACGTGCAATTTCATTTCTTTTTTCTTCTTTTTATTGTTTACAATACTTCAGGAGCCAGTGAAACAATCTTCATGAATTGTTTGTCGCGCAACTCACGGGCGACAGGTCCGAAAATACGGGTGCCTCTCAACTCATCGGCAGCAGTGAGCAGAACACATGCATTGTCGTCGAAGCGGATGTAACTACCATCATTGCGACGGATTTCCTTTTTGGTACGGACCACGACTGCTTTCGAAACAGCTCCCTTCTTAATGTTGCCGGAAGGAATGGCGTCTTTAATGGCAACCACGATGGTATCGCCAATAGTGGCGTAACGTTTCTTGGTGCCACCGAGAACGCGAATACAGAGAGCGCTCTTTGCTCCACTGTTGTCGGCAACCGTCATTCTAGTTTCTTGTTGTATCATTTCTTATTCAACTTTTTGCCTTAAATGTTGTGACTAATTACTTAGCTTTCTCAACGATTTCGACGAGACGCCAGCATTTGTTCTTGCTCAAAGGACGAGTCTCCATAATGCGAACAGTGTCGCCAATGTTGCACTCATTCTTCTCATCGTGAGCCATGAATTTGGTTGACTTCTTAACGAACTTGCCATACAGGGGGTGCTTCACTTTGCGCTCAACCTTAATGACAATCGATTTGTCCATCTTGTTGCTCACCACAACACCGACTCTTTCTTTTCTTAAATTTCTTTCCATATCTTCAGTTAGTTCTGCTTCTGTTCAGCGATCTCGCGGGCGCGAAGTTCAGTGAGACAGCGGGCAATGGTTTTTCTACTTTCTTTTATCTTGTTAGGATTCTCGAGAGGGGAAACAGCGTGCTGCATAAGCATCTTCTGATACATGGAACGCTCGGTATCCAACTTCTCTTTTAATTCAGCAGTCGAAAGCTCTTTTAAAACTAATTCGTTCTTCATGACTGTTCTTTCTTTTTATTCTTCGATATAATCTCTTTTAACAACAAACTTTGTCGAGATCGGGAGTTTCTGGGCAGCCAGGCGGAGAGCTTCCTTGGCGATATCCATAGGAACACCTTCGCACTCGAACAGAATGGTGCCGGGCATTACGCGGGCAACAAAGTATTCGGGAGCACCCTTACCTTTACCCATACGGACCTCATTGGGCTTCTTGGTAATAGGCTTGTCCGGGAAGATGCGAATCCAAATCTGACCTTCACGTTTCATGTGACGCGTTACAGCTTGACGTGCAGCCTCTATTTGACGGCCTGTGATAAAACAGGTTTCCAGGGATTTGATACCAAAGGTACCGAATGCCAACTCGTGGCCTCGGAAAGCATTGCCTTTAATTTTACCCTTCTGCTGCTTTCTATATCTTGTTTTCTTAGGTTGTAACATTTTTCTTATTGTTTTGTTGAGCGTTTAGCGTTCAGTTTTCTACAACTCAAACCTCTAATCTCAAACCTTTTTTATTTATTGTTGTTATTTTTATTGTTGCTCGGACGGCGACGGGAATTGCCACCGTTACGACGCTCGCCACCACCCATTGCAGGACGATGGTCTCTCTGCTGACCTCCAACAGTGGAGGGCACGAGCTCGCGCTTGCCATAAATCACACCACGGCAAATATAAACCTTCACGCCGATACGGCCATAGGTGGTGTGGGCTTCTGCATGAGCATAATCAATATCAGCACGGAGAGTGTGCAGAGGGGTACGACCCTCTTTATAATGCTCGCTACGGGCGATTTCAGCTCCACCGATACGGCCAGAGATAGAAACCTTGATACCCTCGGCACCGGAACGCATAGTAGACACAATAGCGTTTTTGATGGCGCGGCGGTATTGAACACGGCCTTCAATCTGCTTAGCGATATTCTGGGCAACCAGAACAGCATCCAGCTCAGGGCGCTTCACCTCGGAGATATTAATCTGAACATCCTTGCCGGTGAGCTTCTTCAACTCTTCTTTCAGTTTATCAACCTCGCTGCCAGCCTTACCGATAATCAAACCCGGACGAGCGGTATTGATGGTAACGGTGAGCAGTTTGAGGGTTCTCTCGATATAGATTTTCGAGATGCTTGCTTTGGCGAGACGTGCATTGAGATACTTGCGGATTTTGTCGTCCTCAACGAGCTTCTGCTCGAACTTGCGGCCGCCATACCAGTTAGAATCCCATCCACGGATGATGCCTAAACGATTTCCAATTGGGTTAGTCTTTTGTCCCATTGTTGACTTTCTTCTTATTTAAATTAACTATTTGTTTTCTTCTTCAGCCTTAGGAGCCACGGAAGCCTCATCAACACGGCTGCCGAGAATCACAGTGATATGGTTGCTGCGCTTGCGGATTCTGTAACCACGTCCCTGGGGAGCAGTACGCATACGCTTCATCGTGCGGCCTTCGTCAACCATAATCTGTTTTACATACAATTGGCTATCTTCCAAACGCTTGCCTTCGTTTTTGGCCTGCCAGTTAGCAACGGCACTGAGTACCAGTTTGTACATCTTAGGAGCAGACTCTCTGGGGCAATATTTCAGGATACCCAGGGCTTTATCAACGTCCACGCCACGAATCATATCTGCGACGAGACGGGTTTTACGGGGCGAAGTGGGATTGTTCATCAACTTAGCCACGTAGAGGGTACTTTTAGCTTCTTTGCGTGCTTCTGCACTATCTTTTTTTCTACGTCCCATTTCTTATTCTTTCTTTTTTGGACTTGTTATTTCTTAGCTTTATCTTTCGATCCGGCGTGGCCGCGGAAAATGCGGGTAGGAGCAAATTCGCCCAGTTTATGACCCACCATGTTCTCTGTTACATACACAGGGATGAACTTGTTGCCGTTATGCACAGCAATGGTCTGGCCGACAAAATCGGGAGAAATCATAGAAGCGCGGCTCCAGGTCTTGATAGTCACTTTCTTGTTTGCCTGCTGAGCCTCGATAACTCTTCTCTCCAATTTGTAAAAAATATACGGACCTTTCTTTAATGAACGACTCATTTTCTTCTTCTTTTAATGAATTACTTCTTTCTTCTTTCGACAATGTACTTGCTCGATTGTTTCTTAGGAGCGCGAGTCTTGTAACCCTTGGCCGGAATACCCTTGCGGCTACGGGGATGTCCGCCGGTCTGACGACCTTCACCACCGCCCATCGGGTGATCAACAGGATTCATAACAACACCACGGTTGCGGGGACGGCGACCCAGCCAACGGCTACGGCCAGCCTTACCGCCAACCTCGAGGTTATGCTCGGGATTCGAAACAATACCCACAGTGGCACGGCATGCCTGGAGAATCATACGCATCTCACCGCTGGGCATCTTGATAATTGCATACTTGTCGTCACGGGACATCAGCTGAGCATAAGCACCAGCGCTGCGTACCATCTTGGCACCCTGGCCGGGTCGGAGCTCGATGTTGTGAATCAGTGTACCGAAAGGAATTTCGGCAAGAGTCAAAGTGTTGCCGACCTCAGGTGCAACACCTGCACCGGACATGATAGTCTGACCAACCTTCAAACCCTGGGGAGCAAGGATATAACGTTTCTCACCGTCTGCATAGAAAACCAAAGCAATACGGGAACTGCGGTTCGGGTCATACTCAATAGTCTTTACAACTGCAGGAATACCGTCCTTGTTTCTCTTGAAATCCACAAAACGGTACAATTGCTTATGACCACCGCCAATATAGCGCATGGTCATCTTACCCTGATTGTTACGGCCACCGCTCTTGCTGTAGCCGCGCACCAAACTCTTTTCCGGTTTGTTGGTCGTGATATCGTCGTTGGTGACAACAATCTTGTGACGCTGACCGGGGGTTGTCGGTTTAATTTTCTTTAAAGCCATTTCTTTTTTTTCTTTTTAGTCTCTTATCAGTGGACTATAACTATTATAATTAATTGTTTTAATTTATTTATGCATCAGTGGCATGAGCCTGAGCCCATGCCCCTGACAACATTATTTTTTAGACGTTTGCATAGAAATCAATCGAATCGCCTTCTGCGAGGGTCACGATAGCTTTCTTGAACGCATTCGTACGGCCAACAAGGTAACCGGCTTTAGTATAACGGGCCTTAACCTTGCCAGAGTAGTTCATGGTGTTCACATCAAGAACCTTCACGCCATAAAAACTCTCAATGGCCTTCTTGATCTCAATCTTATTAGCGCGCTTGTCGACAACAAAACCATAACGATTCAGAACCTTGGGAGCAGGCTTGTTCTTGTCACGCTGAATGCGAGTCATCTTGGGAGAAGCGGCCGCATCAGTGAGTCTCGTCATCTTTTCGCTGATCAGAGGTTTTACTATGATATTCATTGTTAAACTTTCTTAATTCGTTTTACTAACTTCCGTTATTTTGTTGCCAAAACGCGGTTAATTTCGTCAATTGAGCCCTCCGAGATAACGATATTACGGGCATCAACAATGTCATAAGTATTTAATTGTGATACCGTTACCACCTTTACATGCGGAAGGTTTCGTGCTGACAAAGATACGAAATTATTTTGATTTTCAACAACTATGAGAGACTTTTTGTCACCCAGCTTCAGGTTATTGAGAATCTCAATCATCTTTTTGGTCTTAGGAGCCTCGAGGTTGATGTTCTCCACGATGGTCATAGCGTTGTCGGCGACCTTCTCGCTCAGAGCGGAGCGACGGGCAAGGCGTTTCAACTTGATGTTAAGTTTGAAACGGTAGTCGCGGGGCTGGGGTCCGAAGATACGACCGCCACCCACGAAAACGGGGCTCTTCAAATCGCCGGAACGAGCACCACCGGTTCCCTTCTGACGTTTCAGTTTGCGGGTACTGTGGGCGTTCTCGCTGCGTTCTTTAGCTTTATGGGTGCCCTGACGGTTGTCGGCTAAATACTGCTTGCAATCCAAGTAGATAGCATGTTGATTGGGCTCGATGGCGAAGATAGAATCGTCAAGGTTGATGGTTCTACCGGTTTCGCTTCCGTTGATGTTATAAACTTTTAACTCCATCTTTCAAGTTTTATTATTGAACCTTTGGGTCCCGGTACAGAACCTTTCACTAACATTAAATTCTTTTCAGGGATAATCTTGACAACCTGAAGGTTTTGAATCTTCACTCTGTGGTTGCCAGTCTGGCCGGCCATGCGCATACCTTTAAAGATACGCGAAGGATAGGAGCTGGCTCCTATCGAACCAGGGGCACGCAGACGGTCGTGCTGGCCGTGAGTCATATCACCAACACCGCCAAAACCGTGTCTGGTCACAACGCCCTGGAAACCTTTACCTTTCGAGGTTCCCACTACGTCGACAAACTCGCCTTCCTGGAAGACTTCCACTGTCAATACTTCACCATATTTTTTCTTGTGGCCCTCCTCAAAGCGGCTAAATTCGGCGATATAGCGTTTGGGGGTGGTGTTGGCCTTGGCAAAATGGCCTCTCAGCGGCTTGTTGACGCGGCTTTCTTTCTGCTCGCCAAAAGCCAACTGGATAGCCTCATAGCCATCCTTCTCGATGGTTCTCACTTGTGTCACTACACAAGGACCAGCTTCGATAACGGTGCAAGGAATCTGTTTTCCCTCTGCATCAAAAAGACTGGTCATTCCAATTTTTTTTCCAATTAATCCGGACATTTCTTTTAATGGATTGTTTGTTTTTAGTTCTCAGCTTATTTTCGCAGCCAATCACGCTTCGGCCACTACTCACATCGGCTGATTGTTAATTTCACACTTTGATTTCCACTTCCACACCGCTGGGAAGCTCCAGTTTCATCAATGCGTCAATCGTCTTGGCACGGTCATTGATCTCAATGTCCATGAGACGTTTGTACGAACTGAGTTCGAACTGCTCACGGCTCTTCTTGTTGACAAAGGTAGAGCGGTTCACAGTGAAAATCTTTTTGTTGGTCGGCAGAGGAATGGGGCCATTCACAACTGCGCCGGTCATCTTGACGGTCTTAACGATCTTCTCGGCGGATTTATCCACCAAATTGTGGTCGTAAGATTTCAGTTTGATTCTAATTCTTTGACTCACGATATTTATATTTTTAATTATTATATTTACTTTTTAATATGTTCTCCTGTTGCTCGCGGCTCACCTCGGCATAATGCGAGAACTCCATTGTAGAGTTGGCACGACCGGAAGTGATAGTACGCAGTGCGGTGACATAACCGAACATCTGTTCCAGAGGCACCTTGGCATGAATGGCCTGCACGCCCACTTTGGCTGTGATATTCTCCAACATACCACGACGGCGGTTCAAATCGCCCGTCACATCGCCCACATAGGCATCCGGGGTCAGCACCTCAAGTTTCATGATAGGCTCCAGCAATACCGGCTTTGCCTTGCGGCAGGCCTCTTTGAAACCAATCTTGGCGCACACCTCAAACGACAACTGGTCGCTGTCGACAGGGTGGAACGAACCATCCAACACGGTAACCTTCATGCTGTCCATCGGGTATCCGGCCAGAACACCGTTCTGCATAGCCTCCTTGAAACCCTTCTCTATAGCGGGGATATACTCCTTGGGAATATTGCCACCCTTCACCTCGTTCACAAACTGCAGTCCGGTAACGCCCTCGTCGGCTGGGCCGATTTCGAACAGAATGTCGGCAAACTTACCTTTACCGCCGGTCTGCTTCTTGTAAATCTCGTGATGTTGCACGGTGGTAGTGATAGCCTCCTTGTAGGCAACCTGGGGACGGCCTTGATTCACCTCGACCGAGAACTCACGACGGAGACGGTCGAGAATGATGTCCAAATGCAACTCACCCATACCGCTGATGATGGTCTGACCCGACACCTCATCCGACTTCACACGGAAAGTGGGGTCTTCCTCAACCAGCTTGGTCAGTGCATTGGTCAACTTGTCCATATCGCCCTGTGTCAACGGCTCCACAGCAATGCTGATCACAGGCTCGGGGAACTTCATCGACTCAAGGATGATGGGGTGTTTCTCGTCACACAGGGTATGGCCAGTCTTTATCTCCTTGAATCCCACGGCAGCTCCAATATCACCGGCCTCGATGCGGTCCATCGGGTTCTGTTTGTTCGAGTGCATCTGCATGATACGCGAAATGCGCTCCTTCTTGCCGGTATTGGCGTTGTAGACATACGAGCCCGCATCCAGCGAACCGCTATACACGCGGAAAAAACAGAGGCGTCCCACATAGGGGTCGGTGGCAATCTTGAAAGCCAAAGCCGAGAAAGGAGCCTTCACGTCGATAGCACGCGACTCCATATTGCCGGTTTTGGGGTTAATGCCGTCCACCTCCTTCATATCCAACGGGCTGGGGAGGAAAGCGGCAACAGCGTCAAGCAATGTCTGCACACCTTTGTTCTTGAAAGCCGAGCCGCACATCACAGGCACAATTTTCATGGCCAGCGTAGCCTTGCGGATTTCGGCAATAATTTCGTCGGCGGTAATCGAATCGGGGTCGTCGAAGAACTTCTCCAGAAGGGCTTCGTTCTCCTCAGCCACACCTTCCACCAGACGCTGGCGGTATTCGGCAGCAATATCCTTCAGGTCGTCAGGCATAGGAATTTCCTCAAAACGCTGACCGTTCGAGCTTTCGTCCCACACCAGAGCCTTGTTGGAAATGAGGTCGACAACACCCTTATACAGGTTCTCTTGTCCGATAGGGATTTCAATGGGGATAGGATTGGCACCCAGGCGTTCCTTTATCTGACCCACCACACCGAAAAAGTCGGCACCGGCGCGGTCCATCTTGTTGACAAAGGCAATGCGGGGCACACCGTACTTGTCGGCCTGGCGCCACACAGTCTCAGACTGCGGCTCCACACCTCCCACGGCACAGAAGATAGCAATTGCACCGTCCAGCACTCGCAGCGAACGCTCCACCTCAACAGTGAAATCAACGTGACCCGGAGTATCAATAATATTGTATTTATACAACTGGTCATGCCAATGCCAATACACTGTAGTGGCGGCAGAGGTAATAGTGATACCACGCTCCTGTTCCTGAACCATCCAGTCCATCGTGGCCGACCCCTCATGCGTCTCTCCCAGCTTATAGTTTTTGCCGGTATAATAGAGAATGCGTTCGGTCGTCGTCGTCTTGCCGGCGTCGATATGGGCCATAATGCCAATGTTTCTAGTATTTTTTAAATCTGACATATTAGTATTTGTTGGACTTTTTGACGATTCGTTGTTAGATTGATGAGTTAACTGGCCAGTGCTTTGCAGTATTAGAAACGGAAGTGCGAGAAAGCCTTGTTGGCTTCAGCCATACGGTGGATATCCTCCTTACGTTTGAAGGCTGCACCCTCTTCCTTGTAAGCTGCCTGAATCTCAGCGGCCAATTTCAAAGCCATAGTCTTCTCACTGCGCTTGCGGCTGAAGCTAATCAAGTTCTTCATGCCGATCGACTGCTTACGCTCGGGGCGAATCTCGGTAGGAACCTGGAAAGTGGCACCACCAATACGGCGGCTCTTCACCTCCACAGAAGGAGTAATGTTGGCCAATGCCTTTTTCCACACCTCGATACCATCTTCCTTGGTACGATCTGCAACTACATCGATTGCCTCATAGAAAATCTTGTAGGCAATGGTCTTCTTGCCACCCAACATCAAGTTGTTGACAAACTTTGTAACGAGCACGTCGTTATATTTCGGATCCGGAAGGATAATACGTTTTCTGGGTTTTGCTTTTCTCATTTCTCTTTATACATTAATGAACTGCTGTGGCAATTCTTAATTTTCTTATTTATCTATCTTAACTTTATTACTTCGCAGCTTGTTTGGGGCGTTTTGCACCGTATTTGGAACGACGCTGACGGCGACCGTCAACTCCGCTGGTATCCAAAGCTCCGCGGATGATGTGATAACGCACACCGGGCAGATCCTTCACACGGCCTCCACGAATCATAACGATGGAGTGTTCCTGCAAGTTGTGGCCTTCACCGGGGATGTAGGCGTTAACCTCTTTCTGGTTGGTGAGACGCACACGGGCAACCTTACGCATTGCCGAGTTAGGTTTTTTAGGAGTGGTGGTGTACACACGGGTGCAAACGCCGCGGCGCTGAGGGCAGCTGTCCAGAGCGGGAGATTTCGATTTATACTCCATCTGCTGACGTCCTTTGCGAACTAATTGTTGAATTGTTGGCATTTTCTGTTTTGATGTTATATACTTAATTATTAATATTTTCCATTAACTTTCTAGGGCACATTTCACCCTCGAAATGGAATGCAAAATTACAACTAATTTTTCACCCCACAAAATAACAGCCCGTTTTACATTTGTTAAATAAAATTAAAATCTTCTGGCAGAACTACTGTTCAGTTAGTTACAATTTCACTTTATTACCACAAAACCCCCTCTTCTGCACATTTTATCAACAACCTCAAATTTCAACAGTACTATCCCCTTTCCACATTGGTTAAATCGCTATCCCTCTGTCACTTCCTATCTGTTCAACCTCTACCAGTAAGTGCAAAGCACTATACATCGACATATATCACACTGCAATACAGTATATTAACGACATGGTTCCACCATTTCGAACACTCAAAGGTGGAGTTGTTTCCAACAAACAATATCGAGGTCGAAGTCAACATTCGAAGATGCTCCACCCAAGTTACACTTAGGGGTCACTTCTGGAGCGGACCCACAGCGAAGCTACAGCGAACCTACAGCGGACCTTCTACCATCAAAAACAGCTCTCCGCCAGAGTCGCGGAATGCGGCTCTCCCCACCATAATCAAGCCCCTCGGAAGCGTCAGCTCTTCTAATCCCAAGAAATTGGTAGAAACCCCGATTCACGATTCGTGAAAATAGTATTGCCCCTTGCCCCGGGTCACTTTGCCAAACTGCACCGCATTCTGAGGACAGTAGTGGTAGCAAGCCTCGCAGTGGGTGCAATGCCCGTTCCAACGGGGTCGGCCGTTTTCAAGACTGATATTCTGCAAGGGACACACCTCCACGCATTTGCCACACGACACGCAGGCATCCGTCGAATAGTATTTCTTGTCCGAAACCCATTGGTTGAACCCCTTGCCTATCACAAAAGTTTTCAGCCGGGGGGCTACTCCCCTATTCACCTCCGACACGCATTTCCGTTCCACGATAGCCTGTTTCACGCCCACCAGTCGTTGTTTGGACTCATCTATCTTGCGCTGTGCCACCTCGGGGCTGTCGGTATTCATAAACGACATATTGACATAGGTGTTGGGCATCGTGAGGCCAAAAGCTCCGTCGAGTTTCAGTCCCAAACGGTCCAGCGCTTCGGCCATCACCTGTTCGGTCATCCCGGCATCATCGCCATAGGTTACCACCATATAGGTGTACGACGGGGCACCCGTCAACCGCAGCCGCTCCACAAAATCCAACACCAGTTGCGGCGGCCGCCACGAATAGATGGGAAACACAAACCCCAGCCGCTCGCCGGGCTCCAAGGCATAGTCCGTCTTACCCTCCCGGTCGGCCTGGGGAATAAACACCAACTCGTCACCGAACGTTTCGGCAATGCTCTTTGCAACAAAACGGCTGTTGCCACAACCTGAATAATAGAATATCATAATCAACTCGTTTTAACAACAATACGCCATCAGCTCCATTCCATTTCACGACTGCAAATATACACAATTATCCTCACATAAACAGAGACAACAAGAAATGAGAAATCATCAACCCTTCGCGCTACAGTTGCTACAGTGCTACAGTTCCATTCCACTATTATCCACATCCTGAAAAAAAAATCCGAGCTGTAGCAACTGTAGCACTGCAACGGCGGACAACGGTCTTTTCTACGACAGCCCAGCCACCCTTCTTCCCAATCTCGCAAAGGCTTTGCTGCCTTGCTCTTCTTCCAGCATCTTCTCAAAATCCTCATCCGAAAGGTCCGCGTCGTTGATACGCCTTCCGGCACTCGGGGCATATCTTCACCAGCTTCTTGCAGATAGACATGTTCGAGTTGCCAATCATCTCCACTTCTTAATGACGAGATTTTCATTTTTTATACAATTTCGTCATTATTTCGTATATTTGCATTAGATTTATTCACCATAATTAACAGAGAAACATATCTTTCACAAATAGTTAGCCTCCGGAATCAGAATCTGATAAAAGTGATAACAGGCATTCGTCGATGTGGGAAATCCACATTAATGGCGGAATATATTGAATGGTTGAAATCCGATGGAGTGTCAGAAAGTCAAATAATCTTTTTGAACTTTGAGGAACGGGAGAACTCTCAATTTTTGGACTGGCAATCAGTTTACGACCATATCATTAACAAACTCTCTCCTAATGGCACAAGATACGTTTTTCTTGACGAGATACAAATCCTACCCCAATTCGAAAAACTAGTCGATGCTCTATTTGTCAAACAAAATATCGACCTATATATCACAGGTTCAAACGTTTTCTTACTATCAAGCGAACTCGGCACCTTGCTGTCTGGACGCTATATAGCCATCAACCTACATCCTTTCTCCTTCGCAGAATACGTGAAAGTATTTGGTGAAAATGCCAGTATTGACCGGCTTTTCCGACAATATATGAATACCTCTTGCTTTCCCGAAGCTGTCACACTCTCCCTATCGTCACCCGATATGGTCAATGCCTATTTAAAAGCCTTATATGAAACTATTGTGGTGAAAGATATAGTCAAACGGCACAATCTTCGTAAGTTCGACACGCTACAACATGTCGTCAATTTCTTGTTCGACAGCGTTGGCAGTATCGTGTCGCCAAACAATATCACAGATGTGCTCCGAGCCTCTGGGGCAGAGCGTCTCTCACATAATACCGTTCAAAAATATATACGTTTCTTCACCGAGTCGTACCTTATATACCCTACCCGACTATATAACATTCGTGGACGACGGCTATTATCTAGTGCATATAAATACTATGTTGTGGGTCTCGGCTTGAGGAATATCCTTCAAACTAACAACCCTGCGGCTGATTTAGAACACAAACTCGAGAATGTAGTCTATTTTGAACTTTTGCGCCGTGGCGGTGAAGTATATGCTGGTCGAGCAGACAATGGTGAGGTCGATTTCGTAGTAATGAAAGCCAACGGCAAACGAGAATACTACCAAGTTGCGTACACCGCTAATGACGAAAAAACGCTAGAACGCGAGTTGTCGTCATTAGAAAGAATCCGCGACTCCTTCCCAAAATATCTCCTCACCACCGACTTTGACAATTCTAACATCAACGGCATCCAACGGCTGAATGTAATCGACTGGCTGCTGAAGAACTAAGTCCATAACTGAAATTATTGCTCCGTTATTAAAAGGTTCGCTCACTTGAAAGGTCAAAAAGTTTCGCTTCGCTTGAAAGTTTAAAAGTTAGAATGGTTAGGGTCAAATAACCTCGCACCTTTAAAACATTAAAAACTTAAAACATAGATACACATTCAAGCATTAACACATCCCCACATTCCCGCATCCCTCCGCTACGCTATCCCACTCACTCTTCTTCCCAATCTCGCAAAGGCCTTGCTGCCTTGCTCTTCTTCCAGCATCTTCTCAAAATCCTCATCCGAAAGGTCCGCGTCGTTGAATGCCACTACCAGTTTCTCGTTCTCGTCGCTCTCCCCGTCGTAGGTTGTCTCCAGCACCTTCCCGTTCTTCAACGCCTCCGTCCTCAGCATCACATACGCCTTCAAGCACTCGGGGCATATCTTCACCAGCTTCTTGCAGATAGAAATGTTCGAGTTGCCAATCACCACGTTAATCTTAGCCTCCAGCAACAGCTGTTTCTTGCTACACTTGGAATATAAAAGAATTCTGTACAGGAAAACGAGAAAATGTCGTTTTTCTGTACAGAATTTGTATATTCGCAGTATCAAACGAAATTCAACAAACTATTTCCTCTTTCCTACTCTATCACAACCCATCTTCCACTCCTATCATCCCCTTCCCTTCTAAGTTTGCCTCTTGCACGAAGAAGATTGATATCCCGCGATATAGTCATACGCGATACATGCAGTATATTAACTAAGTTGTCCATCGTGATTTTTGGAGTAAGTCTCATTAGGTGAAGCAACTCAGCCCGTCTTTTCTCTGCCACATTTCCACCAGTAACATCATCAGTAACATCATCAGTAACATCACTTGCACCACCGCCCATAACATCATCAGTAACAGCCACTTCATCAGTAACATTATCTGTGACATCAGGACTCCATACCTCGCCTATGGGCAGGATATGCCCCTCTTTGTCCATGCTCAGTTCTTCGCATACAAACTCCGGGTGGCAGGGTATCCGAATGATGAAATAGGTATGCTCATCATCCACATCAATAACAGCACTTGGCAAGCCGTTTTTGGGGGGTGATATTAAAGATTGATTCTTTCAATCGTGTTCTAATTGAGTGCCAAGGCTTACTTTGAGAAGATCCCTACATAAATACATATCGTTCTTCATTTTGATTTTACGCTGATTTCTTTGTTTCTCTGTCAATGAATTATCATTATCAATATTGTGTTCGTAGAAATCAATAAGACAATCAATGCCTCTATCTACTATGCTTTCTTTAATCTTGGCTCGTAATCCGAGAGCGTTTACCACCACACAATTGAAAAGTTCTGCACATTCTGGCATCTTTATGAGCACACGTACTCTTTGAACAAATTCTCGGCCAAAGGCATCATAGTTATCTTCAAGTATCTTTAGAAGAACATCTACCAAATAGTACTGTTGTTTCATGTGTATTTGACTATTATTGAGGAATAATTGAGAGTATTGTTGGAAGCAAATCTGAGATCTTAATATTCATTGCGATACCGACATGTTGTTCCTGATATTCTGTAGAGCTCTCTTTAATCCGCATGTTATTGTAAAAGGACTGAGGCAACACACTTGACATTAAATAATACACACTTCCATAATACGATTCGCTAACTTCACACTCATCGCTCGGATATTTAACAGGAACTAAATCCTCATTCCACGTCAATACAATATTAAAAAGTAATGCATTCCCGTCGTTCGTGAGTAATGATTTTATTTCTTTTGCCAATCGGATCATTTCACTATCTTCTGCTCCATGATACCGGAATTCCGTAATATGTATTATTATTGGAGGAAATGAGTCTATGTGCTCTTCCGTCCATTTATCAACCAACTTTTTGACTTTGTTTAAGGCTATATTGAGATATGCCCCTCCATCACTCCGTGGTATCACCCAAGCAGGTCGTTTTTGTTCTATTGTTTTTGCTCCTTGTCGAGTCTTTATTTCTTTAATCTGAGTCTTTACAGAAAAAGGATTATCATATAGCTCTTTTAAAGATTGGATACTACTACCTTTCAAACAGTTGAATACATAGTCTCCATAACCTGAAACAGCAATATTATACCGGTCATCTATTACACCATTACTTGTATTTTGTACAATAAGTTCGTTTATTACTTGGTCAATTATACTACATTCAGCAGATGCCTTTGACACTTCAGTGCCATCAAATGAAATAATTTCTTCTGTTGGATATGATTGGTTAAGGATGAAAAAGATACCTGCGGGGTTATCTTCTGTGATGATTGATGAATATGGTCGTTTAACTGTTATCGTACCTCTTTCTATATCCTCTGTTTGAAAGTCAGCAATGTTAAGAATATAATGAAGTGGAATATAGTGGGGCACCAAGATTTCCGCCTGATAGTATTCCTGCTCTTCCTCATCCACATCGAATTGGTTTCTACGTGTTGCTGTATTAAAGTGAATTCTGTTGAAATCAGCGAAATCTCTCCCTTTATTTGAATCAGAACGAACAGCGTTCTTATCAGAAAAAACATTACCTTCAATGAACAGTATATCTGTATCAATTTCCAATATTACTGGATTAACTATTCGCTCGTCCTGAATTGCATAGTACATCATTGGATGTTTCTTACAGATACTAATTCTTACATAATTCTGCAAATTTTCTTTTTCATCTAGTTCATGTGATAACTCAGAGCCACCAGGTCTGCTAATGTGAATGCCTCGCTTGATACAATCTCCATAAGAGAATAGTCCTCCATTTTGGATGATTGAATCAACATTTTCTCGGTCTGTAAAGTGATAAAACTTCGAAATGTTGTATTTCTCAAGAACCTGCTCAAACACCCTATAATCTTTTCTTCTATTCATCGAAATCAAGCGTTAATTGATTGTCTATTACTTTTTCCACAGGCAATTCTTTAAAGTGAGATTTTATTGTAGTCCTCTCAATGACATGTCTTCCAACATAAACATGGCGGACTTTATTTTTTATAATAATATCTTCGTATGGGCTACTCCCTTCCACGTAAGCTTTTACCAAGTATGCATGGGACAAAGGTTTGCTTAAATTCTCAACTTTATCATTAGTTTGGTAGTCTAATAATACTACTGTTTTGTCAGGATTCTTGGAAATAAATTCCCTGATACATTGAATTGACCTATATGCTTTATTTTCTAACATCCATTTATATGTTGGGATATATATTTTTCTGCGAGCATCTATGTAATTAAGTAGTGTTTCCCCATAAACGCCCCTTCTATGACCCAGCACTTTACCATAGACACGTGATGATCGCTTAAGTCCTTTCATCGTATCATTTGAAAAAAGTTCCGTATCAATATCAGCGTTTTCGAATACTTTTAGTCCTTGCCATACTGCTTCTACACAGGATGCACAAATCCCCGGTGAAAAACTCACTGGAATGCCTCCCCACGGATAAAAAGGACTAAGTTGCTGTAGTGCTTTATAAGGAGATTTACTCGTCACATCACAAAAAACGGCCTCCGGATATTCTTTAAGGAGCGTTTCTGACTTTTTTCTTTTAGATTCAATCACTATCATATTCAATTACTTTTTCATGTTTATTTGAAGGTAATTTTTCCAATATGAGGTCTTTTATTTCAGAAGGAACAAGGATTCTTTTGGGGGTAAACTGAAAGAAACAATCTCTAATTTGTTTAATTGTACGAGGAAACACTATTTCCTGACTTGGACATGTAAGGCCAAATGCAAAATCTGCAATTACTTCCACCCCTTCGGGAATCTTAAATCTTGGCTCTCCCCCATAATAGTTCACAAAAGTTTTTCCGTTGTCAGTATATATTGCCATGTCTTTTACTACAAATCTTTCAGAAGATGATTCCATTTCTTGAATAGGAGAATATGCAAACACATCACATCCAAGTTCTTCCAAATCTCGAGGTAAAACAACTGATTTGATATTTGTACACATAAACGCCCCTGAACCGATCTTCTTCACACTGTCTGGCAGATAAATGAACGACAAATTATTACAATTCATAAATGCCTGACTTTCGATTGTTTGCAGGCCTTCAGGCAAAACAACATAAGATAGATTGTTACAATCTGCAAAAGCACATGAATTTATCTTTTTTACAGATTGTTGAATGTTTATTATTTCTAAATTAGGACAATTGGCGAATGAACTGTTACCTATTTCTGTTACAGAATTAGGAATCACAACATCACGTATTACTGATTCAGAAAAGGCGTAATCTCCAATCTCTTCAACCCCATATGGTATATCAAGATAATCTTCTCCATTATGGAAGAAGTATAACAGAATCTGTTTGTCTTTGGTAAAAAGACAATTATTTGAGCAAACGTAATCTTGAGAATCAGATACAATATTTTGTACACCTGTTAGTGAATCTGTCGCAATAGTCTTTAATGATTGTGGCAATGTCAGAGATTCTAAATTCACACATCCTGCAAATGCTTTGGTTTCTATTTGTTCAATTCCATCACAGACCCCTACGAATTCTAGATTCTCACAATTATAAAAAGCATATTCTCCGATATGCCTTAACGATGGAGGGAAAATAATGCATTGAAGTGATTCGCACTCAGAAAAAGCCTCATCACAAATAATTTCAGTTCCTGCCTTTACTTTATAACTATTCAAACTTTGCTGCTTGATTTCTCCAAATTCTGATTCTTCAACATCGCGGTATATAGCACCTGCTACATATTCATTTCCATAGCCTTCCTCTAAACTATATTTCAGTAATTTCTTACCATCCTGACTATATAATACGCCATACGCATCTATTACAGCAGAAGCAAGCTCCAACCCTGTTGCTTCTGTCTCACATGTATTATTTGTATTATTCTCCAGTTCAGAAAGAAGCGTTATTGCTGCTGCATACCCCTGCTCGGACGATTTCCTTATCCAACTGACAGCAGAATCCATGTCTTTGACAGCTCCCTTTCCAAACAAGAAAGCTATTCCAACCCTATATTGGGCTTCAGGAAGATTCATATTAGCAGCTTGCATATAATATTCAAAGGCTCTATTATTATCAGGATTTTCTTCGTCAATACCATTAGCATATAATCTTCCCAAAGCGAATAATGCTTGGGGGTTCTCTTGTTCTGCCGCCTTCTGATACCATTCTATGGCTTTCCCTACATTTCTCACACAAGGGTCTGTGCCAGTTTCATAAAAAGCACCAATTCTACGTTGGGCTGGATGGTAACCTTGTTTTGCGGATTTCATAAACCAATCAAATGCTATTACCGTATCCCGTTTACTTGTAATTGACAAAGTATTACTAATTTCTCCTCTATTTTGCATATAGTATAGGCCTACCATAAATTCAGAAATACTATGGCCTTTTTGTGCGGTTTTGTAGTATAAATCCATTGCTTTTTTGTTGTCTCGAAGAATGCCTTTCCCAAAATAATAAGCCTCTGCAAGTTGAAACTGGGCTTCCATAGAACCCATCTCTGATGCTTTAAGGAAAAGTTGAAAAGCCCTTGATTCATCCTTTTCAACACCATATCCTTTTTGATAACATATTCCCAGCCTACAAATTCCCTCTGCATTATCTTGGGCAGAAGCACGTTCGTACCATTTAAATGATTCATCATACTTTTCATGCTCCCAATATTTCTGAGCCAGTTCTAATTGTTTTGAGACATCTCCTTTTTCGGCTATGATTATCAAATTATCCATTTCTGATTCAGGAGGAGGTGTGACACAAAAGATTTTAGATTGTATATCACATAAATCCCCCTGTCCTATGAATACAAAAATTGCTCCTATTAGAGAAATGATTTCCTTATCTCCTTGCGTTAGTAATTTGTCGATTATTTTGTTCGATGAGAGACTGTCCTTTTCATTCCCGTCAAAAAGGATTTGTGGATTAATTGTCGATAAATTAAAAAGCCCCTTCTCCCTTGAGATTGCTTTTAGAGATAGGAGAATAAGAATTGCATTCAAATGTCCACTATCAGTAGAATCATCTGCGATTACAACATGTTCATCAAAATCAGAGACGATTATATGACCTATTTCATCCACAAAGAGATGGTCTGCGTTCAAATCATGCCATGAATAACCATTCTCATAAACCCACACAACCAAACGGCTAAAGTCATAAGCAAGTTTAGATAATATTACGCTATCGTCAACATTTTCTCTAATAAACAAAATAATATTTGTTGTATTACAATGAGAAAATACAGCAACAGGGAACTCGTTCATATCTGAGTTGGCTGTATCAACAAACAGTTCATCAACGATATAGCTAATTCCTTTAGGATACCATACATCTGAACCACGAACAATCTGCTCATACTTTGTTTCCCTACCTTCTTGGTCATCGGTAAAACACCTAACGTCATACTCTTCACCAGTACTACTGTCTCTCATTCGAAACACTATAGAATGAGTCTCTTTTGTGTACACAGGTTTTCCATTGGAATCAAGTATAAGTGTCAGAGATGTAAGGGTTGCAAAAGTGTCACTTGCACAACTAAGGGCGTCTATATATTCTGAAACACTTGGATAATTCATAACTACTATAATGTTAGATTGTGTATGGGTGAATTTTTTTACAAAGATACGTTTTTTTGTTGAATCCGTGCAAAAAAAAATATTTCTCCTTCCAAAAAAGATATAAGGTTACCCTATTCTTTTCCCCATCATTGAGCAAAAAATGCTTCTCAGACCTTATCAAAAGATTCCATGACTGCTCTTTCCAATCATGATTTCTACCTATTTGTATTATACCCTCAAAGTGCAATCTTTTGGCGCGGTGGCTTCTCTATCTATTTTTCAGTGTTTTCTATTCTCTTAGTTCTGGTTTCATTAAACTTGTCAAGTCATTCATTTGCTTTTATTGCTTCTCACCTCTTTCACCTTGCGCTATCACTTCCCAATGTCCACCCTTATCAGGTCCCACACGGCGGATGAGGTTCTCGTTTTGCATTTCACGCAGAATCTTTTTCAGCGTTGTATGTCCTAGACCTAATAGGGTCTCTAATTTCGCTATTGTAATAGTCTGATCCTTTTCTAAGGCATCAATGATTTGACAAACTTTTTCTGGCCACTTTTCTGGCCACTTTTCTGGCCACTTCGTCGATTTCTGGTCTTTTTTCTGGTCACTTCCTGATTCCTGTGTTCCCTTCTCCCTAATTTTATCTTGCCCGCCTTTCTGTTCTGTTCCGTTTTCATCACGTAATGCAGAATTAAGCCGCACTTTGACCATAAACTCCACCTGCTTGTATTCGGGGGCAGGGTTGCCGACTTCGGCCATCTCGCGGAACATACGGTCAACACCCTCGCCAAACTCTTTGACCAGTTTATATTCTCGCATAAACTCGACTATCTTGGGATTACGCGAGAAATGCATCTGGCGGATATTATCAATACGCACCATGCCCGGCAGGATACCTGGGCTTTCCACCACATAGTGATTGTCGAATATCTTCACCATGATGTCGGTGCCTAGTATGCTATAGTCGCGGTGGGCGACAGCATTTACTATCAATTCTGTCCAGCAGAATGGGGGATATTGCGGTATGGTTACAAACCTGGCATCTTCACCCAAGAAAGTGTATTCCTTGATTTGCGTATCAACAAAGGCGATTGCCTTTTGTGTCATCTCCAAGATACGACCCTCGAACGATACATCTTTCACCACATTCATCTCACGGCCAAAACGTTCTTCATCACCCAAATAGCGTACTATCCGGATACGTGCCCGTTGGAAGAACTTCTGCGGGTCTTTGCCAAACAGCAATATGGCTGCACCCGACACTTTGTCCACTCCGTTTACTGTCGTAATATACCCTTTGTTGGTACGTAGATAGGTCTCTGCGTCCTTCGCATAGCCAATCTTCCTGCAATGCTGGGCAATATAGTCGAGGTCAATGTCATCAATGGTCGCACCATAGACAGGCTCATCCTCATAGTAGCGGCCACCCTTGGCATAGAACAGTTGCATGCGCATCTCGAAATTCAATTTCTTCGACTTGTCGCCCACACGATAGAAAGCATCATCGGCCTGATTGGCATGCACTCGCATACTGGGCTCTACATGCATCACCAGCACCCTATTGGCATTCCCGCCTTCATCGATACAATCCACAAAATGTACCTCTACAGGCACAGATGGCAAACAGAAATCGAAGGGCACACGCAGCAACTCGTTAAGGTGGTCATCATTTCCATTGATGCCAGTGATTCTGCCATCATCTTCGATGCCTATCACCACATCGCCGCCATCTGCATTGGCAAAAGCCACCACTATCACTGCCAAAGTCTTGGCATCAATGCGGAAGCTCTTTCGGTCAAACTGCTGTCCCTCCTGTTGCTGTTGCAGTATCTTTATATCGTGTGTATTAATCATTTCTTTTCTTGGAAACCTATACTTTTATTATTCTTTCTCTCTGCAAAAATACGAATTTTTTTTCATATCAATCCTAATCATCTCCCATGCTTTTATCTTTTTTTGAAAACGGCAGCGTATTCGTTTTGCATCTCTATAATCCTTTGCTGCACTTGCTCTACAATGTTCTGTGGCGAGAGGACTATCAAGTCTTTGCCGAAGGAGGTCAGCTCGCGAATCAACTCGTAGTTCTCGATACAGTCAATAGAGAAGAAGCGCCCCTCACGTAGCGTGGGGTACTTCTCGCGGAGCTCCTCCTCCCGCTCCCCACGAATGTTGCGCTGTGACTCGTGGATAGGTTTGGTCGCCACGTAGTCTTTAGAACGGTTGCTGACCCAGAACACAATAGTCTGCAAATCCTTGTCCTCATTCAGCGTCACGCCTACAATGTCTTCGAACCGCTCGTTGAGGTCACCATCATACAGTACATATACATGCGACGGCAACGGCACCACTTTATCAATGCGGTCGAGGGCGAAGTTCAGCAATTTCCCGCTCTCTTCTGCTGCCGCAATAAGATACCAACGGCGGTTGTATTCCTTAAGCAGATAGGGATGTAACGTCACCGTCCGTTCCTCGTCGGGAGTGTCGAAACGGTGATAGTGCAGTTCCACCACCTGCCGTTGAGATATGGCCGTGAAGAGCTCACCAAGCAGAGTGGAGTTCTCCAACGGATTCTTTGTAAAAGAGATTATCTGCCAGTCGGTCTTCACGTTCAGACCATTTCTCAATGATTCCAAGCCCTCCAGATTGGGCAGCCCATCGAACTGACCCAGCAACGACAATGCCTCTACAAGTAGATACTTCTCATCCTCCGTCATCTCCTTTTTGAAGATAGAAAAAGAAGGGTCGGCATAGCGGTGGCAAGTCTTCTTGACGGTCTTATTGGGGTTTTTCTGACTTGGAACATCAATCTGGTAATGTTCAATCTCCGCAAGGAAAGGCCCTTCATATTCCAGATAATGCAGGTCGTGCTGAATGGTACTAAGGCATACCACTTCCTTTTTCTTCTCCGACTCATCCGAACCTCTCAGCTCCTTCAGCTCCTCGTTGACAAGCTGGCACAAATCTTTGGACGAGTAGTTGTGATAGCGGTTACCCAACAACTTGTCCAGTATGTAATAACGTGTTACAGCGTTCTTATTAGCGGGCATAATATTCTGTTTTTTTCGACTGCAAAATTACACCCTTGAAGTGCAACCTTTTTGCGCGGTGGTTTTTCTATCTAATTTTCAGTATTTTCAATTCACTCAATTCTGGTTTCATTAAACTCTTCAAGCCATTCTTACAGTTTAATTTGCGTGCCGTTTTGAGTTGCTTGACTGACTATTGTTGCCTAATAACTTATTGTAAATCTTTCTTTTCATAGAAATTATTCCATCATTTCAAGATTATTGCAAATGCAAAGATACAACTTTTCAAGATTATTACAACAATAAATTTTACATCATTTCAAGATTATTGTACCAGCCTAATAAAGTAGTCTGTTCTATTTCGTGTGCAAAAATACATTTATTTCAATACAGAAAGCATTCGGCTTGCGGGATTGACATTAACTGCGACAGATAATAATGTACCATAATATTTTGTCGTCAAATATCCTCTATTCTCCAACTCCATTGTTGCCGCTGCATGGGCTCGAGCCAAACATCCGGGACGAAACTTTAGCCCCACTCGCCGCCTGTGGGGGAGAGCGGCGCGTTATTATCAAATTACATCCTGTAGTCCAAGTTCTTAAACCCTCCCATAGTGGGAATGTTGATAACTCATTTCTCAATAATAGGAAACTATTGTGTACTTTAGCAGTCTCAAATAAAATTGCACCATCATAGTAAACAATTGTTATTGTCAAACTTATAAAAAAAAGCACCCATGCAGGCCGATATGTTTTTAGACTTTGGTGATGATAATCAGCACCTTAAACCGAAGACTTATACTCAGTATGCCCCTGAGGACATTATGAAATCATCGATTGAATACTTTGGCGGAGACGAACTTGCAGCCAATGTATGGATGAATAAATATGCCCTTCGTGATGAGGACAAGATATACGAGTTGAACCCGGATATGATGCATCATCGTCTGGCCTCCGAATTTGCCCGGATTGAGCAAAACTACCCCAACCCCATGTCGGAGGAAACAATCTATGGTCTGCTCAAGGACTTCAAATACGTTATCCCGCAAGGCAGCCCCATGTCGGGCATTGGCAACAACTTCCAAGTGGTGTCGCTCTCCAACTGCTTTGTTATCGGCAACAGCGGCAGCAGCGACTCGTATGGCGGCATCATGAAGATAGACCAAGAGCAGGTGCAATTGATGAAACGCCGCGGCGGTGTAGGACACGACCTGACACACATACGTCCTTCGGGCAGCCCTGTGAAGAACAGCGCTTTGACCTCGACGGGCATTGTGCCTTTCATGGAGCGCTACAGCAACACCACCCGCGAGGTGGCCCAGGGAGGCCGTCGTGGTGCCTTGATGCTGAGCATCAGCATCAAGCATCCCAATGCAGAACAATTCATCGACGCCAAACTGGAGCAGGGCAAAATCACGGGTGCCAATGTGTCGGTAAAGATTACCGACGAGTTTATGGAATGCGTCCGCGACGGCAAGCCCTTTGTCCAGCAATACCCCGTCGACTCGCCCAACCCCATGGTGCGTCAGGAAATCGACGCCCGCAAATTGTGGAACAAGATAATCCACAACGCATGGGCTTCGGCCGAACCGGGCGTGCTGTTCTGGGACACCATACTGCGTGAAAGCGTGCCCGACTGCTATGCCGACTTCGGCTACCGCACAGTCTCCACCAACCCCTGCGGCGAGATTCCCCTCTGCCCCTACGACAGTTGCCGCCTGATAGCCGTGAACTTGTTCAGCTATGTGGAGAACCCCTTCACCCCCGAAGCCAAGTTCAACTTCGACCTTTTCCGCGACCACATCGCCAAGGCCCAACGCCTGATGGACGACCTGATCGACCTCGAACTGGAGAAGGTGAACAAAATACTGGCCAAGATAGACAGCGACCCCGAAAGCGATGACATCAAGAGTGTGGAGCGTAACCTGTGGCTCAACATCAAAATGAAATGTATGGAAGGCCGCCGCACCGGACTCGGAATCACTGCCGAGGGCGACATGTTGGCCGCTATGGGTCTGCGCTACGGAAGCGACGAGGCTACCGATTTCTCTATCAGCGTACACCGCACGCTGGCCTGCGCCGCCTATGGCTCTTCGGTGACTATGGCCAAGGAACGCGGCTGCTTCCCCCTCTACGATGCCAACCGCGAAAAGCTGAACCCCTTCATCCAGCGTTTGGCCAATGCCGACCCCGCCATGTACGCCGAGATGGTGCAATACGGCCGCCGCAATATCGCTCTGCTCACCATCGCCCCTACCGGCACCGTGAGCATCTGCACCCAGACCACCTCGGGCATCGAGCCTGTGTTCCTGGTAAGCTACAAACGCCGCAAGAAAATCAACCCCAACGACAAAGATACATCAAAACACAAAATCGTCAAAGACGAGAACGGCGACTACTTTGAAGAGTACAACGTGCTGCATCCCAAATTCATCGACTGGCTGAAACTGAAAGGCTACTCCAAGGAGCAGATAGACAGCCTTGACGACAAAGAGTTGGACCGCCTCATCTCCGAATCGCCCTACTACAAAGCCACCTCCGCCGACATCGACTGGGTGAGCAAAGTCAAGATGCAGGGAGCCATACAGAAGTGGGTAGACCATTCCATCAGCGTCACCGTCAACATTCCGAAGGAGACATCTGAAGAAACAGTAAGCACCATCTACCGCACTGCATGGGAATCGGGATGCAAAGGCTGCACCATCTACCGCGAGGGGTCACGCCACGGCGTTCTGGTGTCCAAGAGCGAGGGAAACAAGTGCAACGAGTTCAATGAGAACAAAGCACCCAAACGCCCCAAGAAACTGGAAGCCGAGGTTGTCCGTTTCAAGAACGAGAAAGAGGACTGGATTGCCGTCGTGGGTATGTACGAACACCGCCCCTACGAAATCTTCACCGGCCGCGCCGAGAGTTTCGTACTGCCCAAATGGGTGGAACGTGGTTGGGTAATCCGCGTGAAGGAACCCGGACAAGAACACGCACGCTACGACTTCCAGTATCTGGACCAGGACGGATACCACATCACTATGGAAGGCCTTTCGCGCATGTTCAAGAAAGAGTACTGGAACTACGCCAAGCTCATCAGCGGCATCCTGCGCCACGGTATGCCCATCCCCAATGTGGTTGACCTGATTGGCAAACTGAACTTCGACGTAGACAGCATCACCACTTGGTCCAACGGTGTGGCCCGCGCCCTGAAACGCTACATCAAGGACGGCACCGAGACTGGCGAGACCTGTCCCGACTGCGGTGCCAAAATCATCTACACCAGCGGCTGCAAGAGCTGCCCCAACTGCGGATGGTCCAAGTGTAGCTAATCTGCCCCCAGAGGCCTTCCCCCGTTGAGTCTCTTTCGCCAACAAAAAACTCTTTCCATCGGACAACTCCATGGAAAGAGTTTTTCGTTTCGGCAATTCCCATTACTTCTCCGTTGGTTCTGAGAACCAACACCGCTAATTCCAATAATCAGCCATCCGCCTCAATTAATCCCTAACCGACACAATCCTCCTTTTATTGAGCACCCCTTCTGGTTCATCCCTCGTTATATCCGGCTCCGTTACTTCTACACCTTGTAATGAGCTCTTATTAACCTTTTACAAAGCTGCATGGTAAACAAAAGCTTGATACGTAGTGAGTTGAAGCTGGACGGTAGGCGGAGCTGGTTACAACAGAAATGGGAAGCGGGATCGGGATGTGACGCTCACAGACGAAATACGTAAACAAGGCCAATAAACCCAAATCGGTCATTAGGCCGACTTTCAATCATTCTTGTCTTTTTTAAGTCTGTTTGGGTTAAAAACGGCGAGCAACCCGAAAGAGTTACCCGCCGTTGAGAGTATCTTATAGCCAAAGGCTATAGATTCGATAGGGGACTAACGCACAACCAGTTTGCGGACCATGTTGACACTGTCGCCAACAACACGCACAAAGTAGGCACCCTGGGCGAGATCCTGCACGGACATCTGTTTGGTGCAATTGCCGCTGCATTCCAGTTCGTCGCTGGCAACAACACGGCCATTCACATCAACCACAGAGATGTTCACCTTACCGTTGACGCCACTCACGCTGACGGTGGTGGAGCCGCTGGCCGGGTTGGGCTGGATGGAGCATACAAAGTCTCCCTCCACATCTGCAATGCCAATCTGGTTGGTGGTGGTGAAGTGGCATACCTGAGACCAGATGCTGGGGGCATCTTCGGTGCAGAGTGCGCGTACATAGACATCGTATTCGGTTTCGGGCTCCAGGTTGGAGATGGTATAAACAGGCGCTGTAACAACAACCTCTGCGATAGCACCTCCCATGATGAATCCCGCATAGCCGTAGGACACCAACCACGAGGCCTCTTCGGAACCGGGGGTCCAGGAGACTACGGCGGTGTTGTGGTTGACGGATTCAGTATGGACCCCGGTCACTGGCAGACACTCCGGAGTGGTGAAGGTGATTTCGTTGGACCATTCGCTAAAGGTGGTGCCAGAGCACTGGGACTGCACCCTTACATTGTAGGTAGTGCCGGAATAGAGGCCGGAGATAGTGATGGGGGAGCTGAATACGGTATCGTAGATATTGACTACGGTATTGTAGATATGGACCACATAGGCCAGCGAGTGGCTGGTCACATCGGGTGTCCACGAGAGGGTGACGCTCTGGAAATCGGCATCGGCCACCTCAAGACCCTCGGGGGTGTAGCACACCAGAGTGTCGGTGATGCAGTTGCTGGTGGTCCAGAACGAGAGCGAAGAATCGTTGCAAAGGCTGCGGATGCGGAAGTCGTAGCGAGTGTCGGGTTCCAACGATGTGAAGACATAGTTATGGGCATTCACGCGTGTGGGAGCGGGCCAGGCGTTGGAGTTGGACGGTTTGACAGCCACATCGAAAGTGGAGGCCGGACCAATCCACGAAACTGCGATGGTGGTGGCACCAACATTGACATTGGCGATGGTGGGACGGGTGCAGGACTCGGAGCCGTAGACCACAATACTGTCGAGCAGAACGCCCTGGCCAAAACCGGAATGCGCCATAAAGGCGACCTGGTAGGTGGACGAGGTATTGGGGAGCATGACTGTGTCGGCCTGCCACACAGGAATGTTGCCATTCCAAGAGGCCACATAGTGCCAAGCGGAGTCGGGGTTGGTGCGGTAGAGCACTGCGAGGGTATCCTGGTCGGTGCCCCATGCGGGTTGTGCATGATAGAAAGTCATCATCACCTCGTCGTCGGACGGGATGTCGAGAACAGGAGTGATGAGATAGGTGGTGTAGCCGTCGTAACTATTACAGGTGAAACGGGCATTGTAGTTGCCAGTGGCAGCACCCGAGATGCCACCGTAAGCGTTACCGCCGCGTCCGGTGGTCCAAGCCACAGAGCCGCGCGAGAAATACTGATCCCAGCAGGCAATGCCGTTCTCGAAGTCTTCCACCCACGGGAAGTTGGTGACCACATCGTCGCATCCGGTGAGGCAGGTGGTATGGGCGGAGAAGCCAGTATCGTTGGTGCCACAGATAGGACGGACATAGATGTCGTAGGAGGTGGTGGGAGCCAGACCGGAGATGACAGCGTGGCTGGTGGAGACAGTGGTGGAAGTGCCCATTCCGGCAGAGAATCCACTCACGCCATATTCCACAATCCAGTTGGAAGCGGCACCGTCGGCCCAGTCGACATCGATGCTGGTAGCGGAGAGGGCTGTGGCAACGAGGCTGTCGGGAGCGGGGCAGGTGAGCAGGGTGAAGCTGATATTGTCGATGGCAGCGGGAGGATTGGTGCCCATGGCGCCATCGTTAGTCCACACAATGGTGAGGTAGTAGTTGCCGGCAGGCACACGAACAGAGTTCTCTTCATACTGCCAAGTGTTGCGGAGGTTCTTTTTCCCGCCGTCGATAGCAATCCAACCGGTGGGCAGGGTGTTGCTGTAGCGGTTGATGGCGGTGAAAGAAGTAGTGAAATCGTAGCCTTCGGGGACAAGGGCAAGACGCATGAGGTCGTAGCTGCCTTCACCCTGGCAACGCCAGTCGTAGGAGATGGCGTAGGAGCTGTCGTAAGGCACCTGGAGGTAGACCATGGCGAACGAGATGGACTGGTTGCTGTTGGTATAAGCGTTGCTTGCGCCATTGTCGTTGGTGACATACATGCAGTTGTTGCCGCCGTGGTTGACAGCGGAGCCGGTAAACCAGGTATTGGAGCCGGAGCGCTGGTAGACGGAGAAGGCATTGGAGGCGTCTTCAAAGTCGTTGAAGTAGGGCAGGAAATGGGGGTCGGCACCAAGGGTGGTAACGGTGGCGGTGGCGGGGTCGCTGAGGATGCCGGAACAATTGGCATAGACCCAAACATTATAGATAGCCAGACCGCTGAGGCCGGTGGCAGAATAGTGGGTGCTGGTGACGGTGTCGACAATCATGGCCGAGGCGGGGTTGCTGCCGGTGCCGATGCGGACCACATAGCTGCCGCGGGCGGCGGTGTCGGTCCAAGAGAAGGAGATGTGCGACATACCGATAGTGTCGAAAACGATGTTGCTAACCGAATCGCAGGGATTGGGTACATAGACATTGAAATCGTCGAAGAACAGTGTATAGCTGCCGCTGGCCGTAGAGCGGAAAGCAATGCGGTTGCCCTCGCCATTGTAGTGGACGCGGATATAGTAGGGTCTATAAGTGTAGTAGCCCGTCAAATCGAGGTCGATAGTATCGAGAACCACAAAGACCGAGTCTTCCCATACACCCACCTCCAAAGCATTGGGAGCATTATAGGAGTAGCCGGCAGCATAGAAGTTAACTTCGAGGCCATCGATGGTGTCGATAGCGGGAAGGGTGAAGATTTCGGTTTGGCCGGTGGAGCTTTCCATCTCGTAGTAGATGTTGCCGCTATGGGCATTGGGTGAGTGATTGTAGCACGAGGGGAAAGTGCCACTGCCACTGGTTCCTGTCATGATAGCAGACCAGCAGTTGGGAGTGTTGCCGGTAGCATAGCTCTCGAAATCTTCGGTGAAAGGCAACGAACTGCGGCTCATCACCGAGCAATCGGTGCGGGCAGTAGCGTAGGTGTAGGGGATTTCGATACCGGGACAGATGCTACCCACGCGGACATTGTAGAGCGTGTTGGCGAACAGACCGTTGATGGTATAGGTGGTGGCGGAGGTATTGGCCACAGCCACAGTCCATGCGGTGTCGTTGGAAAGTTTGTATTCCACAGTCCAGGCAGACTCGCTGAGGCCCGGCACCCAGTTGACGGTGATGCTGGAGGCAGTAACCGTACCGATAGCGACACTGGGAGGCACACAATTGGCATTGCCACAAGGGGCAACAAACACCACGTTGGGTCGGGATGAAGTGGTATTGAGCGAAGAAGTGGAGGCAGTAGGATCGTAGTTGGTGGCATCGCTAAAGGCATAGAGTGTGTTGCCCGACTGGTTACCCGTGACCTGCCAATCGGTGGAATTGGAGTAGGAACCTGTGTTGTCATCGAAAGTAAGCACAAGGTTGTTGGAGATGCTGGGGCGAATCCACGGATTGGTGAATGTAAAGGTGTTCCAACCATCGTGGAGCGTTACAGAGCCGGAATAAACCACCTTGGTGCTGTCCATCACAATGAACGAGCTGCTTCCGTTGAGCGATGTGGTGCTGGTGGTATCGAGATAGATGGTCACATCACGTGTGTCGTTGGGACCAGTCACCTGATAGATTTTAACGCCATAGATAGTATCGGTAAGGGCGGCCACCTCGTCGTTGTTGTAGAGTATCTGGCAGAGCGTATACCTGTAATAGGTGTTGAGAGGATGGGAGGTGACGGTAGAGGTGCCGTTGCCCACCTGTATTTCTCCGCCCACGTAGCAACGGGTGGTGAAGTATGCGCCGACAGGATTGCTGGCATCGGTGCTGCTGCAATTGGCGGTGACGGTGACATAATAGGTAGTGGTCTGGGAGAGGCCGCTCAACTGATAGGAGCGGAGGGTGTCGGAAACAGTGTAGCTGGTGCTGGAGGCGGCAGCGGTATCGAGAACCATGACGGTAAAGCTTTGAGGAGTGGAAGCTGTGCCATAGTCCCAGCTCACAATGGCCGACGAGCCTGTGATGTTGCTAACCTCGATATTGTAGGGAGGATTGCAACTGGCCAAAGGCTCGCAGCTGACACTGAGCTGATAGCCGGCGGCGGTATAGTAATCGCTATAGCCGGCGGCGGAGAACTTGATGGTTATAGGACCTTCGATAGAGGCCACACGGAGAGTGTCGGTGCCATAGAAGGTGCCCAACAAACGGCCGTTGGTGCCCACGCCCTCATAGAAAGTGAGAGCGCCATAGGTTGAGGAAGAGGAAGAATAAGTATTGTAGCTACCCGAGATGACCACAGTCTGAGTGTTGTCGGTGGGATAGACTATGAGATAGGAATTCTGACTATAGGAATAGTTGCCGTTGAGTCCGCCATCGTCGGTGATGGTGCCACCGCACATGTAGACAGTGTCGGTTTGGTTGGCGTTCATCACATAAAGGTTGGGGCGGCCAGTTACGGGGCCTTGCCAATAGCTGTTCTCTCCGCCACAGACGGCGCGTACATAAAAGTCGTAGGTTGTGTTGTCATCAAGACCCGTTAACGTTACGGAAGTAGACGAGGCAAGATAGGTGTTGGTAACAACAGTATCGGGATCCATTCCGGTGGGGCCGTAAACCACTTCCCACGAAGAGGCCAAAGAGTCGGTCCAGGCAAGACTCATCTGTCCGGCAGCAGTGCCGGAGGTATGGAAGTCTTGAGGAATGGCGCAGCTGCTGACCTGACGGATGGTGATGTCGTCGAGGTAGGTGTAGCCATAATTGCCACCCAGACGGCGGTAGACGACATAGCCGGTGTCGGTGGTGTTTAGCTGGGCAAACGACACGGTGTATTCCTGCCACGATTCGGACATGGTCATGGTGTCGACCCACACAGCATTGGCAATCGAGTCGAGGTTGGTCACATAACCCACCATGACGGTATGGGTATAGTAGGAAGTGCTGGTGCCGCGGCCCCAGAACTTGGTTTCGACAGTGTTGATGGGCTGTTCGATACGAGGCGAGGCGAACGAGCAGTTCACACCATTGCTGTAGGCATAGATATAGACGCCATAACCGCTGCGGCCTGCCGAGGTGGAAATGGAGGGATAGGAGCCACTCATTTCAAGGATGCGCCAGCAGCTGGGGAAAGAGCCGCCATAGGTGTCGAAGTCCTCCACCAGGGGCAGCACGGTGGTGCCGCAGTTGGTGCGGAAATCGAAATAGGTGCAGTTGCTGGTGTCGCCAGCGGCACAGATGTTGTAGAGTCTGCCACTATAGTAGGTGTTGGCGGTGAGCCCGGTAAAAGTATAGGTGGTGTCGTAGGCATTGTACCAGGTGCTGTCCTGCTCAAGGTAGAGGGCATAGTAGCTGCCGGCAGAAGCGGCAGTCCAGCGGAGGGTGGCATTGGTGGAGTCGAGAGCCACCACCGAGGGGGTGCCGGGCATATAGAGGCAAGTGGGAGCCAGCCCTATCTCTATATCGTCGATGTAAATCGAACCGTAGTCGCTTGAGAAAGTCGTCTTCCTGAGGATAATAAACCCGTGTGCGGCGGGGGCATTCTCAAACTGGTAGAGATATTCCGTATAGTTGGTGCCGAGGTTGATGGTGTCCACATACGTTGCGTTGGCTATCGAGTCGAGACTGGTAGTGTATCCCACAGCCAAGGAGGTGCCATAGGAGGAAGAGGACTTCCTGGCCCAGAACTTCAGCTGCAGCTGGTTCAGATCGGTATATATCAGAGGTGTTGCCACCGACAGGGGGTTGTTGTAGCTGTACATGCGCAGGCAGTAGGAGCCTGTGTGTCCATAGCCGCTATAGGCACTGGGCGAGCTGCCGCTGGTCTCGGTGATGTTCCAGCAGGGAGGGAATGTGCCGCCCAACTCAAAGTCTTCCACCATAGGCAGCACCGGCATGCCGCAGGCAGTGCGGAAGCTGAAGGGGACAGCCTCGCTGGTGTCGCTGCCATCGCAGGTGTTGTACAGGTAGCCGCTATAGGCGGTGTTGGGGTTGAGCCCCGTGAAGGTGTAGCTGTTGGTGTAGGCGTTGTACCAAGTGTTGTCGTTGTTCAGATACAACATATAGCCCATGGACACCGAGGGGGCACTCCATGAAAGTGTGGCACTGTTGGAATCGACAACAGCCGACGGGGTGCCGGGCATGAAGGCACAACTGGGGGCCGTGGATATGGTGAGGTCGTCCATAAAGAACGTCATCTGGCCCGAAGTGTTGCGGGTGGCGCGGAAAGCGATGCGGTGTCCGTCGCCCGTATATTCAGCCAGATAAACGCGGTAGTGGGTATAGTTCGACGAGCCAAAAGAGGGGGCATAAGTCAGCGTCAAGGTATCGACGGGAACAAAAACGCTGTCCTCCATCACGCCCACTTCGAAATAGTCGGGCGTATAGGCCGAGGTGGTGGAAGCATAGAAATCCACCATCAAACTGGCCGGATTGGCAAACTCGCAGGTGGCGACCAGCTCATAGCGGGTGCTGGAGCTGGAATTGAACTCAAATTCGTAGTATACACTGCCGTTGCGGGCATTGCCCGAATAGTTATAGGCACAGGGGAAAGTGACATCAATATTGGTACCCGTCTGGTATACCACCCACCCGGTGGGTTGGTTGCCGGTAGCGAGACCTTCGAAACCAGTGGAGTAAGGGACCGACTGATAGGTCTGGCTCCAAGTGGTTAGCGGCATGATAACAGCCGCCAATAACATCAGTTTAGCAAATAAATTTCTCATGATATTGTACATTTAGGCTGTTATTGGACATTGAATCTACGTGTGGTATTGATTTGGTCGTTGTAAAGGCGAACCAGATAGGTGCCCTTGGCCAAGCCTTCCACATCCAGCATCATCTCGCAGTCGGAGGGGCAGTCCTTCACAAACGACTGCAAGGTGCGGCCATCAATGCTGATGATAGCCACATTCAGGCGACCTTCCACACCCTGCACTGCAATGGTGGTGGCGGTGGAGGCGGGATTGGGATATACCGATACCCTCAATTGGCCAGCCTCATCAATACCCTGAGGTCTGCCGAGAGTAGTGAAGCTAACCGAGTTATATTCGCTATAGCGACCATCCTCGCACAGCGAACGCACCTTGGCCACATAGCTGGTGGCCGAGTCCAAACCGGTAAGGGTTGCTTGGGGATTGTCATTGACAATCATTGTCCCCAGCTCTTCGCCTTCTCTGAAACCGGGATGGCCATAAACCACTTCCCAACTGGTGTTATTGTCAGCACCGGGACGCCAGGTGATAACCGACTCGGTATAGGATGGAGCGGCTTCCAGATTGTCGACACTGAAACAACGGCTGGTGGTAATCATCATCGTGTCGGTCCATTCAGACATATTGGCGGCATCGCACATGGAGCGCACAGCCACACGATAGTTGGTGCCGTAGGAGAGGCCCGTAACGGTGTAGCTATTGGTGTTGGAAGTGAATGTGCGGTTGTATGAACTGTTGAAGATATGTATTTCCCACTGTGTGGCAGTGCCTGCGGGAGTCCAGCTGAACGAGGCCGAAGTGTTGGCCACATCGGTAAGGGTCAGGTTTTCAGGCATACGGCAACGGACAGTATCGGTGGTGAAATACACAGTGTCCGACCAATCGGAGTAGCCATTCGACGACAAGGAACAATCCTGGCGGATACGTGCCATATAGGCAGTGTTGGGAGTGAGCATATTGACAATATCATGATTGCGGCCCACGGCGGGTACCGTAATCCAGCCAGTGTCGGACACCGGTTTATAAGCCAACTCTACATGGTTGCTGCTGTACAGAGCCCAACCGAAATGGGCAGACATGTCGGTCACCTGTGAAACACGCAGAAGCTGAGGAATCATGCAGTGGTCATTGTAATCGAACACGAGACTGTCAATAGCCAGGAAGTTGATTCCCGACGACAGCAATGGTTTGGTAAGGAAACAGAAATAACGTCCAGTATCGTTATAGGCGGCAAAGTCTACAGTAAAGCGGGCCATGGTGTCGGGCGAGCAATACGGAATGGCCAACACCGTATCGAGCGGGGTGAAGTTGCCAATAGGGTTGGAGGGATTCTTGCAGATACCGATAATCAAGTCGGAATTGAGCGATGCGTCGTTTCTCGATTTGCCAGCGCTGAAAGTCACCTGAAGGTGATTTACAGGGAGGTTTGTGTCAAACGGGTTCTGCAACACAGCCCATGTCTCGCCAGTACTATACAAGTCAAGCACACAGGTAAGGTAACCTCCATTAATGTTGTACGAACCAATCGAGGGCTCGTTGGTGCCCTGGAAATGCCAGCATGCCGGCTCTGTGGGCGGAGTGGTGTTGTGGGGATATGCCTGGAAGTCCTCCCACCAAGGAAGGAAAATTATCGGGTCACAAGGCTTGTCTTGTGCCGTGGCAATACCCGGCATTGCCAAAAACATCATTGACAATGCAAACAAAAGGGATACTTTTTTGTTCATTACGGTAATTTTTATGTTATTAAATCAATTGATATTTTTACCTCACATAATGCATTTATCGGTGCAAACACTCACTTTCAGGACATCTCACATCCAGTAAACAGCATCCAAAAATGCACTGCAAAAATACACAATTTCTATAAATAAATATATTATTGTAATAAAATAATCATTGGGGGTCGAGGGTCGAGGACTTGACGTTCGGTTATTTGACAGCCTCCAATACTATCTACTCTATCACGTATCAAGGCATTGGGCATTCGGGTGTAGTACTCCCTTTTTTTAGACTATTTTTCATGTTTGATATAGCGGAAAGAAACCGCCTGTTGCCGTTCCGCCAGCGAGCGAGGCGACGAGCCGAGGATCGGAATGCTCTCAGCGTCTCCCCTCTTTTCTTGCTTGCGACACCCTGCTAGATAAAAAAAGACCGCTCTCAGGCGGTCTTTCTGTGGAGCTGGAGGGAGTCGAACCTCTTCTTTTTTCATGATTAATCATGCTTTTATTGCTATACATCTTGATTTTTGTGTCAAATATGTGTCGTTTATGCATTAATAATCCATCGGTAGAATGGCACAACATGTACCACTCGTCCGTCGGATAGTTTCCGTTCTTCCGTTTCGTCTTTGGTGATGATGTAACCTTCCCTAAGTCCAAAAGCATCCATAGCAGCTTTTAACCCGTCCTCTTCACGTTTCCTTGTCTTTTCATCTTTCAACGACACAGTCACCTGATAAGCCGCCACGATATCTTTTCCTTCACGTATCACGAAGTCACACTCTCCTTTATCATGGAAATAGAATATCTCTTTTTCTCTGCGGCGTAGCTCCACATAGACGGCGTTCTCCAATTTCTGCCCGAAGTTGTTGCTGAAGTTGAACCCTATCTGGGACACCAACCCGTTGTCAACAAAGTACACCTTCTTGGGGCTCTTCATCTGTTCTCCCACTTTGTAGTCATATTTGGTCACTACACCCACCAAATAAGACTCTTCAAGATAGCCTATATAGTCCGTCGCCGTGTCAGCACTCTTTATCCCAGTGGCCTTAGCCACCGAGTTGTAGGTAAAACGATGTGTGTAGTTGCTGGCAAGATAATAGGCAACCTCACGAATCTGACGGTCTGACGGTAACTTATGTCTAACTACAATATCACGGTAGATGATGTCATTGTACAATTCTTTAAGATAGCGAGGATTCCTTGTGCTCAAGTATTGAGGAAAACCACCTTCGTTCAAATACGCATCCTGTAGGTTCAACATCTTCGCTCTGCCCTCTGTGGTGTACAGGTCTTTTTTCTCCCACACCACATCTTTAAGCATCAAATATTCCACAAACGACATAGGCCACAATTCCTGCTTTAAATGCCTTCCCGTCAGCAACGTGCCCAGCTCTTTGCTCAGCAGGAAAGCGTTGCTGCCAGTGACGAAAACCTTGTTTTTGTGAGAATAAAGCCTATCTACAAATCGTTCCCATCCAGGAATCAACTGCACCTCGTCAAGGTAGAATGAGTGCTGCATCCCGAAATCCTCCACGAAGACATCGTACAATACCTGGAAGTCCTCCACTTCAAAATGCAGTAGGCGATCGTCATCAAAACTGAGATAGTAATCTTGTTCCTCACGTTTCGCTTTTATCTGCTGCATTAACACAGATTTTCCACAGCGCCTCACGCCAGATATCACTAATATCTCAGGTGCTGCAATCTGCTCCTTGAGAATCTGGCGATCCACACCAAGTCCTTCCATTAATTCACGCTGGTCATAGATGACTCGCCTTAATAAATCCTTAGTAACCATAATGTTATATTTCCAATAGGATTATTGTTTGATTTGCAAATATACAAAAATGTACACTATCAACCAAAACTTTTTAAAAAAAATGTATATTGCAAATCGAAAATATAACTTCTATTGCTGCAAGTCAGAAAAAAGTCGTATCTTTCCTCTAAAAATATTGTCCGTCCTTCTTGCTGACCTTTGAACCCCTGCAAACGAAGTTTAATGTCATTTTCTTTCTATTTTGGTATTAAACAATAAGATATGAAAAGAAAAATCGGTCTCTGTTGAGAAAAAACAGGTCTCAGATTTTGAACATTTTCCCATCACCCATCCAGACACCTTTCTGGAGGTATGGATGTATGGATAATTGTAAGATTATCAACACATTTCTACACCCGTCATCCTGGTTGCAACCCGTGGGACCATAGTCCGGAAAGCTACACGGTGCAAAAAAGGAAAAGACACCGACAATATTTTTGATTATCAGAGTCTTTCTTTGTGTTTCGGGGTGATTTTACCCCGTCTCAAGTGGAGCTGGAGGGAGTCGAACCCCATTCCCATATAACACCGACAACCATTCTTTTTCGAAATCAACACCACTTCTTTGGTATCAGTTTTTGATATCCGGTTGTCTCTTTCATATACTGAATTCCATTTCCATTCTCTTTTTCCCGCTCTCCGAAACTCCTCCTATCTTGGACACTTTCCGGAGAGTATTGACGGCTGTTCCCGTGAGTTTTCTCACGTTGGCCAGAATGTATCCTTTACGGAGCAATCGGAGTTCCTCTGCATACTGGTTTCTCATCTGCTCGTCAGTCTTCCTGTATCCTTTCTTACGTCCGACCACACCACCACGGGACCGGTAGTGGTTGTAGCCGCTATAATCCGCGACGAGGAAGGACGCATTTTCGCCACCCAGCGGGGCTACGGCGACTTCAACGATTTTTGGGAGTTCCCTGGAGGAAAGATTGAAGCCGGCGAAAGTGCCAATCAGGCTCTTCGTCGCGAGATATGGGAGGAGCTGCAGACGAGGATTGTTGTCGAGCGTCTGTTCCGGACTGTGGAGTACGATTATCCGCAGTTCCACCTGTCGATGCAATGTTTCCTCTGCCGCATCGAGAGCGGACATCCTGTGCTGCTCGAACACGAGGCTGCGCGGTGGCTTTTCCCTGCCGAGCTCGACAGCGTCGAATGGTTTCCTGCCGACAGGTAGCTGATAAGTGAGTTTGTGAGTGTGGATGAACTATTATTATCTGCCGCTGGTTCGGTGCCCAGTCTGCACAACCCATTCGCCGCTTTCGAAAAAAAAACACCGCCCGATGGAGCAGCGTTTTTTCTTATTGTCAATTCTAAAATGTCAGACGTGCGCCGCCGGGTCAGGCATACCCATATAGGCATACTCATAAATCATATCGCCGTTAGCCTCACGGGTTGTGCCGCCGGCAGGGGTGAAGCGTACACCGCCCTTGGCGTAGTAGCGGCAATACTGCATGCGCATGCCAATGGCATCGTAGCGGCGCTTGAGCTCTTCGCCAGCCATCTCGTACATGTCCCAGAACTCGAGCTGGTCCTCCCACTTAACATCGAACTCGGCGCGCGAACCGTCGGCGTTGGTGAAGACGTAGTGGCTTTCCTTGGGGAACTCGCGGCCCTGATGTACCTCGGGCTCCAGACGGGTCTTGAGGTCGAAGTGGCCGTCGGTCATAAAGACCACCTTACCGGTCTTGTTGTCCATCAGGCCGAACATGGGCAGTTGCTTGTAGCCATACTGGCGGGCGGCCACGAAGTCGTAGATGTAGATGGTGTAGAGGTCGGTGTACATGCGTCCCCACAGCCAGTGGTGGTAGAGGGCGAAGTGCATGGTGTTCATCCACTGGTGGTCGTGGTAGCCGAGGCCCTTCACCTCGTGCCACTCGCCGTCGTAGAAGAGGCGGCCGCTGACCTGGTTTTTGGGCACGGCGAGGTCGGTGTGATAGAACTCGTCGTTGTCGCCAAAGGCAAGCAGCGATGTGCCTTGGCGGAAAGGATCGGTGAGGGCATCGTAGTGCAGGTCGAGACCTACGCCGTGCACAGGCTCGAAGTGCAGGTCGTAGTGCTTGAAGTCACCGCGGCACCAGTGGGGGCCCACCTTGGTGTCGCACTGCTCTCGGCTGAAGCTGCCTTCACCGGCAGGATAGACGATATCGTCGCGGAACTCCTTGCCCTTGGGACTCTTGACGTAGATGTTCACGTGGGGCGAGTCGACAGTCTTGGTCATGCCGTCCATCGACTTGGGGCGGTAGCCGACCATAAACTTGGCTGGTCCATCAGTCGTGCGCGAAGCACTTTTGCATTGCTGTTGTTGTTTGCTTCCATAATTCATTAATTTAAAATGATTAATAAAAAACTTCTTATGCTTTATTTCACAATGCAAAAGTACCACGAATAAATGACCTAAAATCTCGCTATCCAAGGCAAAAATGTCGAAATCCTACGATTTTGATATAATAATATATATTTTTATTCGTTATTATATCCAAAACGCAATAACTATGGACATACGCAACCTTGATGCGCAGACGGCTCTCAACGAGCTGGTGCGCCACGGGTACCGCCACGCGGGTGACTACGGTATTATGATGAATGCACATATGCAGGCGAACGGTTTTTTCCGCCAAGGGCAGCCCTATCGTGCCGTTGACGGCCGTGTCGTGGTGGTGCAGCAGGGCAAGATGACGCTGGAGATAGACTTGGAGGAGTACCGTCTGCAGGAGGGCGACATTGCGGTGATGATGCCCGACGCCTTGGTGATGGCCACAGACATCGGTGCTGACAGCGTGGCCAGTGCTGTCATCTTCCGTCGGCTGCCATCGCAGGCCGCTCAGGCAGAGAGTTTCGTGCTGTCGGGCGACGACGTGGCCTACAGCCGTGTGAAGCAATACCTTGCTATGATTTTTGAGCAATTCAACCGCAACACCGTTTTCACTGATATCATTGTCCATTTCTTCGATGCCTTGATTCTCGATATGCTGAGTCTTCACACAGAGGTCATTGCATCTCGTGACGATGGTTTTATGCACCGATTTATACACTTGCTCAGTCAGGATGGTCGCAAGAAGCACCCCATCGACTTCTACGCCGAACGCCTCTGCGTCTCGCCCAACCATCTGAGCACCCTTGTGAGGAGTGAAAGCGGTATGACTGTTCTTCAATGGATAGATAGAGCCCTGGTGCGTGAAGCCAAGGTGCTATTGCATCACACACAGATGCCCATTGCCGAAGTGGCTGATACCCTTGGCTTTTCCACCCCGTCGTCCTTCATTCACTTCTTCAAACAGCAGACCGGTACCACACCGCTTCGATACCGAAAGCAATTATTGAGATAAATACCGTAGCTGCAGAGCCAGATGTCACAAGTGCCAGTGGCACGCGTGGAGCGGCCTTGTGTGTGTGCAACCCCGTTAGCCTTCATACGAGAAGGACGGCTATTGTCTTCGCATAATGTGCGAGAGGGGGAACGTATGCTCGCCGCTCCCGACATCACGCTCTTGGTCGAAGAGAACGATTGTTGCCGTGGTGCCTTCGGGTACGTTCAATTTCAATTCTTTGTCCGTTATTTCCACGCTGATGGCACCCGACGGCGTTGACATCGGCGGCGAAAGCGTGCTGCACGTCAGCAGCTGTGTAGTCAGCGACTGCCTGAAGGATATGGAGCAGATGGTGCTTATGACAGGACATTCTGCCGACGCCGAGCTTTTGAGGAAGGGTTATCCATACAGAAAGGTGGCCAAGCTCACCAACGTCTCGGAAAGTACAGTGAAACGACTGAAAAAAGAGTTTTGTATATAAGTGG
>ONQD01000044.1 GCA_900319865.1 uncultured Bacteroidales bacterium | reverse complement strand
CGACAGCACTCCTGAGTTCAGCCATGTCACTACGCTTGAAGGGTCGATAGCCACCGCCTTCTTAGGTCAGATGAAGAATATGGATGTGAAGATAAACCTCGAAAAAGACAGCACAAAAGCCTCATCAAAACAGGCAAAGATACTGCACATCTACTGCCGCGCCGCCGATCCTTTGCCCGGTGACAAGGGTGTGTATCTGATTTACTTCTCCGAAGACACGATGACCGCGCTGGTGTTTCACTGCCCCAACGACGAGGTGTATGCCCAGTCGGTGAAGTATGTGCTAAAAACAACCGTTAAAAAAGCCACCACCGATTAAGATCAATACTAAAAGGCCTTTTTTCAATTTTCACCTTTCAATTTTCAATTACCATGAAGAAACTCGTTTTCCTCATAGGGCTCATACTATGCCCTATCGCCAAGGGAATGGCGCAAATCCCTCCCGAACTGATGGACGCAATCCGTGCCGCTGTGGCCGAGCAGGCACCCAAGACTGACACCTCTAAGGCCGACAGCACCCATGTGATGTCACACCAAGACTCGCTGCGGCAGGACAGCCTTCTGCTCCAGCAGCGGGTCAAAACCCTCAAGGCCATCTCTGTCCGTGCCCCGCGTCCCATCTACAGCATGGAAGGCGAGGTGGTAAGCTACAATGTGGCAGAAGACGAGACCGTCCGTGGTCTCACTGCTCTCGACGCCCTGCAGAATGCCCCCAGCGTGGAGGTGGACATCGAAGGCAACATCACCATGCGCGGCTCCACCAACATAGAGGTATGGATCAACGGCTACCCCACCCACATGGATGGCAACGCGCTGAAAGTCTATCTTGAGTCGCTGCCCGCCGACGCCATCGACCGCATCGAGGTCATCAAGAACCCCTCCGCCAAATACATGGTGGAGGAGGGTTGCCACATCATCAACATCGTCACCAGTGCCAAGATTCGCAACAGCCATTTCCTCTCCCTCGGCCTTGGCGGCAGCAATCGTCCGTCGCTCAGCCCGTGGGCGAGCTATGTGCTGAAGAACGAAAAGTTCTATGCCAACCTCTACTTGGGCATAAACAGCACGCCCACCCACAAGACGGAGCAGTCCAGCTCGCTATTCCGTCAGGATGGCACTGAAGGATTCGACACTACGGCCGCTACCACCACTGCCACAGAAAACAGTAACAATCGTTACACCGGCACCATGGCCGTCAGCCTCAGCTATCAAATCGACTCCCTGAACGACCTCTCCCTTTTCGGCTTGGCAGTGACTTTCCCTGCCATTAATAAAACGCTTTCCACTACCGACCAATGGTATTACTTCCCACAGATGTTGCACTACACTTTTTCAAACAGCCAGGAGAGCAAGTCCTTCAGACTGACTGGCATGGCCAATCTGAATTGGAAACACAAGTTCGACAACGAAGGGCACAACCTATCCCTAACCCTCTACGGAAATGGTGGTTATAGCCACAGTGAGCGCACCCTACGGCGCGACTACACCCTGCTTGAAGGCATACTGCCACAGGAACTGGCCGACTTCGACAAAACCTACCTCGGCGGCATGACCAACAACAGCCTCACCCTCAGTGCCGACTACAACCGCCCGCTCACCCTCGACGACGAACTGACGTTGGGGCTCTCGCTTGTCCCCTCGCAGGCGAGCGACTATTCGTCACCCAGCTTCTTCAGCTCTACCACAATGACATACGACAGTCTCGACCTACTGCGCCGTTTCGATAAGACCAACCGCACTATGCAGACCTCCGCCTCTGCCAGTTGGCGGCACAAGTGGAAGGCAGTCACCATGACTCTGGGGTTGCGTGGATATTGGAACCAATGCCGTTACTCGCTCTACGCCTTCTTCCCCGACGACACCACTTTCGCCTATTTCTATTTCAAACCCTCCCTGCGGCTCACCTACCGCACCAAGAGCATGCACTATTTCCGCTTCGCCTACTCCCTCGCCACCTCCATGCCCACGGCCGATAACCTCTCCATCGCCCGCCGCTACGACGAAGACACCTACAAGGTGGGCAACCCCGACCTCAAGGCTGGTCACACCCACAGCCTCGATATCAGCTGGAACCGCTATTTCGCCTCCCACGGCTCGGTGGGCATCGAGAGCTACGCCCGCCTTTCGACCAACGACATCGACTACTGCCGCGAGGCAGCCAGCGAAATAGACCCCTATCTCGGACGCCTCATCTCCTACAGCACCCCCTACAACGTGGGCAGCAGCTACCGGGCCGGTGTCGAAGGCAACCTCACCTACCGCCCCGCGGCGTGGCTCAACATCCGCCTCTATGCCAACCTCTACCGCTCTGGCTACGAAGTGGACCACCCCAAGGCAGGGCATTACACCAGTGCCATGACCTCCTATAGTTTCCGCCTCAACTGCTGGGCAAACATCGCCGGACGGGTACGCCTCAACCTCTCGGGCAACTACTCCTCGCCCACACAAGCCCTCTTCGTCGAGCGTCAAAGCGGCTACACCATTGATATGGGCCTCAGCGCCGACTTCTGGGAGAAACGTCTTTCAGTGGTGCTCAACGTCACCGACCTCTTCAACTGGAACCACTCCCAGTCGTGGAACACCAACCCTTACCTTCTCGACTACAGCACCTCCCACACCGACAGCCGCTTCATTAGCCTCTCCCTTACCCTCCGCTTCGGCAAGATGGAACTCCAACGCATGGCCAGAGAAGGCGAAAGCTAATCCCCACAAAACAAAGGGTATCAGCATCCAACAAGTTCAAAAAGGATAGCCTCGAAACATCGTGGTTATCCTTTTCCACATCATACTGAAGCATCACTGGACGCTCCCCGCAGCTTAGCCCGCTGCACAAAAAGAGTTTTTTCCCAAGCAAGGGAGGATATTTCGTAAATAAAATTAATACATGCAGAATATTTTTTGTATTTTTGCAGATACTTGTATGTTCAATTTAATACTTTAAAGTCTTGAAACAAAAATCTATAGCCCTGTTTGTGCTGTTCGCTTTTACAGCCATTACATCAAAGGTGACCGCCCAGGTGGACTTCACCCCCATTTTCACTCAGATTAAATTGGAGGCCCGTGCCGATTTCGACTACTACCGCAACTCCAATAACCAAAGCAACGCTATCGAGTCGCCCTACGGTTTCCACGGTCGTTACTTCAACTTCGTTATTGGCGGCCCTCTGAACGAGAAATTCAGCTATTTCTTCCGTCAGCGCATCATTGCCAGTCCCGGTAACGTTAGCCTTTTCGACAATACCGACTTCCTCTACGTAAACTACACCCCCTCCAAGAACTGGATGATCCGTCTGGGTAAAGACGCTCTGGCCGTGGGTGGTTTCGAATACGACGCCCCTCCCATCAACGTCCTTTTCAGCACCTACTACTGGGACAACTTCTATTGCTTCCAGCCCGCTGTGGCTGCCGCCTACAAGACCGACGATGCCCAGCACATGCTCCTTATGCAGGTGGCCAACTCTCCCTATGTGCACTATGGTGCCAATCTGGGCTATGGCCTCGGCGAGGAATGGAAGAGCGGCCTCCTCTCTTTCAACTTCTTCTATAGCGGAAAAGTGGGACACCTCAAACTGCTCCATTCGGTCAACATGTTCGAGCGTCCCGACCACAATTTCATGAACTATATCGCCATTGGCCACGAACTGGAGTATGAGCATTGGGACATCTATCTCGACCTCATCCACCACGCCAACTGCTTCAAAGACTGGGGCAACAATTTCGCCGTGGTGAGCTGCGCCAACATCTATTTCAGCAAGGAATTCAACATCTTCGTGAAAGGTGCCTACGAGCAGAACAAATCCAACGAGGCACTTCCCGGATTCGGCATCGGCAACAGCATCTCTTCCGGTTTCTACGACATCTTCTGCGAAACAGGCCAATCCCACCTCACCTATGGCCTCGGCATGGAATACCACCCCAAGGTCTGCCCCGATTTTCGTCTTCACGCTTTCGTGGCCAACCGCCGCACCACCTCTATCGATAACGTAGTCGAAAACTCCCTCCGCGCCAACATCGGCATCACCTGGAACATGGACATCCACCGCATGCTTAAAGACCGCCTGCTCAAACAGCCCTCCGCCCTCGAATAATAGCCTTTACACCATACAGTAAACCCAAACCCATCACACATATCATGGAACATTTGCATCATAACAAAAAAAGCACCACCTCCTACGCCCGCAGCATCGAACGTCTGTTTGTCAGTCTGGAGCGTCGGTTCAAATTCAAATCACCGCTCAAATTCACCAGCAAACGTTCGCTCGAAGCCATTCTCTTCCTCATCATCTTCATTGGCTTCTTCTGGTTCCTGGCCTACCGCATGACCCTGCCCCACATGCTCAACACCTTCATGCAGACCGCCTACCACCTTCTGCTCGAAACCGTGTTCTACATCATGGCAATTTGTGTGCTTATGGGTGCTATTGGCAAGTTGCTCACTGAGTTCGGCGTGGTGCGCCTCATGGAGAATATCCTCAGGCCGCTCATGAAACCGCTCTACAACCTGCCCGGTGTGGCCGCCCTGGGTGGCATCCTCACCTTCCTCTCCGACAACCCAGCCATCATCTCGCTGGCACAGGACAAAAACTTCTCCCAGTATTTCAAGAAATACCAGTTGGTGTCCCTCACCAACTTCGGCACCGCCTTCGGCATGGGCCTCATGGTGCTTGCCTTCATGACCGGCCTCGGCTACGGCAAGGGTGCTCTTGTGGGCATTGTCGGCGCCATTCTCGGCAGCATCATCTCCACCCGCCTCATGCAGCGTTTCACCCTCAAAAGCTATCCCGAACTCGACTGTCCTGTGGCTGAATACAGCGGCGACGAGCAACAGATATCATTCAAAACCGAAGGCTCTATATTCCAACGCTTCCTCAACTCCCTGCTCGACGGTGGCAAAGACGGTGTCAGCATCGGCTTCGCCATCATCCCCGGCGTGCTCTGCATCTCCACGCTTGTCATGATGCTCACTTTCGGTCCCGACTCCGCCACGCATGCCTACACCGGTGCCGCATACGAGGGTGTGCCCGTCATCACCTGGCTGGCCGACAAAATCAACCTCGTCTTCTATTGGCTCTTCGGCTTCGAAAGCGGTGCCCTCGTCTCCTTCCCCATCACTGCCCTCGGTGCCGTAGGTGCAGCCCTCGGTCTTGTGCCCCGCTTCATCACTGAAGGCATCATCAACAGCAACGCCATCGCCGTCTTCACCGCCATGGGTATGTGCTGGAGCGGTTATCTCTCCACCCACACTGCCATGCTCGACGCCCTCGGCTACCGCAAACTCATCGGCAAAGCCATCGGTGCCCACACCATCGGAGGCCTCTGCGCCGGCATCGCCGCCCACTGGCTCTGGGTTCTGCTCAGTCTTATTTTCTAAGGCATGAACCTGAAAGAAACACTCGGACGTTTCGACAAGTCCTATCACTATTCCGACGAGGAACAGGAGGAGCATCGTTGTGCCAACTGCGGTAACGTGTTCAGGGGAAACTACTGCCCCGTATGCCGTCAGGATGCCAAAGATGGCCGCATCACATGGCGTTGGGTGAGCAAAAGCATCCTCGATGTGTGGGGCTTGGATTCCCGTTCTCTCCCGAACACCCTATTCCAGCTTTTCATACGTCCCGGACGCCTTATCGGTGCATATCTCGACGGCCAACATCAGATATGCTACAAGCCTTTCAATATGCTCTTCATTCTTGCCATTTTTTACGTCGTGGTGCAGCAATTTCTTGGTTGGGACTATGCGGCCACTCCCGAAGACAAGGGAGGCAAAGTCGTTCAAATGGTCTTTGAATGGGTTTCCGAACACCCCGCATGGAACGCCATGCTTATCTCTGTGGCAATGATTATCCCTACATGGCTTTTCTTCCGTTTTGCTCCACGCCATACACGCCACACACTCCCCGAAGGCATCTTCATCCAGATCTTCATGAACATCCTCATCCTCGTCATTGTTTTCCTTTCCGAATTCTTTATTTGGTTCTATGTTCTGATGCCAGTTTACTACTATATCGCCTACCGCCAGCTTTTCGGCTACCAACCTTGGGGCACTGTCTGGCGTATTCTTTTGTGCTTTGCGGTCTGGGGCTTCTTCTTCGGTATCTTAATAAACTTGTTATATATCTTCACAACCCACCCCGATAAACTTCCGCAAGTCGCAACAGGCCTCTTGTCTTTCCTTGCCGCTCTTGCAGGCATCCTCGCCTTTGGCTACTTCGTCAGCAAAAAAACAGCACAATTCAAGATATGAAACTCAAAGAAACACTCAGACGTTTCCGCGTTAGGCAGAACAAACCCACTCTATATTCCGACGAGGAGCTGGAGGAGTGCCGTTGTGCCAACTGCGGTCACGTGTTCAAGGGCAACTACTGCCCTGTATGCCGTCAGGAGGTCGGCGACGGACACATCACATGGAAGTGGGTCGGCAAAAGCATTCTCGATGTATGGGGAATGGACTCCCGCTCCCTTCCCAACACCCTGCTGCAGCTGCTGTGGCGCCCCGGCCACTTGATAGGCGACTATATCGGAGGCCACAGGCAGATATGCTACAAACCCGTCAACATGCTATTCATTGTGGCGCTGGTCTATGTTGTCATCATGCAGCTAATCGGTCAGAATGTCAGCTTTAACACCGTCAAAGTGGAAGGCTACGACCAGGCTGGATACTTCAAGATAATCAATTTCTGCTATCAATGGTTGGTGGCTCACCCCGGATGGGCCATGATGATACTGACCATGATAATGATATTGCCCACCTTCATTGTTTTCCGTTTCGCCCCCCGGCATTCGCGCCTCACCCTTCCCGAAAACATCTTCGTGCAGATTTTTATGAGCACCTTGATGATTGTTGTCGCCTTCACCATCCGTGTCAGCAACGGGATTACCATATTCCTTATCCCGCTCTATTATTACATCTGCTATCGGCAGCTGTTCGGCTACAAGTTTTGGGGTACAACATGGCGCCTTGCCGTCTGTTTCTTTGTGTGGTTCTTTCTTGCATTCTATCTCATTATCTTGGTATTGGTGGTAGCGGTACGCCAAAATGAATTGGAGAATCCTGTACGCGCCAGTTTTTACGGTGCCGCCATGTTGACTTTAGGCACGGCGGTACTGATAGCCATACCACTTTCCATTGCCTACTTCATCAGCCGGAAAACAGCCAAAAGAAGACAGCTACCCTCGCTTTAGTATTGTGCCCTCCATTATCGGATATTGTTTTTTTATTACCATACACTCATCAGATAAAAAAAACTCTCTATGTCCGAAAAAAGTTGTACTTTTGCACCACGTTATTAACCCTAAAAAAAGAATAAAATGGCTTACAAAATCACTGACATCTGCGTTGCTTGCGGCACTTGCATCGACCAGTGCCCCGTCGGAGCTATCTCCGAAGGCGACATCTACAAGATTGACGCTGACACCTGCGTTAGCTGCGGTACCTGCGCTGACGCTTGCCCCACCGGTGCAATCGTTGAAGGCTAATCACGACAAAGATGTAACAACTAAAGCCCTGCCCCTGTGCAGGGCTTTTTTTCAACAAATGGATTAACCTCATTGCCCCTCACCATGAAGAATAAATACACTTTCCTGATTCTTATAAGCATCTTCGCTGCCATCTTCGCCCTCTCCTCTTGCAAAAAGAGCAACGAGGACCTCATCATCGGTTCCTGGAAATGCACCAGCTCCGTCGCCGACTCCAATGCTCCATCATTTGTCAATAGTGTTTGGACCTTCTCGGCCGACAAATCCCTTGTCATCAATGCTCAAGGCCGAACAATCCAAGGCACCTACTCCGTTATCAATAACAAAATCAACTTGGTAATGGAAGACGACAACTACACTGCCGACATCAACAAACTCGACAGCAAGGCACTTTCCGTCACCATGACCGGCCCCTTTATCGTAATAGACGAAACCACTCAATACGTTTCTGTCAAGATGTACTTTTTGAAACAATAATCCCCCCCCAACTATCCGTTTAAGGCATTCCCTGGACCCTCCCGTTTGCAGTATGCCTTTCCCCCTCCCACGGTTCTCCCTCCTCTCCCCCTCCACCGTTCACCCGTCACACCCATTATTCAACCCTGTATCCATGAACGAACGCCACCGCAACAAACGCCTCGCCGCCCTCCGCTACATTCTGGCCCTGCCCCGCAGCCTCTATCTCAACTTCCGCCTGCTGCCCTTCCGTCAGGCGCGCCGTTTGCCCCTGCTTGTCTCCCACCGCACACGCATTCTCAACCTCTCCGGCTCCATCTCTCTCCAAGCCGACTCCCTCCGCGTCGGCTTGGTCAAAATCGGTTTCAACACCTGCCAACTCTCTGATTTCCACTACCACCGCACCCTCCTCAACCTCCGCGGCAATGTCCGCTTCCTTGGCGAATGCGCCATTGGTGCCGGCAGCAGCATCGAAGTGTCCGAAGGTGCCACTCTCACCCTGGGCGACCATTTCAACCTCGGCCCCCGCTCGCTCGTCATCTGCCATTCCTCCGTTTCTTTCGGCAGCCACGTGCTCACCTCCTGGTGCTGCACCATCATGGACACCGACCAGCATCGCCTCGTCGACGACTCCGGCTCCCACCTCAACCCCGACCGTCCCGTCGCCTTTGCCGACCACATCTGGCTGGGATGCAACGTCATAGTCACCAAAGGCACCACCCTGCCGTCCTTCACCACCGTGGGTGCAGGCAGCTGTGTGCATGGCATCTTTACCGAACAGAAAACAGTTCTTGCCGGCAATCCGGCTCAAATCGTGCGCCGCTCCGTCATGTGGGACGGGCACTAATCCCCCTCTCTCTACTCCGAGCCTCCCAGCTTGTCCAGTCGCTCCTGATACAATTTCGCTTCTTTCTTATTTCCCATCGCTGTATAGGCATCCAGCAGATTCCGCAACACGGCCTCGTCGTCCGGAGCCAGTTTCTCGGCCCGCTTGAAATATTTCAGCGACTTCTCGTATTCTTTCATTATGGCATAGGTCACCCCCACAATATTCACCGCCATCATATCGCCCGAAAACACCTGCACCTTCCGCATCGCCACCCTTCTCACCCGCATCACCATTGCCGAGTCGTCCGCGGTCAGGTGCTCGTGGTCCGTAATGGCATCCATCATCGTTAGCAGATAATCGTGCACCCCCTCTATCATCAACGCCCTGCCTTCTCCCTCGGTGTTGGGAAACTCCCATTCGTGCGCTATCAGCTCCGAATGGTTCAGCGTGCCTATTATCTCCTCCTCAAACGCGTTCCAACGTTTTGCCTCGCCCAGAAAGTAAATCTTCCCGAACCGCAAATCCAGCCTTCGCGGAAACAGCCCTATCGCCTTGTCTATCACTGCCAGTCCGCTGTCAGCCAAATTATTTGCAACCAAATAGATGGTCTCCACTTCACCGTCTTCCTGCGGCACGTCCATCGACACCATGGCGCGGTTCACAAAGTAATTATATCGGGCTATATACCATTCCACATCGTCCGGGGCCGCTTTCCCCCACTCGTCCAGCACACGGCGTTGCTCTTTCAGGTCATCCCTGTTCATTGCCTCGTAAAAACTGTCCGAATACGACTGCGCGGCAGCCATCCATCCCATGGAAACCAACGCCACAAACAATATTATACGTTTCATCTCTTCTATATTTTTTTGCAAAGATACAAAGAATTATCCATTTACCACTATTTTTGTCACAAATATCGTCCCAATTGAAAAAAACTTTGTATTTTTGCACTTCCTAACGAAACAATAATTCTTAAAATCCACACTCTTGAAATACCTGCTCGTCACACCCCCGCTCACCCAGCTCAACACCCCCTACCCCGCCACCACCGTGCTCAAAGGGTTCCTCCAATCCCACGGCCACGAAGTGGCTCAAACCGATTTGGGCATTGAGCTGGTCGACAGCATCTTCACCCGTCAGTGGCTGGCCGGCTATGCCGCCTCATGCCCCAATCCCGACGAGCGGCAATATCTCACGCAGTGCAGCCAAACCATCGATGCCGTCATGCGTTTTCTGCGCGGCACCGACAACACCCTTGCGCCACGCATTGCCAACCGCAGCCTCCTGCCCGAGGGCAAACGCTTTTCGCAGCTGGCCGACATGGAATGGGCCTTCGGCACTTCGGGCACCGACGACAAAGCCCGATACCTCGCAACACTCTTCATCGAGGACATCGCCGACCACATCCGCACCCATCTCGACCCCCATTTCGACCTCATCCGCTATGCCGAGCATCTGGCCAGCTACGCCCCACGTTTCGACGAGCTACACTCCGCGCTCCAGGCTCCCCTCACCCCCATCGACTCCCTCTCGCTCTCCCTCCTCGACCACCAGCTCTCCCTCCACCAACCCCGCATTGTCGGCATCACCATTCCCTTCCCCGGTTGCCTCTATGCCGCCCTACGCTTCGGCCAGCACATCAAGCGTCACCACCCCGGCATCGCCGTGGCCCTTGGCGGCGGTTTCCCAAACACCGAGTGGCGCCAACTGTCCGACCCCCGCATTTTCGACTACTGCGACTACATCAACATCGACGACGGCGAGCTGCCCATGCTCTCCATCGCCCAACTGCTGCAAGGCTCCATCACCCCCGACCAACTGGTCCGCACCTTCACCCGTCAAAACCTCTCCACCACTAGTTTCGCTTCCCTCCCCTCCACTCCCCAAGCCGATTTCGCCACCCAACCCGCCCCCGACTTCGACGGCCTGCCTCTCCACAAATACCTCTCCCTGGCCGAAATGACCAATCCCATGCACCGCCTGTGGAGCCATGGCCGCTGGAACAAAATGATGATGGCCCACGGTTGCTACTGGCATCGCTGTGCCTTCTGCGACACTTCGCTCGACTACATAGGACGTTTCCAGGCCCCATCCGCCGCCACCGTGGTCGACCGCATGGAGCACATCATGAGCCAAACCGGCATCACCGGCTTCCACTTTGTCGACGAAGCCCTGCCCCCAAGGCTCCTGGCCGACGTGTGCCGCGAAATCCTCAACCGTCACCTCACCGTCAGCTTCTGGGGCAACATCCGTTTCGAAAAGGCCTATACCGCCGAGCTCTGCAACCTCATGTCCGATGCCGGATGCGTGGCCGTGAGCGGCGGCCTCGAAGTGGCCTCCGACCGCCTCCTACAACTCATCGACAAAGGGGTTACCATAGACCAGACTGTCCAAGTATGCCGCCACTTCCGCGACGCCGGCATCATGGTGCACACCTACCTCATGTACGGCTTCCCCACCGAAACGCTGCAGGAAACCCTCAACGCCCTCGAAGTGGTACGCTCCATGTTCGACGAAGGCATTGTGCAAAGCGCCTTCTGGCACCGCTATGCCATGACCTGCCACAGCCCCTCCGGCCTCAATCCCGCCCGCTATGGAGCCATGCGCTCCGACACCACACCCAACCCATTCTGCAACAACGAGGTGGACTGGCTGCCCTCCCATCCCATACACGCCGCCAACCAATCCCAGCCGCCCCAATTCGACTACGACATCGAGGAGGTGGGCCGCGGCCTCAGCCTCGCCACCTACAACTACATGAACGACCTCGGCCTCGACCAGCCCGTCCGCAGCTGGTTCCCCGGCCTGCATTTCCCCAAACACAAAAAACACCACTCCCGGCAATGAACACCCCTGCCCCCTCCCCCCATCGCCTTCGCCATGCCCTTGGCTCTTGGTGGACCCTCCTGCTCTTGGCCTTCACCTCCATCGTCTGCCACCTGGCATTCTATTTCCCAAAAACACCCTCCAACCTCGTGTCCATCCAAGGCCATGAACGCAATCCCCACACACTCGTCAATATCGACATCTTCCCCGGTTCCGGGATTCTGCTGGGCATGTCCTACCGTCAGTTCCAGCTGCATGAATATCCCGCCACCTTCTACACCGACTTCTCGTTCACAAACTACCCCTCCGAGCCCCTCCGCCTCTGGATTTCGCCCGACGACCACCGCCGTCTACTCGACACCCCGCTCGACAACGACCGCTCCCTCCTCAACATCAAAGTCCACTCCGTTTCGATCTTCCAGCCCGAAAGCCGCACCTGGTGCCGCTACTCCCCCGCCCATCCCCACGGCTGCGGTCACCTTTTCGCCGTGGGTGCATTGACCGCTATTCTTTTCCTGGTGCTGGTAATCAAAAAAGTCTTCTATCCCTGACTTTTAGTGGTCACTCCTCTCCCCCTCCGGCATCCTCCCCACCCTTATTGTATATATCTCTGCACCTCCAAACCAAAACACAAATCCAATTGCGCTTTTGCACATCCCCATAGCCCCCGGCCATCATCCCCCACTCCCGGCCAATTCCGTACATAAGGCAACTTGCCCCACCTCCCACCTAAACCGCTCTCTCCTCCCACCTATCCTACTCGCTCCTCCCACCTGGCCCGCTCCCGACTCCCATCTATCTCGCTCTCGTTTCCCACCTGTCCCGCTCCCGACACCCATCTATCTCGCTTTCGCTTCCCCCTCACATCCCATCCGCCTCCCTTCCGTTTCCCACCAGCATAACCTTCACACCCGCTTCCTGTTAAGCTCCTATTCACCTCTTCAAAACCCCTTATTAAGCATTAAGGTAAACAAAAACTACCCATAGAGTGACTACACCCTTCAAGAGAAACGACCGCGCCATTGCAACAAGAAAAATCTCAAACAAAAGTGCAGAGTCCTTCTAATAAAAGTGCAAAGTCTTTCAACCATAAGCGAACCAACACCGAACCTACTGCGAACCTACAATGAAGCCACGGTGCGGAAAAGGTGTATCAAGCCGCAGACGAAAAGACTGAGATGACAACAAAAAAAGGTGGAGACATTCTAAAAAAAAAAACATGGAATGCGGTCTTTTTACCTTATGCCAAGGAAGATAAAACAATAAAAATCAATAATATCGATACAATGTTTGTCTGTATCTCTGTATATGTCAGAGAATTTATGTATATTTGCAACGAGAATAAAACATAGTAAACAACATTATAAACAAAATAAAAACAGAGGAATAGAACAAAAAAAGTAAAATATAACGACATAGTATAAAGCGTTTTTGCTTTTCTTTGCAAACCTGAAATCGCCAATTTCAAACTTACTACGCAAGAAAGGGAAACGCTCGCGGGTATCCGTGAGCTTTCTTGTACGTAGTAAGGGTTTTGGCGAACCTCAGGTTTGGACAGAAAGATTCACGGATAACTTTTATGCCCGCTCCCAATGGAACTGCCACAGCAATTTGACAACATCAACAACCACGTCATAGACGATTTGAAACAAACACTCCGCAAGGGGTCGTGTGTCAGTCTGGCTGCCGCCTCGTTCTCGATTTATGCTTTCGAGGCTCTGCAACAGGAGTTGGAGCAAATTGATGAGTTTCGCTTCATATTTACGCAGCCCACTTTCAATAAGGTGCAATCCAAGAAGCAGAAACGCGAGTTCTATATCCCCAAACTGGACCGCGAACGTACACTATACGGGTCGGATTTCGAGATAAAGCTCCGCAATAACCTCACCCAACGAGCCATAGCCCGCGAGTGTGCCCGATGGATTCGGCAGAAAGCGCGATTCAAGACCAACATCACACAAAAGCCGATGCCCGGTTTTTTGAGTGTGGCAAACGAGAACGGTCTCTATACGTATATCCCCTTCAACGAATTCACCACCACGGAACTGGGTTGCGAACGTGGCGACAGCATATTTCAACTCATCCAGCGCATGCCGTCGCCGGTAAGTGATGCCTATCTGAAAAATTTCCTTGACCTGTGGAACGACGCTGAAGGCTTTGCCGATGTCACCGACACCATCATCGACGCTGTTGAGAACGTATATCGTGAGAATTCGCCCGACTTCATCTATTTCGTCACACTTTACAACATTTTCAACGAGTTTTTGGAAGACATCAGCGAGGATGTGCTGCCCAACGAGGCTACGGGGTTCCGCTCCTCGCAGATATGGAACAAGCTGTACAACTTCCAGAAAGACGCGGCACTGGCCATTATCAACAAGTTGGAACAATATAACGGCTGCATACTGGCCGACAGCGTGGGCTTGGGCAAGACATTCACCGCCCTCAGCGTAATAAAATACTACGAGAACCGCAACAAGAGCGTCCTTGTGCTGTGTCCCAAAAAACTGCACGACAACTGGCAGACCTATAAAAGCAATTACAAGAACAATCCGCTTATCAAAGACCGTCTGCGCTACGATGTACTGTTCCATACAGACCTCAGCCGCGAACAGGGCACCAGCAACGGTATCGACCTGGCGTTGCTCAACTGGGGAAACTATGACCTGATAGTGATTGACGAAAGCCACAACTTCCGCAATGGAGGCAAGGTGACCACTGACGAGGATGACGAGAATCCCCGCGAGAACCGGTACCTGAGACTGATGAACAAGGTGATACGTGCCGGAGTGAAGACCAAGGTGCTGATGCTCTCGGCCACCCCTGTAAACAACCGTTTCAACGACCTGAGGAACCAACTGCAGCTGGCTTACGAAGGCGACCAAAGCCTTATCAACGACAAACTGGACACAGACCGGCCCATAGAGGAGATTTTCCGAGTGGCACAGTCGCAATACAACACCTGGGCAAAACTGCCGGACCCCAAAGAGCGGACCGCCGAACGCTTGTTGGACATGCTGAGTTTCGACTTCTTCCAAGTGCTTGACGCTGTTACCATTGCCCGCAGCCGAAAGCATATAGAAAAATATTACGACACCTCAGAAATCGGCAAGTTCCCGACAAGGCTGCACCCTATATCGAAGCGGCCACGACTGACAGACCTCAGCGAGGCGATAACCTACACAGATATCTCCAACCGGCTTGACGACTTGAATCTGAGTGTCTATGCCCCGTCCGACTACATCCTTGCGTCGCGCCGCTACAAATACGAGATTGAAAAGGATGGAAAAGGGGTATATCTGGGCATGTCGGGGCGAGAAAAAGGCATCAAGAAACTGATGGCCATCAACCTACTGAAACGACTGGAGTCGAGTGTCAACTCGTTCAGACTGACTTTGGAGAGAATCAAGACACAAGTGGACGAAACCATTGCCACCATTGAGGATTATATGGACGGCAACCACGACATACTGCTTGCCGCCGAGAGCTACGAGGACTATTTTGAGAGTGATGAAGGGGAGAACGACTTTATGGTAGGGGGCAAGAAGACGCGGGTGGCACTGGCCGATATGGACTGCCGGTCGTGGCATCGCGACCTCGAAGCCGACCAGGAGATACTGGGATTGCTGCTGACGATGCTCAAGGACATCACTCCCGAGCACGACAGCAAACTGCAGATGCTGATAGAGAACCTACGCCACAAGTTTGCCAACCCCATCAACGGGGAAAACAAGAAAGTCATTATCTTTACCGCCTTCTCCGACACTGCGGAATATCTATACAACAACCTGGCTGCCGTGATAAAAGAGAAAACAGGATTGCATACAGGATTGGTGACGGGCAACGGAGTGCGCTCGACAGTGGAGAGCCTGAAAGCCGACTTCAACAGCATACTGACACTCTTCTCGCCTGTGTCGAAAGAGGCAGAAAAGCTCTATCCAAACCAGCACCAGTATATCGATGTGCTGATAGCCACCGACTGCATCAGTGAGGGACAGAACCTGCAGGACTGCGACTACCTTATAAACTATGACATCCACTGGAACCCCGTGCGTATTATACAGCGATTTGGACGCGTGGACCGTATTGGCTCGCACAACGAAGTGATACAGCTTGTGAACTACTGGCCTGACATAGAGCTGGACGACTATCTGCGGCTGAAAGGGCGAGTGGAGGCCCGGATGACGGGTGTGAACATTACGGGAGCGGGCAACAGCAATGTGCTGCTGAGCGATGAAGAACAGGCCGACCTCGACTACCGCAAAAGCCAGCTGCAACGGTTGCAGGAGGAGGTGGTAGACCTCGAGGACATGGACACCGGCATCAACATCATGGACTTGGGACTAAACGAGTTCCGCCTCGACCTACTGGCGTATATGAAAGACAATCCCGACATAGAGCATACACCGTGGGGCATGAGTGCCGTAGTGCCTGCCAATGCACAGGCCAAGCCGGGGGTAATCTTTATTCTGAAAAACCGCAACAATGCAGTCAATATTGGTCGGCAGAACCTGTTGCATCCGTTCTATATGGTTTATCTCTCGGACGGGGGCGAGACACTTGTCGACCACCTGTCGCCCAAACGGCTGCTCGACATCATGCGGTTCTGCTGCAAGGGGAAGGAAGAGCCCGTGCTGGACCTCTGCCACGCCTTCAATGAGGAGACCGACAACGGACGCCAGATGGAGCACTACAGCCACCTGCTGGGTAAAGCAGTGGCCAGCATCGTGGAACAGAAGGAGCAAAGCGATATAGACAGCCTATTCTCGTTCGGGGCCACGACAGCACTGGTTGGCGATGTGCGGGGATTGGACGACTTCGAACTCATCTGTTTTCTTGTAATCAAGGAGGGAGGGACGAATGGATAATATTCTGAACTTCCCTACATCGACCATCGTGGACAGCGTAGTGCCAAAGACAAAGTTCTACCACTTTATGGAGGTAAATCCCCGCATGAAAGCCCATTTCGTGAACGATGTGGAAAGTATACGCTGGCTCTACAAACTATCGCCCGACACGCTTAACGTTACAGCCTCGGAAGAGATGCCCGAAGTAGAGGTATTTGTGGCCACACTGAAACAAGCCGACTGTCCCACAGACCTATTTACCTTCATCGATATACACATGCCCCGCCACCTGTTGTTCGTGCTGCATTACGAGCAGAACAGCATGCTACTAATCAATTACAAGCAGTGGAAAGACGACACGCACACCGCCTTCAAGATTACACAGATGTTTGCTTCGCCATGGGTGCCAACGGCCGATTTGAGGTTAGACATTGACGGGCAGTCGCTGCAACGTATCTACGACAACTTCGTGGCGCAGGTTGGCGGCATAGGCCGACACCGCAAGGGCAGCATGGAGGAGATTGTGGCCCTGCGGCAACGCATAGGCAAGGAGACCAAAGAGCTGGAGCAACTGGAAAAACGGATGCGCCGCGAGCAGCAGGTAGACATACAGATGCATTTGCACGCGCAGGCACGTAGCAAACGTGAGGTGATAAAAGAGCTAAAACAAAAACTGGAGGAGATGGGGGCATGAGAGCTGATATATACACGACGCTGAAAGCGTCGCCCCTCAGTAGACGAGGATACGGCGACAGACGCACCTACGGGGACAGGCGTAGTATCAGCAGCACCCACGGGGACAGCAGCCCTATACCGACGCTGGAAGCGTCGCCGCTCGGTAACCGAGGGTACGAGCGGAGCGAGCACCCCCGGACGAGAGGGTACAGCGACAGACGCACCCCAACGGGGTGCCCCAGCTCAAAGATACCTATCGTCGTACTCCACCCCACTATCGCGCAGGATGGTCACCAATTCATCGCGAGCTGTTATCTTCCGATGATGCTCTTTTTGGTTGGTGATATAGTTGATGATACGCGGCTTGTCGGCCTCGGAGTAGGTGAGGGCACAATAGCCCTGTTCCCATTTCACAAAGTCAGGGAAGCGGTCCCGGTTGAGGGTCATGAAATTATTGGTGGCAATCTTAAGGTCGTGGACAAAGGAAGCCACAGCAATAGTAGGATGCAATCCCACAAGCAAGTGTATATGGTCGGGCATGCCATTGATGCGGTAAAGGACGCATTGATGGTTTTTGCAAAAGCCGTAGATATACATATAGAGGTCGCGCTCGTAGGCCTCGGCGATAGGAGCCGTGCCCTGATAAGTGCGGAGGACAATGTGGTAGATGAGTTTAGTGTATGCCATGCTGTCGTTGTTATTGGGGCACCCCGTTGGGGTGCATATTATGATATCTGCCATGAGCCGGGGGTGCTCGCCTTGCTCGTACCCTCGGTTACTGAGCGTGGACGGCTCCACCGTCCCGATGCTAGGAGGTTGGAAACGCTCTCCTTTGACGAATAAACGAAAACTATATAAAAATATTGCTTATGGACAATAAAACAGTATCTCATCTTGAGCACCAGACGGTGGATGGTACGCAGTTGAACCTCGATGCGCTCTATCAGATATGTCCTTCTTGCTTCACGGAAACAAAGGGCGAGGATGGGCAGTTGAAACACGTTATCAACTTTGAGAAGCTGCGTGCGCTGCTGGGTGACAATGCGGTGGAGGATGCCCCGGAGGTGTATGACTTTACGTGGGTAGGCAAACGGGCTGCCCTACGTGAGGCGATGGCTCCATGCAGGAAGACCCTGCGTCCATGCCCAGAAGAGAGCGTGGACTGGGACACCACGAAGAACCTCTATATAGAGGGCGACAACCTCGAAGTGCTGAAACTGCTCCAGAACTCCTATATGGGCAAAGTGAAAATGATATATATCGACCCGCCTTACAATACGGGTAATGATTTTTTGTACAATGACAATACTACTTGTAGTATAGAAGAATATGAAATATCAAAAGGCGATTTTGATGAATCAGGCAATAGATTTCGCAAAAATCTAAATACAGATGGACGATTCCATTCAAAATGGTGTAGTAATATTTATTCTCGATTAATGATTGCCCGAACACTTCTTACCGAAAATGGAGCAATATTTATTTCTATAGATGATTCTGAGCTCCAGAACTTAATCAAAATATGTAATGAGGTTTTTGGTGAGAGTAATTATCTTAATACTATTAGTGTTAAAGCTAAATCTAGTTCTGGAGCGAGTGGCGGTGGTGAAGATCGAAAATTGAAAAAAAACATTGAATATATTATAGTCTATGTAAAATCCCAAAGCTTTAGTGCCTTTAATAATGCTTACAATATTACTCCTCTAGAAAAATACATCCAAGAAAGAAAGGATGCTGGTAAGAATTTTGCATACACTAGTGTATTGATAAATCCAGGAACAGAAGAATTCCTTACTACTGTAAAAGATGGTCAAGGAGAGGACATTAAGTTGTACAAAGTTAATGGTTATGAGACTAAATCGGTTTCTGAACTATCAAGGCAAATGGGAATTTCCCAAATGGAAGTTTACAATAAATTTATAGACAAAATATTTACACTTGAAAACGCACAGACTTCCATTCGTGACAGAGTGCTAAACGGAGCAGGGGATGGGGACGATTATATTATTGCTAAATATATGCCTATATCAGGAAGGAAAAAAGGAGTTCTAACTTCCGTTGGATTCATGGGGAGGACAAAAAGGCTTGTTAGTTTTCTAAATGTCTTATGTGAGGTTAAAGATGGCATAGTTTATAAAAAGGATAAGGTAGGAACTCTTTGGGATGACCTATCATGGAGTAGTCTTCACACGGAAGCTTGTGTTCCGTACCCAAATGCTCAAAAACCTCTTGGACTTTTACAAAGATTGATTGAAATGCAGACAGATAAAGGCTCTGTTGTTTTGGACTTCTATGCCGGATCATGTACAACAGCGCATGCATCAATTATAAAAAACAACCTTGATAAAGGTAATCGCCGGTTTATTGTAGTCCAAATCGATGAAAAGATTGACCCGTCAAATTATTCGAATCCAAAAACCAAAGAACAGGCTGAGAAGGCGATAGAGTTTTTGGACTCTATCAATAAGCCACATAGTATTTGCGAATTAGGCAAGGAGCGTATTCGCCGGGCAGGAAAGAAAATAAAGGAAGAGCATCCGGAGGCGAAAGATTTGGATGTGGGGTTCCGTGTGTTTAAGTGCGACGAGAGCAACTACAAAGAGGTGGCACTGGCACCAAAGGATTATGACCAAGGGCAGCTGGAGCTGCTGGTGGACAACATCAAGGATGGCCGTAGCGACCTCGACCTGCTGTTTGACTGCATGCTGCGCTGGGGCGTGACCCTCGACCTGCCGATGAGCAAGACAGAGGTGGACGGCTGCACAATACACAATGTGAACGACGGAGGATTGGTGGCTTGCTTCGACGGCAAGGTGACGGAACGGGTGATAGAAGCCATTGCAGAGATGTATCCCGCCAAAGTGGTGTTCCGTGACAGCAGTTTTGAAGAGGCTGCACAGAAGATGAATTTGTTTGAGATGTTCAAGCAGAAATGCAACTGGACAGACCAGGAGGTAAGAAACAACGTAAAGGTGATATGAAACTGAAATTCAAACATCAGCAATTCCAGATAGATGCCGCGCGGGCGGTGACGGAGGTGTTTCAGGGACAGCCCAACCAGGCAATGGTAGAGTTCACCCACGACACGGGCAGAAGCACCAACGGGCAGACCGATATGGACATAGAGGTGTTGGGCTTCCGTAACCAGCCATTGCACGTGGATGCCCACGAGCTGCAACGCCACATCAACGCCCTGCAGCAGGAGGCACAGCTGAAACCCTCGGGACCGGTGAAGATGAACGACCTGCGGCTGACCATAGAGATGGAGACAGGCACGGGCAAGACGTACACATACATCAAGACGATGTATGAACTGAACAAGCTGTACGGCTGGAGCAAGTTTATCATTGTGGTGCCAAGCATAGCCATACGCGAGGGGGTGAGCCGCTCGTTTGAAATAATGAGCGAACACTTTGCCTCGGAATACGGCAAACGGATACAGAGTTTCATTTACGACAGCAAACAGCTGACCAAGATAGACCAATATGCCAGCGATGCCAATATGCACGTGATGATTATCAACACACAGGCCTTTGCCGCCCGAGGAGAAGATGCACGACGCATAAACATGAAGCTGGATGCCTTCCGCTCGCGGAAACCTATTGACGTGATTGCCGCCGTGCGTCCGATACTGATCATAGACGAGCCACAATCGGTGCTGGGTGTGGACAAGAACAACGCCACACGGGAGAAGTTGAAGGAATTCAACCCGCTGTTCACAATACTATATAGTGCCACACACCGCGAGGCGGACATTGTGAATATGGTGTACCGCCTTGACGCCATGGATGCATACAACAAGCGGCTGGTGAAGAAAATAACGGTCAAAGGCATAGAGCAGAAAGGCACCACCGCCACAGGGGGATACGTATATCTGGAGAGCATAGTGCTGAGCGAGGGCAACCCACGGGCGCGCATCAGTTTTGACAAGAAAGGGGCGAGCGGTGTGAGACCGACAACACAGACCGTAGGTGACGGTTTCGACCTATACCAGCAAAGCGGGGGATTGGAGGAATACCGCGACGGGTTCAGGATAGAAAGCATTGACGGCTACCGCCGCACGATACGCCTGCTGAACGGCACAGTGCTGGCCGAGGGCGAGATGGTGGGCCGCACCAACGAACGATACGTGCGCCGACAGCAGATAAGGGAGACCATATTGTCGCACATAGCCAAGGAACGCAAACTATTCAAGATGGGCATTAAATGCCTATCGCTCTTCTTTATAGACCACGTGGACAACTACCGCCTGTATCCCTCGGGCGGCGGAACAGAGAAAGGGATATACGCCCAGATGTTCGAAGAGGAATATGCCGACATAGTGGGCACCCTACAACTGGAAACCGACGACGACCCGGAATACATCGCCTATCTGAAGCGATATGACGCGGAGCAGGTGCACAACGGCTACTTCTCGCGGGACAAGAAAGGCCACTTTGTGCAGTTGACAGAGAAGAAGATGCAGGAGGACACGTCGGCCTACGACCTCATTATGCGCGACAAAGAGCGGCTGCTCTCCTTTAACGAGCCTGTGCGGTTCATCTTCTCGCACTCGGCATTGAAAGAAGGATGGGACAACCCCAATGTGTTTCAGATATGCACCCTAAAGGACAGCGACAACACGACCAAGAAGCGTCAGGAAGTGGGGCGCGGCATGCGCCTATGTGTCAACGACCGGGGGGAGCGGCAGGACGAGAGCGTGCTACACGATGCGGTGTTTGACATCAACGAACTGACGGTGGTGGCCAGCGAGTCGTACAACAGCTTTGCCGCCGGACTGCAGCGCGAGATTGCGGAAGCCGTGGGAGACCGACCCCAAAAGGTGCAGGCAACCCTATTCGAGGGGCTCACGATGGCAACCCCAGACGGCAGACAGAGACCCTTGGATGCCGACGACGCACAAGACGTGTTATTTACCCTCCGCATGAAAGGCTATGTGACCAAACAGGGACAACTCACCCAACTCTACTACGATGACAAACGGCAGGGAACGCTGGACTTTGGCGAAGAATATAACGCAATACGCGACGATATCACAAAACGGCTGGACAGCATTTTCGACCCCGAGAGCATAAAGCCCGAGGATGCACGCAAGGTGCGGGAAGCACGCTTTGTAGAACAACGCTTTGCCCGACGGGAGTTTCAGGAATTGTGGAAACGCATCAATCACCAGACCTACTATACGGTAGATTTCAAGACCGACGACTTGATACAGCGTGCAGTAGGAGAATTGAATGCCCATCTGCATGTATCGAAAATAAGTTTACGCGTGGTAACCGGCACGATGGAAGACATAGGCAGCAGGGAGCAGTTGATGGCAGGCAACGCCATGAAAGTAAGTGAAGCAGAGAATGACAGCGTAGACGAACTGGTGGGCGAGAATGTGCGGTATGACCTTATAGGCAAACTGGTGGAAGAGACGGGATTGACCCGCAGAGCAATAGTCGACATACTGCAAAAAATCAAGCCACTGACATTTGCCCAGTTCAAGGCAAACCCTGAGGAATTCATCATCAAGACAGCCAACATCATTAATCAATGCAAAGCCATAGCCGTGGTGGAGCATGTGGCCTACCATAGGACAGAGCAGCAATTCGATGCAGACATCTTCAGCACCGCCACATTGAAAGGCAAGCTGGGAGTGAATGCGATGGAATCGCAGAAGTCACTGTATGACATTGTAGTGGTTGACTCGAAAGGCATAGAGATGAACTTTGCCAAAGAGTTGGAAACACAGAACGAGGTGGCTGTATACACCAAGTTGCCGGGAGGATTCTATATCAACACTCCAGTGGGGCATTACAATCCCGACTGGGCCATAGTGTTCAAAGAAGGCGGGGACATAAAACACATTTACTTTGTGGCCGAGACCAAGGGATACGACAACGATGAAATGCTGGATTACCGCAAGACCGAGGAAGTGAAGATAGAATGTGCCCGACGACATTTTGCCGCCATCAGCGGCAGCACGGTGACATACGACGTGGTGAAAAACTACGACGAGCTGCGCAACCTGCTGGTTGATTGAGGTGGTGAACCGGAAAACCTAGAAAGGCAAACCTATCACACCGAATGCCAATATCGACTTAGGATTGGCGTTGAGAAAGGAATTTCGATGGAATAATAAAGTGGGGAAATCTATTTGTGGCGGAGGTTGCGGAGCCACTGGGGGTGTTTTATGCGGTTGAGGGGGGAGTGCTTGGTGGCATGGCGGAAGGCGGCGGGGTCGGCGTCGGGGAGGGCTTCTAGCTGGGCTTTGCGCTCGTCGGTGAGGGTATAGCGCACTGCGGCTGTCTGGTTGTATGGACAGATGAGTTGGCAGCAGTCGCAGCCGAAGGCATAGCCTGAGAGTTTGATGTTGGACGGGAGGGTATCGGCACGGTTTTCGATGGTGTGGTAGGAGGCGCAGCGGCGTGCATCGATCTGGGTGCCCCCGGCGGGCAGCGGACTGGCGACGATGGCCTGGTTGGGGCAGGCCTTGAGACAGCGGTCGCAGGCACCACAGCCGTCGGGCAGTGGACTGTCGTAGGTATCGGCGGGGAGGGTGACCACCAATTCACCGATGTAGCAGTAGGAGCCGAGGAGGGGATTGACGAGGAGCGTGTTTTTGCCCCGCCAACCGAGACCGGCCTGGACTGCCCAATATTTATCGCTGATGGGGGCTGTGTCGACAAAGGGGCGCCCCTGGAGGTCGGGATAGCGGGCACAGAGGGCGGAGAGAAGCTGATAGAGGAGGCGTTTGAGGCGCTCGTGGTAGTCTTCGCCATAGGCGTATTGGGCAATCTTGACTGGACCCTGCATGAGGGACGAGGGCTTATAGCCGAGGAGGACGGAGATGACGGTGCGTGCTCCAGGGAGGAGAAGCGTGGGATCGTAGCGAAGGGGGACATGCTCTTCCATGTAGTGCATGTCGGCCTGACGGCCATCGGCAAGCCATTCGGTCAGCCCCCATTGGCTGCGGGGAATGGGAGCTGCGACGGCGAGGCCACAGGCATCGAGGCCGAGGGCGAGGGCGGTTTGCTTAATCCACTGGGCTTCGAGAAGCATGGGCAAGCGAGGACAGAGGGGTTATTCGTCGGCTTCGGGAGCTGACTGTTTGGAGGCCTTCTTGCTGCCCTCGTAGAGTTCGAAATGGAGGAAACGGCAGTCGAGCTGGCCATTGAGGAGGGGTATCTTCTTGCTGGGCTTGAGGCCGATGTGTTTCATGGCATCGAAGTCGCTGGTGATGAGCCACACGTCGCAGTCCTGGCCATATTTCTTTTTGAAGGTGTCGCCCAGCTGTTCGTACATGGCGTTGAGGTCCTCTATCTTGATGCGTTCGCCGTAGGGCGGGTTAGTGACGATGAGCGTGCGGCCCTCGGGGGGGTCCTGATCCTCGAACGAACCGTTGAAAAGCATGACATCCTTATGGAGTTTGGTGTATTCGAGGTTCTTTTCGGCCTGCTGGAGGACAGTCAAGTCGATATCGTTGCCCCATATCTCGCAATCGAAATCGCCTGAACCGATTTTGCGGTCTTCCTGTTCCTTGATGCTCTTCCACTCGCCGAGGTTGAATTCCTTCCAACGCTTGAAGGCGAAGCGGTCGCCACGGTAGTACTGGGCGGGGATATTGTTGGCCATCATGGCGGCTTCGATGAGGAGGGTGCCGGAGCCACACATGGGGTCGTAGAAATTGCTGTCGCAGTTCCACCCGGTCAGTTTAATCATGCCGGCGGCGAGCACCTCGTTGATGGGGGCAATGCCCACCGACTGGCGGTAGCCGCGTTTGTGGAGCGAGTCGCCACTGGAGTTGAGAAGAAGCGTCACCTGGTTGTCGCGGATGTGGAGATTGAACTTATAGTCGGCGTTCTCGGTGTCGATGGAAGGGCGCTGGCCGAAGTTGCGGCGGAAGCGGTCGACAATGGCATCCTTGGTTTTGAGAGCGGCGAAATAGGAATGGGTGAAGATTTCGCCGCTGGTGGTGCTGTCGATCATGAAGGTGCAATCCACATCGAGGATTTTCTCCCACTTGATTTGATAGACCTTGTCGTAGAGTTCCTGCTCGTTGTTGGCCTCGAATTCGGCAAAGGGTTTGAGGATTGCCAGTGCGGTGCGGCAGGTATAGTTGGCCCGGTAGAGGGTGGCCATAGTGCCTTCGAAGGTGACAGCACGGTTGATGCACTCCACATTCTCGGCACCGAGGGCGCGGAGTTCGTCGGCCAACACCTCTTCGAGGCCCATCATGGTTTTGGCGACCATCTTGAATTTCTCTTTGTTTGAAGGTTGGAGGGGTACGGCTTTGCCGTCCTGTTTTTGGATAATCATGGTATGTTAAGAATTATGAGTTGGATGTGATTGTTTTCTTTCTTTTGCGGTAGTACATGAATATGGCGCCTCCGGCAAGCACCACCAGCACTATGGAGCTGACGATGGTGACGATGTTCATCTTGAAATACAGAGGCGCTTCGTTCTTGAACTCAATCACGTGGTCGCCGGCCGGTATAACCATGGCGCGGAGTATGTAGTCGGCTCGCATGTAGTCGGCTGGTTTGCCGTCGATGTAGGCGCGCCAGTCGGGCTCGTAGTACACCTCGCTGAACACCGCCAGCTGCTCCGTGGCGGCATGGCTCTTGTATCGCTTGCCGCTGGACGCGATATGGCAGGATAGCCGGTCAATGTAATAGTCCCATTTGCCGGGCAGGTCTGCTTTCAGC
>ONQD01000005.1 GCA_900319865.1 uncultured Bacteroidales bacterium | reverse complement strand
ACCATGATTTATGACAAAAGTCATGGATATAACATCTTGTTTCTAAATGTAATGAAAAATAATTTAAAAAAAATTTGGTGGTTTATATAGTATCTTCGAGATTGTTGCACTGCTTAAAAGCACACTTGCCAATAGCACAAAGAGATGACGGTAGAGAGATATGCCGTAGGCTACTGTAAAAAAAGGCGTCTGCTCCTATTTGCATTATTTCTTTAGGGACTACCACATCGTCGGCATTGCCGATGTAGGCCAAGAGTGTGTCGGTGCAGCAGTCCACAAGAAAGCCACCTTCAATAACTTTGAAGTTGACGCTTTGGCTTTCAATAGTCTCCAAACCGCTACCAGCAAAGGGGTTCCCGTCAATTCGTTCGAGATACGGGGGTAGCATAATCGTTTTCATGCTGCAACAATCTGAAAAGGCACTATCTTCAATATACCTTAAACTGCCAGGCAGCACCACGCTTTCCAGAGATTTGCAACTATGGAAGATTCCCCATTCCAGCGTCTTGATAGGACCTTCGATAATAACCTGTGACAGGTTTTCGCACAAACCAAATCCGGATTCTCCAATCATGCTGACTTCGGAGGGTATCGCAATTGATTTTAGTCCGATGCACTCAAGGAATGCCATTCTTCCTATGCACTTTAGTTTTTCTGGCAACACGATAGTCTCCATGGTCGAGTTTTTATAGAAGGCATACGGGCAAATATCCGTAACTTCTTTGGGAACTTTTACATGTTTCTCCTTGCCATAGTAGCCTATCAATTCGCATTCACCGTCTTCTCCATTACTAGTCAGAAATCCGTCAGCGAAAAGGTAACCCTGGCGGGAGTCTATATCAATACTTTCTATTGGGCATTGAATAAATGGGTTGGATTCTATTATGCAGCTTGTTGGCAACGATAATTGTTTCAACGAGGTGCATTCACCAAAAGTACTATGGCAGATTCTTACCTCGTCTTCCTCGTTGGTCGGAGATGCAAATAGTACTTTTTTTAATTTCTTATTACCATAGAATGCTGTATAGTCAATTAGAATATTGCTGGATTTCACTACAACTTCTTCTAATACGCTGTCCAAACAATTTCCGTTGTCAACTAACACCTTATCGCCTTCCTCAGAAGTCCAGGAGTAAGTGTCGGAATAGATTGATACTCCTTCAAACGCATGCGGACCGATGTAGTGCACCGTGGAAGGAATGGTGAGGGTCTTCACCTTTTTTAGACCATGGAACACTTTGTCACCAATCACCTCAAGTCCTTCAGGAAGGATGAGTTCTTCAAGGTCATCAAAACAACTCCCATCTGATAGGAAGATATCAGAAACCTCCTTGCAGCAAATTATTTGACATTCCTCCTTTACAGCATAGCGACGTGGAAGTTTCTCCTCGAAGCCAATCAGTTTAGTACCGTCAATGCTGTAGCGCACACCATACTCGTCAACCACTGAATTTTCAATATCCTTACTATCAACCTCATATTTTTCATAAATAGGATGGTCATCCTCGCCTTCTGCTGGTTCAAAGAATTTGTTCTGAAGATTCTCTCTCATAATTAGTATTTTAAATGTTAATAATTCAGATAGGGTCGCTATAAAATCGCTCAACTTCGTTCGCTCATATAACGGATGGTTTAATCTTTTATTACAAATAGCCAAATAATATTATCTGATTTTAATTTTGTCCGTTGAGGTGAGCGGATTGAGCTCCAGGTTTCTTGTCATATTTGCCGTGTACATCGCCATGCTGTTTCGCCAAGAAACCGTGCTTGTTAAAGATTTGAACACCGAAAAAATCTTTCTTATTACAATCGGAGCCCCCCAATGAGGAGCCTCCCCTACCAGGGGGATTGAATGAACCAGCCAAGCACAATCCATATCCACCAGTATGCGGTGGCGGACAGGCCTCCCAATGTGAGGGCCAGAAATATGCTGTATAGCCAGTATATCAGTTCTTCCTTGCGTTTATGCCGACGTAGTTCCTCAACGCTTATAACTTTCACGTGTCTTTCGATTCCGCTTGCGTCCTTAATGATACGTACTTCCCCTATATTGTCTTGACTCAAGGTTAGTTTGTCTTCTAGCCAGTAAAGCACCTTGCGCAGGACGAGGCACACCAGTACCAGTATTCCGAGTCCGATGAGAATCTTTGTGCGGGTCATTGTCCGTTTCCTCCTTTCTGTTCTGTCATTGCTGGCTTCGTGCTGCAGACGTTAATACTTGTTCTATACATTTTCTGTTGTGTTGTTTGTTTTTTTACCCAAGTTTGAAAGTTTTTTGGGGCAAGCTGTGTTTTTTTTCATACCACTATCACGAAAAAAAGTCAATTTTATTACAATCGAACAAAATTTTTTTTCTTAAACTCCAGTTACAAGTGCAACACTAAGTAGAAAAAAAGAATACAAAAATATGGTGCTCTCAGGTAAAATGACTACTTTTGTGTTGTCAATTGAAAAGAAATAATCACTTTACCAAAGAGCAAAGATAAACCTTTTCCACCACCTGCTATATACCTATTTATAGCAATTTGTCAAAATCCGCCCCCTTCTCCTCGTCCCGTTCTATTTTCAGGTTCAACTCAAATATTTCCGACAGTTTCTTAAGTTTCCGTATCTTGTCGTCAGTGCCGAGGTTCTTGTAGATAAAGTACCCGTCAACCTCTTGCTGAGGATACTTGATGCCGGGTTTCTGTCGCTCATGGATGTCGACTAGTTTGAATTCCTTGGCGATGATGGGTACGAGAGGATGCTCATAGATTTTTTGCAGCCCTATCTTGCGAAGGGTGTCGACATAGGTATCGAGGGCTGTTTCGCCATGAAAGGTGACTCCGTCGGGGAAGGTGACGGAGAAGCCTGGCTGCACACTGCGAGTACGTTTCTTTGCCGGCTCATGCGGTTGAGAGGACTTTACGGGCTGAGGCGTTGGTGTGTTGTCAATCAAAGATGAGAGTGAGAGCCCACGGGTGCTGATGGTAATCTTATCGTGTGGGGTGTGCTGGATGGTGAGAATGAGTGGACTACCGACTTCAGTGAGGATTGGCTTCAGCTTTTTCATGATGAGCGGCAGCAGTTCTTCCTTGATAATCTTGTCTTCAACAAAGTCGTATCGGTCGCCCAATCTTCTCCCTTGCGCTTTGTCGAGTTTTTTATTGGCATAGAAGTTTTTGATTTTTTTCATATCAATCGTGTGTTAATTTTACCATGTTTATGAAGTCAGACTCAATTTCGTCGAAGAGGACGGTGAACAAGGTGTGGCACCTAGCGCTGCGATAGTCAATTTTGTCGGGCTCCGCCATTCCCGGGAAACAGACAGCGCGCGTAATCTTCATTGCCAGCTCAGGGTGGGTCAAGATCAGCCAATTGTAGCAGAATCTGGAGTCAAGTATCCGCGCTTGGAGGAGAGTGGCATACTCCTCGTCGGTCAGGCTGATTCCATATTTGTAAGGCTTCATGAAGTTTTTGGGGTCGCCATCGGGAAAAATAGGTATGACGGTGAAATCATAGATGTAGTGGGCGGTGTCGAGGTAAATCGTATCGAGCTCGACTTCGTCTTCCGTTCCGATAGGAAGGTTCTCATAGCACTTGTCGATCACTAGCTCATCAAGGCGGCGGTCCATCCCGCGGTACTCGAACAGGTGGTCAAAGACATTGTTTTCTGCAACCATACCGCACTCTTCACAGAGCTCTGCGAGGCGCATTCTTACATAGTTGGCCTCCTCATCGGTCAACGCTATGGCGATGCTGGATTCCAAGCCGTCGTCGAAGACGACTCTGTACCATTTTGGGCGCGGTTTCTTGGCCAAATAGGCCATCAATTGATTGTGCTGTTGTTCCGGAGGCATCTCGCGGAATGCGCTGCTGAAATCAATTATATCCAGAATATTCATAATAACACTATATATTCTTGGTTAATAATTATTTGTTGTTTTCAAATACACTTTGGAACTCCTTAAAATTGCGACCATTGAAGTTGTGATCCTCGATAATGGCGAAGACAACCTCACGGAAAGCGTTCTTGAATTCTGCCGAATCCAGCACTTCCTTGAAGAAACTGGCTATGACCCTCGGGTCGTTGCCGAAGGCACCGCAGCCGAAGGCACCCAGCACCAGGCGACGGTTGCCACCAGCGTAGGCGGCACGGAGAATGGTGCGGATTTTGTTGAGGTTGGCGGCATGGTACACTTTGGGTGAAGGCATCCCCATATTGATGTTGATGGCGGGTACCGCCACCATGTTGACCTTCCATGGGCTATCAATCAGTGCGTAGCCGCACTTCTCGTTCTCACGGAACACGGTCACCCCATTAGAGTACACACCGCCAAAATCGCGGTCAAGCGGGTATCTGTGGGCGGGGTCGGGCTGGATGGAATACATGCGAGGGTCAAAATTGTTGGCATAGGGGTAGAGGAAGCGGAAGTAGTCGGAACACCGGAAGAGGTACTCTTCCTGTGCACCGGCACCAGAGATAACTCCCCCACCGGGAGTACGCCGACTGGCCATATTGAGTACGCACACATCGTCCGTCGAGTCGGCTTCGAGCATAGAGTGGGCGCAGTCGAGGCAGTCCTTGTTTACCACATGTACGTACGTCTGGCAATCTTTCTCTTTCATAAGCACAGGCTGCTCGGTGCTGTAGAAGGAGCTGACCGGGTTGGGGGTGAGAGCGGCTCGTAGATCTACCACTTTGCCACTCTCGCTCACATACGAGCCTTTCTGGACGAAATCGAGCGTCGACACGAAGACTTTCTTTCTGACATCGTGGGTCTCGTGATGATGGCAGGCCTCCTGGAATTCCTTGATCCACTCCTCGGAATTCCATGAAGGGGGATTTCGTTGATTTCCCGCATTTTTTGATTTGAGGGTGCAAACAATCTCGTTCACTTCGTCGAACAGGATTACAAAGGGTTTGTCTCCAAGATTGACGTCGAAGACGACCTGTTCGTTGAGCTTGACTGCAAGTGTTTGGTTGCAGTAAATCAGGTTATTGAAGTTGAAGCAATAATACTCAAAGCAATTCTCAAGCAGATAACTCGCCTCATCGTCGCAAAGTTGGGCTTTGAACTCGTGTGGGGCACTCCACTCGCATTCCTCCTTGTCGTACAGCACGGCCGACATCCTGTAAAGCCGCACCGGCGCGTCGAAATCGATATAGGTGACCTCGTTGCACCCCATGGCTTGCATCACTCGGTCAAACAGCAAACTGTCGAGCCGCTCGTCCGCTCCCACACAGTCAAACAGATTGGTCCTCTGGCAGGCCTCCTCAAAAGAGATGTCCTCGGCCCCATCGTTGCGCTCCTTCCAGAGCCGCAGGAAGGTCTGCTTGACATACTGAGCCTCTTCGTCGGTAAAGGGCAACGCCAAACCGAAATAGCCGTTGTCCTCTTTCCCTTCGAGGAATCCCTCAATGTTGTAGTAATACATCTTGTCACTGTTACAAAGATATTCATTTACAAGTTGCTTGATGCTTTCTTTCTGATTATTAATCTTCATAATAAACACTATTTAATTGTTAATAATTCAATACTTTATGCCACAAACCCAATAGGATTACGCGCACTGGTGATGTATTCCTGTCGGCAGTAGGCGGCAATGCGGTCTAACGGTGTGCGCTCACCATGCAGCACCTCGTCCACTGTCACCTTGCGAGCCACATTGGCTATCTGACCGCCGGCAAAAGTCACAAACTCTTCGGACAGCCAGGCCGCCTCCGTCTTGCCCGTGCCGAGAGCACCATAGAAAAGGCAGGTAAAGCCACTGCTCATCCCCACCGCCTTCAGATGTCTGTTCACCTGGTGCAAATTCTTTCTGCTGAGCAGATCGACCAAATCATCGAAACTCCTACGCTCCTCGGCGTTGAGGAAAAGTTGCTTGACTGGATGGCGACGGGCTGCTACAAGACGGATGCTGTCACGGCCACCCCCCATATTGCCTCCCACCCGACGTGGAGCCTCACATTCCTTACGGATGACCTCCATATCCATGTGTTTTCCCTCGCTGGCCTGCACCAGGGTCTTCATTGCCGACAATATTTTCATGCTATTCAATAAATAATATTACCAATTTTCCCTGCTTTCTTCGCTCTCTTTGCTGAATTTGTACATCTTTCCTTTCGGGCCGCGTTTCGCCGCCACCGTACGCTCAACCACTTCATTCACCTCAACCTCCTCAAGGAGATGCGCCGAAAGCATCTTCTTGCTGAAATTTCTCTTGTCCAATTCCTTTCCTACAATGGCCTCGTATAAAGAATGCAACTCGCTCATAGTAAAGCTGTCGCCGAGCAACGAGAAACTATCGGGTTTCGTATGCAGGTTTTCTTTCAAACGCTCCATAGCACAAAGCAGAATTTCGTTGTGGTCAAATGCAAGTTCTCCCACCTCTTTGACGTTGAACCAATCAGCCCTGACGGCATCGTCTCCCCCGTGCACACCATCCTTGATCATGTTGTATTTCTCACGTGCGAGTGCCGCATAATAGGCAATAGATATCACGCGTTTGCCCGGGTGACGTCTAACGGCTGTAAACGCGCCCACCTGTTCCACTTCTCTCTCCTTTAGCTCTAAGGAAGTTTCTTCCTTTAATTCACGTAAAGTGCACGCATCCGCAGTCTCTTCCATGCGCATAAATCCACCCGGTAACGCCCACTTGCCAATATAAGGCTCTCTTCCGCGCTCTATAAGCAACACTTTCAAATTTTTACCATCAAACCCAAACACCACACAATCTGTAGCCACTGCTGGGCGGGGATACCCGTACATATACCCTTCAATTTTTATTTCGAAATCTTCCATGTACTTAGTTTTGAAATCGGCGGCAAAAATACACACTATTTTTTAATCTGCAAGATTTGTTATAGTTAGATCTAAAAATATTTTTACAACAATTTATATACAAGTCACTTATAAAACAAAAATTTTTCTTCAATAACCTTAATGCTAAATCTAAAAAACTTTTTTTAGCATATCAAATTGTATTTTTTTATGTAATTATTACACAATTTTACTCACAAAAAAACACTTGCTTTTCTTTATCTATACTCAAAACAAGAAATAGCTCCAATATAAAAATATAAATTATTAACCAATTTCTCACCTATATAACGTAAAAAATGAACTTTTATTACAATATGTTGTAAATTTTACATAGTAATTACGAATTCTTAACCCTGTCCCAACAAAATACAGACCAAAACATCTGAGAAAAGACAGGCTTCACAAAAAAATAACAACCGATTGAATAAGGAGACCCATTCCCTGCCAGGTATTTACATAAAATTGAGCATACTATAAACCAATAAAATGCAAAGAAATAACAATATACAGATTCATTATTTGCCTTTTATATGTTTTTCGCTATAGTTTGATTTAAGGCTGAATTTTCTTCAGTTGTGGCAACGGAGACCTCATCGGTACCTCCAAGCAGGTCTCCTCGAACAGGACTGACGCCACCTTATCCAGCAACACTCGCACTTTCTCCGCCAGACTGCCCAGCTTTTGTTCAACCGTGTTGTTCCATGTCAGGTAATTGCTGAGGTATTTCGACGGCACCCCGATGCTGACCACCAATTGGTATGAACTGGACAACATGCGAGCCTACTACAATCTCTTCAACATTCAAGGCAGCTACTTGCAACCCCTGTCGTGTGCTGAATAATTTATTATGACAAAGAAAGCAAAACGACAGTGCCCGAAATGCGGCACCTGGTGTGATGCCGAGAAAACAAGCCTCATGGGTAAAATCACTAAAAACATCCTCGAACTATTTGTTTTCTCCGACCCCGCAACAGCACCCAAAAGCAACCACCAATTTGTATGCCCTAAATGCGGTACCAAATGGATTGTCAACAATTATTATTCTGCCATGCGACTACCTACACCCAATAGAAGAGTTGTGGCAGTGAGCAAAATAAAAGAGCAGCACCGGTGATTGGATGCTGCCCTTCCGCCATTACTATGGTTGAATATAACTAGGGTATTGTTTTGTGGGATTCATTGTGTTGTTTTTATTTCGCACATACTGTTTTTCGTCATCTTTATAATCTTGATATTCTTGACTATCCTGTTCAACCCACTGGAGATTGTCCTTGCTATAGTCGAGTCGGTCGTGGTTTTTATGTAATATGGCAGGATTCTTGAGAGCACTCTTATCTCCAGCAATATACCCTTTCGCACCCTCAACCACTTCATCGACATGAACTCTTCTCCTGTCGTTGTCCTCAAAATATGGCCGTACCGTTACATGAAGGTCCTTATCGGAGTCATACTGAAGATCCGTCACATACATTTGGTCTCCCTCGTCGAAGATATTACCATTTTCGTCAATAATGTAATACCCTGACACAAACTGGCCAGCGGCTGGGGTTGGGATTGCCTGCACCCACTCAAGATTGGTTAGGTTGCTGTTCTTAGGGTCTCCATCTTTGTGTCGTAGCTTGTAACGTCCCTTGTTGGGCGGTTTGGGGAGAAAACATGCAGCAACAAGTTCGTCCACATAAAGCCTTTCTCCATTGTTGACAATATATTCTCTTCCTGTTTGTTTATCCGTTTTCGGTTTGTAATAATAGTCATAGCTCGTACCAGGCTTTGGCTTGGTAATATACTGGCCACTCTTCGACACATAAATACCTCTCTCAAAAAATAGTCTGTTCCCATAAGAATCAGTACGGGGTAGATAATCATTGTAACAACTCATACTTTTGTCCTCCTTGAATAGATTTTAAGTTCAACGCCATAATCGTTTCTTAATCTGTTTTGTAATGTCTTGAACACATCCAGTCTCACACGCTTCCTATTGAGTAGCTGGGCGCATTCGTTAAGCTCGATTGTTATGACCTTACCTGTATGCAATTCTCCATAGCGGTCATATAATGCTTGTAGGTCGGGGTCATCATAAAGTTTCTTCTCCGGCTGCTTTTCGACACATTCATCTACTTCGCCAGCCAATTTCAAATCATTTTCTTCTGCTCTTTGGACACTCATTTCACTGCCAAAGAGTCGGTTCAAAATAGTTATAAGCATTTTTTTCATGGTTTTTATTTTCTTTTGTGATAATACCGTATACTTTTTTTACTATACCGTCCTTCTCTGGCTCCTTATTAATACCCCCGGCGGTTTTTGGACGGCGTTTTTTACTGTCGGGTGGTGTTTTAATAGTTCGTGTCGTAATTTGTTTGTATTTAGTAGTTTATTTATTCCATTAGTTAGGTTTTGGCGGCGTTTGGACTGCGTTTTGACGGTTTTGGACGCTGTTATATCGAAAATAAATAATTATATTCAAGATAATTTGTATTTTTGCACTTTCTTTTGAATAAAACAGAATGAATTATTTGCAATTTAGGGAACAATGGTTAAGATTGGGGTAAGATTGAAGCCCAGGACCAGGGGGTATCCTACGTGCCGGAAACAACCATAGTCAACCGTAACGGTTTCTTGTTTCCCATCAGTGTCCCCTCCAAAAGTATGATGCTTTCGATGAAACTCTCTGCCCTGTTGGCACGTGCCAAGGGGCGAGACTTCTACGACACCATTTTTTTGTGGCAACAGGCAGAACCCGACTACGATTTTCTTGTAAAGAGGTGCGGCATCAGCACGCAAAAAGAATTGAAGGTAGCCCTTGATGAGAAGATGGCTGAAACCAATCTCCGCGACAAGCAAAAAGACTTCCAGCACCTGCTTTTTACAGGTAATTCAGGTAATAGAATACTGCTTTTCAAAGATTTTTATGAGCGTATGTTGAAAGTGTAAATGGTTGACTTATAACTGTAACCACAAAAAGCATTGCATAAGGTTTGGAAATAAAATGTATGCAATTCGAATAATTTGCGTATTTTTGCATTGCAATTATGCAAGAGAACTTTGAGAAAGGGTTTTTGTCTGAAATGGTGTATTATTATCATGTAAAACAAATAATACAGCGTAAACGACTCTATGCAAATAAGAATGTGTATCCGATTTAATTTCGATATACTCCACAAAGTAGGGTCGCTGAGAACGACCCTTTTTTCATAACAGAGGGGTAGTAGCTCATCTGGTAGAGCATTTGGTTCGCAATCAAAAGGTAGTGGGTTCGAGTCCCATCTACTCCACATGCAGAGGGATACGCTGTTGTATCCCTTTTTTTGTCATCACTGGGCAATGAGATGCCACAATTCTTGGTATGTTCTATTTTTTTTGTATCTTTGCATTTTGATTTATGTATTTACACCGTTATGAAATTAGCACTTCTTGGATATGGCAAAATGGGCAAGGCCATTGAAACCATTGCCTTGGAACGTGGTCACTCGGTTGGCGTAACCATTGACGACGAGGATGACTGGATGGACAAAATAGAAGAGCTGCGCCAGTGCGATATGGCGATAGACTTTTCCACCCCCGACACCGCCGTGAGCAACATCATGCGCTGTTTCGACCTCGATATGCCGATAGTGGTGGGCACCACCGGATGGTACGACCAACTAGAGAGCGTGGTGCATGACTGCCAACAGCGGGGCAAAGCACTCTTTGTGGCCTCCAACTTCAGCATCGGCATGAACATCATGTTCGAACTGAACCGGCGGCTGGCTCAACTCATGGACCGCTATGACCAATACCAGGTATCCATCACCGAGACCCACCACATCCATAAACTCGACGCGCCCAGCGGCACCGCTATCACTTTGGCCAACGACATAATAGACCTCCTTGACCGGAAAGACGACTGGAAACTGGTGAAAGGCGACTCGCGGAGACAGAAAAAAGACATAGTGCCCATCACCGCCATACGCCAGGGCGAGGTGGCCGGCATACACGAAGTGGTATACGACAGCGATATCGACACTATCACCCTGCGTCACAGTGCCAAAAACCGCAAGGGGCTGGCCTTGGGAGCACTGCTCGCCGCCGAATATCTTGAAGACCGCAAAGGCTACTACACCATGCAGAACCTGCTGGAGGACTCCCCCCAACAATAACACCCCACCCCACTACCCTGCCCATGAAATCTTCCCGGCCCAAACCCTTTATCTTCCTGCTGCTACTGTTTCTCCTGCTTGCCGCCATGCTGGGCTGCTCCATGTTGGGAGTGGTTCATTTTGGATGGGCCGATATGTGGCAATCACCCATATTCTGGAACCTGCGCATGCCGCGCATAGTTCTTTCAGTGCTGGTGGGAGCCGCCCTCTCGGTGTGCGGTTCCGCTTACCAGTCGGTGTTCCGCAACCCACTCACCGACCCCTACGTGCTTGGCATCTCGTCGGGTGCCTCGCTGGGTGCTGCCATCGCCATACTCCTGGGGCTTGAGGCCTACCTATTGGGCGTAGGGGCGTGCGCATTGGTATCGGGTCTGCTCACCATACTGGTCATTTACCGCATAGCCTCAATAGGCAACCGCATGCACACCACCACGCTCTTGCTCACTGGCGTATGCATCACCTTTCTCATGTCAGCCCTCATCTCGTTCCTCATGGTGCTGCGACAGGACAAGATGGACAGCATCATATTCTGGACCATGGGGAGTTTCGCCTCGGCGTCGTGGACCGACGTGGCCATTGTAGCCCCGGTGGTGGCAGTTGGCATAGGAGTGGTGCTGTATCATTGCCGCGACCTCAACCTGCTGCTGGCGGGCAGCGAGACAGCCAAGAGCCTGGGGGTGGAAGTGGAACGGGTGAAGAAAGTGCTGCTTCTGGCCACCACCCTGATGGTGGCTTTCTGTGTTTCCACCTGCGGGGTGATAGGCTTTGTGGGGCTCGTAGTGCCCCACTGCATACGGCTGGTGTCCGGGCCGGACAACCGCCGCATAGTACCTTACGCCATCGTGGTGGGAGCATTGTTCCTGCTGCTGTGCGACACCATGGCCCGCACCCTTCTCATGCCCGCCGAGTTGCCCGTGGGCAGCCTCACCGCCCTGGTGGGTGCGCCACTATTCATATATCTGCTCTACAAAAACAAGAAGAACTACTAACCACTCCAGCCATGATTACCCTCGACCACATATCGTGTGCCTTCCGCCAACGCAACGTGCTCACCGACATCAACCTCCAAATAGAGGAGGGCAGTTTCTATGCCATCATGGGGGCCAACGGGTGCGGCAAAACCACCCTGCTGCGCTGCATTGGTGGGCTGCTGCCCCCACAGCAGGGCCATGTGATGGTGCATGGGAAGGAGGTAAGCCAATACACGGCACGCGAGCTGGCACGCCAGATAGCCTTTGTGCGACAGCATCCGCAAACCGATTTCGAATTCTCGGCCTTCGAGACTGTACTCATGGGGCGCAACCCCTACCAGCACCGGCTTCAGAACGAATCGCAGCACGACTGGGACATAGTGGAACAATGCATGAAACAGACCAACACGTGGCACCTGCGCCTTTCCAAACCCAACGAGATGAGTGGAGGGGAGCTGCAACGGGTCATGCTGGCCCGAGCCCTGGCACAGCAAACACCCATCATGCTGCTTGATGAGCCCATTTCCAATCTCGACATCTCGCATCAGTTCGAAATACTGGAACTGCTACGCTCCATCAACCAAACCGAACACAAAACCATCCTACTCGTAATACACGACCTCAATATGGCACTGCACTACTGCCAAAAGCTGGTATTGCTGCACCAATCGGGTGTCTACTACCAAGGCCCCGTGGACCAAGGCCTTAACCCCGAGAATATACATACCGTGTTCGGCATAAGCGCCACGCTTCACGACGGTATGCTGCAGCTCCAGCCCACGCAGACATCACGATAGCCACACTGCGCCAATCACCGGCATCAGAAGCCACATATACTTCGGTAAAAATGTGCCCACTTGAAGTATTAACCCCCAATTGGTCATTAGGACGAATTCTCTATTCCTTTCTTTTGTTTCGGTCTATACCCCATACCGTACAATAGCATTGGGAATATGGTAAACCTGTGATAATTGGCGTTATATGGTGGGTTCTATATATTCTGTATATTTGTCGCGTCACTTCGGGACGCAGTTCTCTGATGTCTGAGTGTCACGGCACTGCACCTTCGGCTTGTACCGTGTTATTAATAGTCTCACCTCTCCGTGGTGATTAATAGCAGTCCCCATATGCCTTTTTTTTCGTTTATTGGAATATATGTCGGGAAATTTATGTATATTTGCATCCTGAAAAAAAACAGACAGAATGACCGTTCATGCCCAAAATAGATTGATAACCACTGCTAAACGGAGGGAGTTAGAATTGTGCTGTATTCAAGGAAAGGCCGTTGGGACGACATTGCAACGGTTTGCAACAGGGGGAAAAACTACTTTATGTAAATATAAACACGCATTCCTATAATACAAACTAAAAAACAATCAATTATGTACAAAAACATTAAAAAGACAGCAATGCTGTTCATTGCAGCAGCCAGCATGTTTGCCTTTGGCTGCACAAAAGAGAATAATGGTACATCCTCGGATGGCAAATTCGAGATGAAGAAAGCCGACATCACCTACAAGATTGTCCTTGAGCCTGCCTGCGCTAGTGCATTAGAGAAAGCCTATGATCTCTCTGTTGAATATTACGATGCAGAAGGAAACGTCAAAACCGTGAGTCCTTTAAGCCCTTCAATCCTCAATTGGGAATTACCTGTGACACAGACCTCATTCCCCAGCTACTATGGTATAAAAGTCGTCATCACGCCCAAGAGTGACCTTTCGGGAGTGGGCGAGGACCAGGTGTTCGATCTGTTGGGCAAAGTACAAGCCGTTGCCAAGGCTACATCCACTAACGGCAAAACGCGCAACCTTCTCGACATCTCTGAACAAATGTTGAGAAGAGGCCTCGACCCCCGCGAAGGAATAGTAACAAAGATAGGCCGTCGCGTCGAAGTGCAGAAAGACGGCTCAACCAAATCTACGGCCTGGGAGTAATATCTTGTCTAGGAGAAAGACAATCAGGCTCAGTATAAACTACACAAATATTTGAACAAATGAAAAAGATTTTTGCCATGCTCACCGCTATCCTTCTCTGCGGTGCTATGATGACATCCTGCAACAAGGAAAACAAAAATGAGAACCCCCAGGGTCCCACCAAAGCCGACCTCGTTGGCACATGGGAAGGCACCTACTCGGGCACAACTCTGATAGAAGACGAAGACCAGAACGTGAACTATACCATCGTCTGGACACTTACAATGAATCCAGAAGGTTCACCTATGGTGGGCAGTTTGTCCTATAAACTGAACCTCACCGGCTATGAGGAAATTAACAGGACGGTGAACATCAGCAGCTACGATGTTCGTCAGAACACCTACAGTGGATACATCATCCTTGCCGCCTCCAGCGGATCCGGCATTCTTGACAACTCCATCAACTTCGACATCGACCTCAAGGCCAAGACCCTCTCTGGCACCTTCCAGGCCTTCACCAGCGGTGCCTCGTTCCTTGGCGGCGAAACCATTTTGCACAAGAAATAATTGCCGACATACAACAATGGCAGCCACCTACAGGCAGCCATCAAATAGGGGAAGCCTCTTAAACGGGCCTCCCCTTTTTCATTATGCAGAGGGTATTAGGCTTGCCTAGTGGGAGTAAAAAAATATTTTGCCATATTAGGGATTATATGTACTTTTGCATTTTAATACAACTATCAGGACAAATGAAAAAAGGAATCATATCCATCACATTGGCGGCACTGCTTATGCTGGCTGGATGCGCACAGAACCACACAGATTCGTTCGATTGGAACGGTCAGGACCATATAGAATACGCTATTGACTACACTGTCAACTTCACAGCCGACCACGACAGCACGATACAGGTGACAGCGACTGGCAATTACGGCACCGTGAAGGTGGCTCAAGTAGAATCAAAGAACCTGCTCGATGCCGATGGAAAACTAGTAAAGAACACCTTTATCATTCTGGAAGACTCGGTCCCTATGGGCAAGAGCATCACCTTGCAGCGTGGCGGTCTGTCATACGGAGGTGGAGAGGGAGAGTCGGGATTCATGCATGTGCAGATCGTCGGCAGCGACGATATGGTCGAGATACGAATCCCCGGCAGCGATGACTACACAATGTTGTATTCCATCCGCGACAAAATGTTCTACGAGCCTTACGACGAGCAGAGTATCACTATTGGAGAAGGTAAGCCCTTCTCAATAGTCCTACCCGTCATGACCGAACTCAAATACCCCAAGGAGAAAGAGCGCCATACCGTAAGGATTGGCTTTGATATTGAGTAGATACTTCTTTTGCTCCCCTTTCATACAGCTACTGATTACCTTTTGCCTCGGTAAATAGTAAAGTGACCGTGGAGAGTGCTTTCACGGTGGTAAAAACTAGTGGCAGTAAACGCATTCTTTTACTAGTTTATAGTAAAAGAAGTAAACCTGTATAATTTAAAAACAAGTCAAAATGAAAAAATATTTTGCTGATTCAGAAAATGTTTGTATTTTTGCAACGTCAAAAACTAATAATAGCAATACAAAATATACTAATAATTACAACGCAAAATAAACTAACAATGGCAATGCAAAATACACTAACGTTAATAAGGGCATAGTAATAGCATTGGCATAGAAAAGAAATAATATGGCGACAATTCAGGAAAAATTGGCAGAATCACTGGAGGTTCTGAAAACATTTCAAGATAACCATGGAGATAATCTGGTGATTCAGGGAGCAGATACATTGGGGAGGACTCATACTGAACGATTGGTGAATAGTGGCTATCTGCAAATGGTCATCAAGGGGTGGTATATTCCGTCGATGCCGGGAAGGGAAGGCGACTCCACAGTATGGTATGTGTCGTACTGGAGTTTTGTGACGGCTTATCTAAACAAGAAGTTCAATGGGGCATGGTGCCTGTCGCCAGAGCTATCGCTCTATTTCTACAGCGGAAAAACGGTAATACCAAAACAGTTAATCGTGCGTAGCGAATCCGGGTCAAACAATATCCTGCAACTGCCATTCGGGACTTCTGTTGTAGACATCAAGGCAACGCTGCCGCAAGAGGTAGTACAAGAACCTCGATATGGGGTAAGGTTGTATCCGATGGAGTATGCATTGCTAATGGTTGGGCCGGATTATTATCGACGTAATGCATTGGAGGCAAGGACGTGTCTGGCCAGCATGAAAGATGTGTCGCCATTGGTGTCGGCAGCAATCGATGGGGGACACACCACCCGTGCGGGGCGTGTAGCTGGCGCGCTACGCTCCATCGGTCGTGAGGAAATGTCCGATGAGATACTGCGTATGATGCGTCAAGTGGGTTATACGGTGTCGGAAGAGAACCCGTTTGAGGAGAATATAAAGATGGAGACATTTGCAGAATCGCCGTATGCAGCGCGTATCCGCCTGATGTGGATGCAGATGCGTAAGGTTGTATTGGGAATCGTGAAAGTCAAACCTGTGAAGCAAGATGCAGCTTCCGTGTTGGCCATGATGGATGCCACGTATGTGAAAGATAGCTACAACTCCTTGTCGATAGAAGGGTATAAGATTACAGAAGAATTACTAGAGCGTGTCCGTAGTGGCAACTGGAATCCGGAGAAAGACGAGGAAGACAAGGAACGCAAAGACGCTTTGGCAGCAAGAGGATACTATCAAGCTTACGAATTACTAAAACAGGGAGTAGCAGAATGCTTTTCGGGTCAGCCACCTGCACAATTATACGCGAAAGCGCATCAAGACTGGCACTTTCAGTTGTTTGAGCCATGCATTAAAGCTGGTATTGTGAAAGCATCGGATCTGTTAGGATACCGTAGGAATCAGGTGTATATCCGAAACTCGATGCATACGCCTTTGAATCCGGATGCCGTACTGGATGCCATGAGCACCTTGTCGGACTTGATGACGAAGGAGGACAATGCTCTAGCGAGAGCCATTTTAGGGCATTTCTTCTTTGTGTATATCCATCCATACATGGATGGCAATGGCCGAACCGCTCGATTTGTAATGAACAGCCAGTTAGTTACAGCGGGCTATCCTTGGGTAGTGGTTCCCATGAGTCGCCGTCAGGAATATATGGAAGCTCTGGAGCAAGCGAGCGTGGGAGAGAACATCGAAGCGTTTGCACGATTTGTACAAAGCTTGATGTAGCTTATGTTTACAGCTATCGAAAGAGATAACCGGGTTGCCCTCCAAAGAGCTGCTGCAACGCCAGATACACAAAGGTCTGGAGGCCGCCCGCCAGCGTTGGGAGAATCACATTGACGACTAATTTCAGAATATTATTTGGGTGATTCGGATTTAATATGTATCTTTGCAAAGGAAAATATTCTAATGGCAGACAGCATAAATATACAGAACAACAATATTATGCCGTTGGTTGACGACTTGCGGCAGATAATCAATCAGACGCGCAACCGCGTGGCCGTCAATGTCAATGCCGAACTCACCTTGATGTATTGGCATATCGGTGAACGCATCAATAAAGAGGTACTTGGAAACGCGCGCGCCGAATACGGAAAACAAATTGTCATGACAGTGTCGCGACAATTACAATCGGAATATGGTGACAAAGAATTCGAGCCACGAACTATTCGAAGAATGATGCAATTTGCCTCCTTATTTCCGGATATAAAGATTGTGACACCACTGGTGACACAATTGTCGTGGTCTCACTTTCTGATGGTTATGCCAATTAAGGATCCACTGGCACGCGAATACTATCTGACTATGGCTGCCTCCGAACATTGGAGTAAACGTACTTTGGAATCCAAAATAGACGGCCTGCTGTATGAGCGCACTGCCGTTGCGACAAAGCCCGACGAGCTTATCAAACAGGAGCTAACGGAACTGCGGGAGAACAATGTCCTCACCCCTGACCTTGTCTTCAAGAGCCCTTATTTCCTAGAGTTTACAGGATTGAAGGGGATGTACAGCGAGAAGAGTTTAGAAGATAGCTTGGTGGCGCACTTGGAGCAGTTCATCCTGGAATTGGGCAATGGGTTCACCTTCGTCGAGCGGCAGAAACGGATGATTATCGACGGCGAGGACTTCTACCTCGACCTGCTATTCTACCATCGCAGGTTACACCGCCTGATAGCCATCGACTTGAAGCTCGGCAAGTTCAAGGCGCAGTATAAAGGCCAAATGGAGTTGTATCTGCGTTGGCTCGAAGCCCACGAGATGGAGCCTGGCGAGGAGCAGAGTATCACTATTGGAGAAGGTAAGCGCTTCTCAATAGTCCTACCCGTCATGACCGAACTCAAATACCCCAAGGAGAAAGAGCGCCATACTGTAAGGATTGGCTTCGATATTGAGTAGATACTCCTATTGCTCCCCTTTAGTTCATTTTTTGATTACCTTTTGCCTCGGTATATGCTAAATACATATCCCATCTGGAAATGTCAAGGGAAAGTGCTTTCACGGCGTTAAATACTAATGGCAGTCAACACATTCTATTACTATTATCCCAAATCGGTCATTAGACACCAATAGATATCAGCACTTTTTATCCCACCTCCATTTCCCCATTTTGCTTCATCCCTCCTCCCTCCCGCTCCCTTTCCTCTTCACCACTTCATAACCCCTTAGAAAGCTTTTATTAACCTCTATACTGAAGAAGAATTAAAGATGTGCTGGAAGAATAGTGAACCGTAAGCGGAGTTTGAACCCAAATCAGTCATTTGGTCGACGTGTATGTTCTTTCTCGCTTATTCAGGTCTCATAATTCCAAATCGAACATTAGTAGAGGAAAAAGCACAATACACACGTTGTAAGAAGCAGGTAATCAATATACCATATTGTAGTTTTCATAATGGCGGTTATTAGAAAAATGACATCATAAAGCATTGTATTCTTGTGTAATAGTCCATTTGCATCATATCTAATGACCGATTGGGGATAAACACGAGGTGATGCAGGCCGACGACAATCCGCCCATTGGCCTGTTGCTATGCACCGAATATGGCGAAACCACCGTGCTGTACGCCACCTAGGGTTTATCTCAGAATCTCTTCGTCAGCAAATACCAACTACAGCTACCCTCAGAAGAAGAGATGCGACAGTACCTTTTAGAGAGTGCTACTGCAGAGGACTGGGAGGAGTACAAAAAAGAACAAGAAAAAGGGAAAAGAAATGTAACATGCAAGATGTCGCAATATCTGACCGAGTTGCCCTCCAAAGAGCTGCTGCAACGCCAGATACACAAAGGACTGGAGGCCGCCCGCCAACGTTGGTAGAATTGCCCGGAGGGTTAACCACTAAAGATTGTTTTGATGAATAAGAAAAGATTCGTATCTTTGCAAACTAAATAACAACTAAAAAGACAATATATCGAAAGAAGAAAAGAGAAGATAAATAACATATTATAAAGCGTTTTCGCTATCACTTGCTCACTTGAAGTTCCACAAATCGAGTCCTAGCAATAGTAAAGCGGTAAACGCTCACGAGAAATCGTGGGCTTTACTTAATTGCTAGGCAGGTCGTGGAACACCTAAGTGAGCATAAGCAAAGTTCCACGATTTTCTTATGCCTAGCAACGAAAACACAAAATCACAGATTAAGAGCCGCAAAAGGGTGGCTCAGCATGGCGAGGTGTTCACCAATCCGCGCGAGGTGAATGCTATGCTCGACTTGGTGCGGGATGAGTCGTTCCGGCTTGACAGCCGTTTCCTTGAGCCCGCCTGTGGCGACGGGAATTTCCTTATTGAGATTCTGCGTCGCAAACTATCCCTGTTGAAAGACATCAAATCCCCTACGGAATGGGAGTTTCAGAGCCTTATTGCCGTCGGCTCTTGCTATGGCATTGAGCTGTTGGAGGACAATGCCGAGGCTTGCCGACTGCGACTGTTTACCGAGGTGAGAAAACAGGTGGGTAAAAAGTACTGCACTCAGGGCTATGAGGAAAGCCTACGCTATATGCTGCGGAAGAACATCGTCTGTGGCGATGCGTTGACCTATCGGACTGCCGACGGCAAGCCTATTACCTTCTGCGAATGGACACCCATTGCGGGCAGTATGCAGTTCTCAAGACGTGACTTCCAGTTTGACTTTCTTGTCAACCAGACGCACCAGTATTCCCTCTTCGATGAGCAGGGCGAGGCACAGAGTTTCGACGAGCCCATCAAGTCATATCCACCCATCCACTACACTCAGCTTTACCGTTATGAAGAACAAGATACACACTCCATATAAGCTACTATACCGCGCGGTGTGGTCTATGAGTGACTGGCTGCAACAATACGCCTTGGATGCGACAACGAAAACAAGACTGTCGCGTCCCTATCGGGACGCTGTACACTATGGCAGTATCATCACGGCACTGCGCCTTCGGCTTGTACCGTGTTATGCATGGTCACGTCCCTTTCGGGACGTTTCCCTCAACAAAAATAATACATCCTTATGACACAAAAATATTCACCGGACATACTGAACTGCTTGGCAAACCTCAGTAGTGACGAGGTTTTCACCTCGCCGGAGTTAGCAAACCGTATGCTTGACCTGCTACCACAGGAGTTGTTCCAGAGTCCGAAGACGCGGTTCTTAGACCCTTGCAGCAAGAGTGGAGTCTTTCTGCGAGAAATAACCAAACGGCTGCTCGTAGGGCTTGACGGGCAGATACCCGACCTACAGGAGCGGATTGACCATGTAATGACCCAACAGGTCTTTGGCATTGCCTGCACCGACCTCACTGCCGAGATGAGCCGCAGGACACTCTACTGCTCCAAACAAGCCAATGGAGAGTACAGCGTCAGCAATGCCTTCCAAGACGTACAGGGCAACCTGCTATATGAGCGGTGCCACCACACATGGAACGCGCAAGGCCGCTGCGAACACTGCGGAGCCAGCAAGGGCGAGTACCTCCGCAGCGACAGCCGCGAGACCTACGCCTATCCCTTTATCCATAAATCAATCAAAGAAATATTCCATAAAAATATGCAATTCGATGTAATCATTGGCAACCCACCTTACCAATTAAATGACGGTGGTGGCACTGGTTCTAGTGCAATGCCAATATATCAGTTGTTTGTTCAACAAGCAAAGAAATTAAATCCATGCTACCTATCAATGATTATTCCTGCCCGCTGGTATGCTGGAGGAAAAGGTCTGGATGATTTTAGAACGGAGATGCTGAATGACAATAAGATTAAGTATTTAGTAGATTATTTTGACTCTGCAGAATGTTTTCCTGGTATTGACCTATCTGGAGGTGTCTGCTATTTCCTTTGGGATAAAAAACATGATGGGTATTGTGAGGTCACAACGCATCGACACGGAAATACCACAACCCTTATTCGCCCATTGTTAGAAAAGAATAGTGAGACATTTGTCCGTTTTAATGAAGCAGTGACTATTCGTAGAAAGACATTAGAAGGTTTCCTGTCTCTTGAAAATATTGTGAGTGCAAGAAAACCATTTGGTGATATAGTTGCAAAAGAAAAGGGTGATACAAAGGTATATGCATGGCCAGAAAATGGAAGCATCAATCGCAGTGAAATAAGACAAAACAACGCAATTTTAGATAAGTATAAAGTATGCATTGCAAAAGCATATGGAGAAAGGGGGAATTTCCCATATCTTGTACTAGGCAAACCGTTTATTGCAGAACCAAATAGTTGTTGTACAGAAACATATCTAGTACTTAATTCTTTTGACAATATCAAAAAGGCTGAAAATATGGTGTCGTATGTAAAGACAAAGTTTTTCAGGTTTCTAGTTCTTCTTAAAAAGAATACACAAAACGCACCTCGTGGAGTATACCAATTCGTCCCCATTCAAGACTTCTCCCACCCATGGACAGACGAGATGCTGTATAAGAAATACAGCTTGGACAAGGACGAGATTGCCTTTATTGAGAGTATGATTCGACCAATGGAATAGGCCGACTTTGCCGATGGATTACCTAAAGAAGAGGAAATGATGTATCAAGTTGATGCGACAGCCAGAGCCCCGGAGGGGCTCACTCTCAATAACCCCGCACAAACCCGAAAGGGTGCAGTGTGGGGGCATGCGACACGTGTCCTCGCATGCGTGCCGGAGGCACGCGCTCTCATTCCATCAGTCTTTGAGGAAGTACTCCTCTCTTATGACAAGCCCACTCTCTTCCAGCAAGGCACGGTACTCCTCTTCAAAGCTGACTCTTTTATGGTGTTCCTTCTGTCCCTTGATATAGTTCACTATCCTGTCCTTGTCGTGTATACTATAAGAGAAAGCAGCATACTCGTGCGCCCATCCACTGAAATGAGGGAAAGCGGGATTTGCCTTGAGCCACTTGCTCGTAAAGGTCTTCACCGCCTGCACATATTGAGCGACAGAGATGGTGGCAGGCAAGGAAACGAAAAAATGCACATGGTCGGGCATACCGCCAATGCGGTAAATCTTCCCATGCAGGTTGTTGGTCTGCTCCATGATGACCGCATAGAGCTCTCTGTCGTGCTCTATGGCGATAGTCTGCTCACTCCGATATGTACGGAACACTATATGATAGAAAGACTGGATATAGCTCATGTGAGGATAACGAGATATAGGGGGGAATATTGTGATGGGTTTGAGAGCGCGTCTCTCCGAGACGCAGGAGGATTCCCTCGCGACAACCCCACACTGCGCTGTGCTTGTGCGGGGTTATTGAGAGTCTGTGCCTCCGGCACACATCGAAGGTGTGATACGACCAATTTTCGTCGAAGGATCACCGAAGGATCGAAGGGTGATCATAGAACCCACAAAGCTGCCTGACCGGAGGGAATGGCCTGCTAATTTGATGAGCAAACCTATGCCGAGGGAAAAGGTTCGGCAAAACATAAACAGAACGCTCTTTGAGGTAATGAATGAAGGAGAGGACACCCCGACAGGGATGAGGCTCCATCATTTTCTTATCACAAAGAGCGCTATAAACAACAAAGATTATGGCGACAATAGAACAGATACTACCCACGATGCGGCGCACGGTGCCGCAGATTTACATGTACGACGACACGTCGTTCCCCGGCTGGATTAAGATTGGGCAGACGACACGCGCAGATGTGCGGAAGCGCATCGACGAGCAGCACCCTATCACCGAACCGCACAAGACCTATCACCTGTTGTGGCACGACAACGCCTTCTATGCCGATGGCAGCGGCGAGAGCTTTAGTGACCACGACCTGCATGAGGTGTTGCGCCGCATGGGTAAGGAACTAATCGGTGAGTGGTGCCGTTGTTCGCTGCGCGAGGCGAAGGCTGCATACGTGGCTGTACGACATCGCGAGACGCACGTGGAAACAGTGCGTGACCTCGACTACACGATGCGACCAGAGCAGGAGAAAGCGGTGAAAGACACTGCCGACTACTTCGCCAAGATGGACGAAGAGGAGCCTGACCGCCCGAGCCACTATCTGTGGAACGCCAAGATGCGTTTCGGCAAGACTTTTTCTACATACCAGCTGGCCAAGAGGATGAAGGCAAAACGGGTGCTGGTGCTCACTTTCAAGCCCGCTGTGGAGGACTCGTGGAGGGACGACTTGCTGCGACACCGCGACTTTGAAGGATGGCGGTATTACAGCAGCCGAATGGACGAACGGTTTCCATCGCTATCCTCACCCAACCCCCTTGTCGTGTTCGGTTCTTTCCAGGACTATCTTGGGCGTGACCGCTTCGGCAACATCAAGCCCAAGAATGAGTGGGTGCACAGCACCAACTGGGACTTAATCGTATTGGACGAGTACCACTTCGGGGCATGGAACGACAACGCCAAGAGTTTGCTCGACCTTGGCGATGCCGATGCCAAGAGGCGGCAGGTGGAAGAGGACGAGGTGATGCGCGAGGGCGGCATTGACGTGGAGAGCGGCCGCGCATGGGATGACGGCGATGTGCCTATTACAGGCAGGCATTATCTCTATCTCAGCGGTACACCGTTCCGCGCCCTTGCTACAGGCGAGTTTATGGAGAACCAGATATTCAACTGGACCTATCAGGACGAGCAGGCTCGGAAAGAGGCCATCGGTGGTCCCTATCTGGAAATGCCCACCATGGTGATGATGACCTATCAGATGCCGCAGGACCTCGGAGCTATGATAGAACAGTGGGACATGGACGGCTTCGACCTCAACGAGTTCTTCCGTGCGGAGCCTGCCAAGGGCAAAGAGGCTGCCACCTTTGTCCACGAGAAAGCCGTACAGAAGTGGCTCGACATCATCCGTGGCAAAGCATCCATCTTCGGCGACGGCAGCTCGCCACTCAATGTGCGGCCTGCACTGCCCTTTGAGGACACCCGCCTGCTCGACCTCTGTGCCCACACCATGTGGTTTCTGCCCAATGTGGCCTCGTGCGACGCTATGGAGGCGTTGTTGCACCGTCCAGCCAACGGTTTCTATCAGAACTACACCATCATCAACTGTAGTGGCACAAAAGCCGGAATCGGTGTGGATGCACTAGGACCGGTACGCAAGGCTATGGGTGACAACCCATTGACGACACACACCATCATATTGACCTGCGGCAAGCTGACAACAGGCGTAACCCTGCGGCCTTTGGGCGGATTGCTGATGCTGCGCAACTGCTCCAGTCCCGAGACCTATTTCCAGACGGCCTTCCGTGTGCAAAGCCCTTGGACAGCCACCGACAAGGACGACCCCACAAAGAAGACCATCTTGAAGCCCACCTGCTATGTTTTCGACTTTGCCCCCAACCGTGCTCTGCGCGAGGTGGTGACCTACGCCAATCAGTTGGAAGTAGACAGCAACCGCCGCATCACCGACAAAGTCAATGATTTTATCAACTTCCTGCCCATCCTTCAGTTCGACGGCAGTTCGATGAAGCGGGTGGATGCCACCGAGATACTCGACTTTGTGGACAACGGCACCAGCGGCACCCTGCTGGCACGACGCTGGAACAGTGCCCAACTGGTCAACGTGGACAACGCCACCTTACAGCGGGTGCTCGACAATCCCGAAGCCTTGGCAACCATCATGAAAATAGAAGGGTTCCGCGCCTTGGGCAGCGACATCATCGAGAACATCGTCAACCGTGCCGAGAAGATAAGGAAACTGAAGCGAGAGGCTGGGGAAAACCCCGACTCTAAGAAGAAAAAGGAACTCACCGCCGAAGAAAAGGAGTACCGCAGCAAGCGTCGCGAAGTGCAGGAAAAGTTGATGAAGTTTGCTACCCGCATCCCCATCTTCATGTACCTCACAGACTACCGCGAAGAGAGCCTTGAGGATGTCATCCGCAAGTTGGAGCCATCGCTCTTTGAGCGGGTCACCGGCCTGACTATAGACGACTTCGACCTATTGTTGCGCATCGGGGTATTCAACCGCGCCCAGATGAACGATGCTATCCTGAAATTCCGTCGCTATGAGGATGCCTCGTTGGCCTACACAGGCGTGAACCGCCATGCTGGGGATATCCGCATTGGTTTAATGGACAGCAGTGTGCCGATAGAGGCAATAGGGGTGTGAAGACTATAAAGCATCGTTATAGTCCTCAGCAATTTCCTTAAAATAGTCGATGTCGCAATAATCGGGATCGAATTCACTCTCTTTGTCCATTTGATACCACTCAAGACGTTCGCGTTCTTCTGCTGTAAGTTTCTTCTTTTGGGTCAGCTTAAGCAAGTCAGCATATCCCCACACACCGCCGCAATCCTCGGGCGGACATTCACCATGCCCGGTAACAAACGTGATGCTAGGCTTCTCGCCCTTGTTGTATTCACGTATTCCTTTCACCCACACGTCGTGCTCCCAACTGTCGCCATAATCGTACTCCAACTTCATACGCACACCCTTCTCGTTGAGCACGTCTGACAAAGCAACTTTGGAAAAGTCTTTATCATCCGATGGGAACATAGAATCCTCTATCTGTTCTTTAGAACAATAGAACTGATTCCTGAACCGGAATTGATATAAGTGTTCCATCATCCAACCCATCACCTCAACCAGCAATTCGGCAAGGGCCTTGAGAGTGATATTCGAAGGCACCTTCACCTCTCGCCAAATCTTAAGCTCTGTGTTGTTGAGTTTGATACGAACATGATACTCTTTAACGTTTGGCCGGGGAAGTAGTATCGGAGACTCCAAACCATCGGGAACAAACCCTTTTTCATTGTCAGCTATTTCTTCATCGTCCAACCCGACTTCATCCCTATACATACCTGCAAAACCATCCCCGAATCTATTCTTTTCATAGAAATCAACAAAGTTCAAAACAAACTTCTTTGCAACCTTATCTCCATTGAGAGCAGAACGGATAAGCGAGATAAAAGTATCCAAAGAATAATCATCCATTGGATTGTCGCCCATCATATCGGGAATCGATTTCTTAACCTTTGCCATAATCTTTTCGAGTATTTAATTCAATAACTCACTTGTACGATTTTTATTGCGTTACGTTTGTTTCTTTTTTGAAAGGATTTTTAACGGCAAAGTTCTTTCATGTGGCGTAACAGATACACAAAAAAAATGAATGTGGCAGAAGGTTGAAATAGCGGACTGCAATCAGGTGTGGAATCTATCAAGTGAGGACTTTTTTGCAAAAAAAAGTCATTATATCAATAAATAATTATATATTTGTAGATTAATTTGCGAGTAAAATGCGGTTTAAAGATATTGAGGGTCAGCGTATTTTGATAAACCACCTGACCGAAATAATAGACTCGGGACGTGTAAGCCACGCCCAATTGTTGTTGGGACCCTCCAGCAGCGGCAGTTTGGCATTGGCCATAGCCTATGCCCAATACCTGAACTGCGAAAACCGCCAACACTATCACGGTGAGAGTGATTTGCGTGCCGACTCGTGCGGCGAGTGTCCCACCTGCAAAAAGTATCAACAATTGATGCACACCGACTTGCACTTTGTGTTTCCAACTGCTACCACAAGCTCGGCCTCTTCTAGCCCTTGCTCGAATGAATTCATAGAACAATTCCGCGATTTTTTGAACAACTATCACCAAACAGGGACAGAGGACCAATGGTACGAACATCTGGGTATTGAGAAGAAACAGGGCATGATAAGAGAGAGAGATGTGGACAACATTGTAAGGGAGTTGGGACTGAAATCGTATGAGGGAAGCTACAAAGTATTGATAATGTGGATGGCGGAGAGGATGAACATTGTAGCAGCCAACAAGCTACTGAAGACTTTGGAAGAGCCTACAGACCGAACAGTGATACTGATGGTGGCGGAGAGCCGCGACAGGATGCTCTCTACCATCCTTTCGCGAGTACAGCAGATAGTGGTTCCGGGACAGGGAATAGAGGTATCCGGAAGCCGGAGGGTGGAATATGCGGCCATGTTTGTGTCGTGGATGCGCCTGCTGTTCAAACTGAACATGCAAACATTGTCGGCATGGGTGGACAAGGCCGCCGAGCTGGGACGCGAACCGTTGAAATTGTTTTTGAAATTTGCGCAGGAGTCGGTGAGAGCCTGTTACCTGAAGACCGCTGCCGGAGTGGAACTAAAAGACGAGTTGACGTTTGGCGACGAGAAGTTCAACAGTTCGTTCCCCGCCATGATAACCAACAATAACGTAGAGCAAATATGCAATGCCTTGAACGAAGCACAATACTCCATAGAGCGCAACGCCTATGCGAAGATAACGCTAATGCAGTTGTCGTTCAGGCTGAGTAAAGCCATAAAGAACCGATAGAGAACGATATAAGTATTTGAAAAAGAAAGAAAACGAGAACATGGAAGAAAAGAAAGACAAAGATATAGAGAAGCCCAACGGCAATAATAGACCCGCCGAAAAAGCCACAGTCCCTCAGCACCCAGCCGAGGCGAAAAACAACGACTTTGATGACGATGCCGCAACCGCCGAGGAGATGGAGGCCTTTATCCGCGATCGCCGAGAGAAAGAGAAGCAGGAACGGAAAGAGGACAAGACCGACGTGTTTGGCGAGTATTCGGCACCGGAAAATTCGATAGACCCCTATTTGGAGCCCGACCCGACACTGCCTTGGGTGAAATATGAGGAGGGGTTGTTTCTAAGCCGCGGATGCAAGCGTTGCCCCGAATCGTATGTACCGGTAGACGAGCGCGAAACCCGCAGCTGCAGCAAGGTTACATCCTGCAATTGGATGCGTGGCATCCGTCAACCGGGCGGCACCCCGTTCGACTGTGTGGAAGTACGCTTCAAAAACAACCGCAAAGACTTTTTCCGCCTGCCCGACGGGCTGGAAGTGACCGAGGGTGATGTGGTAGCTGTGGAAGGCTCGCCGGGACACGACATCGGAATAGTGAGCCTGACCGGTGAGGTGTGCCGCATTCAGATGAAGAAACGTCGCATCGACCCCAGCAGCGAGAATGTGCGCAAGTTGTTCCGCCGCGCCAAAAGCACCGACATTGAGCGTTGGGTGGAGAGCCTGAAGAACGAGCACAACGCACTGCTGAAGACCCGCCAGATAGCTTCAAGCCTGAACTTGGAGATGAAGGTGAACGATGTGGAGTATCAAGGCGATAACGCCAAAGCCATATTCTACTACACTGCCGACGACCGTGTGGACTTCCGTCAGCTGATTAAAGTGCTGGCCGAGGAATTCCATGTGCGCATCGAGATGAAACAGATTGGTGTGCGCCAGGAGGCAGGTAAAGTGGGTGGCCTGGGAACCTGCGGACGCGAGCTGTGCTGCAGCACTTGGCTCACCAACTTCAAATCGGTTACCACGAGTGCAGCAAAGGTACAGCAGATATTGCCCAATCCTCAGAAACTGGCCGGGCAATGCGGCAAGTTGAAATGCTGCCTGAACTTTGAATGCGAGGTGTATGCCGACGCATTAAAGAAATTCCCCCCCGCCAACACATCCATTCGGTTCAAGAAAGGCTTGGCACTGTATAAGAAAACCGATGTATTCCGCGGCATAATGTGGTATGCCTACGAGGGCGAAAGCGACCTCTATGCCATACCCGCCGACAGCGTGAAGGCCATCATCGAGATGAACCGCAACCAAGAGTATCCCGAAAAGCTGGAAGACTACCAGGTGGAATTGATGTCTACCGCCGCACTGGCCCAAGAGACCAACAACGCTGAATTCGAAAGAGAATTGCGCCGTATGGCCGACGACTTGAACGACCCCGACCTGCAAGACAGCCGTTCAGAGGAACCGTCAAGCCGCAACAACGACCGTGGACGCAACAATCAGCGCAACCGCGATAACCGCAACCGTCCCCGCGACGACCAACGCAACGAACGTCGCCAGCGCAACATGGACAACCGCCGTGACGACCAGCGTGCCCGCATCAACAACAACCCACGCAACAATCCCCGCCGCAACAACAAAGAAAGAAGAAGCGGAGAGCAGCGTGGCGAACAGAATTAGAACTGCATCAACGTATAGCATACATTCTGGCCAGAACAACAGCCAAAAGGGAGGAGACACCACCCGGTCAACTCCCCAAAAAGACAAAACAAAAAACAACACATTTAAGATAACATACCGACATGAATAGAAAGTTTGGACTTGCAATAATGGCCGCGTGCCTTGCATGGATATGGCAGAGCTGCGACAGCAAAGTGTACTACACTGCAGAGCGCGATGTGGACGAAAGCGGATGGAACATGAACGACCGCCTCAATTTTGATGTTGATGTGGAAGACACCCTGCAAATATTCGACTTCTACATAGATGTGCGCAACAGTGTGCAATATCCTAAAGCCAACACATTCTTTTTCATTAACACAACATTCCCCGATGGAAGCGTTGCCTACGACACTCTGGAATGCCCTCTGGCCGACGTGGAGGGACACTGGTATGGCAAACGCACGGGACGCTATGTGGACAGCCGCTTCGTGTTCCGCCGCCATGTGATATTCCCACGGTCGGGCCGCTACCACTTCGAGTTGTGGCACGGCATGCGCGACACAAATGTAACTGGACTGAAGAGTGTGGGACTCCGCATTGAGAAATTCGGCACCTCGGCCGCCGAAAAATAACAATACGACATAACACCCGATACCAAACAAAAAAGAAATAACAGAATCATGGCAAAAAAACGAAATAATAACAACAGCAATACAATACGCACAGCATGGAAAATATTTGCAGGCGTGTGGGGGTTCATCTTCCTGTTCTTCCTGCTGTTGTCGCTGGGATGGCTCGGATTCATGCCATCGTTCGAGCAATTGGAAAACCCCGAAAGCAACCAAGCCACCGAAGTGATTTCGGCCGACGGCGAGATATTGGGCTTTATCGGAATCGAGAATCGCTCCAATGTAACCTACGACGAGCTTTCGCCCAACCTTATCAATGCTCTCATAGCCACCGAAGACGTGCGTTTCTATAAACATTCAGGCATTGACCCGAGGAGCCTGTTCCGTGTATTCTTCAAAACCCTTTTGGGTCGCCACAGCAGCAGCGGCGGCGGCAGTACCATCACCCAACAGCTGGCCAAGAACCTCTTCCCACGAGAACACAAAGGACCCATTGGCACCGTGTTTTCGAAATTCAAAGAATGGATAGTGGCTGTGAAACTGGAGCACAACTATTCCAAACAGGAAATCATTGCCATGTATTTCAACACCGTGGATTTCGGAAGCAACTCTTTCGGCATAAAGACAGCATCCAAGACCTTTTTCGACAAGACTCCTGCCGAATTGTCTGTGCCCGAGGCTGCCATGCTTGTGGGACTGCTCAAAGCCCCCACTGCCTACAGTCCCATACTGCATCCAGAGAGCGCCTTGATGCGCAGAAACACCGTGCTCTCGCAGATGAAACGTTACAACTACCTCAGCGAAGAGGAGTTTGAGAAATATAAAGAACAACCGATAGACGTGTCGCGCTACACCCCACAGAGCCACAACGACGGATTGGCCACCTACCTGCGCGAATACATCCGCACCTATATGAAAGACTGGTGCAAACACCATCGTAACAGCGAAGGCGAACACTATGATGTACACAAGGACGGCCTGCGAATCTACACCACTATCGATTCCCGAATGCAACGCTACGCCGAAGATGCCGTTCGCGAACATATGAGCAAGGAGATTCAGCCCCAGTTCAACCGCGAACTGAAAGCCCGTGGCGGCAACCCCTTCTGCGACATAGCCCCCGACCTGCAGGAAAAAATACTGGTTCAAGCCATGAAGGGGTCGGACCGCTACTATCAGCTGCACCACAACGAAGGCAAAAGCGAGAAGGAAATCCGCAAAATCTTCAAAGAGAAGGTGCACATGAGGGTATTCAGCTGGAAAGGAAATATCGACACCGTGATGTCTCCTTGGGACTCGTTGCTGTACTACAAGAAATTCCTGAACGTTGGCATGATGTCCGTAGAGCCTGGCACAGGATATGTCAAAGCCTATGTGGGCGGCATCAACTACCGCTATTTCAAATACGACAACGTGATGAGCCATCGCCAGGTAGGTTCGACCTTCAAACCTTTTGTCTACACCATGGCATTGCAAGACCTCGGCATGTATCCCTGCACTGAAGTGCCCAATTCGGAAGTATGTTTCGAGGTATGGGGCCAGCCCGACTGGTGTCCCAAGAACTCGTCACACGAACGCGAGAACCAGATGGTAACCCTGAAATGGGCATTGGCACATTCCATCAACTGGGTCTCGGCCTACTTAATGAAACAGGGCTCACCCGAACAGGTAATCAGCATCACCCGCAAGATGGGTATCAACAGCGATATAGACGCTGTGCCGGCCATCTGTGTGGGCACGCCCGAAATCACCGTGTACGAAATGGCCGGTGCCATGGCCACCTTTGCCAACAAGGGTGAATATGTGGAACCCATTTTTATCACCCGCATCGAAGATAAGAAAGGCACAGTGCTCGACCGGTTCACCCCCGAACGCCACGAAGCCATCAGCGAACGCACCGCCTACATGATGATAGAGTTGATGAAAGGCGTGGTGCAGAGCGGAACCGGTGTAAGGCTCAACTACAAGTACCACCTTAATGAATTCAGCAACGCCATTGCTGGCAAAACAGGTACCACCCAGAACAATTCCGACTGCTGGTTTGTCGGCATCACGCCCAAACTGGCCACAGCCATCTGGACTGGCGGCGAGGTGCGTAGCATCCATTTCCGCAACATGACCTTCGGTCAAGGTGCCGCCCAGGCCCTGCCCATATTCGGATACTATATGCGTCACATCTACACCGACAAGACCCTCAAATTCCCCCGTGGCGATTTCGACCGTCCCAATGTACCTCTCGATGTCGAGCTCGATTGCTCCAAATTCCAGCAGGAAGTGATGGAAGAAGAACCCTACTACGACTTTTAATCTCTCATGGAAAGCATGAATCTCTTTGGAATGACACTGCCGCAACTTCAGCATCTTTGTACTGAAGAGGGGTTGCCCCGTTTCGCCGCCAGGCAAATGTGCGACTGGCTCTATGCCAAACGGGTGGACAACATCGATGCGATGACCAATCTTTCCCTTAAGGCTCGCAGCCGGCTGAAGGAAATAGCCGTCATCGAAAAGCCCGCGCCCGTGAACTGTCAAGTATCGAAGGACGGGACCAAGAAATACCTCTTTCCTGCATTCCCCGGCTCGCAGGAGAACAAAGAACATTACATAGAGGCTGTGTATATTCCCGATGGGGAAAGAGGCACCCTGTGCATCTCCTGCCAGGTGGGTTGCAAAATGGGTTGCCGTTTCTGTGTAACCGGACAGCAGGGGTTCCATGGCAATCTCGACAGCGCCGCAATCCTCAACCAGATATTTTCCATACCCGAGTTTGAACAACTCACCAACATAGTATACATGGGCATGGGTGAACCCATGGACAATCTGGACAACATACTGGCCAGTATCGATGTGCTCACCTCCGACTGGGGCCTGGCGTGGAGTCCCCGGCGCATCACCGTCTCTTCGGTGGGTATCATCCCCGGTCTCAAACGGTTTCTGGAAGAGAGCCAATGCCACGTGGCCGTCAGCCTGCACAACGCCTTTGCCATCGAACGCGAGGCAATAATGCCCGCCCAGCGTGCCTATCCTATCGCCGATGTGGTGGCTCTGCTGCGCCGCTACGACTGGAATGGGCAACGGCGCATCTCGTTCGAATATACACTCTTCAAAGGGCTCAACGACGACATACGGCACGCCACCCAACTGGTGAGCCTGTTGAAAGGGCTCCGCTGCCGGGTCAATCTCATCCCCTTCCACCCTTCGCCCGACACCCCTTTCCAAACTTCGTCCACCATCGCCACCAACCGCTTCCGCGACTACATCAATGCCCATGGCATAACATGCACCGTCCGCACATCGCGCGGACAGGACATCATGGCCGCCTGCGGCCTCCTTGCCGGGCAGACACAAACCTAAATAGCAATTCTTAGTATAACGTAAAATACTACCCAAACAATATATATAGTTGCAATTTTTTGCATGGTTCACATACTAATACTAAAAAAAAACGCAAAAAAAGTTTCCATTTTCAAAAAAATGTGTACTTTTGCAATTCAAAATAGAGTATAAACAAAAACACAGAACTATCGAAACACAACTATCAGTTCAAACCCTAAAATAGCGATAAGAATGATAGACCAGTCACTTAGCACGCTCCCCGACAACGAGCTGATACAAGGCTACGTCAATGGCAATTGTGCCTGTTTCGATGTACTCCTTGCCCGTTATCAGGCCAAGGTATACGGTTACATCTTTTCCGTAGTTAAGGACAAAGACGTGGCCGACGACATTTTCCAGGACACCTTCTTCAAGGTGGTGGCCACCCTCAATTCGGGTGACTACAAAGATGAAAACAAATTCATCCATTGGGTTATGCGTATTGCCCACAATCTTATTGTGGACCATTTCAGACGCAACAGCAAAATGCCCATTGTGCCCAACCGTCCCGACTGCGACATTGTTGACACACTCAAACTGCACGATGAAAACGTGGAGCAGAACATCATGCGTCAACAAACCCACCGCAATGTCCGAAAACTCGTCAAAATGCTGCCTCCCGAGCAACGCCGGGTGGTAATACTGCGACACTACGGCAAATGCGACTTCAAGGATATAGCCGCACGCACCGGTGTCAGTATCAACACTGCTTTGGGCAGAATGCGCTACGCCATCATCAACCTCCGCCGTCTGGCCGAGGAACACAACATTTATCTCGAACTCTGATTGCCCACTTATAAAGCATGATTGATGGGGGTATCCAACATTTACAATGAAGGATACCCCATTCTTATTCTCCTCTACCCCACTCCCATAGAGCCACTGCCCAATACTGGTCTATACCGAAAAAATGTTAATTAACATATAACCGTACAATAAAAAATCCTTTTCTTAGTTTATACATGCGAATTCTCCGAGAGAATTGAGAAAATAAACCTATGTTCAACTTAAAAAGGCGCGTATGATGCAGGAATACCCGTTTTACGACAAGCAAGGTACATCTTTTGAATCTACAAGCACAACCGTACAACCCTCTCCAATAGTTGTACAAAACATTCTCCAATATGCTCGGTGTTTTCAAAGCATCCGCATCGGAGATGTAAACATTAAAGTTTATCTCAACTAGTAACAAAAAGCCCAGCCAAACGGCCGGGCTTCTTGCTTTATGTTTTATCCATTCAGTCGCTGGTAATACTTCAACCATAGGAGGGGCACTTCGCCCTTTGTGGATGCCTGCTGATAGTCTGCATAGGTGCAAGGCAGCAACATCTGGTTGGAATAAAGCTCCTGCATCTCGGGATTGTGGCACGGCACACTCACCCACCAGCGGTCGCTTATCTTACTTTTGTAGAAATAGATGTCCATATTGTGCTTCTCCAACGGTACCATGAAACGGCGACAACTGTCCGGATCCATAAGGGGGTTGTCCTTCTTGCGGTTATAATAGCCCTCAATGAAAAACCATACACCCTGGGCCACCATGTGGGCAGTCTGTCCCTGTCGGTCCAACACCGAGTTCACCTCGAAAATGCCCAGACAGTTCGTCTTCTCGCTCATACCGGCAAAACGCATCATGTGGCAAAATTCCTCGCCATAGAACCCGTGCGGCGACGGGAATCCATTGCCCGGAGCGTCACTCTGACGAACCGCACTGATATCCACCGACACCATATCGGCATTGCGTATCAATGTCTCGGCTCTCACCATCTCGTGCTGCACATCGGCCAGCCTATAGGCATCGAACCTCAAATCGTCCATCAGCCTGATATAGTCCTCTCCCACAAAATAGGTCTGATACCCTATATTCGAACTGAAGAAAAGATAGTTGGGCACCTGCATAATGATATTTTTCAACCACGAGCGTGAAGATATATAATCAGAATCTTCAATGTCGAAGCGCGGATCGATTGCCGTGATATTCATAATGCGGTTCATTCGCTCATAACCCTTATAGGCTCCGAATGTCAAGTCCTGCGTACCTCCAAGGATAATCAGCACACAATCCTTCTCGATAGCCTCTGCCACCACTTCCGACAAAGCGTAATAAGTGTCTTCGGGCGTTTGACCCTCTATCACGTTGCCAAGATCAATAATCTCAGTATCCTTGCTGGGAGTTGTCAGTTGATACAGATAATACCTTATCTCGTCAGGCGAATTACTGCAACCGGCGTTGTTCTCGGCACCGCGGTCATCGCCAACGCCCACCAAAAGCAGACTCTTCTCCGGTATTTCCATACCCGTACCAGGTTGGTACAGTTTCACTTTTGAACCCAGTATAGCAGCGAACTCGCTGGGCTTATAGCCCAGCGAGTCTGTATCTATTGGTTTCAGATATAGGTCTATATTCATGATTAGAAGGTTTGACGGATAACATTTCCGTGATCTTCCACAATCTTCTTGTAGAACCATTCGGGGTACTGCGGCTGCAATGGGAATGCGGCATTGCCGGTCTCCGTGCGCTCAAATTTGCCATCCTTCTCCTTCTTGATGTTTCCATCAATGTATTTCACAAGGAGGTAGTGGTCCAGATTTCTCCAACTGCCCATCATTCTGTCGGCCATACGGTTCGAGAAATCATTGAGCTGAAGGGTCAGTGCGGCATCGTCGGTAATCTGTTTGGCACGGAGGTCGAAACGCAACACCTCCGAAATGAAACCTCTCTCCAAACCACCCTGAACCTTCTGCAGGTCAACAATCATGTCTTTATAACGGCTATAAACGAAATTGGTCACGCGGTTGAACAGCCAGAATGCTGCCGTCTCGCTGTAAGTGAGTATGTCGCCATTACCCTCGCGGAAACATTCAGGTATTTCGGTAATACCGCAGAACATGGGGCAGTAGCAGGTGCTATAAGTGTCGTCGACACCAAACCACAGAATACCGCCAAGCTTGTTGGGCAGCCAACTGCGGCACTGGGCCACGAAGCTGAAACCGGTCTGCTGGGTCGAAGTGGCGCGCTCGTGGATATACTCCTGTCCGTCCACCTTGAATCCCATAGGACGCCAACGATAGGGGCAAGCAAACGGACCTGCACCCAAATCATTGTTCATATCCATTGCCGTCCCTTCATAATGGTCGCGCATCAGGTTCATCACCTCCTGCACATCCACCTTGTGGTCGGGCTTAATCCAAAGGGGCAGACGCTCTGCCTTGGGGTCGCCCATGGCATATTTCTCATACTTGCTTGCATCCTTGTTCACTCTGTGGAACATGGCATACACACGGGCATCGCAGCCACGGATGCCGCTGAATGTGAGGGGAGCGTAAGTGTCGCAGAACGAAAACTCCTCGTCCTTGCCGATGAACCAACCGCAGGCACGCGCATAGGTCACAATATCGTCGGCATACACGCATTCCACCTCCGGCTCATACAGATAGTCCATGTGTTTGCTGCTGATGGTGCTGTGCAGTCCCTTGCCTTTGGCCTTCTGGAATTTCTTGCCCTCCATCGGGAACTGGGTAATACGTGCCTGATTGGCGTGTCCGCTCACATATCCGTCAGGAATGCGGCGTGCCACCCACACAGCCCCGTCGCTATATTTATATTTCAGCTTCTTGGCCACATCGGCCTTCACCGGGGCGGCGCGCTTACCAATCAGTTCCAGAATCCACACCTCGTTGGGGTCGCAAATCGAGAAACTCTCGCCCTCGCTGCAATAGCCATAGTCGGCCACCATCTTGGTCATCCAATAAATAGCCTCGCGGGCATTCTTGGCACGCTGAAGGGTGACATAAATAAGCGAACCGTAGTCAATACCCTTCACCTCGTCGCGCCAGCACTCCTCGCGTCCGCCATAGGTGGTCTCGCCTATAGCCAGCTGGTGCTCGTTCATATTGCCCACCACATTGTAGGTATGTGCCACCTGGGGAATCTCAAAAAGCGGGCGGCCGCTGTCCCAGTCCACCAACATAAACATCGTGCCTGCTGGATAGTCGGCAGCCTTGCGGTAATACAACTCACCATACAGGGTATGGCTGTCGGCGGCATAAGTAATCATCGTGCTTCCATCCTTGGTAGCACCCTTTGTGAAAAGAAAATTGGTGCAGGCATCGGCTGTCGGCACGGCGAACATGCTCAGACAGAACAATCCCGCTGCAATAATACTGTTGATTTTTCTCATGGATATAAAGTTTTTATATAATTATCCTACCTTTTATCTCCAAATAATTGGAGTTGCAAATTTACACAAAAAAAATGACATAACTAAAACCAACTACTATTTTTCGTGCAAAAAAACTTGTACCCAAGCATTTGTATCTGCCATCCAATAGCCGTTCCGCTACTCTTGCCACACCCATATACAACAACAAGATGGCCTGCATCTCACACAGACCATCTTGTCTTTCCTTTCATCCGCTTCCCGGGCTCTCTTCATTTCCGTTTCCGGCCCGGGTACGGCATAATCATGCTATTTGCTTTGCCATTTGGCAACACGGGCGGCCCATGTTGCTTCGTCATCGCAGAGCCAGATAATGCCCTCCACAATACCGATAATGGCGGGAATGCCCGTCCAGCAGAAAACCAAATCCAGCACACCGCGCAGGGTCTGTCCGGTATAGAAATGGCCCACACCGAAATCACCCAACAGAATATTCAGAAGGGCTGCTGTGGTTTGGTCGGGATTCTGCACATACTCCTCCACCAATGCCTGTATCTCCTGCTCGCTGGGGAACGAAACATCCTTTATTTCCATTGGGCTCCCGCTCAGGTCAACATCGGTGGCCACCAGCTCGGCATAGTCATTATTGGAGGGAGACTGTGTTTGAACCTCCTGGGCGTACGACATCGCCACTCCCATTGCCAATGCAACAAACAATACAAATACTTTTTTCATCTATTCATTGTGCCCGTTATATCCCATCGGCTCATCGGTTCTATTATACACTTTCTTTCTATTGTTTCCAACCTGTCCCCTACTCTGTCTCTGTCACTTTTTTCGAACTGCAAAGATACACCTTTTTTGCCAAACAAATGTTAAACGCCATCAAAATTTTCCGCCCACAACATCCCATACATCACTATTCCGCTCATCTACAGCAAGATTGAAACATCCCGCCATTCGTCACACCCATTCACTTTCCGCCTCCTTCAGTTGACAGCCCATCGTCCAAACGCTGCTTTCTACTTACTTTTTCATCCCAAAACCCTCAAAACAAAGGCAGACAACAGCACACGGCCATTGTCTGCCCATACCATGAAACAATAATGCTACAATAATTTCTTTTTAAGGTTGAGAATCATGTCGTCGGTCATCTTCTCAAGGTCATACTGCGGATTCCAGCCCCACTCGTTGCGGGCGCAACTGTCGTCCATCTTGTCGGGCCAGCTGTCGGCAATGGCCTGCTTGATAGGTTCCGGCTCGTACACCATCTCGAAGTTGGGATAGCGCTTCTTGATGGTATTGTATATAATCTCGGGGTCAAAACTCATGGCAGTGACATTAAAGCTGTTGCGGTGCACCAGCTTGCTGGGGTCGGCCTCCATGATGTCAATCATTGCCTTCTGCGCGTCGGGCATATACATCATGTCCATATAGGTGCCCTTCTTCAAGGGGCAAACAAACTTCTCGCCCTTCACAGCGGCATAGTAAATCTCCACTGCATAGTCGGTGGTGCCGCCACCGGGGAGGGTCTGGTAGCTGATAAGGCCGGGGAAACGCACGCTGCGGGTGTCGACTCCGAAACGGGTGAAATAATAATCCGACAGCAACTCGCCTGTCACCTTGGTCACACCGTAGATGGTGTTGGGACGCTGTATGGTGTCCTGAGGGGTATTGTCGTGGGGAGTGCTGGGGCCGAAAGCTCCGATTGACGAGGGTGTGAACACTGCACAGCCAAACAGACGGGCCACTTCAAGGCAATTCACCAAACTGCCGATACCCACATTCCATCCCAGCATAGGGTTGAGTTCTGCCGTTGCACTCAAAATGGCGGCAAGGTTATAAATGGTGTCAATATTGTAGTTCTTCACAGCCGTTGCAATCTGCATAATCTGTGTAGAGTCGATACGCTCCACCGGGCCGCGCTCGTAGGGATCACCCTTCAGCGGTCTGAGGTCGCTGCATACTACATTGTTGTCACCATAGATGTCTCTCAAATTACGTGTGAGCTCAGAACCAATCTGTCCACCCGCACCAACAATAAGAATTCTTTTCATTGCTATAAGATTGTTTATTGATTCGTGTAAATTGTTAAATTTTTATTATAACGCACAATATAACAACTCGTTGTGTCCATTAACCACAACTTTTTGTTCCTACAAAGATACAAAAAATTTAGTAATGAATCTATTTTTTTGCACTTCCTTCCCCAATTATCGTCCCTCTCCCTTCGGTCTGCCCGTCCGCTCCCATTATTCGTTTTGCAATCACTACACCAATTGCACCTCCGCCGCAGGTTCGCTGAAGGTTCGTTATTTCAACGCTCCTTCAACGGTATTTCGACGCTTTTGGAGCGTCGAAATGGCGTTGAAGTAATGTAAAAGTAACGGCGGCGGAGCGAAGAAACAGCGGAGCCGTCTTCTAGCACGAGCAGTCGCTTCTCAATTCGCCTCTGTTTAATTGTGCCCAAACTGGCGCACTCGCCCCCCAAAGAGCCAAAACAAACAACGATTTCTTCATAACATTATTTTCCTAAAGATGTTTCCTTTAATATCATTGTCGAAAAAAACAGGTAATTGTTACTTCTTTCATGCGGCACCTGCTGGAGAAAGCGTAGTCGATTTCTGTATCCGGCTCTGCATACCCATACTGTTTTCTCCATCCGCTTTCGACAGATGCGCCCTCCGCACCATAATTTTCAGACATAGTCTCCCCTTGCATCGAATAGATTCCGATAAACTCTCCCACTTTGCCGCATCCAGTTTCGCAACCATCAGCCATAAAGAAGAACTGCTGGCCGTTCTGCTGAACCGACAATCCGAGCACAGGTATGGTTTGATACCTCACCCATCGGCCACTTGTGGTGTAGGTATATTTCTTTGGTATCTTGATATAGTGCCACCGCTTCATGATACCGTTTTGATACACCTCAATCTTCTGGTTTCGGACAATCGGATAGACGGGTACCTTTATTGATTCGTCTTCTGCCAAGGTATCTTTGTAAACGGTGGTCACCAACCGTAATTTAACGCCCTCATGTTCAATGATGGCATATATGGTGTCGTAAAAAGAACCGTCAACTTTATATACTTGTGCTGAAATCTCGCTAATGGAGAACAATAAGCTAAGGCATAGAAGAATTGTCTTTCTCATATTTCAAGCAGTATATGGGTTTTTATTTTGCAAAAATACGATTTTTTTTCAATCTAACATCCTTTTCCCAATATCGCCTAATGGTGTCGGATTGCAAATACGACACTAGGACTACGACTGGAACATCCGCCGGGAAATATCACCCACGAATACAATAAAAAAACCTCCGCATCGTTACTAAAATAATAACGGCACAATAACGATAGCAGTACAACTTAATGAACACAACAAGATATGGAATCGGATATAATCATATCGACCCATCATAAACCCGACAATATCAAGGATGTAATATATGAAGTCCGGGGTCAGAAGGTTATGCTTGATACCGACCTCGCCGAGATGTATGAGGTAGAAGTATCTCAGCTAAAACGGCAGGTGCGGCGCAACATTGACCGTTTCCCAAAAGACTTTATGTTTGAACTGACACCAGAAGAAGTATCATCTTTAAGATGCCAAAATGGCACCTTAAAGACAGGACGAGGGCAGCACAGCAAATACGCCCCATTCGCATTCACCGAGGAGGGTGTTGCTATGTTGTCAGGACTGCTTCGCAGCAAGATTGCCATTCAGGTTAATATCAATATCATGAGGGCATTTGTTGCCGTAAGGCAGGCGGTGTCGGCATTACAGACATCGGAGTTGCGCTTTGAACAACTATCCCATAAAGTAGACCAGCTGAATGCTTATGTAGAAGAAATATTGCATGACCAAAACGACATCAATGAGCAACAGGAGCAGACCAACAACGAAGTAGCATTACAGATAGAAGCCATCAATGACGCCCTCGACCAACTGCGAGACGAAAAGGCCAAACCACGGAAACCAATAGGATTTAAATCCATGGAAGAATAATGTAAGTCGTTTTGCTGCCATATAGTCTTCCTCACATATATGCGCGGCCAAACACACACCTATAACAGCATTATGCAGGCGCAGATAACAGGAGTTTAAGAACTTAATAACTAATCATAATTGACAAGGACTACGACTGGAACATCCGCCGGGGCGGGATGTTGATTGTTTCGACTATTAAAAGAATGCTATTTGTCCGTCGAGGCCGACAAGGCCGGCGGGGGTGGTGGGGACGTTGCGTTTGAAGATGTAGTGCTGGATGACCTTGTCGTCGGTGAGGGTGTGGACGTAGTTGTTGAGAGTGGTGGTGACTTTAATCACAATGGTGTTGTCGCCAGGGTGCAGATGGGGGGCTACATTGTCGTATATCCTCTCGCCATACCATTTCACGCCGCAACTCTCGCCGTTGACTATCAGCTCGCAGATGTCGTATACCTTGCCGAGGTCGAAGATTGGGTCGGAGCCGAGGCTGTCGTAAGGCAGATGGGTGGTGTAGGTGACGGTGCCTGCAAAGTCCTTGAACTGGGTTTGGCGGAGGTCGCAGAGTCGCTGCATGACGGTGTCGCGTGTCCAGCCCTCGATGGCATGGTGGAGCGAGACGTGCCAGCGGGTGTGGATGGGGAAATAATGCTGCCCTTCGCGGTAGGCGGGTGACCATAAAGAGGCGTGGGCGGCCGCTTGGGCATCGTGTTTTTCAAACATGATGAAGAGGCTTTCGGCGGGAGGGAGGTAGAGCCAGGTGGAGCCGTTTTCGAGTGTGAGCAGCTGTTTCTTGTCGGTGGCGGGGTTGTAGCCCCAGGCGGTGCGGTTCTGGTAGATCTCTTTGGGAAAGGTGATGGAGGAACTGATGGCACCGTGTAGTTGGGCATTGACAAAGAGGAAGATGTCGTCACCTTGGTCGTTGCGATAGTGGTTTTGCAGCAGGTATCGGTCGGGGTTCTCTATGGCGACGGCGTGGGGGAGGTTATAGCGTCGCTGCACGTCGGTGTACCATTCAAGATAGTGGTTGCTGTCGGGTTCTGGCAGAAGGATGAAACGGTTGTCGTCGACAAGTTGTGTGCCGATGCAGAAGACACGTCCTCCCCGATCGGCATAGGAGAGCAGCGAGCGGATGTCCTCGCCTTCAAGGTAATCGATACGGGGCAGGAAGACGGCCTTGTAGCGCAACTCACCACCGGCCAATGTGTCCAGCAGCCAGTCGAACCTTACGATGTCGGCACCGGAGCCGTTCTTGTGTATAGCCTCCCAAAGCAATGGTGTGATGTCGTACTGGCTACCTTTGGGGTAGTTTGGGAAGGGTTCGGTTTGCACTCCTATTTCGCCCCACATCTGCTCTGTGGGTGCGAGGATTGCAATGGGTGTCTGCATGTCGGCGTTTTGGAGTATGGCGCTCATGCGGGCGCGATAGTCGTTGAGCAGGTGGAAGTAGGGCCACCAGGTGTTCTGTTCGTTGAGGTAGCTGCCGTATTGCACCCACCCGGGGAAGCCCGCCTGAGGGGGCGAATAGTTGAATCCGTGCCACACGGAGTGGGTGGTGCCGCTGATGGCGCTCATGTCGCTGCCCAGTTTGAGGAGTTCGAGGGTAGTCTCGAACATGCGGTAGGTGTTGGTCATCTCTTCGGCGCTGACAAGTCGGCGGCCGCTGTGATGGGCGGCGGAGGATATCGCCTTCGGGAATATCGTAGGCCGTGGAACTCAGAAGAGGGAAGAATCCGCGCCCGTAGGCCTGTCCGCGTGAGAGCACCCCTTGCGCTTTGCACCAGTTGGCAAAGACGGTAGTGAATCGCTCGTAGAGGAGCTGAGCTTTGGTACGCTCGAAATGGAGACGTACACTCTGTACCCGCCGTTTGAAGTCGGGCGACTGCTTGGCACCATATTCATAGCTGACGACTTCGCCCAGCCGTCCGGTCTTGAACATGATGAAAGGAAGCCAAGGCATGATGTCGTAGCCGTTGCGGCGGCGGAACTCCTCGGCAAAGTCATCTGTCCAGTTGCTTCCTTCCAGCTCCATGCTGTCGACAAAGTAGGCACGCAGCCATCGGCTCATGGGGCCTAGGCGATGCTCCAGCTGCTGCCGCATGTGGTCGAGAAAATGCTGCACGGCGGCCTTGTTCATGTGGTCGAGAATGGGGCCCGAGGCACCGGGGGCTCCGTTGATGACGCTGGCAAAGGAGGTGCAGCGCACCAAGGCATAAAGCATGTATTTGCCGTTGGGCGAGGGATGCCAGCCGGTGGTGATTTGGTTGAGGGGATAGATTTTGATTGTATCGCCGGGGAGAAAGATGTCGTTGCGCTGGTAGATGCTATAAACCGAGTCGGGCACAACGAAGAGGTCAACCAGCTCGAACTGGCGGTCGGCATTGGGTTCAGTCACTTTGGGGTCGACAGCATCGAAAATCTGCTGCTTGGTGATAACAAAAGGTTCATTGTTGGTATTGGTCGACCAATCAATCTCTGTGACGTAGGTAAGCATCACCTGTGCCCGCTCTTCTATGGGTAGGGTTTCCATTCCGAAGGGCCATCCGCTGCCCACCAGAAGGTCGCAACCAATGCCCAGGTGCTTGGCCTCGCGTAGGGTGGCGGCCAGTGCGTCCAGCCACTCGTCGCTGAGCCATTTGAGCGAAGCTACACCGAGGCTATCGCAACGCTTGGTGGGGAACTCGATGGGGTTGATTTCCACTCCGCCGATGCCCGCCTCGTGCAGCAGACGTAGCTCGCGTTTCAGCTCGAGGGTGTCCACCTTGTTGCCATTCCACCACCAGCGCACCCATGGGCGTTCCTGGTCGCTTTGGGCAAAGAGCCCCAGCGGAAGCAGGAGGAGGATGTATAATGCTGTCCGTCTTAACATGATGCAAATATACATAAATACTTTGGATTTAAACACAGGCACATGAAATAAAAATATTAAGGCACGTATTATCATCATTTTACCGTTATGTATAATAACGTGGGGATTCCTGTTTTTTCAACGGGAAGATAGGAGGATTTTGTAAATTCGGTTATTTGTATCAGGTAGTATCTCAGTATACTTTACACTGTCTGTAAACATTCTTTACATATTCCTTCGGGTGAAAAAACGGCTATTCACTACCGGTCAACAGTTTAGCTTTTCTGGCACAGTTCTTGGATGGAATTCTTATGGAAATAAAATTGTAAAGATATGACCCACCGCCTATCGAAACTCATCCTCCTGCTATGCGCCGCCCTCTGGGGCCGCAGCCTAATGGCCCAGCCCATGAATCTGCGGCAATGTATGGACTATGCCGTCGCCCACTCAGCACAGATGCGTCTCAGCGCCGCCGACCGCAGCGACGAGCTGGCTGCCTATCGCCAATTGTTCCTCGCCGCCTTTACTCCCAGTGTCGGGGCTCAAAGCTATGCCTACAACCAGTATGGTCGCAACCTCGACCCCGAAACCAACACCTACACCGACTTCACCACCTTCCACAACGGCTACTCTCTTTCGGGTAGCATCACCCTCTTCGAAGGCTTCCAAGCCCTGGGCAAGATACGACTCGCCTACCTACAGAGGCAGAAGGGTCTCAGCCACGAGCAGCAATGTGCCGACCAAGTGCGTATCGCCGTTATGGAGGCCTACTACCAACTGCTATACTACCGCCAGCTGGCCGAGGTGCTGCGCCACTCCTGCACCACAGCCGACAGCGCGCTCACCAAAGTCCACCGTGAGGAGGAGCTGGGGCGCAAAGGCTATGCCGATGTGGTGCGGATGGAGTCGGAGCTGGCCGAGCGTCAATACCAGCTGGCCGATGCCGAAGGACGGCGCGACCAAGCCCTGCTACAACTACAGGAAGCCCTCTGCTGGCCCTCCGACCGTCGCCTCATCATCGCCGACGAGCCCGACGAGTTGGAACCCCTCGCCACACCCTCCTCCCCTATCGAGCTCCCTGCCGTTCAGATTGCCCGGGCCGAACTGCGGGAGGCCGAAATCGGAGTCCGTCAGGCCCGCGCCGCATGGTCGCCCACACTCTCGCTGGGAGCCGGATGGTCCACCACCTACTACACCTATCCCAACCTCCCTGACTACACCCCTCTCCCCTTTGCCCAACAATGGCGCGCCAACGGCGGCCAGTACATCCAGCTCACCTTAAACATCCCTCTCTACAGCCGAGGCACCCGCTCCCTCGCCCTACGCAAAAGCCAGAACCAACGCCACCGTGCCCAAGTGCGGCTGGAACAAGCCCTGCGCGAAGACACCAATGCCCTCCGCCGGGCCACCCTCGATGTCGAAGCCGCTGAGGCCTCCGCACTCAAGGCACAACGCATGGCCGAGGTGGGGCAGCAAGCTTTTGCCCTCAGCCGCCGACAGTTCGAGTTGGGGCTTATCAGCGCAATCGAATACCAGACTGCCTCCCAAACCTTCCTCAAAGCCCAAGCCGAAAGCCTCAACGCCCAACTACAGCTGCGCCTCAAACGCCACCTGCTCCGCTACCGCCAAACCGGTATTCTATAAAATCTATCACCTCTTTCGTATTTATAAAATCTAAAAAAATGGACCATCCCATACAACCCCCCAAAGGCCTCCGCCGCGCCTTCACCCGCAAAGCCCTCCCTCTCTGGGCTGCCGCCATTGTGGTGCTCTTCGTCCTCTACCTCATCGTGCGACCCCACAGCAGCACCCAACGCATCAGCGGCGATACCCTCTCTGTCAGCCAAGTCCTCCGCGCCGACTTCGACGACTATATCCGTGTCAATGGTACCGTCATGCCCATGACCTCCATTCAGATTAGCCCCACCGAAGGGGGCATCGTGCAGCAGATTGTGGCCGAGGAAGGCACTAAAGTCAGGGCTGGCGACGTTATCCTGATATTGAGTAACGAAAACCTCGACCTGCAAATCCTCAACGCCGAGGCCGAGCTGGCCGAGAAAGAGAACATTCTCCGCAACACCCTTATCAGCATGCAGCAGCAAAAACTCTCCGTCCGCCAAGAACGCCTGTCCCTACAGGTGGAAGTGCGCCGCGCCAAGCGTGCATTCGAGAGCAGCCAGCAGCTGTGGAACGAACGTCTCATAGCCCATGAGGAATACCTCAAGGCACAGGAGGACTACCAGCTGGCCTGCGACAAGCTGGAGGTGGTCAGCGAGCGCGAGCGGCAGGACAGCCTCTACCGCAGCGAGGAGCTGCAGCAGCTGCGCGACAACCTGAGCAATATGCGCCTCAACATGGCCATGATACGCCGCCGCAAGGAAAATCTCAGTGTCAAGGCCCCAATCGACGGCCAGATAGGCCTTCTCGACGTGGTGCTGGGGCAGAACATCATCCCCGGAGCAGCCATCGGCCAAATCAACAATCTCGACAGCTACAAGATTCAAGCCCAGATAGACGAACACTACATTGACCGCGTCACCGCCGGCCTCCACGCCACATTCGACCGTCAAGAGCAGCACTACAGCGCACGGCTCCGCAAGGTCTATCCCGATGTGCGCGACGGCAAGTTCAAGGCCGACTTCCTCTTCGGCGACACCCTGCCCGACAACATCCGCGCCGGACAGACCTACTACCTCAACCTGCAGCTGGGCCAAAGCGAAGAGGCCGTTCTCATCCCCCGCGGCAGCTTCTACCAGCACACCGGCGGCAAGTGGATATACGTCCTCACCGACCCCCACCGCGCCGAGAAACGCTCCATCGCCATTGGCCGCCAGAACCCGCAGTACTACGAAGTCCTCGAAGGCCTCCGCCCCGGCGAGAAAGTACTTACAGGCAACTACGACCACTACGGCGACAACGACGTGCTGATTATAGATTAACCCAAACGAAAACGAATAACACATCAACAATATGAACAGTTACTTCAAATTCCTCTCTCGCAACAAGCTCTATGCCGCCATCAACCTGATTGGCCTCACCCTCTCCATGGCCTTCGTGTTGCTGCTGGCCGTCTACGTGCAGCGACAACGCACCACCGACCGCTTCCAGCAGAACGCCGACCGCATCTACCTCGTGGGCAACGACGAGAACCTTGTCTCGGGCTACTGGCTCCACAAACACCTCAAAAACCGCTACCCTGAAATCGAGGCTGCCACCAGTTGGGCTTACGACGAAAAGTCTCCCTTCTATATCGGCACGAGCGAGCAGGCCATAAACACCAATATGGCCTACGCCGACATCGACTTTTTCGACATCTTCTCCTTCCCCCTGGTCGAAGGCAGCGTGGCCGAATGGAAAGCCTCCGACCACCGTTGCGCCATCAGCCGCCAATTTGCCAACGCCCATTTCGCCGAGGAGAGCCCTATAGGCAAAACCCTCCGTTATGGCAAACCCAGCGACTTCACCGAGCTGACCATTGCCGCCGTCTTCGACGACTTCGGCAACAGCACCCTCAAGCAGCCCGATGTCATCGTCCGCGGCGAAAACTGCACGCACTACAATCGGGCTAATGACGAAAGAATGAGCAACTCCGGCTTTAGTCTCACCTTCATCATGCTGCGACCTGGAGCCGACCTCGCCCCCAAGCAGGACGACCTGCTCAGCTTCATGAAAGAAATCAACTGGACATACCAGAACGGTGAACGCCAGGAAGTCAACCTCATCCCCCTTCTCGACATCTACTTCCTCGACAACTACAAAAGCACCTTCACCATAGGCATCAATGCCGGCAGCCGCAGCTTTGTGGCGTTGGCTACCGCCATGTGTCTGGTGCTGCTGGCCTTCGCGCTGCTTAATTATGTCAACCTCACCACCGCCCTCTGCGGCCGCCGTGCCAAAGAGATGGCCACCCGCCGCCTGTTGGGAGCCGGACGCTGGCGTGTGTCGTTGCAGATGATAGCCGAAAGCACCCTCATGTGTGCCGTGGCTATGCTCCTGGCCGTGCTGCTGGCCGAAGCCCTCTCGCCTGCCGCCAGCCGCATGCTCGACTATCCGTTTTCCATCTTCCAGAGCATCACCCTGCCGCGTATCTTGCTGGCCGTGGCCTTCGTGCTGCTCACCGGCCTCGTGGCCGGCATCGTCCCCGCCCTCATCATTCAGCGGGCACAGCCTATCGAGGTGGTTCGCGGTACCCTCCGCACCAAAACAAAGCAAGTCTACAGCAAAATCTTCATCATCCTGCAAAACATCGTGGCCGTCGTTATGCTTGTCACTGCCTTCACCATGCTCCTCCAGGTGCACCATATCGTCAATGCCCCCCTCGGCTACAACACCCACCACATCCTCCGTTTCGACAACTACTACGGCAATGCCGAAGCCCTCCAACCCCTGCGCGACCGTCTACTGCAGGAGCCCTGCGTCAAGAACGTGGCTTTCGGCCAAGGCACCCCCTTCCGCGGCACCAACAACAACACCATGAACACCGCCGACGGGCAGGTGGCCTCGTTCCAGATTATCCAAGGCGACAGCAACTACTTCAACATGCTCGGTTTCCAACCCCTGCACGACAACCACAATCCGGGGCACTGGTGGCTGAACGAATTCGCCATGAAAAAGTTCGGCCTCACCCTCGACTCCGAAGTCCTGCGATTTGAACAAGAGTCCATGCCCATCGGCGGATACTACAAAGACTTCAAATTCTATGACATCCTCTCCGACAACAAAGAGGCCCTCATCTATAACCACGGCGAATTCACCGCGCAAAGCTCTCCTTGGACCATCCTCGTAGAGAACACCGGCAACGACCGCCAGGCCTACGAAAGAGTCAAAGCCATCGTCGCCGAGCTCTTCCCCAACGACATCTTCGACGCCATCTACCTCGACGACGAGATAGCCGAATTCTTCGCCCCCCAGACCCGTCTCAGTCGCCTCATGGCCCTCTTCACCCTCCTCATCCTGCTGGTCAGTGCCCTCGGCCTTGTGGCCATGAGCACCTACTATATGCAGCAAGAACGCCACACCGTAGCTGTACGCCGTGTGTTCGGAGCCGAGCGGCAACTGCTGGAGCGACAATTGACCGGTTCCTTCATGAAACTGGTGCTGGTGGCCTTCGTCATCGCCACGCCCATTGCCTACTGGGTGGTAAATCATTTCTACCTCGAAACCTTCAGCTACCGCATACCACTCTATTGGTGGATTTTCGCCCTCGCAGGCATCGTCATACTCCTTGTCGCCCTCGTGTCGGTCACCTTCCAAGCCATCCGCACCGTGGGTGCCAATCCCGCCTCCATCCTCAATGCCGAGAAATAACATCGTATAATTAAATATCTAAAAATATGCTCAAAGTAGAAAACCTCCAGAAAATCTTCCGCACCGAAGAAATTGAAACCATCGCCCTTAACGGGGTAAGTTTTGAAATCAAAGACGGCGAGTTCGTCGCCATTATGGGTCCATCGGGCTGCGGCAAGTCCACGCTGCTCAACATCCTGGGGCTCCTCGACAACCCCACCGCCGGCCACTACTGGTTCGGCGACACCGAAGTGGGCAACCTCAAGGAGCGCGACCGCACCCGTTTCCGCAAGGGCAATATCGGATTCATCTTCCAGAGCTTCAACCTCATCGACGAACTCAACGTCTTCGAGAATGTCGAGCTGCCACTCAAATACCTCAACATGGGGGCTCGCGAGCGCAAAGAGCGTGTCACCGCCATGCTCAAGCGCATGAACATCAGCCACCGCGCCCACCACTTCCCGCAGCAGCTCAGCGGCGGCCAGCAGCAGCGTGTGGCCATCGCCCGTGCCTGTGTGTGCCATCCCAAGCTCATCCTCGCCGACGAGCCCACCGGCAACCTCGACAGCAAGAACGGACGCGAGGTGATGAGCCTCCTCTGCGAACTCAACGCCGAAGGCACCACCATCGTCATGGTCACCCACAGCCCCAAAGATGCCGCCATAGCCCAACGCACCATCGACCTCTTCGACGGCCAAATAGTCAACGACTTGAAAAACGAACTGTAAGAACAATGCACCATGACTCCTGCGTCATGGTGCTCCTTTGCTGCCACCGCCTAGCCAAGACCAACCCATCCCAACTGCTCCGGAACGAATGATTTAATTTTGATGAATAATTCCCCAGCCGGGGCGGGCTCACCCGCCCCTGGCTTTTCCAATACAAATGAAAAATAAGACCCTGTGTGGCGGTTATGATATAACAATGTATTTTGGGGACTTCTATTAATCACCTCGGAGAGGTGAGACTATTCATAACACGGTACAAGTCGAAGGCGCAGTGCCGTGACATTCAGGCATCTGAGAACTGCGTCCCAAAGGGACGCGACATATATACAAAATCTATATAACCCACCTTTTTTAACTAGTATTTGATTTTTTTTGTATATTTGCACTCGAAAAGTAATCCAATAAATCTGAAAAGAACTATCATGAAACAAGGCAAGATATTAGTAGTTGACGACAACATAGGTGTGCGCAAGGCTTTGCAGCTGCTGCTGACTCCCCGCTTTGCCGAGGTGGAGCTGCAGCCATCGCCCGTCACGCTGCCCGCCACCATGGACAGGCTGCATCCCGACGCGGTGCTGCTGGATATGAACTTCCACGCCGACATCAGCAGCGGCAACGAGGGTCTTTTTTGGACCGACGAGATACTGCGCCGCTGGCCGGGCACCGAGGTGGTGCTTTTCACCGCCTATGCCGACATCAACCTCGCGGTGGAAGGCATGAAACGCGGCGCCTTCGACTTCGTTGTGAAGCCCTGGGACAATGACAAGCTGGTGACCATCCTCGAGGCCGCATCGGCAAAACATCGCGAAACTACTGCCCACGCCGTGAAAAGCACACAGAGAAAAGCCACACCGGCAGAGGAACATGTTGGATTCTTTTGGGGCAACAGCCAGCAAATGTCCCAGATGCGGCGTATCGTAGAAAAGGTGGCTCCGACCGACGCCACGGTGCTCATCACCGGCGAGAACGGCACCGGCAAAGACGTGCTGGCACACGAAATCCACACCCTCAGCCTGCGAAGCGCCCATCCGCTGGTGTGCGTCGATGCCGGCGCCATCACTGAAACCCTCTTCGAAAGCGAGCTTTTTGGCCATGTGAAAGGAGCCTTCACCGACGCCCACAGCGACCACCGGGGCAAATTCGAACTTGCCGACGGGGGCACTCTATTCCTCGACGAGATAGGCAACCTGCCGCTTCACCTCCAGGCCAAACTGCTGCGTGTGCTGCAGGAACGCAAAGTGGTGCGCGTGGGTAGCGAGAAAGCCGTGCCGGTGGACATACGCCTCATCTGCGCCACCAACCGCGACCTCGAAGCTATGGTGCGCCAAGGCACCTTCCGCCAGGACCTCTACTTCCGCATCAATGTGTTCCACCTGCACCTTCCCCCGCTGCGCGAGCGCACGGACGACATCGGACCCCTGGCCCAACAGTTTGTCAGCACTTTCGCCACCCGCTACCACCGCCACGCCACAGGCCTCGCTCCCGATACCCTCGCCCGCCTGCAAAGCCACCGCTGGAGCGGCAACGTGCGCGAATTGCAGAACGTCATAGAGCGCGCCGTCATCATGAGCGACAGCCCCCTCTTGCAGCCACACGACATCGAGCTGCCCGCCACCCAAAGCAACACACCAGCCTCCCCGCTGGAAGCCGCCGAGGAGCATACCATCCGCGACGCCCTCGCCCGTCACGGCGGCAACCTCACCCTCGTGGCCAAAGAACTGGGCATAAGCCGCCCCACCCTCTATGCAAGATTAAAGAAATACGGAATTTGAGTGGATGCCCACTCACTATACAATGCAAATCATGTTAATCCCGGCAATCATAATAACGGCAGCGGTGGTGGCCATAGTCACCGCCATCATAGTGCGCGAGCGCGACCGCCGCAAGGTGGAGTATATGCTGGATGCCTTCGAGGACGGGGAGTATAACTTCCGTTTCGACGAGGGCAACCGTTTCAACCGCACCCTCAACCGAATCAAATGGATTGTGAACCGCCGCCACCAGCAGAACGAGACCGAGTCGTGGAGCAAGCTCATCCGCGTGCTCACCCACGAGATAATGAACACCGTGAGCCCCATCGCCTCGCTCAGCGACACCCTCTCGCGCTACATTCACGACACCTCCCACGACCACCGCGAGGATATAGCCTCGGGACTCGAGACCATAGGGGCCAGCAGCCGCGAACTGATTGACTTCGTGCAGAACTACCGCGAGCTGACCGGCGTGGCCCGCCCCATCAAGAAACCCCTGCTGGTGCGCGACCTGATAGGCAAGGTGATGGAACTGACGCGCAAAATGGTGGACGAGGCCGGCACCCAATGCACCTTCAGCGAACAAACTCCCGACACACTCATCTATGCCGACGAAGGGCAGATGAGCCGCATACTCATCAACTTGGTGCGCAACGCCTTGGAGGCCAAGGCCTCAAAGATTGAGATCATCGCCTATATCGACAACGAAAGCCAGACACTGATACACGTGCGCAACAACGGCACAGCCATTCCCCTCGAAAGCCAGGAACAAATCTTCATCCCTTTCTACACCACCAAGAGCCAAGGCAGCGGCATAGGCCTCAGCCTCTCACGGCAAATAATGCAGGCCCACAACGGCACCATCGACCTCCACCATTCCGACCACGACAGCACCGAATTCGTGCTCACCTTCCGATAGGGTACACTGTTCCTTCAACCTATCTTGACAAGCTAATCAGTTTAACCAGCAAAAATCTGTCAAGCGATTTCAGGAAAACACACATTCTTCCAGCTCCCTTTCCTATTCACCTCCTATTCACCTCTTATTAAGTTTCTCTTAATCTCAAGTGTTATGAATAGTTGAGAATGTGATGAATAGACCCTGAAACGTATGCGAAGTTGGAAAAAAGCGGGACAGGAAACGGGGCGGGAATGGAACGGGAACAGGACGGAGGGGAAGGAAAAACGAAATGATGATAAACATAATTGGAGAAGTTTTCGTATTTTTGCAGCGTGAAACATTCTAAATCATGAAAAGAATAATCCTATCTTGCCTCTTATGTGCCATATCTTTATCGCTTATGGCTCAAGAAATTAAGAATAGTCCCGACTATGGTCGCTGGGTCAATGTGTTTATCGGCACCAACGGTATGGGTCACACCTTTCCCGGTGCCTGCTTCCCCTACGGATTTGTGCAGCTGAGTCCCGACACGGACACGATACCGCACAATGTGAACGGGGTGTATCAGCCGCGTGTCTATGACTACTGCGCCGGCTACCAGCACCGCGACAGCAGCATCGTGGGCTTCAGCCACACCCATTTCAGCGGCACAGGCCACAGCGACTTGGGCGATATTCTCATCATGCCCTACAGCGGCGAGACGAAGCTCAACCCCGGCACCGCCGACAACCCCGACGGGGGTTATCGCCAGCGGTTCCGCCACGAGACCGAGGTGGCAGCACCGGGTTATTATGCCGTCACGCTCGACGACGACAACATCCGCTGCGAACTGACCGCCACAAAGCGTTGCGGTGTGCACCGCTACATCTTCCCCAAGGGGGCGGCACAGAAGATTATCCTCGACCTGAACCACGGTATCTACAACTACGACGGCAAGGTGCTTTGGGCAGAATGCAAGGTGATAGGTACACAAAGCGTCAGCGGCTGGCGTATGACTAGCGGCTGGAACCGCTGCCGCAAGCTGTACTACTACATCCGGTTCAACAAGCCCATCAAGCAGTATGGCTACCACGACTTTGCCCCGCTGTCGTATCACGGCTTCTGGAACCGTTTCGACCAGGAGCACAACTTCCCCGAGATGGCGGGACGCAAGCCAGTGTGCTGGTTCGAATTTGAAGACGGCGGCAGCGACACCCTTGAGGTAATCGTGGGGCTTTCGCCCAACAGCACTTGGGGTGCCAGCGAGGCCGTGCAACGCGAAGGGTGCCAGTATTCTCCTACTGCCTCAAGGATACTATTCCGCGACAGGCCGGAGGGCGACACTCTGCTCATCGTGCATCAGGGCGACCCCAAATACCGCAGCCATTTCGATGTGGTGCGTGAACTGACTCACATCAATTGGAACCGGATGCTGGGTCGCATTGAGGCACAGGGACCGGAGGACGCGTTGGCTATGCTTTACACCTCCTACTACCACACTATGATAAACCCCTCCATCTATCAGGATATTGATGAGAAGAACTATGACGGGCATACCCACTATACTATCTTCTCGCTGTGGGACACCTACCGCGCTCTGCATCCTCTCATCAACCTCACTGATACCGCCATGAGCCGCAACTTAGCCCTTTCGCTCTACTGGCACAGCCGAAGCAATCCCCACCACATGCTGCCCGTATGGAGCCATCATGGTGGTGAAAACTGGTGCATGATAGGCTATCACGGTGTGTCGGTCATGGTGGATGCCGCCCTCAACACACTCCAGCCCGACACCGAGCAAGAGTTGGAAACTATGCATTCCATCTTCTCCACCACCAATGTGGACTACTACGACTTCACTGGCCTATACAAAGAGCTGGGCTATGTCCCCTTTGACAAGAGCCGCAACGGCACCTCCGTCACACTGGAGAATGCCTACGAAGACTGGTGTGTCTATTGGGCGTTGGAGAACCATTTGGAGCATACGCTGCCCGATGTGATAGGCTATGAGGATTCTGTGCGCGAGAGCTATCGCCAGCGTGCGATGAGCTACCGCAACGTCTATAAGGATGGCTTTGTGCGCGCCCGCTACAGCGATGGCAGCTGGAAAACACCCTATTCCTTGCTCTCCACCAGCGGCGAGGGCCTGATTGAAGGCAACGCCTGGAACTACAGTTTCTACGTCCCCCACGACGTGAACGGCATGATGCAGATGATGGGAGGCGAAAAGGCTTTTGTGCGGAAGTTGGACACTCTCTTCACCATGCATGTGCCCGACGAGTTCTTTGCCGAAACCGAGGATGTCACCCGCGAGGGCATGCTGGGCGGCTACGTTCACGGCAACGAGCCAAGCCACCATATCCCCTACCTCTACATGTGGACCACCCAACCGTGGAAGACACAGTACTGGGTGCGCGAGGTGATGAACCGCATGTACCGAAACCATATCGACGGACTCTGCGGCAACGACGACTGCGGGCAGATGTCTGCCTGGTATATCTTCTCCGCTATGGGCTTCTATCCTGTCTGCCCCGCCAGCGGGCAGTACGTCATCGGTGCGCCCTACCTGCCCTATATGAAGGTACGCATGGGTAGCGGCAAATATCTTGAGATAAAGGCTCCCAAGGTGAGCGACAAGAACCGCTACATACAGTGCGTACTGTGGAACGGCAAGCCCTACGACAAATGCTACGTCACCTACCGCCAGCTGATGGAAGGCGGCACCCTGGAATTCCAGATGGGACCCAAGCCCAACAAACGTCTCTTCCAGGCCAAGGACACCAAGCCCTACAGCCTCACCAAATAAGTAGCTGTATGCCATCCACCTACCGCCCCCGCAATCCCGGCCACGACTACTATGGTCGTGGCACCTACCTCATCACGCTAGTAGTGAGCGGCCGTGCCCACCTGCTCTCACATTTCGTGACCGATTTCGGTCACGAATCCAACCACGCCCCCGCGTCCGTTCTCGGTCACGAAACCCTATCCCTCACCCCTCTCGGCAAAGAGATACAACAAGCCTGGCAACAAACACCCGTCATACAAGCCACCCACGGCAATCACGTAGCAGTACACGCCTGTGTCTGCATGCCCGACCATTTCCACGGTGTTATCGAGGTATTAGAACCCATGACATGGAACCTAGGCGACATCATTCAAGCCTTTAAAGCTTTCTGCACAAGCCGTTGGCAACAGTTGCAAGGCTTACCCCCCTCTACCTCCCGACCGATTTCTGTCGCCACTATTGGTAAAAATGCCCCCGCATGGCTACTCCAAAAGATTCGTGACCATCCCGATGAAGGCTCCCTCATCCGCAACCTCTCAAAAAAACAGCGGCAGGAGTACTATGCTCTTGTGAGCCGACAACAGCAACCCCTCTTCGACGACAACTACGATGACACCATCTGTCTCGACAACCGTCACCGCGAGGCAATGATAGCCTATGTTAACGACAATCCCCGTCGTGCCCTCCTTCGACATCGTTTCCCGGACTTTATGCAGCGGTGCCTCCATGTGACGATAGGACAACGTGATTACGGTGCCTTCGGCAACCTCTTCCTTCTGCGCTGGGCACGCAAAATGCAAGTGCAGTGTCACCGTCGCCATCCCGTCAGCCTTCTGCCCTACGAGACCACCGACGACTATGCCCGCCAACATGCCGAATGGGAGTCTGCCTTGCTCAATGGGCAGACTGTCCTCGTCACCCCTGGCATCTCGCGTGGCGAACTAATGATGAAAAACGAATGCTTAGAAAAGGGATACCCTTTGATACACCTACAAAAAGAGCCCATCGGCACCTAATGGAAACCCGAACGCCGACGCTTCGAGGCTTGCCTTCGAGGGCATCTGCTTATATTAGCCCCTTGGAATATCGATACGATGGGCGGAGTCTCATGTGCTCCGGCTGACAGCGACTACAGCCGCTTCCACAACCTCAACACCCTCGCCGCTGAAATCTGCGCTTTTTACGGAGAAGCCAGAATCCAAAAAACATTTATTAGTGACCGTTAATTCGTGACCATTCTCGGTCACAAATGAAATCGGAATAAATTGTGAAAGTCGACCTAATGACCGATTGGGGTTAAGTATTAGAGGACTGTATTTGCCTGCGTCGGCTCACATTCTGCCTTCGCTCTAGGTTCGGTCTAGGTTCGCTCAGGCTTTGCTCCTGAAGTGGAGGCAAAGTGGATCTAATAAGGACACATTCTAGGGAGTGTTGCAGTGCCACAGTTGCTACAGTTGGAGAACAAGGTTTCCAAATCCGAACTGTAGCACTGTAGCGCGTAGCGGTCGGTGTCCAACTGACACCCCCTTCAGCACCCTCTCGACATTATCAACAACCAACCCAACTGCCTTGCAAAATAATAATTTGCCAATTCAAAAAAAATAAGTATTTTTGCAGTTTCAAAATGATGTAAAAGGGAAGTCCATAATATGGAACAGAATAGCTTCATCACAAATCAAAACAAACTACTGTCTGAAATAATCAACGGTGTTTTACCCAAAAGCATTGCTGTTGATATTTTGGTTGGGTATTTCTACTTTTCTGGATATAAGCTAATCTCCAAGAACCTTCAGGATAAAAACGTAAGAATACTTGTTGGACTTGATATCGACACCACTATCACCAAGAATCTACGAGAAATGGACTCCTTGGCGAATGCGAACAAATCACGCACTCAGATCAAGGAAGAATATTATGATAACTTTGTGCGACTGTTCAACGAGACGGACTTTTATGACAACCAAACAAAACTTGACGGTTTCACTCTTTTCTACAACAAACTAAAAGACGGTTCACTTGAAATCCGTAAGACAGAGGACCCATGTCACGCAAAACTTTATATCTTCAATTATAACGATGACGTAAACGAGAACGGAGAAGTTCCCGGCGCCGTAATAACCGGTTCAAGCAACCTTTCATACGAGGGGCTTTCTGGAAGAGTGGAGATTAACTCTCGATTCAACGACAAGCAATCCCACATAGACGCATCAGCCATATTCAACGAATTATGGGAGAGTTCAGTTGTCATTGCAGACAAAGAGACTATTCCAGACTTTGATGTTAAAGTCATTAAGAAAATCTGGTACGACCGTCTTTTCAGCCCCTACCTAATGTATTTACGTGTGCTGAAAGAATACTTCACCATTCCGACGGTCGACAATATAATGACCCCTTACGACATCACCGACGGCCGTTTCTCCAATCTGAAATATCAGACCGATGCCGTACAGATGGCCATAAATGCCATAAGAAATCACAATGGTGTCATTGTCTCGGATGTTGTGGGTCTTGGCAAGAGTATCATTGCTTCTACTGTTGCACACAATTTGCGTTTGAGAACTATTGTCGTCTGCCCGCCACACTTGGAAGAGCAGTGGAAATCTTACCGTGATGATTTCGGGTTCACCGCAACCGTGTTCTCGTCAGGAAAACTTGAAGAGGCTCTTACTTACTATGAACATATCGTCAAGAATAAGGAAAACTACTTGGTGATTGTTGATGAGGCACACCGTTATCGCAATGAATACACCCGAGACTATGCCATCCTTCACCAACTCTGTTCCGGCAACAAGGTGATGCTACTTACCGCCACACCCTTCAACAACCGACCTGATGACATCTACGCAATGGTGAAACTATTCCAAATACCTACCAAGTCAACATTAAAGACGGTAGAGAATCTGGGAGCCAAGTTCAAAGAGTTGATTAGTAGATACAAACAACTACAAAAAGATCAACGCGACAAACGTATTTCAGACAATGAAGCAAAAGCCGAGGCCGAAAAAATTGCCAAAGAGATTCGTTCCATCATTGCGCCTTTAGTGATTCGACGGTCCCGCATTGACCTGCAGGAAATTCCCGAGTATGCCGAAGACCTCCGTCAACAAAATATCCAACTGGTTATCCCCAACGACCCCGTAGAACTGGAGTACGACCTAAGCGAACTGAAAGAGTTGTACCTATCCACATTAAACAGAATCAGTGCCGTTGATGAGAATGTGGACGACGGTACCTACCGATTTAAGGCTGCCCGTTATTCACCTGTTTTGTATTTGAAAGAAGACTTGATACCGGAATTGGCAAAAAAACTGGAAGAGAAAACTGGCGTAGAACTCAACCTCCTGTTAGGCCGACAAGCCAACGTGGCCAAATTTATGCGCCGCCTGTTGGTGCGCCGGTTCGAGAGTTCCGAATATGCGTTCCGCAAGTCTCTGGAATACATGATTGAGTCATCCAAGCATATACTAAAATGGATTGAAACCACCGATAAGGTTCCCATCTACAAGAAAGGCAATCTTCCTGATGTGGAAGACTTGTATGGAACGGATGACGACGGCAACGAATCGGTAACCGAACTCTATGAGAAATACGAAAAGAAAGGCTTCTTTGAGATTGAATCGAAATACCTGAAAAAAGAAGAGTTTATCGCAGACATCAATGCTGACAAGAATCTATTGGAAGGCATTCTCGAACAATGGTTTGGCAAAGACCAGCATATTGCAATCGACCCCAAACTCGACTCATTCAAACAAATCCTTACCGAACAAATCACAAAAGAGCCCAAACGCAAAATCATAGTATTCACCGAGTTTGCCGACACTGCCAATTATCTGGGACAAGCGCTGCAGTCATCTGGCCTCCCCGTATTCAAATACACCTCTGCCGATGCCAACACGGCAAACAAAGCCGTCATCAACGCCAACTTCAATGCGGGAGAAAAGAAGGCGTTCCAGAAGGACGACTATAAAATACTTGTTGCAACCGATGCCATTTCCGAAGGATACAATCTACACCGTGCAGGAACCATCATCAACTATGATATCCCCTACAACCCCACTCGTGTCATTCAACGTATCGGCCGAATTAACCGCGTGAACAAAAAAGTGTTTGACCAACTCTTCATCTACAACTACTTCCCTACCGATGTGGGTGAGTCAGAAACCCGCACCAAAGAGATTTCCACCCTGAAAATGGCTATGGTTCACGCCATCATGGGAGAGGATACCAAGGCATTGACCAAAGACGAGGAAATCCAGTCATACTTCCTCGAACAATATCGCCGCGAAAGTGCTGCGAGCGAAGAGGCCTCTTGGGACAACCGTTATTTGACGTTCCTCAACTCGATGAAAGGCACACCAGATTATGATGAGGCTCTGCAGATGCCTCACCGTGCAAAAACGGGACGCTCTGTTGACAAACCAAGCAAAGGTGTGTTGCTGTTTGGCAAAAAGGGCGATGATTTCGTGTTCAAAATTGGCAACAACGACGGTAGCCTCCATCAACTGACGGCAGAAGAGGCCATCTGCCTGTTTGAAGCCCTTCCATCTGAAGAGCCCAAGCCCTTATCCGAAGACTTCGACAGCATCTATCAAGCCTCAAAATTACACCTTTTCCAATCCGGCAGTCGGGATAAAAACGAAAAGCAACGCATCGAAGCCTTACAGAAGATTAAGGTGATGATGACAAAAAAAGCGTTGCCTGCCGACTATCTGAAAGACCTAAAGAATGTAATCGAGAACAATGGCCTTGCCGGATACGAACTTCGTTTCATTAACAAACTCAAGCCATCGGAGTATGCGAAACTGCCCGAGCAAATCGACAATTACTACATTTCCCGTATCATCGAGACCTACAACCATGTTGACGACGGAGAGGAATCAATTATTTTAGCGGAGGAATTACAATGAAAACAGCACAGGAATTATTTGAACAGCTCAATTCTATTGACGAAAATGTCAGAATAGAAGCCAAGAAAGCCTCAGAGATAGACAAGGGCATCATGGAAACAGTATGTGCTTTTGCCAACGAACCCAATTTGGGTGGAGGATACCTGTTGTTAGGTGCTGTTCGTACTGGTTTTCATGATGGTCTGCCTGTTTATGAGCCAGAGAACATAGATAATCCGGATAAAATCCAGAATGACCTGATCTCTAAGTGCAGTTCAATGCTGAACATGCACATTCGGCCTCAGGTTGAGACCGAGGTCGTTGACGGGAAGACTGTAATCGTTGTGAAAATAGATGAGCTGCCTGATTCTCAGAAGCCGGTGTATTTTTTGAACAAAGGACTTCCAAGCGGAGCATTCCGCCGAGTGGGGGCTTCCGATCAAAAATGCACGGAAGACGATATGCGGGTGTTCTATTCCTCGGCCGAGAGTTTCGATAGTACCGTTGTCAAAGGAGCCACCCTCGATGATATAGACGAGAATGCTGTTGCTCATTACCGTAAACTGCGCGCACGGGTCAATCCCAATGCCGAAGAATTGTCCTACGACGACAAAGACCTTCTCTTGGCGTTAAGGGCGTGTGAAAAAGAGAAAAACGGAGAGTATGTATTGACATATACGGGTCTTGTTGTGTTTGGCAAGTCCATGTCATTGCGTCGTTTGCTGCCAGCATTAAGAGTTGACTATATTAGAGTGCCCGGAAACAGATGGATTGAAGATCCTGACAAGCGATTTGAGGCCACTATCGATATGCGCGGACCACTTATCTTGTTAGTCAACCGTGCTCTTAATGCTGTCAAAGACGATCTGCCCAAAGGCTTTGAACTGCCCAAAGGAAAACTGCAAGCTAACACACCCATCGACTTGCCCGACGATGTCCTTCGCGAGGTGTTGGTCAATGCCTTTATCCATTGTTCATTTCGCCTTAACCAACCTATCCAGATTATCAGATACTCCAATCGCTTGGAAGTAATTAATCCCGGTTTTTCGTTAAAATCACCCGAAACACTTGGTGAACCTGGGTCTGTACAGCGCAACCCATTCATCAGCACCATATTCCACGATACAAATTTGGCGGAAACCAAAGGCTCTGGCATCAGGTCTATGCGTGGACACATGAAGAAGGCTGGACTGATGCCTCCCACTTTTGAATCCAATCGCTCTGCCAATCAGTTTACCGCCCGCCTGCTATTGCACCATTTGTTGGATAAAGAGACCCTCCAGTGGCTCGCATCCTATGTCAACTATTCTTTGAACAATGAACAAAGATTGGCTCTGGTCTTTGTGCGCGAAGTTGGGGCAATAGACAATATTACCTACCGACAGTTGAATAGTGATATTAACAATCAGAGAGCATCCTATGACTTACACTATATGTGTACAAAAGGGTTATTAGAACAAAAGGGCCAAAGTAGAAGCACATATTACATCGCAGGTGAGAACTTTGTCAATAGTAGTTCTAACGAAGAAAATAGTAGAGGTGAAGGAGAAAATGGTAATGCTATCGGAGAAATGTGTAGAGCTGACGGAGAAAATAGTAAAGGTGATGGAGAAAATGGTAATGCTATCGGAGAAATGTGTAGAGCTGATGGAGAAATGTGTAGAGCTGATGGAGAAATGTGTAGAGGCGGCGGTATAGAAATGTGTAGAGGTGACGGAGAAAATGGTAATGCTGCCAAAGAAAATGGTAATGCTGCCAAAGAAAATGGTAATGCTGCCAAAGAAAATGGTAATGCTGCCAAAGAAAATGGTAATGCCGCCAAAGAAAATGGTAATGCTATCGGAGAAAATGGTAATGCTGCCAGAGAAAATGGTATAGCCCTACCCGATGAGTTATTGGAAAGGTGCAGGAACCTAAAAAAATGGGAGTCCTCAAAGAAAATGAAAGATTTGATTGTGGAATTATGTACATACGAGCCGTTAAGCATCAATGAGATTGCGAATATTTTGCATAGGAAACCTCATTCTATTAGGTACTTATATATAAGTTCGTTAATCGAAGACAGAAGACTTTTCTTTACCATACCAGAGATGATAAAACATCCTAACCAGAAATATACCGCCGTCAAAAACAAATAGAAGTTATGGAATTCAATAAAGCATACAACCGCAACGAACTGGTAAAGTTCCTCCGAACGAATTTCCTTCCCGAAGACTTTATTCAGGAGGAAACCACACTTGCCAACCCAAAGCAATTCCAATACACGCAGCGAGTGACACGACTGGGCGAATGCAATTCGTTGGAGCTTGTAGTTTTCGAGGTGCTGCATTCTTCTGTGAGCGATGCCCGTGTGGGATTGACCAAAGAGGCTTTCCGTATGCTTGCCGACGAGTTCTGTGAGCGGGCGTTGGTCTTCTTTGTCCCGCAGGATGACAACAGCAACTATCGTTTCTCCCTTATCGAGATTACTCTCGAACAAAAGGAAGGCTCCGCAAAAGTGCAACGCACCTTCTCCAATCCTCATCGCTACTCCTATTATCTCGGCGAAGGCATATCCTATCATACTCCCAACAAGTATCTCAATGCAGCCGGCCGGGTGGTCAGCATCGAAGACCTACGTAGCCGTTTCTCTGTCGAGGTGCTGACAAAGGCCTTCTATCAAGAGCTTTCCGACTGGTATGCTTGGGCAGTCAAGGTGGTCAGGTTCCCCAACGTCTTGGATGATAAAGCAGACAACGAGGCATATAACTCCGAGGCGATGATTCGTCTCATCACCCGCCTTATCTTTGTATGGTTTATCAAGCAGCGGCATCTGGTACCCGATGAGTTTTTCGACGAAAAATACATCAGCGATCACCTGTTGAAGAGTTTTACCCCTAATGCCAAGGTTACCCTTTTTGGTAAAGCCGACAACAGCTATTACTATAAGGGTATCCTTCAGAACCTCTTCTTCGCGATGCTCAACAGTCCTATCACTCCCGAAGGAAAAGACACCATCTCCGAGCGTCGCTTCCGAAAGGATCGCAGCGACTATGACAACAACAAACTGATGCGACACAAGGATTTGTTCCAAGACCCACAGTTGTTCGTCGAGTTGGCCAACAGGTATGTCCCCTTTCTCAATGGCGGTCTGTTCGACTGTCTCGATGACAAGGATAATGGCAAATATTTTGATGCTTTCACCGACCGTGAGGAGATTGCCAAACAGCTGATAGTGCCCGATTATCTTTTCTTTGGAGAGGATGTAGGCCGTAATATCGACCTCTCCGAATGGTATGGCGACAAACGGAAGAAGAAGGTCAGTGCCCGTGGCATCATCGACATTCTGAAGCGTTACAACTTCACCGTCGAGGAAAACACACCATTCGACCAGGATGTATCGCTCGACCCGGAGTTGTTGGGTAAGGTCTTCGAGAATCTACTGGCTTCCTACAACCCCGAGACGCAAACCACCGCCCGCAAACAGACAGGTTCGTTCTACACACCGCGCGAGATTGTGCAGTATATGGTTGATGAGAGTCTTGTGGCGCACCTGAAACGCACAGTAGGCGAGAAGTTGGAACCGGAGTATCGCAAACTAGTGCAATACACTGACGAAGAGCCCAACCTCACCGACGAGCAACACAAAGCCATCCTGCAATCCATCTACCAGTGCAAGGTGCTCGACCCCGCCTGTGGCTCCGGAGCCTTCCCTATGGGCATGTTGCAACAGATGGTGCATATCCTCAACCGCATCGACCCAGACAACAAGGAGTGGAAAGATATGATGGTCAAAAATGCCATCAGCGAGACCTCAGAGGCCTACCTCAACGCCACAGACGAGGAACGCAAAGAGATGGTGGCCGACATCGAACGTAGCTTCAACGAGAATGTTAACCGTCCCGACTATGCCCGCAAACTCTATCTGATAGAGAACTGCATCTATGGTGTTGACATCCAGCCTATCGCCATCCAAATAAGCAAACTCCGCTTCTTTATCTCGTTGGTGGTTGACCAGAAGACTAATACCGACCCTGTTGACAACTTCGGCATCCGCCCGCTCCCAAACCTCGAAGCCAAGTTTGTTGCAGCCAATACGCTGATTGGCCTTCATAACCAGACCAACTTGTTTGTCACCGATGACATTAAGCGGATGCAGGACGAAATGAAAGTGGCGAAGCACAAAATCTTTGGGGCAAAAACTGTAAAGACCAAAAGGAAATACAAGGAGCGCGTAGCGCAACTGCGTATCCAAATGGTTGAAGAGCTGAAACGATTGCGTGCAGTAAGCGATGAAGACCATCTGATGCTTTTGGATTGGGATATGTTTGACCAAAACGCCACAGCGTCATTCTTTGATCCAGAATGGATGTTCGGAATTAACAATGGATTTGATATTGTTATTGGGAATCCGCCATATTTAAGAATTCAAGGAATTAGAGAATCCAATCCGAAATTTGCAGATTATTTATCAAAACATTACAAATCAACCACCGGTTCTTTCGATTTGTATGTTACTTTTGCCGAAAAAGGGTTTGACTTAATAAACCAACAAGGTATCATTAATTATATCATGCCGACCAAATGGACAAATTCCGCCTTTGGAAAAGGTCTGAGAAGACTTGTATCTAAAACAAAATCAGCATCCAAGATTATTAATTTTGGTGCATATCAAGTTTTTAATGCATCTACATACACAGGTTTACAATGGTTCTCACCCAACAGCGATTATCTGAAATACATTGAATTAGATAGAGATTTATCTTCCAATGACGAACTAAAGCAGTATCTCGATTCCTTAAATGACGAACATTCAACCATCATAAACAGTGAAAAGTTGAATGAAAGCCAGTGGGTTTTGACAAATAATACAGTCTCTGAAATTCTCAACAGACTTGAACAACATCATCGAAGAATAGAAGATGTCTTTGATAGAATATTTTGTGGTTTGCAAACTAGTAAAGATGATGTCTATTTCATTAATGATTGCCAAATGGATGAGAAATTCATCATAGGAGAGTCAAAACAGTTAGGTCGTAAAGTAAAAATTGAGAAGGGATTGGTTAAACCACTTCTTAAAGGAGAAGACGTGCATAGGTATGATACCATTAAAACAGATAGATATGTTGTCTTCCCGTATATAATTCAGAATGGGAAAGCTATATTGTACTCTGTGGATGAATTGTCTGAACAATTTCCACACGGATATGAATATCTGAAAGAGTGTGAAGAGATCTTGAGAGAAAGAGAACATGGAAGATTGAGAGATGATGATTGCTGGTATAGATATATTTATCCAAAAAACTTAGTTCTTTTTGATAATGAAAAACTTGTAGCACCGGAAATCTCTTTAGGTGGTAACTTTGCTTATGACAAGAACGGTGAGTTTTATTCCACGACTAAGATATATGGATATATCAAAAAAGAGAACACAAAAGAGTCTTACAAGTTTTGGATGGCATTGCTCAACTCGCGTCTTTTTTGGTTTTTCATACAAAATACCGGATATGTACTTAGGGGAGGATATTACACGTTTAAAACGGACTATGTCAATCCTTTTCCTGTACCTGATTATTATATTACAACAGAAGTACAATCCTTTATTGATCAATTGGTCGATTTTATTGTATATTTGAAAGATGAATCGAATCCTGACGTGCTTTCTCATACCTCAAACGATAGGATTATCCCGCATATTATGGAAATTATTGATATGGCTATATATGAATTGTATTTTGAGCAACATGTTAAGGAGAACAAGATTGATGTCATTTCATATTTGAAGTCATATCATTGGGAGAACATGTCTATGGATACCTCTAAGGAAATTGAGAAATTCTACCTATGGTACCAACAATCAGACAATCCGATACGCCAACGTATTATGCTTTTGGAAACGAGAAGTAAGAACTTTCTTTATCAAATACATTCAAAGTCGAGAGTATGAGCAAAATCAATAACATTACTATATCTAACTTTAAGTTCTTCAGTAAAGAAGAAACCATTCATCTTGAAGGGAAGCATCTGTTGCTTTATGGTGAAAATGGAAGCGGAAAAAGCTCAATATTTTGGGGATTATATACTCTATTAGAAGCATCTTTAAAAGACCCTTCTGAAACAGGGAAATACTTTCTTCCTATAGATAAAAGTGACGAGTCGCTGGTGAATATATATGCACCTCTGATGTCCGAAATCAGTTCTAGAAAAGAACACTCAAATTCATACATTAAAATCCAAGATGATAACGCCAAGACTTATGAATTATCATTGTTAGATAATCGTATCTGCGGAGATTCATATGCTCAAGAGTCACGAAAGGTTTCAGATTTTATAAACTATCAGTCGATTTTTAAATTTCAAGAATTCAGAAATAGCGAAACACCAGATTTGTACGATGTGTTTGTATATTCCATATTGCCTTATGTAAATTTTGCCAGTTTTAAAATAAAAGGGAAGATTCTTGCAAACGCAAGTTCAATGTGGTCAGAGTATCAAGATGGTCCAGGATTCACAACCAATTATAAAGGAGACAGAATTCTTGTATATAAAAATAGCCCACAATATAAAGAGTTTTGCAACTTTGAAGCCCATTTTAATTCAGAGTTTACAAATTTAATGGATTTTATTAATGTAAATGCCAAAAGTCGACTTAATGAACTCGGCTATGATATGGATTTTCAACTGACCTATGGACACCCCAGTCATGTAAAGAAAGATAAGAACTATGAGTGGTCTCCATTCAAAATAGAATTAGAAATAACAAAATATAATGGGAAAAGTGTTCATATAAAGAAGCCCCATGTCTTTTTGAATGAAGCAAAGCTATCCGCATTAGCAACTGCAATTCGATTAACAATATTAGATTATCGTGTAAACACAATTACTGCACCTAATGCTTTGAATGTCCTTGTTCTCGATGATTTGATGATTAGTTTAGATATGAGTAATCGAGAGCTATTGTTGGATCTGTTACTAAAAGAGTATGCAACAAAATATCAGATACTTTTTCTCATACACGACAAAAATCTATACAACTTTGTCGATTATAAAATCAAGCAGCATAAACAAGATGTTTTATGGCTCAGAAAGGAAATGTATGTAGGAGAAACTGGTATTCCAAAACATGAAGCACCTGAGATTATTGACGGTGAATCAGATTCTTATGTGAAAGCAAAAAAGTATTTTACTGCCCGAGATTACACAGTTGCAGCTCTTTATATAAGAAAAACATTAGAGGAATTCGTGACCGATTATCTTCCAGAAGAATATTGCAAAAATGCAGATGGGAAATTTATTGAATTGAATAAACTGTGGGATAGATTGTTAAAGTATACGAATTCCATACCACCTCGCATTGATAATATGTTTAAACAGTCGAAACTAATGATACTAAACCCTGCAGCTCATTATCAAAAAACATCTTTCCCAATTTATAAACGAGAATTACTTAAAGCGTTTGGGTTAATTGACGAGTTGAAAAAACTCAACATACAAGTTAAGATTCTTCTTGTGGACAAAAATAGCAAGCTCATTTTCAAGCATCCAAGTACGAATTATTCATTTGAATTTCAATTAACCCAAGATATGATACGTGGTAAAAACGAAGACCCCACTTGCAAAATAATTACATGGCAATACAATGGGGTAGATTTTTACAGTTTTCAACCTAGGATAGCTCATGGAACACCTCCACTTGTTAGTGAAACTAAATTAGGTAGGATAATTGACAATTTAATGAAAATTAGTGTGTTAGGCATTACAAAAGATATGTTTCTTGCAAACACATATATAGATAAAGGAACTCTGAAAGAAGCTTTAGCATAGTTAATCATTGGAAAAGTGTTCATTATATATGCAATGCATTTTCTGTCATAAAGATTTCTCAAGCTCAAAAAGTGTTGAGCATATTGTCTCAGAATCGCGTGGCAATAAGCATTATAATAAAGTTTATTTAAGAAAAACCCAATAAATCATGTATATAGATTATTCAGCATGGGAAAGTTTTGAATACAAGGTGAGCACGTTGCAATTAGACGTCAACAATCCTCGTATTCGCTATTCAAATGACAATTTGAATCAGACACAAATCATGAAATTACTCATTGAAAACGAGAAGATTTACGATTTGGCTAAGAAAATATCTGAGGAAGGGTATTTTGTCGGAGAAGAACCTATTATTTGTATTGAAAACGATAAAAAGGTAGTGCTTGAGGGAAATAGGCGTGTGGCATCATTAAAACTTTTACAAAATCCTAAAAAATACCTTTCAACGGCAAAAGCAAATGTATTGTTGAGAAACATCGTTGAAAACAAGATCCCTATTGATGATTACAAAATAAGATGTCATATAGCCCCTAACAGATTACAAGCAAATCCAATCATATATGAAAGGCACAAGGGAGATGCCGTAAAAAGATGGGAAACAGGGAATCAGTATTCTTTTGTTTCCGACATGTATTGGAAAGATGGCCTTTCTGTTGATGACATCTGTGAAGTCTTGAATGAAACTAGAGGAAATGTATTGAAGACGATTAAAATATATAATCTTTTCAAGGAAGCACAATCTATATTAGATAAAGAAAGCATTCACATTAATACAGATAACTTTAATCTCACTAATTTGGAACGTTTTTGTAATGTTGATGAAACAAAACGATTCCTTGGCATCAGCTTTAATAATGATAATGGCGACCTAATCATTAAACTGCCAGAGGAGGAATTTGAAAAAAGGGTATTAGTGGCGTTTAACGAATTGTTGAATGCTGAAAGTTTTTCAAGACAATATAATACGACTGGCGAGATAGAATCCTTAATAAAAGACTTGGAAAAATCTCCTAATGTGGATATGTCTGTTGGTCTTGATGAAAACACAACTAGAAGTAATGAAATTGACAGACAAGACTTAGAAGCGGCCAAAAACAAAATTACCAAAAGGAGAAAGAATAAAAAATCATCGTTTGACAATTATGTAATACCAAGAGACAAAGAGATTTTCTTTGATAATAACAAACTGGATACGTTATTTGCGGAATTAAGAGGTCTTACAAATGATAAACAGTACGCTTTTTCAGTATTGTTAAGAACATATTTGGAACAATCTCTCTATTACTTTATCGAGCAAAATCAACTATTTGAAGAATATTCAAATAAAGTTGGGCAAGATGCAAAAAAGAATGGACAAGCTAAAGTAAAGACACTTATAAAATATTTGAAAGGCAAGCACGATTTACAAGAACCCATATCCGAAGATGAGATAATGACCATTCTTAAATTTAATATTGACAAGGCCGATTACTCGTCTGCTTCTCTTAAGCCAATGTTGGATTTTGTATTAACTACAAAACTGGCAAATGATATGGACACCCAAACTTATAAGATTGTCAAGAATCAAATTGATATAATAAAATCCTCACTTGACTTGAGTGTTCATAATCTTAAATACTTCGCCGATATTGAAAGTAATAAAAAAGCTTGGTCTGATCTTGAACCATTATTTGTATATTTGAGCAACAATATAAACAAAGCTGAATGAACTATTCACCGTTACGATATCCTGGAGGGAAAAAAAAGTTAGCTCCATTTATTGCTAAAATTTGTTCTGACAATTCAATAACAGAGCATTTTGTCGAGCCATATTCTGGTGGCGCGGCAGTTGCTTTGTTTTTGTTGTTTGAAGGTTTTGTCAAGCATATTACAATTAATGATAATGACCGCTCTATTTATGCCTTTTGGTATTCTGTGTTGAATAAATCTGACCTATTATGTGAGATGATTCGGAACACCCCAGTTACAATAGACGAATGGAAAAGACAAAGAAATGTACAAAAGAACAAAGAAAATTGCGATTTGTTAGAATTAGGTTTTTCGACATTCTTTTTAAATAGAACTAATCGATCTGGAATTATCAAAGGTGGTGTCATTGGAGGAATCAATCAAGGTGGTCAATACAAACTCGATTGTCGTTACAATAAAAACGAATTAATTAATCGGATTGATAAAATTGCCAAGCTGAAGATGAATATTAGTATATTCAATGAAGACGCGTTAAACTTGTTAGATATGGATTTTATAAAGAATTCCAATCCTCACAATATGCTCATTTATTTTGATCCACCATACTATGCGAAAGGACAGTCTTTATACACTCAATATTACAAAAAAGATCATCACAAGATTGTTTGCGATAAAATAAAGAGTTTGAACAATATGAATTGGATTGTTTCATACGATGACGCAGATGAAATAAGATTACTATATTCAGATTGTCAAATAATTGAATACTGTATAAATCATACGGCTTTTTCTGCAAAGAAAGGCAAAGAGCTGATTTTTTTAAGTCCGACTATTGTCTTTGATCCAAGCAAAAACCCGCCCCAATATAAATTCAAGAAAAAAATTCAGTATATTGAAACAGATGCTAAGCAAACCCCATAGATAAAAATGAGATTACAGTAAGGACTAAAGAAAAAACAGATATACTACCAGCACAATATGCCTTCAATCTGCCCAAATAAAACAGATATAGGCAATATAAAACAGCAAAAACTATCAAATATGACTGAGACCAACCGCATAGAATTCAAACGAGAACTGACTGACGACCTTGACATAGAAAAAGAGGTAATTGCATTCCTTAACTATAAGGAAGGTGGTTACATCTATATTGGCATCGACAAAGAAGGGCATACTGTTGGTGTGGAGGATCCAGATGGTTGCATGCTTAAGCTGAAGGATAGAATAAAAAACAACATATCACCCTCGGCGATGGGATTGTTCGATATTGCAACAGAGACAAAAGATGGCAAGTCTATTGTGAAGGTTACAGTGGCCAGCGGTATGGATAAACCATACTTTAAAACCAAGTATGGCATGACTCCTCGCGGTGCATTTATTCGTGTGGGTACTTCGGTTGAAGCATTGCCACAAGAGCAGATTGACCGACTATTTGCTATGCGTACACGCAATTCCATCAGCAAAATTGTCTCGAATCGTCAAGATTTGTCATTTGAGCAACTGCGCATATACTATGATGAACGGGGCAAGCGCCTAAACGACAATTTTAAGCGTAGCCTCGAGCTGATAACAAAAGAGGGTGAGTACAACTATGTGGCCTACCTGTTGGCAGACGAGAACAATAACTCCATAAAGGTGGCAAAATATTCCAGCCTCGACCGATGTGACTTGATAGAGAACAACGAGTATGGATACTGCTCACTTATCAAAGCCACCAAAAGCGTACTGACAAAGTTGGAGATAGAGAACAAGACGGCTGCGAGAATTACACCTATGGAACGGGTCGAAACGCCTCTCTGGGACAGGGTGGCGGTGCGCGAAGCAGTCATCAATGCCATCGTGCATAATGACTATTCCTTTGAAGTGCCACCCAAGTTTGAGATTTTCCCCGATAGGCTGGAAATCACCTCTGCAGGCAGACTTCCTGAATCGCTCAGTAGAGAGGAGTTCTTTACTGGTATTTCCATCCCACGCAACAAAGAGCTGATGCGTATTTATCGCGACCTTGACATAGTGGAGTCATTGGGCTCTGGCATACCCCGTATCCTTCGTGCTTATGGTGAAAATTGTTTCCGTTTTACCGACAACTTTATCCGAATCACCTTCCCTGCGAGTGTACAAATTGACCATGTAAGTGCAACTGAAAATGCAACTGAAAATGCAACTGAAAAAACAAACAAGACACAACAAGGCATTCTGCACCTTATTAAAGAAAACAAGTATCTAACTTACGATGAAATCACAAAACAATTAAGCCTTGAGCGAACGACTGTATGGAGAAACATCAAAAAACTCCAAGAAAAGGGATTGCTACGTCGTGTGGGGCCAGATAAAGGCGGTTATTGGGAAGTAATAGATAACGACGTTAACAAATGATTAGAATCTGTCAGAAATGAAATAGCATTATGGCAAGTATGCATACAGATATAGAATACATTACTTATAGAAATAAGAATGCCACCATTGCGGATTGCGAGGAGGTTGGAAAGGAAGGCATTTCAAGTCCCCACACTGCGGAACCTAACGGTTCCTTGTATGGGGTTATTGAGATTCAGCCTCGAGACTGTTGAAAAATCAGTCAGATATAGCATAAGAGCCAATGTATTTTTTCTGCATTTCGGACTTCAAACAATTGAAAATCGCATAAGGACAGTAACTATGAAATGATTTGAGTATCTTTGTAAAATAAGGAAAGGCATATAATATATGTGGGTTGATGTGATAATAAATGAAATATAGTGGTTGTAAGAATATGACAAAGAAAGATAATAACGAATTGGCGAACAGCAATCAGGCGTTCCTGATATATCAGGACGACAACGGAATCACACAGGTAAATGTGAGGTTTGAGGGAGAAGATGTGTGGCTCCCAGTGGAGCTAATTATGCAGCTTTTCGATGCTTCACAGCAGGATGTGAGCTATCATATTGGACAGATTTATGCGGAGGGAGAACTGGACAAAGAACGAACTCACAAAAAATTTTTGTTAGTTCGCCAAGAGGGCAATCGAAGTGTGAACCGTCAGATTAGCCACTACAACCTTGATATGATTATCGCTGTGGGTTATCGCGTGAAGTCGCAGGTGGCCACACGCTTCCGACAGTGGGCAACGGCTCACCTCCATGAGTTCATTCAAAAGGGCTTCACGCTGGACGATAATCGACTGAAAGGCAATCGTAGCCGATATTTCAGGGAATTGTTGCAACGCATCCGCGATATTCGCAGTAGCGAACGCAACCTGTATCAGCAGGTGACCGACATCTTTATTACGAGCATTGACTACGACCCCAATGCCAACCTTACGCGTCAGTTCTTTGCGTCTGTGCAGAACAAACTGCATTATGCTGCTCATCACCATACGGCTGCGGAGGTGATATATGAAAGAGTAGATGCTAACAAGCCCATGGTGGGAATGACAAACTTTAAAGGAAGCTATATCACAATAGATGATGTACAGGTTGCCAAGAATTATCTAACGGAGCAGGAGTTGACCTATCTAAATCTGCTTGTGTCTCAGTATTTGGATTTTGCCGAAATACAGGCTCTCCAACAAGTACCTATGAGAATGCAGGAATGGATAGAGAAATTGGATGAACTGATGAAACTTTCCGGCAGACAATTACTGGTAGGCAAAGGGACTATCAGCCATGAAGAGGCCAAATAAAAAGCCGTTTCCGAGTTCGAGAAATATCGAAAAATGGAGATGCTGCAATACGAAAGCGACTACGACAGAGCCATCAAAGAGCTAATCCAAAAAGAAAATAGCCTGCCAGAAGCAGGAGGCAAAGTTGAGTAGTCGATGTAACATTGCCGCATTTCGAATTTCTAATAATTGAAATTGCATAAGGACGTTACCTGTGAAATGATTTGAGTATCTTTGCAAAAACAATGGAAATAAATATCAGATTAGAGAAACCAGAGGATTACCGCGAGGTGGAGAACTTGACCCGCGAGGCTTTCTGGAACGTCTACCGTCCAGGCTGCCTGGAGCATTATGTGCTGAATCAATATCGCAACAACCCAGACTTTATTCCCGAGCTGGACTACGTGATGGAGCTTGATGGCCACATTATGGGGCATGTCATGTTTTCGAGAGCGGAGCTGGTGCTGGATAACGGCGAGCATGTGCCATCGTGGACTTTCGGTCCCATCAGCATACATCCCGACTACAAACGCATGGGTTATAGACTCCAATTGCTGAACTATACGTTGGAGAAGGCTCGTGCGATGGGTGTCGGGTTCCTCTGCATGGAGGGCAACATTGACTTCTACCGTCATGCTGGTTTCGACCTTGCCAGCAAATACGGCATCCACTACCATGATGAGCCCCACGAAGCCGAGGTTCCCTATTTCCTTGCACAAGAGCTTATCCCTAACTGGCTTAGAGACCACGGAATAGCGGAGGCAACGTATACACCTCCAAAAGGGTATTCTGTTGCCGACCATCATCCCGAGGACTTCGAAGCCTATGAGTCTACCTTCCCAAAGAAAGAGAAACTCCGTCTGCCCGGGCAGTTGGTATAACCCATGCCAAACCCCAAGAGCAGTTTCGTAAAACGGGGCTTTCGATGCGGGGCAACAATATTTTTCCCGTATCGGCAAAAAGTTGTATCTTTGCAGCGTGATTTGATACGAAAACTTGTCTATAAACTAACAAAGATAACAATGAAAAAAACACTCATCATCACAATTGCTGCCCTACTGCTGGTGGCTTGTGCAAGCAACGAGGAAAAGCTGAAACAACGCGCCGAGGAGCTGTGCCGCTATATCCCCGACCACGAATTGCTGGAACAGTCGAAGGACTACATGACAGCTGATTTCTATGCCGTGCTGGACACGATGTTCAACCGCCTGCCAGAGCATGAGGCTATGGACCACGAATGGCTCTACTACTTCGTTACCGGCAACGGCGGCACTATAGCCGACTACACAGTCACCGCTGTGGAACAGACCGACGAGACCCACGCCGTGGCCACCATCAACGTGCGTCAAAAATGGGAAGACGGCTCGTTCGACTCCACCTCTGACATCGAGGAGCACAAGCTCTACATGGAGCAGGTAGACGGCCAATGGCTGATGTCCGACTTCGACGGACACAAGGCCGACTGTATCCGCCACATTGCCATCAACCGAGACGAACAGGCAAGACGCGATGCCATTAGCGACTATCTGGTGAACGAGATCGGCAAGAACTACCTGAAAGGTGAACTCTGCATTCCCACACTTATGATTGTCAACTCCGGAGATGCGGACGCTGGTTGCGTCCCCGTGTTGTGCGACTGCTGGGTGCTGTGGTACAATGTGGCGGGCGACACGCTGAAGTGCGTCTCTGGCGGAAACCACAGCGGCCTGATGTCGTTGAATGTGGAGAACGGGAAATACACCGTGAAATCCTTTGAGCAGACCGTCGACGGTGCCGGAAACGACGCCAGCGCCCGCCGCATCTTCGGCTCCCATTACGACATCTACCAGAACATGCACTCTAACCAAGATGTCCGCGAGGCAGTCCGCAAAGAGCAGCTGCAGGAGTATGTCAAAAAGCACAACCTGAACGTCCGCTACTATCAAGACTATGGCTGGCCAGCAGTGGAGCTTTTCTAATCTGAATGAGAAGATGACAAATCATAACAGAATATGAAAAGAAAGAAAACCGGACTCATTATCCTTGTGGTGCTGCTTACGCTTTTGGCAGTTGCCTCCGCTGTCTATATACGTTTTGGTGGCTTCGGCACGGGCAAGAGCGCCGACCCGAAGGAATTCGCCCGCTACGCTGTATCCGTCGACGAACTGACCATTCCCACAGGAGTGCGCATCGTAGCGCTGGGCGAAGCCACCCACGGCAATGCCGAATTCCAGCAACTAAAGCTGGATGTATTCAAACTACTGGTTGAACGCTTTGGCATACGTGCCTTTGCACTAGAAGGCGACTATGGTAGCTGCGAGGCAGTAAACCGCTACATCCACGGTGGTCCTGGCACTCCCGCCGAAGCCGCAGCAGCCATCGGTTTCACTCTCTACCGAACCCAGCAGATGGAGCAACTCATTGCCTGGATGCGACAATATAACGAAGCTGCCGACGATGGAGAGGACATCCGTTTTTATGGCTTCGACATGCAGCAAATCGATTGGAACATCCACATTCTGACCGAAGCCGCAAACAACTTGGAAATCGACATTCCTATCCTGCTGAAACAACGGGAAAATATGAAGGACGGGGTTCCCGAAAAGTTTGATATGGGAGAGTGGATTGAGTCCATCGAACAAGTCAAACAGAATCTTCTGCAATTCGAGGGCACTGAAGTAGCCGTGCACTGTGCCGACATCCTGCTGCAGAACTGCTCACTCGGGAAGGTCATGTCGACCCCGAAAGTTGATGCCTTCCGCGACAGTCTAATGGCCGAAAACGTGCAATGGATACTCGAGCGCGAGGAATCCCTGGGTCGGCACAGCATCTTTATCTCCGCCCACAATGGCCACATCAAGCGCGTTAATGACTACAGAAATGGAGGCAAAGGCATGGGACACCTGCTGGCCGACCGCTTTGGTAAGGCCTACTACGCCATTGGCACCGACTTCTACCGCTCATGCTGCAACCTTCCCAAGAACCCCAACCGCACACAACGAGCCAATCACACGTTCTTCTCGCGCGACCCACTGGCCAAAGCCGCCAAACACTGCGACTTTGAGACCTGCTGGCTCGATTTTGCCAAGGTCCCGGACGGCTCTTCGCTCCAGAGGTATTTGAACAACCCTATCAGCATGGGCTCGCTGGGTGAAGTCAACTACTCTTTCTTGATGCGTATATTGCCTCGGACCTTCCGCTCGAAAGGCACCCCGCGCTTACTCTATAACAGCATGATCTTCGTCCCAGTCGCACACCCCACAGCACCCAATGTAGAATAGATACTACCGATGGAAACCGAACGAATACTATTGCGACCGTGGCGCGAGGAAGATGCCGAAGTGCTGTATCGCTATGCCTCCGACCCCGAGGTGGGGCCTCAGGCGGGCTGGTCGCCTCACAAAAGTGTGGACGAAAGTCGCTATATTATCCGCATCCTCTTCGCCAACGACCACACCTGGGCCATTGTATTGAAGGAAAGCAACGAACCCATCGGCTGTATCGGCTACTACACCGCCTGCGAGAGCAATATTGGCATTGGTCAGAACGATGTCGAGGTGGGTTACTGGGTTGCACGCCCCTATTGGAACAGAGGCATTGCCACCGAAGCGCTACAACTGCTCATTGACTACTGCATCCGCCAGCGGGGATTCCGCACCCTTTGGGCCGACCATTTCCTCGACAACCAAGCCAGCGGGCGCGTAATGCAGAAATGCGGCTTCAAGGACACAGGCCAGCTGAACCATTGCAGCCGCCTCGCCATAGGCTCCGACCGTCAGGTAAAAGTCATGCGTCTGGACAATGAGACAATAGCTTAAACTATTCCAGTACAATTCATAAAACCTCTTCACATGGAATACATTACCGAGAAGAACCGAATCTACCTTTTGCATGAAGGAATGGAGGTAGGGGAAATCACATTCCCTATGACGGCAGATGGGGTCTACACCATCAACCACACCTATGTGGACGAACAACTGCGGGGACAAGGCATCGCCTCAGAACTGGTGCGCCGGGCTGTGGAAGAAATAGAGCATCGCGGTGGGCAAGTGAAGGCTACATGCAGCTATGCCCTGCTGTGGCTAGCCCGGAACCGGGGCTGCGACATCAGTAACACTCCGCTCTCGTGCCCTATTGTTTAACCCTAATCGGTCATTAGGCCGACTTTTCATTTTTTAGCTCTGTTTAAGTCCCATTGAGGTGAGTTAAAGAAGTCCCGTACTGTCTTTTCCAGATTCAGTGGACATCTCGACGTGGCGGATGCTACGCTACAGTTGCTACAGTTCGAAAACCTTCTTTAGGGGTGCCTCAACGGAGGTAAACACAAATGACCGATTGGGGGTGAATGGAACTGTAGCTGAAGCGCTGGGAGTTTCCAATCCCATTGAAGCTCCCTTTGGGGTTCGCCTTAGGTTCGCTCCGGGGGGCGGACCTAGAGCGAAGGTAGAGCGAACCTACAGCAAACCTACAACGTTAGGTTCTCAACGTATCACTCGGCATTGAGAGCGCGGGTATTGGCGCGGCGGAGTTCAAAGTCACGACCCAGGTATTTCTCACGCACATCAGGGTCAGCTGCCATCTCCTCAGGGGTGCCGTGATGAAGCACTCTGCCTTCGTAGAGCAGATAGGCGCGGTCGGTGATGCTGAGCGTTTCGTGGACATTGTGGTCGGTGATGAGGATGCCGATATTGCGATCCTTAAGGTGCGCGACGATATCCTGAATATCCTGCACTGCAATGGGGTCCACACCGGCAAAAGGCTCGTCAAGGAGGAGGAATTTGGGGTCGTTGGCGAGGGCGCGGGCAATCTCGGTACGTCGGCGTTCACCACCGGAAAGCTGGATGCCTTTACTGCGACGTATCTTTTCAAGACCGAACTCAGAAATCAGGGATTCCAATTTCTCGCGCCGTTGCTCCACCGTGAGGTCTTTGCGGAATTCAAGAATGGCCATAATGTTATTTTCCACCGTCATCTGACGGAATACGGAAGCCTCCTGTGCCAGATAGCCAACTCCCAACTGGGCACGGCGGTACATAGGCATGCGTGTGATTTCCATATCATCCAGATAAACCTTGCCCGAATAGGGTTTTATAATGCCGACTATCATATAGAATGTGGTGGTTTTGCCAGCACCGTTCGGGCCCAGCAGTCCCACAATTTCGCCCTGTCTCACATTTACGCTCACCTCTTTCACGACAGTGCGCGAACGATATATTTTCACTACGTTCTCGGTTCTCAGTTCCATGGGTAGTATATTTCGTGTTTGTTTACTTCGGATTCTAAAAAAAAGCAATAGGGCTATTCAATCCCTTCACGCAGGATATCGTGGAGATGCAACACACCCAGATAGGCATCGTTCTCGTCAACCACCACCAGTTGCGTAATGCTGTTGGCCTGCATCATGTGGAGAGCTTCCTCGGCATATCGATTATAAAGAATACGTTTGGGATTGGGCGACATGATATCGGCGGCCGTAAGCTGGTCGACCGACGAATTGGCCTTGAGCATGCGGCGAAGGTCACCATCGGTGACAATGCCGCGTATGCTGCCGTCGCTGTCGGCCACCACAGTGCATCCAAGTCTACGACAGGTCATCTCAAGTATAGTGTCGCGGATGGAGGCATCGGGCGACACAAGGGGCCGTTCATTCTGGGTATAGAGGTCGCTGACGCGCATATATAACTGTTTGCCCAATGCTCCGCCGGGGTGACAACGGGCAAAATCGCGATGGGTGAAATCCCGGCAAGCCACCAATGCCATAGCCAGAGCATCGCCCATAACCAACTGGGCAGTGGTGCTGCAAGTAGGAGCCAACCGGAGGGGGGCAGCTTCGCTTTCCACCTCGGTGCCTAGCACGATATCGGCCTCACGGGCCAGGAATGAGTCGGTATTGCCCACAATGGCGATAAGAGGGTTGCCGAAACTCTTAATCAAAGGCATCAGAACCTTGATTTCAGGGGTATTACCGCTTTTGGAGATACAAACCACCACATCGTCCGGGCGAATCATACCCAAATCCCCGTGCATGGCATCAGCGGCATGCATAAACAGTGCCGGAGTACCCGTACTGTTAAATGTTGAGACCATCTTTGCTGCTATGTTTGCACTCTTGCCAATGCCCGTAATAATAACTCTGCCGGAAGTGGAAAAAATCGTTTCAACAGCTTCATAAAAGCCATTATCTATCTGCTTTTCGAGACCGGACACAGCTTTTTTTTCATCTGCAATAACTTGAATTGCAATATCCTGAATTTCTTCTCTTGACTTCAAAGGAGATTTTTTTTAATTAATTGAAATTTTTTTCCTAACTTTGAATTGCAAAAATACATGTTTTTTTTGAATTATGACAGATTTGCAGACAAAGTTAAAGGAAATATTTGGCTTTGATAATTTCAAAGGCGAACAAGAGGCTATCATAAACAGCATATTAGACGGCCACGACACCTTTGTTATCATGCCCACCGGCGGAGGCAAGTCTCTTTGCTACCAGCTGCCGGCCATGATACGCGAAGGCACCGCAATTGTCGTTTCTCCCCTTATTGCGCTTATGAAAAACCAGGTAGATGCCGTCCGCTACACTGCCGGTCAGGAATGTGTGGCCCACTTCCTCAACTCCTCCCTCTCCAAACTTCAAACCAAAGAAGTGAAAGACGACCTGCTGAAGGGCGGCACCAAGCTGCTCTATGTGGCTCCCGAAACCCTTTCGAAAGAGGATACTGTCGAATTTATGAAACAACTGCCCATCTCTTTCTTCGCTATCGATGAAGCTCATTGCATATCGGAATGGGGTCACGATTTCCGCCCCGAATACCGCCGTCTGCGCGACGCCATAGACTCCATCAACTGCCATGCTCCTATCCTTGCCCTCACGGCTTCGGCCACTCCCAAGGTGCAACAGGACATTATCAAAAACCTGAAAATGGAACATGCCAAACTTTTCATCTCTTCGTTCAACCGCCCCAACCTTTACTACGAGGTACGCCACAAACCCGATAGCCCCGTAGAACTGCACAAGGAGATTGTGAAATTCATTCGTCAAAACGAGGGGAAAAGCGGCATCATCTATTGCCTCACGCGCAAGCGTGTGGAGGACTTGGCCGAACTCTTGCAACTCAATGGCATCAAAGCCCTACCCTACCACGCTGGCCTCGATAATAAAGTAAGGGCCGAAAATCAGGATAAATTTCTCATGGAGGAGGTGAACGTGATTGTGGCCACTATTGCTTTCGGTATGGGTATTGACAAGCCCGATGTGCGGTTTGTCATACACTATGATATACCCAAAAGCCTTGAAGGATACTATCAGGAAACCGGTCGTGCTGGTCGCGACGGAGGCGAGGGACAATGCATTGCCTTCTATTCTGAGCACGACATCGAAAGACTCTACAAATTCTTCACCGACAAAAACATAACAGAACAGGAGATGGCCCAACAGTTGGTCCAGGAGGTAGTGAGCTACGCCGAATCTTCGGCCTGCAGACGACTGAACCTACTGCGCTATTTCGGCGAAGACTACCCAGCCGAGAACTGCGGCAACTGCGACAATTGTCTCCACCCCAAACCCCGTGTTCCTGCACGCGAAGAAATGCAGTATGCTCTCGAAACCATCCTCGCCACCAAACAGGCTTTCAAGGCCAAGGACATTGTGGACGTGATGCTGGGTCGTAAAAACAACAATACCAAGATTTACCATCACGATGCTCTTGAGCAGTGGGGCCAAGGTACCGACCACGACCCCTTGTTCTGGAACGCTGTATTGAGGCAGGCACTGTTCCTGAAACTCCTTACCAAGGAGATAGAACAATTCGGCGTGCTGAAACTCACCCCGGCGGGACATAAGTTTATCAAAAAACCCTTTGAAGTCTACGTTACTTGCGACCACGACTACAGCAACCCCTCAAGCGAGGACGATGAAGAAGCCACACTTACCGGTAGTGGTGCCGCCGCCGGCGACGAGGCTCTCTACACCCAACTCAAGAGTCTTCTCAAATCCATTGCACAGCACCAGAAACTGCCTCTGCACGTCATCTTCGAAGACCGCTCTATCAAGGATATGACCATCCAATATCCCTGCACCGTAGAGGAACTGAGCCGTTGCACCGGAGTTGGCATCGCCAAAGCACAGAAATACGGCGAACCCTTTGTGCAACTAATCAAGAACTACGTCGACCAAAACGACATAGAACGTCCACAGGACATAGTGGTGCATAGTGCGGCCCGCCGCAGCGAGAACAAAATCTATATCATCCAATCTATCGACCGCCGCAAATCACTTGACGATATAGCGCGGGGCAAAGGCCTCACCCTCGACGAACTGCTGGCCGAAATGGAACGCATCATTTCTTCCGGCACAAAACTGAATATCGACTACTATATCGATGAGAACATCGAGCAGGACCACCAGGAAGTGCTTATGGACTACTGGCGCCAGTCGGAGTCGGGCGATTTAGAGCAAGCCTACGAGGAATTTGAAGACGACGAAGACTACACCCACGAGGAAATACGCCTAATGCGCATCAAGTTCCTCACCGACTTTGGACACTAAACAGAATATTTAAACGTGTGAATGCATTAATGCGTGAATCGCTGCTCCGTTGGCCACTAACGAATTAACACATTCACATATTAACGAATCAAATATGATTACTCCTGGAATAAACAACCAGTTGCGGCAAACTGTCACCGACCAGATGACCGCCGACCGCGTGGGCAGCGGTCTGGCCCAGGTGTTTGCCACTCCCATGATGATTGCCCTGATGGAGAAGACCTGTGCCGAAAGCGTCGCCCCACTCCTGCCCGAAGGCCAAAGCACCGTGGGCACACACATCAATGTCAGCCACTGCTCCGCCACCCCCATCGGTATGGAAGTATGGTGCGACAGCAAATTGATCGAGGTGGACCGCCGCCGCTTGCTCTTCGAAGTCAAAGCCTACGACTCCTGCGGTCTTATCGGCGAAGGTCAACACGAACGCTTCATTGTAGATAATGCCAAGTTTCAGGCCAATACAGAGAACAAGGCGAAGCAATCACCCCGATGACACCCTCCACGCACCTCAGAGACACTCTCTTCAAACGCAAACCCGACAATCAGACCTTTCATATGCCGGGCCGCCCCGATTTACCCGGGTGCCACACTTCCCCCAAACAAAATCTCTTATCATCCCTGCCCCCTTACTTGGCCATCGTCGGCATATACATGCTTGCCATGGTAATTCTCAAAGCAGTGGAACTTTCCACAATGGGTACGGATGCCGTCAGCGGTCAGATTTGGGTCAATGCCTTGGTGTATAACTTAATCGTTGTTTCGTGGGAAGCCCTGATTATTGGAATCCTATTCTTCTTGATACGACTGTTCTCTGAACGTGCGGCTATTGTGACAACAGCGGTGCTGTATGCAGTATTGCTTTTGTCGGAACTAGGTCTTTCCCTCTATGTGGCACACAACGGGTTCCTGTTAGGCTGCGAGCTGATGGCACGCCCGCTCAGCGAAACCGTCTTGGCGATAAAAGGAGCCATGGGAGTGGTTCTACCCATTGTGATAGTAGTGGTTGTGACAGGAGGACTTACAGTCCTCTCCCTGTGGCGGGCCAATCATCCCTCGCGTGCCGTGTGGGCGGTGGCGGCAGTGGTCGGGCTGTTGATAGTGCTCTCGCTCATATTCAAGATGTCGCATTTGGTAGAGGACAGATATCGTCAATATATCCTCAACAAAACCCTGTATCTGGTCGAAGACTGCCGCGTGTATGTCCACCAGTCTCGTCTCAATCAGGAAAACGGCGACGCAATTGAATACAACGGGCAGTATATCTCCGAGCTCCTTGCTACCCATCCCGAATGGGGCACCCCCATCGACCCGCTCTACCCCTTGGAACGCACCACGCCAGCCGATACCTTTCTTGCCCCCTACTTCCACACCAGTGCCACCCCACCCAATATCGTCATCATCCTTGTCGAATCGTTGGGCGACGAGATAATGGAGTCGCATGCCATGCCCTTTGTAGATTCGCTGGCTGCTACAGGCCTCTATTGGCGCAACTGCCTCTCCACCACCACGCGCAGCTACGGTGCTGTACCCGCCATCATCGGCTCGGCAGGCGGTCCCCGAAGCTTCCAGTTCGGTGTCATGCCCGACCACAACAGCCTTTTCTCTCTCTTGAAATCGGCGGGCTACAACACCCGCGCCTATTATGCGGGCGACTTCCATTTCGACTGCATCTACGAGTACCTCACAGCCCAGCGCATTGACTACCTTTCCCCCATTTTTGAAGACTTTACCGCCTCCCCTTCCCGCAACACCGACAACTGGTGGGGCTACCACGACGACACACTCTTTGTCCGGACATTCCAAGACTTGAAAGCTTTCTCCCGTCAAGCTCACGCTACCCCTCATCTTTCGCTGGTCACTACCATGACAATGCATGAAACGCTGCGCTTGCAGGACAAAGATTTGCAAAAAGAATATGAACATCGCGCTGCCCGCCTGGTTCTTCCCCCTTCGTGCGAAAGGCTGGCAGAAATCCTTCCTGCATGCCTTTTCACCGACGACTGCCTGAGACGTTTCATAAACTGCTATCGTAGCCTACCCGGATACGAAAACACTCTCTTTGTCATTACCGGCGACCACGCCTCAGGCCGCAAGACAGGCGACAACCTCTCCGCGCATCATGTGCCACTCATACTCTGGTCCCCGCTCATCCACCGCCCTGCCGTCTTCTCACACACAGTCACCCACAATGACATCGCCCCTGCGCTCTACAGCCTCCTCACCACTCACTACGGGTTGCCAGCCCATTCCACTGTCCATTGGTTGGGCGACGGACTCGGCCCCTCGCCGAAGACGCTTGTTGTGGTGAATTACATCCACATGATTCAGAATATTGTCTTCCACAACTATTATTATCAGCCTGCCAACAGTTTCCTGTCCGAAGAATTCTACACCATTGCTCCCGACCTGACCCTGCACCCTTGCGCCGACACCGCTGCACTCCGCACCTGTCAGCGACAAATGGAACTGTTGCGCTACCTCTATTCCTACACCTATCTAACCAACCATCTTACTGCACATCCTGTCAACAATCTCCAATACACCACAGCAAACATCTATCTCTCCGATAACAATATCCTGAGTGTCACACCCGACGACGAGTCCTCCTACAGGGAACAGACCGTTCTTCCCCTCACACAGTTGCGAGCCTGTCAAGGATTCAGCACAGTGCGTGTGACAGTCGAAGCCGATGCCACTGTGGATGGCGACATGAGTATGGAACAATTCCATAGCCTAGGCTTCATCTTCTCGGGCGACAACGAAAACGTGTATGACGAACCCCTCTATCGCAACTACTCCAAAGGAAGGCATGTGAGCGTCACCAAAGAGTTCCCCCTCAGCGCCACAAAAGTCAACACGCTGAAGATAACCCTGCATCCTCCCAGTTCCGCAAAAGACTGGCTTCCCGGAAGCAGTACCACCCTTTCAAACGTCAAAATCACTGTTGAGTATGGAAAATGAAGTGGATGATATGTTGCGATCCGTTAAACGTATCAACGAATAACAAACCCTTGTCATATGAGCAGAACCCTATTTCCCTTGATAGCATCGATACTACTGCTGTACGGTTGCGCCACCGTAAAGCCTCCGGCACCATATGGCCCCTGCCCGACACCTGCTCAGCTCCGCTGGCAGCGCATGGAGACCAACATGTTCTGCCACTTCGGCCCCAACACCTTCTCCGGCCTTGAGTGGGGCGAGGGTACCGAGCCCGAAGACATCTTCAATCCCACCGCCCTCGACTGCCGCCAATGGGCGGCCACAGCCAAAGCAGCCGGCATGAAAGGTGTCATTCTCACCGCCAAACACCACGACGGTTTCTGTCTGTGGCCCAATCCTGCCAGCACTCATACTGTCGCCTACAGCCAGTGGCGCAACGGTCAGGGCGATGTACTGCGCGACCTCTCCCAAGCCTGCCGTGAGGCGGGTGTCAAGATGGGCGTTTACATCTCCCCATGGGACCGCAACGCCCCCGACTACGGCACACCCGCCTATAACGCTATAACGAGACATTCCGCAAAACCCTGCATCATGCACTCAGCAACTACGGCGACATCTTCGAGCAGTGGTTTGACGGAGCCAACGGTGAAGGCCCGTCCGGGCGCAAACAGCAGTATGATTGGACACTCTTCAATGCCACCGTTGCCAAGCTCCAGCCCCAGGCTTTAATCTTCAGCGATGTGGGTCCCGGTTGCCACTGGATGGGCAACGAACAGGGCGTGAACGGCGAGACCTGTTGGTCGCTCCTCGACACGACAGGATATACCCCCGGAGCGGGTGCCCCTCCACTGGACATGTTGAACCAAGGCAACCCGCAAGGCTCCGTATGGATTCCCGCCGAGACCGATGTCTCCATCCGTCCGGGCTGGTTCTACCACGCCAACGAACAGCCCAAAAGCTTGCAGGAACTGCTAAGCATATACTACACCAGTGTGGGACGCAACTCCCTGTTGCTTCTCAATGTGCCACCCGACACACGGGGACTGATACCCCATGCCGACTCGCTGCGGTTAGTGGAATTCCGCTCCGCGCTGGACAGCATCTTTGGCCACGACCTTGCTCAACAGGCTAAAATCGAGGCATCTCATACCCGGAGCAACCGATTCCGTCCCGAACACCTTACCGACACCAGTTTCCACACCTATTGGGCCGCCCCCGACTCCTGCCGTAAAGCCCACATCACGCTCCATTTCGACAGCGACATCACCTTCAACCGCGTCATGATTCAGGAATACATCCCCCTTGGTCAAAGGGTGGAACACTTCTCTGTCGAAACCCTGAAACAAGGGCAGTGGGTACGTCTTACTTCCGCCACCACTATAGGATATAAACGCATTTTGCAAACTCCCCTATGCACCACCCATGCAGTCCGCATCACCCTCGACAGCTGCCGTGCTTGCCCCGTGCTGAACCGTATAGGATTGTTTCTCGACAACATACTTGTCCCGACACCAAATCAGCAAGAGGACGAGCCCATCAACATTACCGACTTCGGTGCCGTGGGCGATGGCCAGACGCTCAACACCCACAGCATCCAGGCAGCCATCGACAGTGCTTCCTCTCGCTACCACCGCACCGGAAAGCAGACCACCGTATGGATGCCCTCCGGACAATTTATGAGCGGCTCGCTGTACCTCAAAAGTGGTGTCAACCTACATATCGACAGCGGTGCCACCCTTCTCGGCTCGCTCAACCCCTTCGACTACGTCAAAGACCCCTACTGCCGCTGGACAGCCCTCCTCTTTGCCGTCAAACAGCACGACATCTCCATCACCGGTAAAGGCACCATCGACTGCCGTGGCTGGGAGGTAGCCAACAACACCGTCAACCTCATACACCTCGGACTGATACAAGACCCCCTCAAATACGACCGCCCCAACGAAACCAACCGTCCCGAGAATATCCACTTCCGCGAGTGCGAAAATGTCACCGTCCGTGGCATCACCCTCCGCAATCCCGCCAGCTGGAACCAGCAGTACGACCAGTGCCGACATCTTTTGATAGAAGACCAAACCGTGGACAGCAAAAGCTACTGGAACAACGACGGTGTGGACATCGTGGACTGCAGTGATGTCGTCATACGCAACTGCAACTACGATGCTGCCGACGATGCCTTCTGCTTCAAGAGCCACAGCAAAGACGGCCTCTCCGAGAACATCCTTGTGGAGAATTGCGTCGGCCGCAGCAGTGCCAACGGTATCAAGTTCGGCACCGTCACACGCGGCGTCTTCCGACACTTCCGTTTCCGCAACATCCTCATTTACGACACCTACCGCAGCGCTTTCACCGCCGCTAGTGTCGACGGGGCTATCATCGAGGACATTGTTGTCGACAGCCTCCGCAGCATCAACACGGGCAACCCCTTCTTCCTGCGGCTCGCCTCGCGCAACACCAACCCCTCCCAGCAAGCCTGCCTCCGCAACATCGTCATCAAGAACCTCTATGCCGAAGTACCCCTCTCCAAACCCGATGCCGGATACTCCTATGAAGGCCCCGTCGAAGACCAACCCCGCAACATCTCCCCCGCTGTCATCTCCGGCACTCCCGGCATGCGCATACAAAACTTCACTCTCCAGAATGCCGAGATAGTCTTTCCTGGACATACCGACACCTCCTACGCCTATCGCGGCACCTCTCCAAACCAGCTAGCCGCCATCCCCGAATGGGAACGACGCTACCCCGAATTCTCCATGTGGAAAGAGCTCCCCGCCTGGGGACTCTACCTGCGCCACACCGACAGCATCACGCTCGACAATGTCACCCTCCGTGTCGAAGACAGCGACTACCGTCCCGCCATCGTGGCCGACGATGTCAACGGTCTCACACTCCGCCACACCACGATTGATGAAAGAAAACCTCATCCAAACACCTACCAACTCGTTGCCAACAATGTAACAGGGCTGAAAAAACAACACTCAACCATCTCCACTCGCCACCAGAAAGGCACACGCGACAACCTCTCGGGCATCGACGCCTCCGTCACCACCTCCGACCTCATCACCGCCCAAAACAACGCTACCCCATCCAGCGAGGGGTCTACCCTCTACAAGGCCTCCCTCTTCGGTTGCAAGAGCAACGGCACCACCATGAACACCTCATCCATCCAGTTTGCGCTGGACTACATAGCCTCCCACGGTGGCGGAACACTGGTTTTCGAAGTGGGCCGATACCTGACCGGTAGCCTGCAGATGCGTGCCAATGTCAATATACGTCTCAACGAGGGAGCCATCCTTGTGGGTTCCGCCTCCCCCTACGACTATACTCCCACCCCCACCGGAGGCAACGCCCTCCTTCTTGCCGACCCCAAAGGCCACATGCTCATCGACGGACTGGGCTGTGTGGAGCTTTCCCCTCAGTTTCTTCTCACCGACAATCCCGAATCCGTCTCTATCAAAGTGTTGCATCGCTTACCTTCAAAATAAACACCACCGCTGCCTATACACCCTTCCCCCATCAGAACGAACACGCCTCATCATAAAGAAAGTTATCCTTATGACTCAATTCTATACCCTCGAGCCTCTTAAATTCCAACCCCTCAGCATACACGACCGCGGAGTCATTCAGTCCATCACCTTGGCGGCGGGCAGACGCAACTGCAACTTTACCTTCGCCAACCTTATCGGATGGCAATTCTGGTTTGGCACCGAACGCTGCATCCTCCCCCACACTGTAATACTGCGCGTTCGGCTCTTCGGCGACCTCTGCTATATGATTTGCTCCAAAGAGCCCCCCGACATGCAGCTCCTGAAACTCCTCTGTCTCGATGCCTCCCAATTCGGCGACTCCCTCACGCTGCTGGCTCTCGAGGACTCCCATGCCGAATACCTAAAAAGGATACTACCCGTTCAAGCCGACATCAATCCCCGCCGCAACAACTACGACTATATCTACCTGCGTCGCGACTTGGAGCAGCTGGCAGGCAAACACCTCAAGGCCAAACGCAACCACGTCAACAAGTTCCTCCAACTATACCCCCAATACGAATATCGCCCCCTCTCCCCAAAATACTTCAACGACTGCCGGCAGCTGGCGCAGTTGTGGCGGGACGAAACCGACAACACCGACCATCAGGGCTCCGTCAACGCCGAGCAGCAAGTGATGGAGAATATCTATGCCCATTGGGACGAGCTGGACATGATAGGCGGCAGCATCTGGATTGACGGCAAGATGGTTGCCTTCACCTACGGCGCCCCTGTCACCTTCGACACTTTCGATGTCTGTGTCGAGAAGGCCGACCGCAACGTTGATGGCGCTTTCAATATCATCAACCAGCAATTTGCCTCCCGTCTCCCCGAACAATACGTTTTCATCAACCGCGAAGAGGACATGGGTCTGGAGGGTCTTCGCAAAGCCAAACTCTCCTACCACCCCCATATCCTGCTTGGCTACAACACCGTCACCCTGCCATGCAAGCCCATTATAGACTACAACGAATGACCCCTGCCGACGCACCCGAAACCATCCAGTGGATCACCAACCAATATGGTTTCGACCCCGAAGAAGTGCGGCAATGGGTCCACCATCTCCATTTCAACTGGCCCCTGAGCGTAAAAGCCATCAACCCCGACGGACATACCATCGGCCTGCTCAACATGAGCAACTACCGCATCGAGGAGGAAACCGAATCGATTGTCGCCCGTCAGCCCGACCTCCTCGCCCGTCTCAATGCCATGAAGTACACAGCCGTATTCTCTTTCATCGTAGCCGAACCCTATAGGCACACCCGCCTCAACTACGACATGATTATGTCCATCTGGCCCGACCTGCAACAATTCGACTTCGTTTTCATTCCGGTAATGCACCGTTTAAAAACCCACCTCTACTGGCAAAGATGGGGTGCCCGCGAATTCTTCCGCGACAACTTCTCTATCTACTACATGCTCCCCCTCTCGCCCCAAGCCAAAGATTTAACCTCGCAATTGCCCATTCCCCCAGCGTCAGCCCAGTGACCCATTGGGGTTCAGCCTCTCTTTGATATGATTTCTTCCATATTTCCTACCATGTAGAATGGCAGACTGAATAACCTGAATCGTTTGCCGCCAACAATTGTGGTAAGGTCGTCTTCACGATACTCATTCGACCATACCCTTACAGCTATATCCACCCCACTGCTGTCGACAAACGAATGTAGCGATCGCAGATGTGAGTCCGTTCCCGACTTCACCTCTATAGGAATCACCTTACCATCCATCTGCCAAACAAAATCCACCTCGGCACTCTTGCCTCCTGTGCCTTTTGTCCAGAAGGCTCGACGCTGGCCTATGCGGTTGTTCAGGGTCAGCAGTTCCTGTGCCACGATATGCTCCGCCACCCTGCCACGCCAGGTGTCCATCACGTCGTGAGAATGAATAATCTCACCTCGTATTCCCGCAGCATAATTCACCAACCCTGTGTCCAGCCATATCAGTTTGGGCTGCCTCCTCAACTCTGTCATGATGGGCGCATTGGTATGGGTTGTTGGATATACCAATTCCAGCAACATAGCCTTCTGCAGCAATCGGAATGCCTCTCCCACATCCTTCGACTTGTAATTGGAACCCGCAAAACCCGTAAGGGTCACCGTCTCTCCTGCCATCAGCCAGCCGTGTTCAAGGATGAAACGTACCGTATCGGACAACTTGTTGCTGCGGACATATTTCTCCACATCGTCACGATACGCCTGAAGCAATGTATCATATACATCGTTCACCGCCAAGAGGTCCTGCATGTCAACATATCGCTGCACCGCCTCTGGCATTCCACCCACCACCAGATATTGGCTGAATAGCGACATCAAACGGCTGTGAAACACTACACTATTAACAGCATCGTACATTATGTCTATAAGATTCTCCTGACCCATGGCACCGACAAACTCGACAAAAGAGCAAGGCCGGACGGGCAGATATTGCACACGCCCCACAGGAAACGAGGAGTTTACATCAACCACATTTTCCAATAGCGAGCCCGCTGCCACCACATATAATTCGGGATGCTCTTCGTAGAAATATCGCAACAAGGCAACTGCCTGTGGGGAGTTCTGTATCTCATCAATGAAGATAAGAGTCTCGCCACTTCGTCGAACCTTCCCGTTTTGGGCAAACAACAACTTGATACGGTCGTCAAGCGGCATCTCGGTTTCAAACACACGCTTCATCTCTGGATTATCCAAATTCACATAGAGGTAATTCTCAAAAGAACGTCCGAATTCATGTGTTAAAGTAGTCTTCCCCACCTGTCGCGCACCCCGCAGGATGAGCGGCTTCCGGTTTTCACTCCTTTTCCAATCATGCAAATTATTGATTATTTTTCTTTTAAACATATATCCCATTTATATTTTATCCGTGCAAAGATACAAAAAATAATCAATTCGGGGAGGTACTTTGTTAAAAAAGTGACTAATTCGGGGAGGTACTTTGTTAAATAACGGTACAATTCGGGTAGGTACTCAGAAATAAAACGCCCCATTCGGTTTGCTACGTGGCATTGTCAAAACTCCTTTCTTTTCCCATTTGCGCTGCAGCCCCATGCCTCACCATTGTCGGTGCCAATGGCATTGATGGCGTAGCCCCAGTAATCCCAAATCGGTCAATAGCACATAGGGGCATCTGTGGGCTCTCTCTAAGAAAAGCCCTGAAGGGGCATAAACACATTTAGCCCAATGGCATCGCCTTGGGTAAATCAATGAGATACATATAACGCCCTGTAAGGGCAAAACCATATATTCGATTTTTTAGAACCCACCTGTCTATTTCAGCCAACGGAAAAGAGTGCTGACGGGGGCTGGGTAGCGCACTGCCGTGCACGCCCTCGCCAGCCCTCTTTTCCCCTGCCCGTGTGGGGCAAGGGTTTAGTTCTGACGCACAGCACGGACTGGAAACCCATCGACGCGACTGTCATCCAACATGCCCAGGCTGCTCGAATCGAAGCGGAAGCAAAACGCATAGTCCGGGTTGTCCTTGACGAGCGAACTCGACCAGTAGCTGCCATAGCTGCCAGCTTCGTTGAGCGAACTACCCCAAAGGTAGCCGGCGGCAGGGAGAAAGATGCTGTTGCCGTTAGGGCCAGTGAAGCGGCGACCGTTCACCCCGTTCTGCGTTGTCCACTGGCTGGTGGTTTTGTCCATCAGTTCCTGCCACTCTTCACGGGTAGGGGTGCGTCCTCCGTAGTTGGCGGTGGAGGCATCGTCGCCGGGCTGCAGGATGGTCAGGTTGTCGGTGAAGCCATTGTAGCCATACGATGAGTTGCTGCAATACTTGGTGAGTTGGAGGGGACCCCCATGGCAATATCGGTAGTTGCTCCATTCAGACGAACTTTTGGGCGTAGTCTCGCCCCAGACAAAGTAATTGCCGTAGTCCACCGGCGAGGTGGCACCCACATTACGTGTAGCCCACAGCAGGCCACTTGGCAGTCCGAGGTCAACCCAATCATTCCCAGCGGAGCCTCCACCAGTTCCCTCTTCCTTGTGACATCCTGCCACAAAGAACAACGCAAAGGTCAGCAACGAAATGACTGTAACCTTAGTAAATAAAGTTCTCATAATCTTTTTCATACTATGTGCTTTAAGTTAATAACTCAACTATTTTACATTGCAAAGATACACATAATAATCGGATTGACACCCCCACGGGAAAAAATAGATATGTATTTGCTTTCGGATACATAGCCCCTGGGCTTTGCAGTACTCCACTGAATAGTGGACTCGCGGTAGCGGTCCGTTTGCATCTGCCTATTTTTGAGGCACCTACAATCTTGGTTTGTTCTGCCTTCGCAACATGTTAAGGTCGTCTTCACCTCTTCCTCACATCTTATTAACCTATACGGTCATCATCTATTTGTTAAGGAGTCAGTTGGTGGTAATTGGTGAAGGGAGGTGGAATAATGTTGGGTATATAGAGGACTGCAACGGCATAGCGGGATTCAGGATGACGGTATCAGTGTCTACCCCAATCCCGCCCGGGCCGCGTGGAAGTCAACGGCACCAACAACTGCAGCCATCTGGAGCTGGTCAATATGCTCGGGGTAACCGTTCTCTCACAAAAAGTTGCCGGAAGCAGCATCGAGATTGATGTGAGCCGACTTGCACGGGGACATACCTTTTGCGCCTGCACAGCGCGGATGGCATTGCAACAAAAAGGCTAATCGTACAATAGCGAACATTCACACAACCTTCACCGAACCCTCGGTTTGGGCAATGATACAAAAAGCATAGGCTATAAACAATAGGACTACAGACGAATATGACAGGATGGTAATATCCATCCGAAAAGGGGCTTTTGCATATCGGTTTCGGACAAGGCAAGGAGATTATCTCTATCCTCATCAACTTAATACATAACATATTGCAAATAATATTTTGGTATGTGGATAATTCTTTGTACTTTTGCATTTGAGTTTGGGTTCTGCTAACCCTACCAAAAGTGAGCAGAATATGATGGACACCCCATACCGAACTCGCTGTCGGGGTGATATGCACGCTAATGTATTCCAATACTCCTATCCCCATGATATCGACGCATATTCAATAGCACCCCTACATTATTTGCGAACATACTGACAATGAAAAGAATATACATCCTATCCTTGTTGGCCTTCACTTTGGCAGTCGTCCTCTCTTGTGCCAAGCAAGGCTATCCTTCAGGCGGACCCAAGGACGAAAAGCCCCCTGTGGTGCTTTCCACTACACCTGCCAACGGTTCTCTGAACTTCGGCGAGAAACAGTTCAGCATCGCGTTCGACGAATATGTCAACATCAAGGATGCGGAAAACAACATCCTGGTTTCCCCGCCCATGAATACCAAGCCGGAATATACCACCAAGGGGCGCAGTGTGGTTGTGAAGCTGAAGGACACCCTCATGCCCAACACCACCTACCTCTTTCAGTTCAAGGAAGGCATAGTTGACTTCAACGAAGGCAACCCCCTGCCCAGCTTTGAATATGTATTCTCGACGGGCAGCAGCATAGACAGCATGACTTTGCGCGGACAGGTGCTCGATGCGTTCACGCTCAAACCGTTCTCCCAGGTGGTTACCGTTATGGCCTATGGTGAAAGCCTGTTGGCCGACACTTTGGGCGACAGCATTGTTGCCAAGGTGCAACCCATGTATGCCACACGCACCGACAAGGAAGGCAATTTCGCCCTGAACCACCTGCGCGAAGGCCGCTACATGATTGTGGCTCTCGACGACGCCAACAAGAACCTGCGCTACAATGAAGGCGAGGCCATTGCTTTTTTGGACAGCCTTCTCAACGCCGAGCCAATGCCCGCGGCCCCCGACACCACGCGGTCGGCCAAAGACTCCATCGGTGCGGCCAACGACTCGACCAAAACAGCACCCGCCGACAGCACCCATCTGTCCCAACCCGACACCACACTCCCTGCGTCTAGCTCCATAGCCCAACCTACGAAACATACACTACTCATATCACTACTCAAGGTAGAGAAGCAACGCATAATCAAGAGCGAATTCTCGGGCAAGGGACATATCACCATTGCGACCCAGGTGCCGATGAGCCGAAACTACACCCTCCGGTCGCTCTCGGCCGATACCGCCACCGAGACCTTCTACCACACACTCAACGCCAAAGGCGACACCCTCTCGATTTGGCTACTGAACCGTGACTGCGACTCGGCACATCTGGTATTGAAGGACACCTCCGGCATCAACGACACCTTGCATCTAAAGATGAAACAGATGCGCTCCCACGGTAAAACGGGAATCTCCAAACCCACAAGCACCCCGATGCGCGGCCTCGTATCGGCAAACCATCCCTACTTCGACACCATGTGGATTGCCTTCGACATCCCCATTGCCTCATATAAAGCCCCATGGGGCAGCAACGACTCGGCCAGCCTCGACTCTGCGGTGGGCGTATTCCTGCACAAGGACAGCACACGCACCCGCTGCGGCATACACCTTGTGCCCGACTCCACGCTCGGACACGGGCTGTCGCGCAAAGCCTTTATCGGCTTCGCTGGTAAATCGGGTGAGAAATATTCCTTCCACATACCCGAAAAACTATTCCTCGACATCCACAACGTGACGAACGACTCGCTCAACATCACCACCCAGTTCACCAAGTCGGAGAACTATGGCAATCTGAAACTGAACCTCCTTTTGGCCGATAGCACGCTCCTCGCCGACGGCGGACAACTGCTGCTTCAACTCATCGACGAGAAAGGCAACATGCTGCACCAAAAAATAGTCCATCAGGCCGGACCTGTGACATTCGAACACCTCAAGGCCGGCAAATACAGCTTCAGGCTGATAGCCGACCGCAACGGCGACGGTTCCTGGACACCCTCAAACTACTGGCTGCACCAACAGCCCGAGAAGGTGATTTATTTCGACAAAATCCTTGACCTTCGCGAGAACTGGGACATGGAGGAGAAATGGAACGTAAAACAATAAACAGCATAAGTACCTTCGCCCCCATCACCCCAGCCTTCGAAACAGTAGAATAAACGACGACCCGCACATGCAACTACAGCGTAAACTCATCTCAGGCCTCTTCTGGATTCTGCTGCTGAACCTCCTCATCAAGCCCTTCTGGATTCTGGGCATAGAGGTAGGTGTGCAGAACGCGGTGAGCACTTCGGAGTACGGAATATACATCACGCTGTTCAATCTGGCCTATATCTTCAACATACTGCTTGATTTAGGCATCACCAATTTCAACACCCGGAATATAGCCCGCCACCCAGCGCTCATCAACCGCTACTGCAGCCGCTTGCTGGCGGTCAAGGCGATACTGCTGGTGTTCTACATGCTGGTAACTATGAGTGCCGGACTGCTGAACGGCTACGGCTCCCGTCAGTTCCAACTGCTGGCGTTACTCTGTTTCAACCAGTTTCTCAACTCCCTCATTCTTTTCCTTCGCAGCAATCTGGAAGGGTTGTTGCTGTTTCGTTGGGACAGTGTGGTCAGTGTTCTCGACCGCATAGTGATGATTGTGATTTGCGGATTCCTGCTATGGGGACCTCCCGCAGGAAGTGCCGGGGGCTTTTCCATATTCTGGTTTGTCTATGCCCAGACGGCAGCATATCTCGTCACAGCCCTGGTGGCCCTCGTGGTGGTGTTGCGCAAACTGCACCGCAACCGCAATCTTGCCTCTCCCTCGCGGTTCACCTTCTCCAAAAGGAATCTGCTCTTTGCCCTCGCCATTCTGAAACGCAGTGCACCTTTCGCACTTCTGGTTCTGCTCATGGCGTCGTATAACCGCATTGACCCCTTGCTCCTTTCTCTCCTGCTGCCCGAAGGCGACCACGCCGCAGGCATCTATGCCGGAGCCTTCCGCCTGCTCGACGCACTCTCTATGATTCCCTACCTTGTCTCGGTTCCGCTGCTACCGGTGTTTGCGCGTCTCACCCATCAGAATGACCACCCGCAACTCTCGTCCACCACCCTCATGGTAACCTCCCTGCTGCTGGTCTTCTCGCTCACTGCTGCATTCTCCTGCTCGGCACTGGGCACCCAACTGATGGATGTGCTCTACACAGAGCATGTGGCCGAATACGCCAGCGTCTTCACCTTGTTGGTCTTCTGCATCATTCCCATTTCCATGACCTATGTGTTTGGCACACTCCTCACCGCTGCCGGCCATTTGCGCCAACTCAACATACTGGCCACTATCACCCTGGTGATAAACATTGTGGTCAACCTCATCTGCATACCCCGAATGGGAGTGATAGGAGCAGCCTGTGCCTCACTCACCGCCCAGTCGTTTATGGCTATTGCCCAAATGATTGTGGCACTGAGGTTGTTCCACATGCGTCCTCCCGCAAGCTATCTGCTACGCCTCGGGGCCTTTATTCTTCTGGTCGGGGCCATAGCGTTCGGCACCCGCTCCCTTGTGTGGTGGCAAAGTATGCTCATTGCGGCTGGGGTAGCCTTGGCACTGGCAGACCTGCTGGGTATTCTCAAAACCGACATCCTTACTCAATTATTGAAATCAACCTCCAACGTTAAGTCATAAACAATGAACATATCTATCATGAAACATCTTAAACCTTATCATCTTGTCATTGTCGTGCTCGCCTTTGTACTTCTCCGTCCCGCACAGGCTCAAATCTATATGGGGCTTCATGGCAGTGCCGTTCTGCCCAACCAATTCTATGCCGAGAGCCACATGAGCGACAACGAGTGGATGTTTACACAAGGAAGCCAGCACTGTGCCGGTGCCGGACTGGGTTGGAATGCAGGTCTCGACGTCAGCTGGGCAATGCCATTCCACACCAACCTCGAAGCCATACTCTCTGCCGATTACCTCCATAACAGCATGAACAAGGATGTGAAGCAATACTATCAGATACGCTATTCCCAACGCTACAGCAACTGTTCGCACTATGAGATGAAACTGCCCCGTTTCCACCATATATGCGTTATGGCCGGTATGCGCTATTGCTTCCCCATGACTACCCTCTTCGACCTCTACGGCGAGGCCTTGGCCGGTGTCAATGTCCGACTCATAAACAACTGGACCCTTTCCTATGCCGACGAGCAATGGAATCCGGACGGCAATCCTGACATAGAACTACACAACAATGAAAGCATAAAAACCTACCCCACCACTACAACCTTTGCCTTTGGTGTCGGGGCAGGATTCATTATCAAGAAGATGGTCACTGTAGGAGTTCGCTACTGCATGCTCGGCAAGGCCCCCCTCTCGTGGGAATCGACCGAAACTGTACGCTATCTTGTCCAGAACCAAGTGGTTTCCAATACCCATACACAGCACATAGACCACTACAGCATCAACCCCACCATGCTCACCATCACTCTGGGCTTCCGCCTCAAGACCTTCGGTGGAGCACGCCACGTCCAGGACTGGTAACCTAGCCGAAAACCATACTGACAAAAGTCGTGTCACTGCAGCGGTGGCACGACTTTTGTTATTCTACTTCATTGTAATACAAACAACATGAACAAAACACGAATGACCTTCACCGCCGACCGTCATAAAGTGAACGAAGGCGAGATAGTAGAGATAAATTGGTCTTGCGACGGAGCCGACACCGTTCAGCTCACTATCGACAACGGACTGCGTTCCTCCTCCATGCCCCTTCCTTCCGAAGGATCAAAACGTTTCCGCCTCAACCGCTCCAAAGGCCGCACATGGCTCAAACTCACCGTCACCATCCAAGGCAAGGAATACAGCAAGAAGATTGGGGTACGCGTCAAACCCATGCCCACCACCCGTGCCGAGACCGTCGACTCCCAAGGCCGTCCGCAAAGCGGTGTGGCCCGCTGGTGGCAGCGCACGCTGACAAATTGGCACAACTGGCGTGCCCGCATCCGCTATGCCGTTCAAGCTCTGCCCGAAGGCAAACAAATGGCCCTGAAAGTACTCGCCGTGCTTACCCTCACCCTCTTCATCGGTGCCATCTGGCCCCGGTTGGCAGGCATTGCTATCTTGCTTCCCGTAATATATCTTGTAGTGGTGTTGCTGCGCCGATAGGGTTCAAATCATAGTAAACCCATAGCGGTACAGTACGGTGTCGGCACAAACCCCTTGTTTCAGCCGCTCCAAATCCACCTTGGTGCCGGATGCCACAATCACCGCGTCAAAACATATACTGTCCTTCATCCCTGTTTTTCCTTTACCGTAGTGCGGAAAGGGATTATGCTCTTTGTCTATCACCCATATCTTCTTATTGTCAAAGACAATACAGTGGTTCACCACTGCACAACTGCCGTCGTTGTATAGACTGTCTATTACCACTACCTCGGTGTGCTTTATCCGTCTGCGGGTCACAAATCCCTTTCTCTCGTAGTCCACTGCAGCCGCATTGTCTGCCGTCTCACTATCGCACACCAGCCAGCTTTGACGGCCGCTGATGCACTCCACCGCCAGATGTTTCCCCGCGCTATACACCACCACTCCTTCTTGTCGTTCGGCCCGCCAGTCCACCACCATCATGTATATCGCCATCAGCACCCCCACGCAGACCATAGCCAGTAGGGGCCACAACCGGCGTTGAATCAGAAGCACCGTGACCATCACCAGCAACAATACCGTAAGCAACACGATGCACCCGTCGCAATAAATATTCTCTATCACCGCCCCCGGCAACGTCCCAACCCAACGGGTAATCATGTCCACACAATCCAACTCCGCCTGAAGCAGTGCCGTCACCCATCCCCATCCTGTCACCAACACCGCCATCACCGTGGCCAACAGGACCCCGGCAAAAGGCACCAGCATCAAGTTGGCAAACATGAACCACGTGGGGAACTGGTGGAAATGATACAGCACTAATGGCAGCGTTGCCAACTGGGCAGCCATAGTAAGACACACATAGCCCCACACTTTCCGTCCCATCCATCGCCAAACCCCTTCGCCCGTCAGGGGCAGCAGCCCTTTCAACGGCCTGCTCCACAACAATATCCCTGCCACAGCCGCATACGATAGCTGGAACCCCATATCGTACAACACCATCGGGTTGCCCCCGAGCAACAACAAGGCCGAAGTGCATAGATTGTTAAAGCTGTTAGGCCTTTGCTCTATCATGTCCGAAAGCAACAGCAATGTCAGCATCACGCCCGCCCTCACCGTCGACGGGGCCATACCCGTCATCAGCACAAAGGCAGCTATCACCACTATCTGGAACAGCCCTCTCACCACTCGGTGCCAACGCCGGCGTCCCAAAAAGAACATACAACAACCCGCCAACCACGCCACTATGCCCACATGCAAGCCCGAAACACACAACAAATGCATCACCCCGGCATCGCGGAACTGCTGCTGCGTGGCATCGTCCAAGTCGTCGCGCCACCCCAACAACAACGCCTCGGCCACTCCCTGCTGTCGGGGCGTGAGAGCCGTTTGCTGCAAACGTTCCACCAGTCGCCGTTGCCATATTTTGGACCATCTCACTATTGATGTGCCAGCCCCCATGTCCCCGTTGGCGGCAGCCCAACAGCCGCGTTCCACAAAGCATTGGCAAGCCAATCCCTTGCGCCGCATGTATTGACGATAGTTGAATTGATATGGATTCTCCTCGCCGCTGAAATCGCCCAACCGCCCCCGCACCACAATCCGGTCGTCATAATTCAATGCAGCGGCCATACTGTCCTTGTGCAGGTAAAGCATCAGCCTGCCCCGTCCTTCACGCCATTCACCCTCCTGCTCCACTGCCTCCACCTCGGCAGGCATCTTATAGTACCGCACAGTGCCCCGGGGCGTATCCTTCACCTTCACCGTCATCACCACGGCCTCCTGTTTTCCCTCCGTCGGCGCTACCACGCATTGGCTATTATGCTGCCAACCCGTGGCCGCTGCCCATCCCGTCAATATAAACACCACCCACAGCGACGCCACAAACCACACCCTGTGCCCTCGCTGTTTCCTGACCACATGCCACACCATCATCCCCACAGCCATCACCGCCAACGCCCCCGCCAGCCATATAGGCATCGCCACTCCGCTCTCCTCCAGCACTATGCCAACAGCCATACCCAGCACCACACGCAGCATGGGCGTGCGTCGCATAAAGCGGCCTACGGCATCGGTTCTTGTGGCATTGTTCATCGCTCCGTACTCTTTTTTGCAAAGATACAACTTTTTTTCGTACTTTTGCATTTCCATTCACACATCACCACTCATGGCAACACACAACGACACCGGCAAATTAGGCGAAACCCTTGCGCAGGAGTACCTCGTATCACAAGGCTTTGCCATTGTGGCCACCAACTGGCACCGCGGCAAGTTCGAGATAGACATCATTGCCTACCGCGAAGGCCTCATTGTATTTGCCGAAGTGAAAACCCGCAGCCACACCGACCACGGCAACCCCGAAGAGTTTGTCGACAACAAGAAACAGCGCGCCTATGTGCGTCTGGCCGATGCCTACGTCACCGCTCACCAGCGCCACGAAGAGGTGCGTTTCGACATCATCTCGGTCATCCTTTCGCCCGACGGGCACCAGATAGAGCATCTCGAAAACGCCTTCTCCCCGGTAGAGCTTACCTGATGCCGCCTCAGAAACTCAACTCCAGCCCCACCTCATGCACCTGCTTCATCTGACCGCCAATATAAGTGGGTAGCACATTGGCCGTGATTCCCACCCTCCTCACTGTGCCTTGGGGCAACAGCACACTCACCCCCACCGTCATCTTCCACTTATTTACAATACTTAATGATTGTCCTGCCGTCAAATTGCTTGCCGGCACCAAACTGAATTGCCATCCTCGGCGGCTCTTTCCGCCAGGGTACAGTCTGAAGCTTATCGGTAGCCGCAAATAGACACATAGTGTGGGGTCATAGAATACGCCCACCTTCTCTTCACTGCACATATCCATTGCGGAAGCGAAAAAACTTTCCATTCCGTTAAGTGCATCATTACTCACCATTCTTCCGTCCGACACATCCACCACACTCCCGTTCAGCATCCCCTCTACTCCAATGCCCAGACCCACCTCATAGCGGCTGCCGCTCACCAATGTCAAGTCCGCATCCACCGCCATACTCAGGTTGCTGTTGATTATGGACAGATAATCCATCGTCCCGGTCGACATCGATGCCCCTATACTGGGCACCAAACTCCAACGACTCCTGTCCTCCGAAACCATTGCTTTTCCCGGCTCCGCTCCCTCCCGCAGCGCGAACTGCGGCACAAGCACAGCTTCTGCCATCGAACTCATGGCCTGCCCTTTCTCTGGGCTCGGCTGCTCGGGCTCAACTGCAGGGACAACCGCTTGTAGAGTCGCAGCCAAACATTCGTCGCCCGCCAAAGTATACTTCTTCACCGGAACCGACACCCTTTGCTGTGACCTGTTGTCAACTGGCGGTGCGACAGGCCTCGGCTCTGTCTGCCCGTTGGCTGTCTCCACCCGCTCGGGTATCCCGGCCACAACGGGCGCCTCATCCACGTTGCCCCCTCTCCATAGCACCGGAGACACCACACCCAGCAGCACGAGAACTGCCACTCCCGCCAGCACCCCTCTTTGCCTTCTCCGCAGATGGTGCACCCTTTCCACCACAGCCTCCTGCTGACGGCGGTCCTCGCCATATTGCTTCAACAGCTCTTCTATATTCCCATTATCCATTTTCTACTCTTATTATTCTGTCCCTGTTGTAAAATTCTTGCCCAGCCGCAACCGCAACTCAGCATATATGCGGCTCATTATAGTGTCCACGTTGCTCTCCGACAATCCTGTGATGCGGGCTATATCGCGCGAGCCAAGCTGCTCCACATAGCGCATTCGCACCAGCCGCTGTTGCTGCGGCGACAGCGTGGCCAACGCCTGCTCCAGCTTTGCAAACCTCCGCTCGGCCTCCAACGCCTCCTCCATACCCTCGTCGCTCAGGCTGTCGGTTGTGGCTGCCTCCAGCCGCTCCGTATTGTGCGATGCCCGCAACATATCAATACACCGGTTCCGCACCGCCATCAGGCAGTATGCCCTCACATTGTCCATCCGCCTCAGCCTCCTCCTTTTCCGCCATAGCGACACCAGCGTGTCCTGCACCGCATCGGCGGCGCACTCATCGTGCAGATACCTCCTCGCCACACTATGCATGGCCGGCTGCAACGCAACAACGGTGTTGATGAACTCGTCGGTAGTCAACTATCGGTCAACAATTTTTCCAGAATTAGAAAGTATAGCTCAGCCCCAGCCGCAACATGTCGAACAGCGGCCACTTAGTGCTAGCTATCGGGTAGTTGACAATGTTTATATATGCACTCGCATCCACAACCCGCGGCATTCCAAACACAAAGGAAGAATACACATTGTGTCTGTATTCCCGCCCGCGCTTATCGGTGATGTCGCAATAGATATAGCCCAATTGCAACAAGTCAAAGTACAAATCGACCGAGACATGCCCGCCTATACTTGCCGTCAAACCCGGTACCATCAATAACTGAAAATCCATCTGCTTGTTTGGACCATACGTCACTGTTTGGTGCGCGGGCTCCGGAGAACCGTAATTCTGACTAAAGTTGCTCGAGCGTTGATAGAGGCTCCCGCCAATAGCAGTCAACTCGGCAAATAGCCCCACATGCTCCGTTATCGGCAACCGGTAACGCATATACGCACCCGCGCCCCAACCAAGCACCTCATCCTTATTCTCGTATTTATATTCATATTGAGAAGGCTCCAAGTCTCCATCGTATTGATAAGTCCACGAACTACCAAAATAGTTGACATACTTCACACACCCTATCAATCCAGCCGACCACCGCGGACTCCAGCTGTAGCCCACCCGCAACGTTCCGCCACAATCAAAGCCCTTCGATTTACTATTACTGAAATAATCAACCTCCCTTGAGCCTTGACTCCTGTCGCTCATAAAGCTACCGCTCACCCCCACAACAACCTGTCCCATCAACCGACTTGCCGTCATTGTTGTGAACACCAGCATAATAATCATTCCAATCTTTTTCATGTCTTGAAATATTTGTTGTTATTTACTTCTATCTTTATCGTCTTTTACTACGTAACGGACACATAGTGGAATTCTCACAGCCATCCCGTGTTAAATATTCCTAAATTCCCAATTCCGCTCTCCCTTCTCCACTCAACAAACATATCACTCTTAAGCGTCCGCTTACAAATTGTCCGACTCTCCCACCCACCATTCAGGCATTTACATTCACAATGCAAAGATACTACTTTTCTTCAAAATAATAATAAACCCCAACCGCACAACTCTTTTTCGCCCTCGCCGCAACAACGAACCCAGATTGAGCACGCCGGAAAAATAGTCTTGCTCTCGCTCTGAACTATTCACCGCATCCGACCCAGTCAATCCATAACTTGAACCCAAATCGGTCATTAGGCCGACTTTTAAATTCTTTCTCGCTTTTTCAAGTCTCTTTATGCCATATCAGCATTTTTTTTATGTTCCATGACGTTACTTGGGCTCGTCAGAGCAAGCAAGCATCCCCTGCGTATCATTGCCGCTGAATCCGCGGGCAGGAATGCACACCGACACGCTACGAAGGCGGTACAGTAATCTTCTGAGAAAAATCCAACTTTGCTTCCTGTTCACTTTCAAATCATTCTTTTTTACAGTCAATCTTCACTGCTGTGGTGAATAGAAGGTTTCTAAGGGGTTAATAAGAACTTATGAGTTAGCGAACCTGGAATGGAGAAGGACAAGTTGATTTTAGGCGACAGGAATGTTTCGAGGCGGAGAGGTTGGAGGCTCATCAGAAAGAATTTGTGTTGAGGCTGGCAATAGACAATTTTTCACTTCATTCCACGTTATTACAATAGTTATTATGGCAAGAACAACAGATATGAAATCCATTATTAGAATAGCTAATTGCCTTGCCGCGATGATGCCGAGGCGGGTGGCGTTTGCTTTTTTTATTATGACAATATTGACGGCTTGGGGCAACGACGGAGTGTATTATACCAGCGGCAACCACCTGGTTCCCCTGCAGGAGACGGACATCAGCGTGAGGAAAGAGGTGTTGACCATCAGCCTGATGGACAACGGCTATGCGCGAGTGGACGTGCAGTACGAGTTCTGGAACCCCGGGGCAGCCAAGCGTGTTACCATGGGTTTCGAGGCCGACCCGCCATACAATGATGATTATAGGTTTCACCCAAGCGGAAAGCATCCCAACATAAACAGCTTCACGGTAGAGATGAACGGCCGCCGGCTCGTCTACCGCAACGCTGCATGTGTGATGGATGGGAACAGTGATAGGCCGTTGTCACTGCCTCTGCATTTTGTGGACACCTCAAAGAAATACTTCGTGTGGGACAACAACGCCCTGTTTGAGACCGGTGTCGATACAGACGAATACGGGAACCCCGCCAATTATGATGTCGGAATAGACTTCACCTATGTCTATTACTTCGACGCCAATTTCGAGCCGGGCCTGAACCGCGTGCACCACACGTATGTATACCGTATGTCGATTGTGGCGGGCATACCTTACATGGTGAACTACAAACTCACACCCGCCGCCCGCTGGGCAGGCGGGAAAATAGACGATTTCACGCTCGTTATCCGTGCCGACAACACCGCCAAGCATTTCTTGGTGGGCGACAGCGTATTCGGCAACGGGAAGTTCACCGTGAGCGAGGGCATGGGCAAGACGCGCCGCAAATGGCACTACAGCGACCGCTGCACCGAGGTGACGCTGCGCAACGGAGCCGTCACACTGCACAGAACCGGATTCCGCCCCACGTCGGAAATGTATATTGCAGCAGTCGGAATCGATGATATATACGATTCCCGAGACAACTCTATGCTGGTGGGCGGCACCTACGACCGCTCTTTCAATTTCCTGTCTTGGCCATTCTACGAGAGGGGAAACATAAAGCCAGCCGACAAGGCATTCCGCCAGCGTGTTATCCGCAACCTGCCCTATGCCAGTCGCGGACATGTGTTCAAGGACAAGCGCCTGCGGGAATACTTCGAAAGGCTTTGGTGGTATATGCCCGATCCGACCTATAAGGACAATACCGACGACTTCACTCCTGCCGATTGGGAATGTGTGAATTATAAAGAGAAGTAGATATGGATGAGCCTATTCTATACGCTCACAACCAAGAGGAGTATCCGCCGATGCATACAGGAGGATTGAACACACCCCAAAGAATTAAGATACTTGTCTTGATGTTCGGACTGTTTGTGTTGTGCGGTTGTGGACACAAAGGAACCGCTGACATTGCTTCTTCAGATAGCATTGTCTGTAGTATTGTTTACGATGAACAGCAAGACGACAGCCTTTCATGTGAAATACAGCTGCCGCCAGAACCAGAATGGAAGTGTGATTTAAAAAATAAGTATCGCGAACTGACAGATTCTGAAACCAAAGACCTTTCATTTGGCGGATATGACAATAAATACGGCATCATATTTGACAGATGGCAGGATTTTGTCAACGACTATCGCCCATACTATTCAAAATTGACCTGTCCCAAATGTGGACATCGCTTCTTGGTCATTTATAGCGAGTCTCCTCAAGAATACTGGGAGGGTCTGTGTGGACGTGGGGGCTATTTCTTTATTTGCACCCAATGCAAGAGGATAGATGATTTTGATTGTACCGTTATGAACTAAAAAGGTATGGAACAAGAACCTATTTTAAACGAGCATAACAAGCTTGAGTACCCGCCGATGCATACAGATGAGATAGACACACCCTTAAAGAAACCATCTGTTCTTAAAAAGACAATTGATTGGCTTGTTAAATATTGGTGGAGAATCCATTGTTTTTTGGTCTTGCAAACGTTTATCATCGTTTTTGCAATGTTTGTGTCTCCTGGTGGATGGTTTGAAGGTGTGACATTCATTTTGTTTGGCGTTCTCATTCTCTTGGAGATTGTGTTGCTTGTGATGCTCTTAGTTCGAAAGAGATGGCTCCATTTTTTTATCTCGCTAATCTTAATGATAGGATTTGTTGTTGTGGTGATGCCCATACTCTCATTTTTTGCAATGAGTGCACCTGATGGTTTTGCCAAAAGGCATCCTATTCCAGATGGATTGAAATATGAAAAGCCCCTCGGCTATATCTGTACAGAAGATGGCTCGGTTGAGAATTGGGAAGCATCTTGGAATACGCCTGTTGAACCAACAATAGACAGCACAGATAATAATTCATATCTACAAATATGGTGTGGATTTCAGGGCGGAATATATAAATACGACTTCTATTATCCTTCATTGCCAGCAGGCACAATCTTTCTCAGATGTTTTGAGGCAGGCAAAAATGAGCCGTTGTCGGTGGACAGAATAAAGGAATCCTCAAGTGTCAACATCCCTGCCATTAATAGTTTTTCAAAAATAGTTGATAAGCGAGAATTTACTATATACGAAGGAGATTGGGAAGACTACTATGCCGTGCGTGTAGAGGTATGGCACAGAGACAGCGCCACCCGCCAAGAAGTCAAACTTATGGAGAAAGTCTACCGCATGGATGGTTGGATGAGATAAATACATTCTAATATGGAACAAGAACCTATTCTTAACGAACACAACCTTGCAGAAAGCGAGAGCAAAGCAAATCCCATTTGTTTTGCCGAGCCAAAGCAAGGTCATGAGCTTAATGCTCATAACAAGCAGGAGTATCCGCCGATGCATACGGATGGATTGAACACACCCCTAAAACGCAAATTGGGGCTTTTATTGTCATTGGTTGTTGTTTGCTTCCTATTCAGCGGCTGCGGTTTACTTGATGCTTTTTTAATAAAGGTGGTTCCAATCACTGTGGCCAATCATTCGGGAGGAAAGACAACCGTATATTTCAAAGATACGGACCATGACGAACTGTTTCTTTCGACCAATGCGGACCGTTCGGATTTATGGGACACCAATGCTAATATAGCTATCCTCTACAAACCAGTTTACTTCAAGATAACCAGCGATACGCTGCACATTATGTGCGAAAAGCCCGATTGTTTCCATCCTGAACTCACGGATGCCCACATAATCTACCATTGGAGAGAAGGAAATCCACTCTGTTACGAGAAACAGGCAAGGGCAGATGGCTACAAAATCATCCACAGCCTTTGGTCTATCGACGAATATAACCAATAAATTATTATGGAACAAGAACCTGTTTTAAACGCTCATAATAAAGAGGAATATCCGCCGATGCATATTGGAGGAACGAACACACCCTTAAAAATAAAGTACCGCCATAATATAGTATTTATTCTTTTTGTTGGAGTGGCCCTGTTGTTTGGGTGTGGCGGCAAATCGATGTATAGTGATACCACAGATTCCTCGGAAGAAATAATTTCACCCCTTAATAGCCAAGAAACTGACTCTATCGAATTTTACGACGAAATTATTTTTGAGACAGACAGAGACACCAATCAGTATAAACAATGTCTGTATCATCTGAAGCATCTGGTGGATAGCGGTGCTTGCATTCCGTCCAGCGTGCTTTGCGATGCCGCTCCAAGAACTGAAGACGAATATATTATCAGTTACAGACTAACGGAATGCACTTGGACAATTGATGTTGCTGGTGGCACGGCTTCACTCATTAACATAGAATATATGTTGTGGCAATATGCCATGGCAGACAGCGTTGGGGTGATGGAGGCTTATATGCTGTTTGGAGAGTTTGTGGACGGATATGTGGCAGAATCCGCGTTCGACAATTTTATCGCTTTGGAAGAAAAGTATCCGTCTAAATTCGCCAAATTGAGAAAGGAAAGGTCGAAAAGATGGAATGAGGTCTATGATGACTGGAAGTTAATATGGAGCGAGTATTAAAAAATGATTATTCAAAAACACCAATATGGAACAAGAACCTATTTTAAACGAACACAACAAGCAGGAGTACCCGCCGATGCATACGGCGGAGCATATTTTGAACCAGACAATGGTGCGGATGTTCGGCTGCCCGCGGTCGAGGAACGCCCACATAGAACGCAAAAAAAGCAAGTGCGACTACCAGCTGGCTACACCGCCGAGCGAGGAGCAAGTGAGGGAGATAGAGTCCCGGGTGAACGAGGTGATAAGGCAGGGGATGCCGGTGAGGGTGGAGTATGTGAAGCGCAACGAGGTGCCGCCCGAGGTGGACCTCAGCAAGCTGCCCGAGGATGCCAGCGAGACCCTCCGCCTTGTGAGGATCGGGGACTATGATATATGCGCTTGCGCCGGCAACCATGTGGAGAATACTGCCGAGATTGGCACCTTCAAGATTATCAGCCACGACTTTAACGAGGGGACTTGGCGTTTGCGGTTCAAGCTGATAGAGCCTGGTGCATGATTTTTTCGGGCGAGTGGGAGTTTATTGATTATTTTTATGTATCTTTGCAACACTAATAAATAATCAATAAGGAGGAGTTAAAATATGATGTTCAGATATTTATCGAAAGCCAAAGCGATGCTGGCACTGCTTGCCGCAATTGTGCTGGGAATGTTGGTGTCGTGCAATCAGACAGAAGAGGCCCCGGAGACCGTGATGGGATTTACCTGTTTGGAGGATTTGGAAGGGCACACAGTGGCCGTAATCAAGGGAAGCACGAGCGACGTGCTGCTGGGCGACACTAATAATTTTTCAAACATCACACTGATACAGTGCAACACACCCACCGACCTGTTCAAGGCCATAGAGAGCGGCAATGCCGAATGCGCCATTACCGACACGGTGGTGCTGATGACCATGAAACTGAAAGAGCACAAAATGGCAGTGGATTTCAACCTGCCTGGAGGCTTTGATGTGGCGGCCGCCTTCAACAACAAGAGTGAGGAGCTGTGCAAACAGTTTAACGACTTTCTGGTACAGATTAAGTCGGACGGCACACTGGACAGCATGTTTGCCCGCTGGTGCAGCGAACAGGTGGATACCATAGAAATGCCACAGATGCCCGAACTGGCCAACCTGAAAGGACACCCCATCGAGGTAGCCACTTTGGCCGACAACGCCCCGTTCAGTTTCTATAGGGACAATGTATGGACCGGGTTGGAAGTGGAGATGATGATGCGCTTCAGCCTGTTTTTGGGCAGACCGGTGCATTTCAGTGGATATGAATTTGGCGATATAGTGGATGTGCTGAACAAACGCCAGGCCGATGTGGCTGCAGCCAATATGTTCATCACTCCCGAGCGTTCGGACCAGGTGCTGTTCTCACACCCTTACTATCTGTGCAAGACCAGCTGTTTCTCTAAAATCCTTTAACTGTCGAGGAGACCCGATTGGGCCACCACTTCGGCTATGATGGCTTGTCCGGATGCATTGGGATGCATGCCGTCGGGGCAATAGTAGTCGCCCAGATTGCGCCTTTCAAGCAGAACAGAGGTAATATCGATAACGGGCACATTGAGTTGTGACCCCAACTTGAATATTTCGAGGTTATATTTTTCGTGCCAATTGCTGATAAAACAGACATCCCCACCCAGCCAGCGGAGTATGTTGTCACGATTGAGATTGCGACTCACATAATCGAAAAACCGCTGCGGCAGAAGTGCCGGAAGCGACAGGAGAATAGGTTTGGCCCCTACCGAAAGGAGAACGGACACAGCCTGAGAATAGAACTCACTAAATTGGGCAAGCGGCACAATGGGAGTATGCTCTGCATCGGGATTGGCAGCAACGGCCGACCAGTCGAAATTGCAGTCATTGCCACCAAACTCCATCACAATGGTGTCACCTTGCTGGATCTGTGAAAGGTGACGGTTGATTTTATCAAGTCCCTGCTTCACGGTACTTCCGGTGCGGGAGAGGTTGCGCATAGCGTTGCCCCCGGAGTGGAAGGACGAGCGGATGATGCCCTCGGGGTTGACTGTGTATTTCAATGATTCATGTCCATCTACCGGAATGGTAACCACACCTTTTGTAATGGAGTCTCCAAATACAAAGATATTCTTAGTGCTGCTTTGTTGAGTGCTCATAGAAGTTTTCCTTTTATTTTTGATTATCAAAATGCCATTGTCTGGGCGGATTTGAGTATTCATGGGATATTCTGTGTTTGGGTTACTGTATTACTGTTGCAAAAACCATCATTATTTTACTCTCCACTTCTCCAAGACAAGCCTTGAGGGTGTCTATTGTATGACAGTTCCACAACGTGAAATGATTTGCAAAAGTAGCACCTTTCACCGATATGATAAAAAAAACGTGATTGGCAGGGTGAAAAGGGACGAAATTGTCCATTTCTGGGGGTAAATGATGAAAAAGGAGAGCATTTTGGTGTTTTGAGAAATGATTTGCCCCTGCTTTTTGGTATCGTTTGGGACAAAAAGCAGGGGCAAATAAGGGTGAAAATGGCAATCTCGAGACACGGACCCCTCACTCCACACGAACCGCAACAGAGGAGGTGTTGGCCCGGTATTCAGGGGCATAGACGCTTTGCAGGGAGCAGATGCCGTTGGCGAAAGTGCCGCTGTGGCGCACCCACAGGTCGTACTCCACGTAATAGTGCTCGGGGGCGAGATAGTCGATGTAGCAGTCGGTCCACTCGTCGCGCACATCCACATAGTAGTGCAGACCGTCGTTCCACTGCCAGCCGCTGGTGGTGCTGACGGGCTCGAATGCCGAAGCCCGCTGGTCGCGAAGCACCATGTTGTCGAAACCAAGCTGGCAGTCGATGTCGATATGCACACGCACACGGTCGCCCACACGGAGCTTGTCGCCGGGATTGAGGAGGGTGAGACTTCCGTCGTTGTTGACGCGGCTGAGGGTTTTGCGAAGCTTCATGCCGGTGCCGTTGTACTGGATGCTGTCCACCGGGGTGTCGTGACTATGGAACAAGGCACCCCAGGCAGGGAGATGGGAGGTAGAAGTGAGCTGGATAGTACATACCCCATTGCAATTACGGTAACGTTCTGGTGAGGAGAGGTCTGTTGTACTTGCATCATTCTTAACGGTCAACTCCTCGTTGTTGATTTTGATACCAACCTTTCCACTATTGACTTTGTTGCCGTCGGGTTGCCGAGTGAGTGCTCGGAGTGCGGCAGCGGTGGCCATATCGGTGTGCCAGGCAGTGCCTCGCTTGGAAGCAAGAATCCACTGCTGAATGCGATTGACCGACTCCCAGTCGTGCAGCACGTCGGCAAAGACATCCACCAGCAGTGCGGCGGTCTCGATGGGGCGGTCGTACCAGCCGTAGCCGCTCACGTTGTTGAGCCAATACATGCCTTGGTCGTCGCTGGTGTGGGCAGTGCCCTTGATGCGCTTGGCCATACGGACGGCATCGGCGGTGTCGCCCATGTGCAGCATCAGCAGGGCCAATTGCCCCTGGGTGTGGAGCGATTTGGTTTCAAGGCTATGCATACGGCACAGTTGGTAGCAGAAGCGGTAGGCCTCCTGTGTGGTGCTGTCGCACTGGTCGAGGGGTTTTATGTTGAAGTAGAAGCTGCGGGTGTAAATCAGTGAAAGGCAGTCATAGAACCAGGGGTGGGAGTAGATGAGCATCTTTTTGTTGATGTCCACAAGGAGCTTGTCGAGATAGCCGATGGCTTTGAGGTATTGGTTGTGGTAATAATTGTTTTGGTTGTCAAGCGAGGGGCAGGTGGCCAGGCGTTGCAGGACGCTCTCGGTGACATAGCGGCTGGCTTCCCTGCCGCCGGGCATCCAGCTCCAGCCGCCACCGGAAGCCTGTGCGCCCAGTATGCGGTGGAGGTCGGAGGTCACGCGCGATGCGACACGCTGCCGCTCTTTGGGTGAGAGGGTGTCAAGTAGGGTGGTGAGGTGGTTCACATAGATGCTGTTGGCAAGGTAGATGTTGCCCGGCATGAGGAGGCGTTTGAAATGGGGCAGTGCCTCGATGGCGTATTTTATGGGGTTGGTGGTGAAGGAGAGCGTGGTGCTGTCGCCCGGTGCGGGAGTGGGCAGGGCGATGTCGAAGGTGCGGACCACCTCTTTCCCGTCCACGCTGCCGGGGACGTAAATGAGATAGCTGGTAGTGATGCGCTCGCGGTTGGAGAGGACGGGCAGAATGCCCTGCTCGCCGTCGGCGTGGTGGCCGCCAGTAGTGGAAGTTTTCTCAGCATAGACTTTGTATTCGGCCATGTGCCAGTCGTCAGGAATGGCGAAGCGCATAGAACTGATGGCACTGCTGTGGGGGGAGACGTTGAGGTAGTTGGCTTGTTGTTTTGAGCGATGGTGGAGAGTGTCTGCACTGGCAAACTGAAAACCTGCCAGCACCGTCATCACGCTGTCGGTGAGGTTGGAGACCTTGGCGCGGATTTCGATGGTGTCGCCCTGTCGCAGGAAACGGGGCATGAGGGGCTGCACCATCAGTTCTTTTTGAGACTGGATGGTGCGGCTGAGGGCGCCTATCTGGAATTGGTCGCTCCAGGCAATGCCCTGCAGTTGCCATTGGGTGAGGGCATCGGGCAGGGTGAAGGAGATGCTGACGCGCCCCTCATTGTCGCTGCGCAGTGCAGGCTCGAAGAAGGCCAGAGTGCTGAGGTTTTTGCGCATGGCGGAAGCCCTATCGTCGGCGGAGCTGCCGAAGTTAAACATGGGGCTTATCTCGGCGATGGCCTCTTTGGGCACATTCACTCCTGTACGTTTGCGTACACCACCCTGCATCGTAACCATGCCATTTTCGCCACGGGCATTGCCCACGCCGCCGAGAGAAGCGACTATACTCTCCAGCGTGGTGCCAGGCATTTGGGCGATGTCGTCGGCGGACATACGGGCACCTCTTTCGGGAGCACCTATCTCAATCATGGGAATCCTTGATTCACTAATCTCGACGCAATCAAGTGTGGTAGCTGATGACTGTAGCTGGACGTTCCATACGATGATGTTGCTGGTGTTTATAACCACGGATTGGACGAACTTATGATAGCCCACATAGCTGAACTCCACATCATATTTGCCCGGCAGCAAATCCCGGAATGAGAAGTTTCCGTCAAAGTCCGATTGTGTTACCTTAATCACCCGGCCTGCCGATTTAACCGCCACATTGACAAATGGGAGAAATTCCTGCGTCTTGGCATCTGTCACAACACCGCGAAACCTGCCCCCACCGAAAAGGTGTAGCAGCTGGTTGTAGTATTCCGCCTGATTGAAAAGAGAGAAACCCAGATGGGGCTGGGACGTACTGGACATAGTACTGGTAACCACTAGTTGGGAAGATGGCGAATTAAAGTAACTGATGTCGGAAGTAGGAATCATTGTACGGTAGCTTTGGTAATAGCGATACCATGGCCAGAAGCCGTATTGTAGACGACCGTATTGTTGCTCGAGTGAGAAGTCGTAAAGGCTCATGCTCAGATTGGCCGGCAGTCCAACAGAGTCGGTGTTGGTGACTCGGAAAGTCCATGTTTCGTGGTCGCCGGGCTGCAGGTGGTCGCGTAAAGTCTCGGTGCTGATGCTGAGCACGCGGTCAGGCTGTGCGACATGGATGTCGTATACGGGGGCAAAAGTGCGTCCCTCGCGAACTGCCGACAGCTGCACCACACAACCGTCGGTCATCTTTCGGGTGATGGGGATGAGGAGTGTGGAGGTATGGCTGTTGTCGAGCACCATCATGCCGCGTTGGTATATCTTGGCTGCATAGAACACGCGGTAGAACAGGGGTTGGTTGCCATAAGGACTGCCCAGTTCTATCCGCACAGTGTCGCCCACACGGCAGGTGAGAGTGTTTTGGTAGCCCCAATCGCGTTGGGGCGTAGTGCGCAGATACACAATGTCGTCGCCCGTCACGCGGCTGTTTGGGGCAACATAGTTGACCAGCGTGTCGTGCTGGTTGCTGTCGGGCGTGTGGAAGACGATACGGTATAGCCCCGAGGGGAGGTTGGAGAAAGTAAGTGTGCGTTCTGTAGTAACGGTGTCGGCTCGTTTGGCGACAACGGGCCATGAGTGGCGGTCGCCCTCCTCGCGGCTGAACGCACGGTAGGGGAATAGGCGTTGAAACTCACCACGTGTGCCTACCCATTGTGCTTCGGGATGGGCTTTCATCAGCGTGTCGAGAGTTCGGATGGTGTCGGGTTGCCGCAGCTGGTACAGCTCCACCTGCACGGCACCCTCCAACGGTTGGCCGTCGAAGTTGTTGTAGGCAAATGTGAGGTGGCTAAGGTCGGTGCTGGTGGGAATACAATAGCCATCGGCATCGCTCACGTGGAAGGAGAGGTGCTGCTCGTGCAGTTCGCCGTCAGAGTCGATAACGCGGGCATAGGCGGTGTAGATTCTGGTTTCTTTTCTTGTGTTAGCATTACTAGTACTACTAGTTTTACTAGTATTTTCTAGTATTGGGGTGAAGGTGAACTGGAAGTTTCCGTCGTCGTCCACTGTCAGACTGTCACTGTAAGGATAGTCGTTGGCAACGGTGAATGCCTGTAAGGGGTCGGCCATCTTCTCGCACGACACCTCCCATTTCACCTTTGCGCCTGTCATGGGTGCACCGCTATAGCTGATGGCGGAGCCGTAGAGGGTGATGGGCTGACCGAAACGACAGGGTGTCCGGGCGGACGTTAAGTCGGTGGCGGTGTCGCGCTGCAGTGTCACCATGAAGTGTGGCGGCTTGTACGCTTCCACTTGAACGGTTTGGGATGTGTGATAGCCGACGAATAATGTTTCACCATAGTTGGGTTCCTCAACGGTGAGCCTGTAGCTTCCGTTCTGCCCGTCGGCTGGAATGACAAACTCGCCCCAGCAGCGGCCATGCTCGTCGGTGGTGAGGCGCAGGGTGTCCTGTTCGTCTTCGTATTGCCGGCCGAAGATGGCAATAAGCTTGAGGTGCTTGGAGGGACGTATATGCTGGCTCTGCTCCTTGCCTCTTAAATGTCTGCGGTAGGCCACACAGCTGAAGCGTACCGTGTCGCCCAACCGATATACGGGACGGTCGAGCATCACAATGTCGAGGAATTTGGTTTGTGTACGCTCTCGCATGCTGGTCCACACCCATGAATAGTATAAAGAGTGCTTGGGGAAATACTCATAGCCATCCATTTGGGCAGAGATATTGCTATACTCTATTAGACCATAGATAGGCGATGTGGCGGGGAAGTGGTAGTATCCCTGCTTGTCGGTGCGGCTGTGGCGGCGGTAATCTTTATAGGTCAGCTCACCAACGCCATGTATCGTCACCCGTTTGCCCTGCAGGGGCTGACCCGTCAAGCGGTCCACAAGGTGCCCCGACGCGGTGGAGAGTTGAAAAAGTCCCCCCGTGGCAGGAGTTTGGTACATGATAAAGGTGGCATCGGACGAATAATAAGCTCCGCTATAGCAAACGACGCTGTCGGCGAAAGCCAACAGATAATAATCACCCTGCGGCACTGGTGGAAATGCTATCAGGTATTGGTGCCACAAATGGTCGCCCGAGTCGGGGAGGGTCTGCTGCCACTCTTTCACAGGTGTGAGCGTCATGAGGGTGTCGATTATCTGCTGCTCGTTGAGTTTACTGTCAAGGTTGATACTCTTAACTATGCGGAAGTTGAGCCGTGAAACATTGTGGGCATCGACGTAGGCAAGGCGGCTGCGCTGCGACGACTCGCAATTGCTATATGTAATTTTGAATTCAGTCTTGCAAATGTCGTACAGGCGCAACACACGACAGCGTCGCGCACCATAGGTATTGGGATATGCCTTCTCGGTTTCGAGACACACCTGTTCGGCCAGCACCTCCTGTTTGTCATAGCTGAGGTATTGGGCACGGTAGAATGCCAACAGGGCTTTCATTTCGGGGCTGGTAAGGCGGGGCTGATAGTAAGCTGTCAGGCTATCGATGACAGCTAGGATACAGCTGTCGAAATCGAGCAGATCGAACCTCTGCAAGTCAAGCCACAGCATTATGTCGGCAGGGGCAGAATCATAGAGTTTTGCCACACGGTGGTGCAGCAAGAATGGATAGGGTAGACTGGACTGCGTCGGTTTCCCTTTATCACCGGGGTGGCTCAAGTTGTCGGTATATTCCTCCCCAACAAATGCCGGCAGCGGTTTCAAAAACCATTGACGCATGGAGGCGGGCGTTTTGGTGATTTTGACATAGTTGTTGTCTAAAAGCAGTGTCTGCACCAAAATGCCCAGCAGACTACTGTCCATTGGTGGTTGAACTGCTGTGTCGGCTGCAAAAAGCCGTGAATACGGCTTGATGTCGGCAGTGCGTAGCAAGTCTGCATAGGCCAACACACTGTCGGCGCAACGCATCAAGGTATCTACCATACGTTGTGTGTGCCAATTGCTGTACTTTAACTTCGGGTCGTCAGACGGCTTGTTGCGGTCAATGCGCCAACGGTATTTAGCATACAGCTGGCTGTATGTGTCATACAGGAACGTGTACGCCACTGCACGGTCAACCCCCTGCAGCCTACAGGCCAAAAGACTATAGCGCATGATGGCGGAGTCAACAGCATCTTTGCCGTAGCCATAGTCGAGCATGGCAAGGTAGAAGGCAGCGGTGATCAACTCTGGACCGTTGTCCCCGGCAAGAGCCTGTCGGTAATACCCTTGTGCCAAAGGGTAGGCAGTGGCATATTGTACCTGACCTATCAGCGAGTCTATCTGTTTCCACTTATCGTTGCCATCTGCACGGGTTCCGGCAAAGGGTTGTGCCGCTGCCATCCATGCCAAGGCTACCATCATTACAAAAATCTTTCTCCCTTTCATTGCGCTATCTATTACTGATTTCAGAGTGCAGAAATACTATTTTTTCCCAATTGGTGTCCGAAATAATCTTTTTTATTTCCCAATTCAATTCGCCTTCACTGTAAGTTTCAATACCTTGCAGCCCTCGGTAGTGACCACCTTGACAAAATAGACACCCGTACGCCAGCCACTCACATCAATTTTGTATTCCAAACTCTGGGGGCTGAACCGTGCCACTATCCGACCATCTGCATCCATACAGACAATACCGGTCATCAGGGAACAACTCTTCACCGATACTATTCTAGAAGCCGGATTGGGCCAACAGTTCACACTTTGACCATCCACTGCGTCGATTCCAATCAACTCTTCAAAGTGAGCCGTCAGCACAGTGTCCTGTGTAAGGACTATGCGGCGGGGATTGTCGCTGTTGCCATCGTTCCAATGGGCAAAACGCACACGGTCGCTGTGCGGCCTTGCCACAAACTCTATCACACTACCCTCAACATACAGTCCGTCAACCGCCATGCTGTCGCAATCCTCCACGCATTGCCACTCCACCGCACCCAACTGCGGGTTATCGCTCGCACCACTCGCGCTGTAGTATCGAACCTCATCCAGCGTGGTCAGGCATGCAGGACCCGTCCAACGGCTGTGATAACCCTCAAATTCACTTCTCACCCACACACAGTAGGTTGTTGTCGGCAGTAACCCCTGCAACGAGAACTGCCGTCCGCCTTCCACAAAGAAGAGCGAATCATCCAAACCTTCACTCCTCACTATCACACTATAGCCCACCGCCTCTGAATTGTCCACTATGCGCAGCACAGCCTCGTGGGCAAGTACTGACTCCACAATCACAGCCTCTGGCGCAGGAATGGCCGTCAACTCCACATCGTCGATGCTTATTACACTTCCCGATGAGCCCATCGCCTTCACGGCAATGAAACCATGGCCCTCAATTGGCATTCCATAATGTGTGAAGGGAAACAGGTAGCGGGCATATTCCTCAGTCACTTCCACGGTATCCAATGGCATGAAGGTGGTGGTGTCGTCCAAATCCATGGTGCCAACAACCAGGCTTCCATCTGCCCCATCTGTCCTGACTGCCCAGAGGGAGAGCAGCACCGAGCCCAAATCAATCTGGGTGGTGTCCACCTCAGGCAGCACGGCAAGAGGGCTGCTTGCCGAGTCGGCATAAAGTCTCAAACAATAACCGCCCGTACGGGGATTGGTTTCCGACAGTCTGGACGAAAGATCTCCATCGTCAAGCAACTGCCAACAGTGTGGCACATGCAAATCGCCCCACCCAGCATTCTCGAATCCATCAACAAAGGGCAGCTCATTAATCTTGCTGCAAGGTGTGGCATAAAACCCCATCACGCCCTCTGTCAGTTCGCCGGTACTGCACAGCGTCTGCACCTCTATTTGGTATACTTTCCGGGGCAGTAGTCGAGATAGCGGCATCGTGGTCAGATTGGTAATATACTGGCCGCCGTCCGTCCCGTCCAACGACCAATAGCTGCACTGGTACAACGAGTCGGCAGGGTAGTGACCCCATACAAGAGACTCCGCTCCCGTCGAATCAGCCTCAACATGCAGATTGTGCGTCGGCAGACAGAATGGCGGTGCAATGGTATCCACAGCCATCGAGAAGCGGGCTATGGGCATGATAGGGGCGCGGTTGCCAGGGATAGTGCCGGGATGTGAACTATAGCTCGCATCGCTGTCGTGACCCCTGCGGAGGTAGTAGTAAGGCATATTGCTATAGTAGGCAAACTTCCAGTCAACGGTCCAGTTCGTAGCTTGATAAGAGATGGCAACAGCCAGATTGTCCCTGCCGTTATACTCGAAGGGGGGATTCAGCACGATGGGAAACCATCCCGTGTCGGAAGGAAGCACCGAGGAGCTGTGGTACACCTGGGTAAGATCTGAGGCCTGTAGCCATGCCGAGTCTGAGGGGTGCGAAGCCAGCGGGGTGTGGCCCATAAAGATGGTGACACTGGTGTCGAAGGCCTCGGTGCCCACCTGCTCGGCATAGTACCACAACGTGTCGATATAGCCATACGTCCCTATCGAGTCGGCCTCGTATATTGTCTGGCTCCATCCGTGCTTCCAGAACACCTCTATCGGGGCCGGTCCACTGATGTGCGGAGCGTTGAGGTTGCCCACCTGAGCCAGGTGGTACATGATGCCTGTGCCTGTTGTCCGGAATGTCAGTGTGGGTGAGTAGGCGCTCGTGTCGACCGTCCCGCAGACTCCCTGCACTTTCGCAACGTAGTATGTGCGGGGCAACAGTCCCGAAAGGGTAGTCTGAGTGCCTGTCACAGCCATCGTGTCACCCCACGAGCCGTCCGCTGCATATACCACAATCTGACCCTGCTGCGTGGCGGACATACCGTCCCACACAAGTGTGGCCGAGCTGTCGCCCACGGTCATCACACTCAAGTTGTCCGGCTGTGGGCATGACACCACATGGCACGAATCCAATCCATAGAACAGGCCTGTGTCTGCCGTGTCGCACACCGGCCGCACGCGGAACCAGTACTTCTGGCTTCCGAACAGGGAAGTGATGGTGGTCTGCGGTGCACCGGACACCATCACCGAGTCGCGGTAGCCGTCCTCGGCCCAGTAAACCACCTGCCACTGCTGCTCGTCGCCCTGCGCATGCCATGCCAGGGTCACACTGTCAAAACTGGTCGAGACCACCCGCAAGCTGTCCACATTGTGACAATCGCTTGTGTAGAACGAAAAGCGTGCAACGGGCAAATTAGGATATAAGGTGCCATTGCGGCTGCCTATGGTGCTGGGGTACTGGGCAAAGGTGGTGTCGGCACCAGCGCGATACATCACCACTCCCTGCTGCTTATAGCTATAGTGATAACTGTCGAAGCTGTAATACTGTTGATGGAAACTGCGACTGAACACCAGTGCCAGAGCACCCTGGCCATCATAGTAGAATGCCGTGTCAAGCACTATCGGTACCCACATATTGTTTGAGTCCGCCGTAAGAGTACGTCCGTGCCAAACCCGGTGCAGACGCTCCTCCGGCACCCAGTCATAGGGACCCTCAGCATGGTCAAAATCGCTGATACCCATATACAGGGTCACCGAAGTGTCTTGATCCACATTCAAGTTAATCCTACTGCTGGAGTGGAACCACACAGTGTCTATCCAACCTGCCGTGCCATATTCCGTCATAGGGTAAAGTATCTGTGTCCATGTGTGTTTGTTTGTCCTGTTGAAAGGCTGATAGGTGCTGGTTGCACTGCCCAAGGTATCCGTCTCAATTCTCAACGCTGTGTGATGCTCGTCGGGGGCAGTGCTGAATCTGCCCTGCACGGGCAGACTGGTGTCGCCGTCATGTATGGCACTCACAGAAATAGTAAATGCTTTTAAATCCAATGCCGAGTATGGCTGCAAGCCACTGATGGTTGCCGGTTTCGATGTGGCGACAAAAGCCGTGTCCCCACTGTCATCCTCGCTGTAGCAACGCACCAACCATTCTGTGGCATGCCCCTGCTCAGTCCAATCCATCGTTATAGAGGTGGGGGTGCAAGCCGTCCTGTGCAAATCTGCCACGGGGTGTACCGCATTGTGCTCCACAATCAGCGTGTCCAATCTGAACACCGCATTATTTGCCACACAGAATGCTATATGGCAACCATACCGCACATTATTATAGAAGACGTTCCGCCACGCCACCGTCTCCAGTGAGTCGAAGGGGACAAAGGATGTCAGATTCGAGGCATCGTCCATCAACCCCACCTTCAGCATCGCGGCATGGGTATAGCCATAGTCCACCGTCAGCTTCAACTGGTCCATCCTCACTGCCGTTGTGTCAAACCGTGGTGAGATAAAATACTTCAGGTTCGTCGCCGTGTCTGTCACCTCTGTCCAGCACGGCATCTCGCCAGATGTGTACTTTTTCATGGTGGCATCCATACGGTAGGGCAGCTGGTCTATGGGTCGGCATCCCGTCAGGAATTTTACCGTGTTGTTGTAGCCGCTCATTGCCGAGTCGTCGCACATCGTCCTTATGCGCAAATAATAATACCGGCGGGGCAGCAAACTGTCTATCTGCAGTGCGGTAGTATCCGTCCACACGTTTGTGTATTGAGTGTAATCAGTGGGATGGGTAGAGTAGCTCACCCTCCATTGAACAGCCCGCTGAGTACGGCTGCGCCACGACACATACGCAGTAGTGTCCACTATGCTCACAGAAGGTTGATAGGGTGCATAGCAGCCAATGATGGTGTCCACCGTCAAATTGCCAAAGGCCCTGCCCTGCTCCCACCTTATCGCCACACGCCCGGTGGGACCAGTGTAGCGCGAAAAGTCCGTCTCCGTTCCAAAGTCGGCCAAATCCAGCGTGTCATAGGGGATGAAAGTGGAAGGATCATCCGCGTCGGTCACCACACCTATCTCCCTCAACATCAAAGCCTGTCCATTATATGAAAAATGCAGCCTATTCAGCGGTACGTCGAACTCGGGCAGCACTGCCACCGCCTTCACCACCACGCCGCTGTCCACCTCATCCTGCGTGGCAGCACGGGGCAGGAGATTCACCCCGTTCAACACCGCATCGTGCAATACCCAGCACGAGTCGAGCGCAGTGGCTGTCGTCGACTGGGTGGTCGAGAGTATATACGGTAGCGTCTGCACACCGCAAAACGTGCTGACGGTGTGCGGCCCCGACCACAGCGAGTAGTAGTCGCCACACCGCTGACGCACGTAGATATCATATTTCGTGTGAGAGTTCAGCATGTCGTACCGCACCGTGTCGTCCCACGACAGCCAGCTACGCGGCGAGAACATTCCCACCGTATCGGGCTGGAATCCTACACTGCCCAACACCACATGATACAGGCTGTCGTGCTCGCCCAGATGGACGGTAATGCTGTTCTCCGTAGCCGTGAACTGCACCTCTGGGCGCGGACACACATCCGGCCCAGCGCAGGCTCTCAATGCCAATGCTGCACGGCCGTTCCCTGTCCGCATAGCGCTGAGATATGTAGTACCAAATTGGCTCTTGTATCGCGACACCGATTTGCCACTTGCAGCACGGAACGAGCGGCCCGTGATGCCTCCAGCTCCACCATTGCGCTCCACGGCAATCATCAAATGCCCATGCCCGCTGTACTCAAACACCGTGTCAAGCTGGATGTAATTCCATCCGTACAAGAAAGTCACCGACCCAGAGCCCTTGTTGGTATACACCAGCGTCATGCTGTCCAACGGTATGCTGTCCGTCACGGCCTCCACCGACCGCACGGGCACCTCCTTCATATAGATGCTCAACTCAGGTGCACCATACGCGGTGGTCGACATGTATTGCCAGCCCACCTCCTTTATCTTACTTCCGGGGTAAATGCCCACCTCCTCAATCTCTTCGCGCGTGTACACTGTCCACAACGTGTGGTAGTAATGCGACGAATTCGACAACGTCCCCAGCGGCACGTATGTCGAATTGCCGACACCGCTCAACACCGTCGTGTCCAACCATCCGTATCCCGACGGGCAGACCCCCTGCCCCTTCACGCCCAAACAAGCCATCAGGACACCCAATGCCATTAATAAACATCTCTTTCTCATTGTATTAAAACGTATTTATTATTATTCTACCTTTTGCAAAGTTACATATATTTTTTTCCAAAAGCAATTAAAACCACTATAGATTAATATAGTATCATCAAATAATTGTTTCTTTTCATAACATTTCTGTGAATTTGACCACATTTCCACATTCGTTCTGTTTCGTTTCCATTGTTGCTTGTTTTCATTCCGTTTCTAATTTTGTTTCATATCATTTTCCTGCCCGCCATAGTCTCGGCGGACACTCTGACAATATAAACACACACATGCGGAAAGTGTGACACCTTTTTAACATTTTTTATTATTTCTTCTTCCTCCCCGACAAGAGCCGCATCCCTTCCATCCACCCTGTCCGTCCTCTCCCGTTATGCCACCACTTCGCTCACCCTCAACTACTTAAAAACCACACACTAAACTATTCTTCACCCACTAGGTTAATAAGAACTTGAAATGAGGTTAAGAGATGGTGAAGAAGTAACGGAGGCGGATTGGGAACTGGGATGACGGAGAAGGGTAATGAACGGAACGGGGACAGACTGTAAAAAGGATGGACTTCGGGGTTACGGCGGAGCCGGGGGGTATGTATCCGGAATCAAATGCTAAAAGTCCTTATAAGCGGTAGTGATATTTGTGCTGGCTCCGCCTGCGGGATACATACCCCGCCACTGTCGTGGCACCCCTTTCAAAAGGGGACGCTGCCGCCGTGACGTTTGTATACTCCATTGTTACCGCAATAGCCAATAACAACTATAGCACTGTAGCGTCCATGCATTCGTGCCCTAAAAACTCCTATCATTGACAGATGCACCGCCACCGCGAGTCCCCTCTTTCAGAAGGGAAAGGGACGGAATTCGGAAGGAAGTGGAAGGGACTAAGGAATGGGGTTGAGGCGGCGGTTGTAGCGGTGGGTTTGGTAGAGATACCAGCATAACTGCACCACCTGCACCGCAGCGCTGGCCATGCAGAACAGCAAAACAGCCAAACGGAAGTCGGAGCGGGACAGACCAATCCACAGGGCGACTACACGGAGCACCAGCTGCACCAACTGCAGGATGAAGTCGACACGCTGGGTGCCGAAGATATTGGCCACAAAGGTAAGCGAGTTGGTAACCACCAGCACCGCAACCCACGGCAGGATGCACCTCACATAGTAGCCGGTGCCTACCCACTGCGAACCGAAAAGGAAGGTGAAAAGCGGCTCGGCAAAGAAGAACAGGAGTGCGGAAACAACAATGGCCGCGGAACCCAGAAGGACAACAAAACGGCCTATGTCGCTGCCCAGACGCTGGCGACGGGCTACGGCTTGGGCGGCCTCGGCATAGAACACTTTCTCGAAGGTGGTAGACAGAATGTTGGCGGGACGCATGGTGAAGGTGATGGCCAGAGAAAAGAGGCCGATGATGGGTTTATCGAAATAGAGACCCAGCCACATAAAAGGCAGATTGGCCGAGAAGCTGCTTACAAACTCCTTGGGCATGACATAAAGGGGGAAATTGCGGTTTTGGGCCAACAGGCTGCGGTCGGAATGGGAGAGCGGGAAGAACTTGGCGGGTGGTGCGGACTGGAGATAGCCGGCGGCGGCACGGCGGTAGCAATAGTGGCCCACCATCTTGCCCAGCAGGGTGCCCAGAGGGAGGCCGAAGGAGTGGAGAAACTGCATGAGGGGTGCCAGCAGCCCAAACAGGAAACGGAACAACACAGTGCCCACCGAGGTGGCCACCTCGCCGGAGGCCACAGACTTGTAACGTTTATAGCGGTTGCACAGGGAACTGTAGACACGGATGGTGCCATTGAAGAAAACCAGCAAAGGAAGCAGGAATATGAGCAACTGCGACTGGAGCGTGTCGGCTCCCGAACGGGACAGGGGATTGTTGGCCCACAGACCGGAATGCAGCAGGACGAACCCCAACAGGGCAAGGAAGAGCAGGAGCAGGGACACCAGAGTGTTGAGGCGGAGGGTGAGGCGTGCAATATGGGCGGCCTCGCGGTCGCTGGGAGCCACCACTATGGAAAGCTCGTATTTGCAGGTAGAGAGGATGATAAGAACTTCGAGATAGCTGAAAAGGACATTGCAGAGACCGAAATCGGCGGGAGTGAAGAAGCGCAAAAGCACCACGTAGGCGGCAAAGGCTATGCCCTGGGCGACGACACTGCCCGAAAGGAGGGTGCCGGAGTCTTTGACGAAACGTGAGCGGAGGGGTAGGCGCATAACAAAAAAGCGGTGACAGGGATATTACATCAATTGAGGAAATATTTGCGCAAGGCCCATTCGGCGGCGAGGAGCAACACCAAGAGGATGAAAATGAGCGGGAGGTTGAGCAGTTCGGTATAGCGGGTGTGGGAATAGACCACCGACTTGAGGTCGTCGCGCTGCTGGAGCAGTTGGGGAAGAGAAGAGCATTGGTCGGGCTGCAGCATGACGGCACCGGTGGTGCGGGCGATGGTGTTGAGCAGAGAGTGGTCGGCAGTGAGGTTGAGCTGTTCGAGGTTGAGCTGTTCCACCACAAAGATGCCGGAGGCGGTATAGGGGGTGCCGTTGAAAGTGGTGGAGGCAGTGTAGCTGTACTGACCCGGGGTGAGACTGCCAAGGCTGAGCGAATAGCTTGAACCCGAGGGGTTGAAGTCGTAGGTTTTGTTGCCTTGGGGAGTGGAGAGGGTGAGCTGCACCTGGGGGGTGTTGACCAATTCGTAGTTGTCGTCGTAGAGCTCGGCTTGGAGGGTGACGGGCTCGTTGTCGCGGTAGATGCGTTCGGCCACCACGCGGAAGCGGTCTTTGCCGTGCTGCATGGAGGCATAGACAATCATTTTCTCAACAAGTCGGTCGAAGTCGTTGTGGCTGCCGGTGGCCAGATAGTCGTGGAGACGCCAGAGCCAAAGGCCTTCGCCTGCCACAAAGGCACGGCGCACAGGACCCTGCTGGCAGAAGGCGATGAGGGGACGGTCGCTGGCAAAGGTGCCGATGCGGGCGTAGAAGAGCGACTGCATATTGCCGGAGGGGCGGTAGTTGCCGAAAGGCGAGAGAAGAGGGGGCAACTGCTCGATGCGGGCGGCGATGTCGTCGTCGAGCGAGAAGAGGCCGAAGGCATTGTTGCGGATAGCGGTGACCTGGTCGGTTTTTTGCGTTTTGGCTATAACCTCCAAGCCGCTATGGAGAGCGTTGAAGCGGGCGAGGTCGGTTTGAGAGCCGAGGATGAAAATGGCAGGCGTATTGTTGAAAAGGGAGGTGGCGGAGCGGTCGGCGGAGCGGGGACTGGGGAGGCCGGGGACAGGGACTGTGGCATGGGGCAGGTTGTGGAGGATGAGCAAACTGTAGTTGCCTTTGCGGGGGTCGAAAGTTTGGAGCTGGGGACCCACAAACACCTCCACCTCGAAGTTCTGATTGTTTTGAATGGACTGGCGGAGGGCACTGACATCGGGATGGGGCACAGCGGCGAGGATGGCAATTTTCTGGCGGCTGTCGAGCACTTCGACGGCGATGGTGCAGCGGTTGTTGGCCTGGGTGGTCTCGTCGTCGAGCGGAGAGAGGGTGATGGTGTAGGACTGGAGGCCGGGGCGGTCGGCAGTGAGCGAGAGCGGAAGGGTGATGGAGAAGGGGTCGTCGGAGTAGGAGACAGACTGACTGACGAGGGTAGCGCCGTTGTGGGTGACAGTGAGGGTGGCGCGGGAGCCTTTGAGACGTACAGCGCGGAGGGTGACCTCGAGGGGGAACTGATTGCCGAGATAGGCAATGCGGTTGTAGCGTACGTGGGCAATGGCGGCATCGCAGCGGGTGGTGGTGTCGCCAAGGGCAACAGTATAGACAGGCACAGTGAACGAGGAGGCGGTGAGAGAGGGGTTGATGCCTTGATTGTAAATGCCGTCGCTGGCCAACACCACGGCGCCGAGGTTGCGGCCCATGTAGCGGTCGGCAATGGAAGAGAGCGCGGAAGAGATGTCGGTGGTGGCACCGCCGAAGGTGTCGAGCACCACATCGTAATCTGACTGCAGACTGCGGAGGGTGGACCGGTTGAACAGAGGGGTGGACAAGTCGACCGACTGGCTTGCATCCTGGGCAATGACCACTATGGGTTTCTCACGGGTGTTGACATTGCGCCGCACCAAAGGCGAAAGGAGCAGAAAAGCCAGTAGCGAGACGGCCAAAAACCGCAACAGGGCAAGAATAATCCTGACAGAGGAAGGGAGAGAAGAATTGCGGCGGGGAAAGAAATAAAGGGCTACGCTGAACACTGCACCCGCCAACAGGCAGAGCAGGAGGAAATAGACAGGATATTCGAACAAGAGTTTCACTATGCGGACAGTTTGGGGTTCTGTGTATTGCTGTTAAAGTGCGGGTTGAGAGCCTTTGCCAAAGTATGTAAAAAACAACAGGAAAGGCCCGTTGCCGAAATAATTTGCAAAAATACAAAAAATATTTGTATCTTTGCATTTTTAAAACACAAAATTACATGAAGCGCATAATACCTATAGTTTTGGCTGCATTGCTGGTTTGCACAACCGCATGCAAGAACAAGGAGAACACAACTGCAATGAGCAATATAGACGATAAAACCATAAGTGCCACAATAGAGGCACTGCACCAGAAGTTTGGCGACGGCTGCCTGGAGAGGGCGCAGCGCAGTGTGCCACAAACAGCATCGCTGTGGACATCGAAGGACGGGAGTGCCGACGATTTTAAAGAATTTTGCCTGAACCATTTTGTGGACGACAGCACGGCACTGCAACGGATGGCCGACCAACTGCAGGCCAATCTGGAGAGTTTGTGGGGCTGTTTCAACAAAATGAGTGTCGACCTGAAAATGCCACTGCACGTAACGGGACCGGAACCGACAGCACTGGACGAGATGTTTGGGGGATACGACCCATACGCCCATTTCGACGACGACATGTTTGAACAGAAAATAGCCTTTGCGGTGGTGTTGAATTTCCCTTTCTACACGCTGGACGAGAAAAACGAACTGGGAAAGAACTGGAGCCGAAAGCAGTGGGCATACGCCCGACTGGGCGACCTCTTCACATCGCGCGTGCCCGCAGAATGCAACCAACAGCTGGCCAACCAGCTGGCTGCGGCCGACAACTACATATCGAACTACAACATCATGATGGGACACCTGGTGGACGACCAAGGTAAACACCTATTCCCCGATATGGCCCTGATAACCCACTGGGGACTGCGCGACGAGCTGAAGACCCACTATAATGAAGGCGACAGCGGTTTGGCGAAACAACGCATGATATACCAAGTGATGCGCCGCATAATAGACCAAAGCATCCCGCAAAAGGTTATCAACTGTCCTGACTACGAATGGAACCCATACAGCAACGCTGTAACCGACAAGGATGGCGCCAGCGTAGCGTTGGCATCGGAGCCCGATGTGCGCTACCAGTACTTCCTTGACAACTTCCACGCCATGCAGCAGGTGGACCGATACAACCCCATGTACCCTACCGCCATAGCACGTGCCTTCAACCAAGACATGGAGGTGAGTTATGAGGAGATTGAACAACTCTTTACCTCGTTCCTCGAATCGCCGGTGGTGGCAGAGGTGGCCAAGCTGATAGAACAACGGGTGGGGCGGAAACTGGAGCCGTTTGACATCTGGTATGACGGGTTCAAGAGCCGCAGCACCTTGAGCGAGGACGAACTGACAGCGAAGACACAGCGACTCTACCCCGACAAGGAGGCCTTTGCCCGCGTGGGGATGCCTTCGATACTGCATCAGCTGGGGTTCAGCAAGGAGAAGGCCGATTTTATATGCCGCCACGTTACCGTTGACCCCTCGCGCGGAGCGGGACACGCATGGGAAAGCAACATGCGCAGCGACAACGCCCGTTTGCGCACCCGAATCGGAGAAAAGGGGATGGACTACAAGGGATACAACATAGCGGTGCACGAATTCGGGCACAATGTGGAACAGACCATCACCCTGCACGATGTGGACAACTACATAATGAAGGGGGTGCCCAACACGGCATTTACTGAGGCATTGGCATTTGTGTTCCAGAGCCGCGACCTGGAGTTGCTGGGCTACCACAACGCCGACCCAGACCGTGAAGCGATGGAGACATTGGACATATTCTGGGGCTGCTATGAGATTATGGGAGTGTCGCTTGTGGACATGCACTCGTGGCAATGGCTCTTGGGCGAAAAGGATTCGCCGATACTGGCTATATACAGCCACATGATAGACTCGCCCCTCTACCTGCCCAACTACCCCTACGGCCATATCATCCAGTTCCAGCTGGAGCAACAGCTGCGGGGTAAAGTGGTGGCCGACGAGATAATGCGGATATACCCCGCAGGCCGACTCACGCCGCAGAACTGGATGCGCCACGCTGTGGGCAGCGAAGTGTCGACACAACCGCTGCTAAAGTCCGCCGCCGAAGCACTGAAAGAGTTGAAATAAGAGATAGCAGCCAATACATAGTCCTTAGGTCGCATTTCCCAAGACATCTTCTCTTTATATTGAAAACACTTCGTATTATTGCAAAAAGTATTCAGTATGGAGAGAATTGAAAGGAAAACCTATACCGACCTATAAAGACAGATTGAAGTGCATTCGCTTTTCTTTTTGATTCAATTCAAATATTTTTTGTACTTTTGCATTGTGAATTAAAGACAGACCTATAACAGAAACACCGCATACTATGTCAAACGAAGAGAACAACATTTTGGACTACATTGTTGCAATCATCAGCGACTTTGCCGAGCGTTTCAATCTTACCACATCTCAGGCATACCAATACCTTGACAGAAACAAAGGCATCGATTTCCTGTTGCGCAACTATGATGTGGAGCACACCTTTTCTTTCGACGACGTAGTACAAGATGTGGCTGAATTCTGCCATAACAGAGGAGGGGCATTGATATGATACTATACCATGGCTCAAATGTCAGTGTCGCTGAGATTGACCTCGAAATGTCAAATGTTGGTAAAGACTTCGGCTGCGGGTTTTATCTCACTCCTTATGAACAGCATGCCCTTCGTCAGGCCCAACGCAAGACGGAAATGGAAAATACGGGTGTACCTACCGTTACAAGATACCGATTTGACGAGTTGGCTTTATCAAATGGGGATTTGAATGTAAAGGTTTTTGAAAGTTACACTTCAGATTGGGCAGACTTTGTGCTGATGAATCGACAAAACAGGAGCCATATCCAAGCTCATCCTTACGACATTGTTGTCGGTCCTGTTGCCAACGATGCCGTGGGCTATCAAATACGTCGATTCATAGGTGGTATAATTACCAAAGAGCAGCTGCTTGAAGAACTGAAATACATGAAAGAGTCAAGCATACAATATTTCTTCAGCACAGAGAAGGCCCTCAAATACCTCACTGTATTATGACTCGTGAAAGTTATATGATAGAAGAACTGACCAAGGACATGGTCAGACTGCTTCGGGAGGAGCAAGGCATGAGTCTGGACGATGCCCTGCGTTGTGTCTATACTTCCAATACCTATAACAAACTTACTAACCTTAACACCGGACTCTATTTCCAGAGCACCGCGTATGTTTATGCCCTGCTCATTACGGAAATTGCAAATCAAAAATAAAAGCATATATTTGCAGTGTGAAACTAAAACAATAATATATGGCATAAAACAAAGAGAATATCATTACTTTTTGAATCAAATATATCAAATATGAGCAAGATAACCGGTAAGGAATATCCAATAAGTGACATTTTTACTTCAAAATTTGAGTATCACATTCCAAGCTACCAACGCCCTTACGCTTGGGAAAAGGAGCAGGCGGAAACCTTGTTTGATGACCTGCTTGATTTCTTCAAAAATCAATCCAAAGATGACAATTATTTTCTGGGAAGTATAGTCTTAATCAAAGAAGACGACGAGAACAAGCCCTATTCAGAAGTCATTGATGGACAACAACGCTTGACATCTTTAACAATTCTCTTGTCTGTCATTGCTTCTTTAATCAGTGATGTAAAGACAAGGGCTGAAATCGAAGAAAAAATATCAGAACCTGGGAAAAAATTCATCGGACTTAAACCCCAACCAAGACTATTTCTTAGGTCTAAAGACCAGCCGTTTTTTAAACAATACATACAAGATATAAGAGTGGATGACTTGTTGTTACTCAATCTTGATGATAATAACATATTCGATACGGAAGCGAAATATCATATCAGAGTTAACTGCGAGGTGTTCAAAAAGAAAATATTGGAGAGCTTTATCCCTGAAAGTGATGATTTTGAGTGTTTCGTTGGGTTTATTTTAACTCGATGCTATTTAATCTCAGTTATGACACCAAGCCAAACTTCTGCATTTAGAGTGTTCTCAGTGATGAATAGTCGTGGCTTGGACTTATTGCCAATAGATATTTTTAAGGCGGACATTATAGGAGAAATACCTACCAACCTACAAAACGCATATACCCAGAAGTGGGAAGATATGGAGAATGATTTAACACGACAAGGATTTAACGAGTTGTTCGTCCATATTAGAATGATTTATGCGAAAGAAAAACTTCGCGAGGAACTTGTCTCGAATTTCAAGAAAACAGTCAAATCAAAAATATACAAATCTGAAGATTTTATCGATAGCGTATTGACACCTTACTGCAAAGCATATAACACCATACGAAGATGTGACTACACAGCAACTTCCGATACATCAAAAAGGAAGAAAATAAATGACACTCTAGGGTGGTTGAACAAAGGATTTAATTATGACTGGATTCCTGCAACTTTGAGATTTATGGTTGATTATTGCAATGATTCAGACTACATGTTGTGGTTCCTCAAAAAAATGGAGCGACTGGCGGTTTGTTTGATGGTTACTGGCCAGGACGTAAACAAGCGCATCAGTCGTTATTGTCAGATACTTAACGAAATAGAGGATAGAAAAAGCCATAGTATAACATCACCCTTACTCACCGTTGAGTTGACCGATGAAGAAAAGAAAGCGTTTGCCCAAATACTCGATGGTGATATATACCATATGACATCCAGATATAGAAACTATATCATTCAGCGGCTTGACTCCTTTGTTTCAGATGGTGCTGCGTCGTATGATGAAAAAGTCTTTACTATTGAACATGTTCTTCCCCAAACCGTGAAGAAACAATCCGAATGGGATAATTTATGGCCAGATGAGGAAAAAAGAGGTTATTGGCTACATAAGATTGCAAACCTTGTGCCGCTAACAAGAAGAATTAATTCTACCGCTCAAAACTATGATTTTGACAAAAAGAAGAAAGAGTATTTCCAGAACCCCCGAACAGGAACAACATCATATAATCTGACCTCACAAGTTCTATCAATCCCTGTTTGGACAGAGGAAGTCGTGAAGAGTCGTCAAGAAAGTCTATTAAAGGTATTTAAAGACAACTGGGAATTGTAATAATCATTCTCGCCCTTTCTCAATTATCCAAATATTAAAAATTACACTTTTTACGATGTTTAACCGAGAATAATGACATTTTTTCAGCGCTTATTTTTGAAAAAGTGACACTTTTTACGAATATGCCATGCAAAGAATTGACAATAATCACGAAGGCGGCAATAACACAGGGTAGCTAAAGGACGCCTATACTTTTTAAACGGATGAAAGGCGACCACAACAATTAAGCACAGCGGCAGCAAAAACCGAATGCATGAAAATCTTGCCGATATAGATTTTTTTCGTATATTTGCAATGACAATAGGAATGCCCATTGGGTAGCAATTGATTGTAAACCAGTGGACACTATTCAATACATGGATTATATCAACATATCAACGCAAAACGTATAACATGAAAAAATTCTTTTCCTTTTTCACGCTATTAGCCCTCTTGCTGCCCATGGCAGTGGCCGACGAGGGCATGTGGATTCCGATGCTGCTGGGCCGCAACGAGGCCGCGATGCAGAAGGCTGGTATGCGTATCACCGCCAAGGACATCTACGACATCAACCATGCTTGCCTGAAAGATGCCGTGATTCTCTTTAATCAGGGCTGCACGGGCGAATTTGTTTCGGATCAAGGCCTGTTCCTTACCAACCATCACTGCGGCTACTACTACATTACAAGCCACAGCACGGTGGAACACGACTACCTGACACACGGATTCTGGGCCATGAGCCGAGACCAGGAATTGCCCTGCAAGGGACTTACCGCCACACGATTGGTAAGGATGGAAGATGTGACACGCCAAGTGTTGAAAGGGATAGACGACAAGACTTCGGAGGAGGAGCGCGACCGCATTGTGAAACAGAATATCACCATCCTCACCGCTGAGGCCGTAGCCGGCACACACTATAAAGCAATCATCAAACCCTTCTACTACGGGAACCAGTACTTCATGTACATCAACGAGGTGTTTACCGATGTGCGTCTGGTAGGAGCCCCGCCGAGCAACATCGGCAAGTTTGGCGGCGATACGGACAACTGGATGTGGCCGAGACACACGGGCGATTTCTCGATGTTCCGCGTGTATGTGGGCAAAGACGGAAAGCCCGCCCCGTACAATAAGAACAATGTGGCATACAAACCGCTGAAACACCTTGACATCTCGCTCAAGGGAGTGGACGAGGGCGATTTCACCTTTGTGTTTGGATATCCGGGAACCACCCAGCGCTATGTGACACACGAGCAGGTGGAGATGCAGGCATTGGAGGAGAACCCCATACGCATTGCCCTGCGCGACATACGCCTGAAACACTATAACAACGCGATGAACCAGTCGCCCGCACAACGACTGAAATATGCCTCGAAGGTGGCCAGCATTGCCAACGGATGGAAGAAATGGCAAGGCGAGACCTTGGGTATAGAACGGTTGGACGGAGTGAACCAGAAGAAGGCACAAGAGGCTGTATTCCAAGCATGGGCCGACAAACGGGAGGAGTATAAGAATGTGCTTCGCGACCTCTCGCTTGCCTACGACCGCATCCGCCCCATAGAGTTGGAGTGGACCTATTTTAACGAAGCCGTAATGGCCAGCGACTTTATGAACCGCGCATACAAACTTTACAACATGGCATACACCACCACCAACGATGACAGCGCGGCCCGTGTGGAATGCGACAAACTATTGGCTGCCAATGAGAAATATTTTGAGGACTTTGACCTGCATTCGCCCGTTGACCGCGCCATCTTTGTTGAGACATTCCTCTACATGTGGCAGGCTGGCCAGGCCCCCTATCTTGACAAGAAAGGCAAGGACGAAGCGGGTGTGAAGAAATTGCTCGAAAATATCTATGACAAGTCGATGCTGAACAACAAGGCCAAGTACGACAAGTTCCTCAAGTCGTACAAAGCCAAGAACTGGGAGAAAGTGATAACAAATGGCGACCCCGCCCTCGACCTCTTCAACATTGCCTATACCTACGCCTACACCAATGACAAGGAAGAGTTGTATGCTGTGAACAAACGCGAGATTAACCGCCTGATGCGTACTTATGTGCGCGGAATGATGCAGCAATATCCCGACAGCAACTTCTTCCCAGATGCGAACCTGACACTGCGAGTGGCTTACGGACATGTGCAAGGGTTCAGCCCGAAGGATGCCGTATACTACACACCCTACAGCACATTGGAAGGCATAATGGAGAAGGAAAACCCGGAGATATACGACTATGTAGTGGAGCCGAAACTAAAACAGCTGTACCGCGACAAGGACTACGGGCGTTATGCTAACGTTCGCGGTGAAATGCCTGTGGGATTCATCGCCACCAATCACACTACCGGCGGCAACAGCGGCAGTCCTGTGCTGAATGCCGACGGCCAGCTGATAGGCATCAACTTCGACCGCTGCTGGGAAGGCACCATGAGCGACCTCCTGTTTGACCCCAACTACTGCCGCAACATCAGCCTCGATATACGATACTGCCTCTTCATCATCGACAAATTTGCCGGTGCCAAGCACCTTATCGATGAAATGACTATCGTTGATTAGGATAGAGAAGTTACTCCACGTATCCCGCGTATTTTCACTTGTTTTATACTTGTGATACGTTCGATACGTGGAGTCTTGATAATACAATCTTACAAGTTCGCTTAGCTTGAAAGGTTAAGCCCTTAGAACATTAAAACCCATTAAACTTTAAAACATTAAAACCCTTTTAAAAAAAGATGAAACGTAGCGTTATCGCAGCCTTGCTGCTGGCAGCCGTCACCTTGATGACTGTGGGCTGCAAAAAAGAAGAACACATTGTCCCGATTGAACAAAAGGTGAAAGTGAGTCGTATCTACACCACCAATACCACCTTAATGGAACAATACAACGAAAACACACAAACATGGGACACCTTGTATTATTTCCCTGGTGAACGCCATCTGAATAGCGAGTTCTTTTGGACAGGCAACCGTCTGGACAGCCTCCACAAAGGGGTGAACACCTTTCACTTTGTCTACGACAACAGAGGACGCCTTGTCAAAGCAGATATGGACCGCCTACAGCACTTTGACATCGAATACACTACCGATGGTAATGTGTCACATGTCTACAAATGCGACCTCGAAAATGGCGACACGTTGTTAAAAGAGAACTATCTATATTTCTGGTCTGGAGGAAAGCTGCAACGTTTGGAAAGCGACATCTGGGCTCAAAACCCCTCTGCCGATGCAATCAAACATGAAACACGGTTCTACACCTGGGAGGGTGACAATGTCTCCAAGACCGTTCGTCACGCCCTTCACCTTGACGGCAGTCGCGACACGCTCAATTATTACTTCGAGGTAAACAATCTCGCCAACCCGTTTTACGGATTCCCCTTTTGGCAGATACCCTACTACAAAATGATAGCCTCTTTCGATGGCACCGACGGACTGAACAAGAACATGGTGACACGCTACTACAACGAAAAAATGGAGAACCAGTTTGAGTACACAACTACCGGCGGTCGCGTCACCGGCATCCACGAGGTCTACACTACCACGAATCCCTCAGGCCTCACCCGCAGCCTATCCGTCACCGATTACGAGATAGAGTATGTCAATTAATGGTATGGGCGTACCCCCGTGTACGCCCACCCTGTATACACTCATGTTGGGGCGTACTCCTGTGTACCCCCATCCGATGCCCTTCCGACATCCAGAAACGGAGGCCCCTACATTTTTTTCGAGTTCTTTTGATTGCTTGCTGTAATAAATCCTGATTTTTGTTGTCTAACGTAATTGAAGTTGCAACTAAAACAATTTTATTTATGAACAACGACAAAGAACACCAGTTTGAACTAATGGTACGGGAACACAAACGAACCATCTATACGGTATGTTACATGTTCTCGCACGACAAGACCGAAATCGACGACCTGTTTCAAGAAATCCTCATCAGGCTCTGGCTCGGCTTCGACCACTACGAGGGTCACAGCAGTGTGCAGACCTGGATCTACCGCGTCGCACTCAACACGGCCATCAACCAGTATAAGAAGGCGCGCCGCCGCATTGAGACTGTCCCGCTGACAGTGGACATCGACCCCTATGAGGCCGACGACCCTTCAACACATCAAATCCGTGAGCTTTACGACCGCATCTCGCACCTCGACCTTGTTGACCGAGGACTTGTCCTCCTTTGGCTTGAAGGTGTCAGCTACGATGAAATCGGTGCCATCATCGGCATCTCACCCAACAATGTAGGAGTACGTCTGTTGCGCATCAAGGACAAACTGGTAAAAATGTCGAAAAACGAATGAAAGGAAATCATCATGGAAAATCAGGAAAACAATAATTTAATCGAACTTGAACAGTTGAAAGCCCAATACGGAGCGCTGAAACAGCAGTTTGACCAACAGGAAATCGTCAACAACACTATTATACATGAAATGCTACATGCTGGCATTTCCAATTTCAAACACCGTAGCGCAGAAATCATATTCATCTACGGAATGTTAGCTGCAACAGCCTGTTGGAGTTGGTACTACCTCGACCTTCGACTCCCCTTTCTAGCCATATCGGTATTGCTTTTTGCATTGACAGGACTGCTTGAATGGTTTAGTTGTCAAAAGATATTACATATCAACATAGAAGATTTAGATGTTCAAGCACTCATAAAGAAAATGGATAGGGCAAGCACACGCTTTTCTTTGTTATGGATTACAGAAGTTTTTGCTCTATTCCTATGGATGATGTGGTTCATCTCCGAGATAGGTGAAAAACTGCAAATGAACGATTTGAGGAGCTCTTTCGTTATGACAGCCATTGTTCTTGTTTTGTCCACTATACTGATAATAATTAACATAGGCCGTCTTTCCAAAACCATCGACGAGATGTTGACCCCACTATCGGTCACCAAACCTCGGTCAGCACAAACCTCACCGGACCTTAAGGGCAATACCCCTACGAAATCCACTTACTATCGCAGTGGTGCTTACTGGACAGGTATTGTCATGCTCGCATTAAACCTCATAGGACTTGTTTTTAAGATGTTGCACTGGCCATTTGCCAACCTTTTCTATATGTCAGTGATTCTTGTCGGACCATTATTTGTCATTCTTACGGCCCGCCATCTGGTGCGTGTCCTCCCTAATGAACGTCAGGTTATCCGCTTTTCAGAAATTGCAGGTTTGTTCCTCATAATAAGTATGGTATTCAGAATAATGCATTACCCTTTCGGCAATCTTCTCGGCCTATTTGGTTTGTTGCTTCTCGTCACCGCCTTCCTTATTAGATTTGTAAAAAAGAGAGGTGTTCGATAAAACACTTTGGATAAGTTGAAAAAAGTAGGGCTGGCATTTTGTGGTGTCAGCCCTTTGGTTTATCTTTGCAGTCGCTAAACATAAACCCCAATCGGTCATTATCATTAGTTTCATGTCAGAGTGGTATCTGTTACGTTAGGTTCACAAAAAAGATTTTGCTGATTCAGAAATAATGCGTAACTTTGCAGTTTCAAATTTATATATAATAAGGGTTCTTAATGGCGGCAATTGAACAATATATTGAAAGGATAGCCGACAAGGAGTTGAGGGAACAGTTGCGGTTGGAAATTGAGCGGTTGACCAAGAAAAAACGGTTTGGGTTGGTGTGGGAGAACCACCTGCCCGACAATGTAGTGTTGCCTGAGGTGCGCATCCGCAGAGGCTCGAAGGTGGCACTGCGCGACCACACTCCAAACGAGGTGTATGAGGTGCAGAGCCTTTCCGAAGAGAAGGCCGTATGCATTAACCTCTCAACGATGGAGGAGAAAACGTTTCCTTTATCCGACCTGATAGCCGTTGCCCAACGCGGCGATGTGATTTATCCTTACTTGAAGCCGATGGATAGTGTGCAGAACGCCCCTGATAGCGACCTATGGCACACGCTTATCGAGGCTGATAATTATCACGCCCTACAGCTGCTCTCCTATCTCTATGCAGGTCAAGTGGATTGCATATATATCGACCCACCTTATAACAAACCCGACTCTCACGATTGGAAGTATAATTGTGACTACGTGGACGGCACAGACTCTTACCGTCACAGCAAGTGGCTCTCAATGATAGAGTCTCGATTGAAGATTGCCAAGAAGTTGCTCAATCCCAAAGATTCTGTTCTGATAGTCACCATAGATGAAAAAGAGTATCTGAGATTGGGGTGTCTTTTGGAAGAAATGTTTCCAGAGGCAAGAATCCAAATGGTAAGTAGTGTGATTAATTCTGCAGGAGTTAGTCGAGGTGATGAATTCTCACGTTCAAATGAATACATATATTTTGTAAAATTTGGAGTATCATCTCCATGTCGTCTTCCTTTAGAGGATGAGTGGCGTGGAAATATGAAATCAAAGAAAAAGAACAAATTGGTTTGGAACCAGTTGATGAGAGCTGGCACAAATGCTCGTAGAATTGACAGACCCAAATTATTCTACCCACTCTATATATCCAATGATGGGTTAAAAATTATGGATATTGGGGAACCGATTCCCCTTAGTAGCAATAGAGATGGTATCTTTTCGATTGAAGGTACAAAAATAGTTTGGCCTATTAGGTCAAATGGTGAAGAAGGGAATTGGCAGGTTGAGCCACAAAAATTAAAAGAATTGTACAAAAATGGATATGTTAGATTAGGTGGCTTTACGCAAAGGGGGATGGCTATAACTTATCTAAAAAGTGGTGAGCAGCATAAAATAGAAAATGGTATTTTTAAAATTGTAGGATACAAGACAGATGGATCTGTTATAGAAGGAGAAATGGAGAGTGAAAGAGAGTTCATCCCCGGATCACAATGGGACATCCCCTTACACAATGCAACATATCATGGATCTCAATTATTAAATAAGATTATTGGCAACCGTTTTACGTTTCCCAAGTCCCTCTATGCAGTTCATGATACCATTAGATTTTTTGTTGCCAATAAGCCCAATGCACTAATCGTGGATTTCTTTGCTGGTAGCGGCACTACGCTTCATGCAGTGAATTTGCTAAATGAGGAAGATGGTGGTCATAGACGTTGCATTATGGTGACGAACAACGAAATTGGAGAATCAAAGGAACGGGAGCTTCAACCTTTGGGTGTCCATCCGGGAGACGAGGAATGGGAACGTTGGGGCATTGCACGCTATGTGAACTGGCCTCGTACCAAGTGCAGCATCCTTGGTAATGACGTGAACGGAAACCCCATCGAGGGAGAATATATCACCTCGCTTACCACTACGAAAGAAACTGACCGCAAGTTTACTCAAATCAACTTCTTGCCTGCCAATGCTTCACTCAAGCAAAAGAAGGCATTGGTAACGCTTATCAACAAACAAAAGACGGTGAAGTTGCCCACGATGACGCAGGATGCGCCGTTCCTTGTGCCGGAAGAGGATGACTATAACGCTTCTATTCTCTTCGAATTGAACAAGAAAGATGACTGGTTAGAGGCGTTGGATGGCAATGACCATATCACATATTTCTACATCGTGGCAGAAAAAGACGCAGACTACAAGAGAGTGAAGAAAGAGGTGAGCGAGGTGATGGGGAAGATAGAGGAAACGGTTCCAATATCAATGCCGATGAAGGATGGTTTCAAGGCCAATGCCGTTTTCTTCAAGTTGGGTTTCCTCGACAAAAGAAGTGTGGAACGCGGTCGACAATTGCAGGAACTATTACCCTTGTTGTGGATGAAAGCGGGGGCAAAGGGAGAGTGTCCTACTCAGGTAGAGGGAAACTATGTCATTTGGTCGGAGAATAAGATGGCTTTGTTGAAAGACGAGGCACACTTCCGCAGTTTCCGCAAAGAATTGGAGAACCACCCAGAAGTAAAGACGGTGTACCTCATAACCGACAGCCAGTCGGCATATCTGAGTATGATTAGCGAGTTGAAAGGGAAGAAAACCTATCAGTTGTACCGCGACTATTTGGAGAACTTCAGAATAAATTACGCAGCGAAATAAACAGCACCATGAATATACCACTAAAGCCATTCCAAAAACAGAGGGTACACGAACTTCGTGAAACCGCTGCTGTTGCACAGATGAACTGGCAGCACTTTAGGAAAAAACAGATAATTTCTTTTACTGCTCCCACGGGTGCGGGTAAAACCATAATGATGGCCAGTTTCATTGAGGCGATGATGTGTGGCGACGATGAAGGAATGATGGCGGCAATACCAGAGAGCATCTTCATTTGGTTGAGTGACTCCCCTGAATTGAACGAGCAAAGTAAACAGAAATTGATGCGTTATTGTAACCGGTTAGTATTGGGTCAGTTCGTGACGCTTGACGAGTCTTTCCGTGGGGATAAACTGGAGCAAGGCAAAGTTTATTTCCTGAATACACAGAAGTTGACTCGCACGAGCCGAATGACACAGATAGGAGATGGGAGAGATTGGACGATATGGGAGGTTCTTGAAAACACTATTGAGGAATATGGTAAGAATCTTATCTTAGTAATAGATGAAGCCCATCGTGGAGCCAAAACGAGCCAAACTACGATAATGCAGAAATTTGTATTGGGAGTCGATAACGAAGAAGAGAAACTGCAATCGCTGCCATTTATCATAGGTATGAGTGCCACTCCGGAACGGTTTAACGCACTCGCAGGAACCACATACTCTACAATAAGCAAGGTGGTTGTAACACCGGCTGAAGTACGGGGATCAGGTCTGCTAAAAGACAAAATAGAAATACACTTCCCCGAGGATAGTGTTATCAACAAGAATATTGCTGTGCTTCAAGCAGCTGCCGATGAATGGAAGGATAAATGTCTACATTGGTATAACTATACAGAGAAACAGCATTATCAGAACGTATGTCCAATATTTGTTGTTCAGGTCGAATCAGGAACAACTGGCAAAGTATCTACAACGGACTTGGACGAATGTCTGCGTGAGATAGAGAAACGTATTGGAGAAACTTTCGTGGAGGGAGAAGTGGTGCATTCTTTTGGCGAAATTGGAACATTGACTATCAATGGTATCAAAGTACCCTATTGTGCACCTTCGGCTATCAATGACGACAGGAAGATTAAGGTTGTCCTGTTCAAGGAGGCTTTATCCACAGGCTGGGATTGCCCACGAGCAGAAGCTATGATGTCGTATCGAGTGGCAAAGGATGCCACCTATATTGCACAACTCTTAGGTCGTATGATTCGCACACCATTGAGAATGCGTGTCGAAGTGGACGAAACATTAAATTATGTCCACTTGTATCTACCTAACTTTGATGAGAATACGGTGGAAGATGTGGTAAAGAAGTTAACAGAAGAAGAGGGCGGAGAGTTGCCTACCGACATCCAAGCTATACAGGGAGGGAATAAAACTTCTGTTGTGATGACGGCAAAAAGGCCCAACAAAGTATTACTACCCAGAGAAACGACAACTCCACATACCATTAACCCTTCGAGTTCTGATTCTTTGCAAACGGTAAATACTAATGTACAAACAACTAAACCTACGGATGCAGACCCAATAATTGTGCAACAGCAACAGGATAATCCTGCACATCATGAGTTTGTGCAAGATGCACCCAAGGAAATGCCTGAACAACAAGATCCATTTGAAGTAGTCAAAGAAGCCATAAACAATGCAGAGATTCTGACATATGATGTCAAGAACGTGGCAGTAAACAAGAATTATGTACGTTCTTTGTTTGATTTAGCGCATCTTGCAGTACTATCAGGAATGGATGAATCGTGTAAGGCTGTTGATAACGTGAAAGATGCTATTGTCGAATTAATTCATAATTATGTCGAACAACTGAAGCGAGATGGCGAATACAAGGCTTTGGTGGATAAGGCATTAGAATTCCAACTAAACACCATTAGTTTCGAACTTTATAAGAGCGGAAAAACATATGAATCACAGCAAGGACCAGACCTGTATTCAAAAACTGATGCGGGTTTGCAGCATCAATATCAGATGGCAGAGGTGCTCCTTTGTGGTGAAGGAATAGGTAAGCGGTATGCTGATAAATATGAGGATGAGGAAGACGAAAACGCTTTTATGTATGATGTGATTCTATATGCCGCCGACGAACACCAGCGGGATATTCGTATGGATTATGCAAGAACGGAATTCAATAGATTGGCCGATCTTTACCGTCCAAAAACAAAATGTATTTCCGAGAATTACCGGCTGCAATACAACAACCTTGTAACACTCGGTAGTGAAATATCGAAGCATCTTTTCCATCTACCGGAAGCAATCAATGTTGACCTTGACAATGAGGGTGAAACATGTACAGACCACCTGTTTGTAAATACTGATGGCACAGCCACTTTTAATCTGAAAGGGTGGGAACCTATTACATTAGAGGAAGAACGCAAGAATCCCAATTATATTTGTTGGCTGCGTAATCAAGACCGTAAGCCTTGGGCTTTATGTATTCCCTATGAATATGGTAACGAGTTTCATCGAATGTATCCGGACTTTATCATCGTACGAAAAAATGATGAAGGAGGTTATGAATACGGTCTATTAGAACCTCATCGTGATGACAAGAAAGACAATTTAGCCAAAGCAAAAGGATTGGTAAATTATGCTCGAGAATGCCCCAATGTGGATAGAGTACAAATGTTACGGAAAAAAGGCAATAGAATGTTGAGGTTAGAACTTACCAGCCGTGCTGTTCAAGAGAAAGTGCTTGCGTGTATAACAGAATCCGATTTTGATAAAGTCTTTACGGCAGAAGGCTTTTTTGAGTGATATAGGTTATAACAGATGGTCAGAATATCAGGGATTATATGAAGAAATCGTAGAGTTGATTCGAAAAGAATAAAAAAGTATCACAGATGAGACCTGTTCAAATAGTCCCAATTTGCAATTACGATGCATACATTATCGTAAACAATACCCTTACCGGCAAAGCCGTCGCCTATTTCTTGAAATATACCAACAAAAAGTTCATCTGCATTGAACGCGTTCTTGATACCATCAAGAAATTCAACCTCAAACACGCCCTCGACAAGAAATTCGTTGCATTCTAACAAATACAGGAGAGCCATGATAAAAAAAATACATACGATAAGAAAAATCGGTGTCTTCCAAGACTACCGAAGGAATGGAGATTTGAGGGATTTTGACGACAAAAATATTATATATGGATGGAACTATTCTGGTAAAACCACATTGTCTCGATTGATTTCATTCCTAGATAAAGAAAGTGATATTGATACAGATTATAGCAATGTTGAGTTTGATATTGAACTTGATGATAATACACGCATTAATCAGAGCAATCGCACGTCCTCACCTGTCCTTGTAAAAGTATTTAATAGTGATTTTGTTCGTAAAAATCTTCGGTTTGATTCTGACGAAAGAATACAGGGCATTAAATTTGCCGTTGGAAATGTTGCAGTAATAATGAATCAAATACAAGACATCAAAAAAAGCATTGATGGAGAGAAGAAAAAATTAGATAGAAAACAGAGGTATGTCGAAAAATACAAACTCCTTGAGTCTGAATTTACAAATGAGGCTAGAAATATTTCGGAAATATTGTCACTTGGAAGGACTTTTACAAAAAAGAATATATGGCAATACATTGAAGCATGGCACTCTATACGCATAGAAGATATTATAATAAAAGATTCAACCCAACTTGAACGAGTACGCACAGCAGCCACATCACAAGTAACAGGATCTATAGTAATAATTAATACGCCAACAATTAATTATTCAACATTGTACTCTCAAGTTGAGGCAGTTTTGCAAAAACAGCCTTTGTCTTCAAATGATGATACTCTTTTATCAGGAAATAAAGATTTGTATGATTGGGTTAAAAATGGTCTTTTAATTTACCAACAACATCCAAGCATTGAAAGGTGTGCTTTTTGTGGAGGTATTATTACAAAAGAGGGAAGAATTGCAGAACTCAATAGATTCTACTCAAATGAGGCTGCAAAAGTAAAAACAGAGATAGAATCTATTAAAAGAAACATCAACTTTGAGAAGCAAAACTTTAGCAATCTCGAGTGGGGTAGAATCAGTGAGAATGATTTAGAACAAACCAGCAGAAAAAGCTTCAAAGATTTAAAAGAATCATATTCAAAAATCCGAGACAGATATATAGCGTTGCTCAACATCCTTGAATCAAAATTGGACGAAAAGTACTCTTCTGAACTTTTTAACCCTATGCAACTTGGGGTTATTGACGATTCCGCAAAAACAGCATTGGAAGAATGGATTCAAAGAGTAAAGTCTGTATTTGAGCAAAGCAACACTACAATACAAAATTATGAAAGTATTCAAAAAGAAGCTATAGAAAAATATAAAAAACATCTCATTGCAGATTTCTTAATTAATGTGGACTTTAGGAAAGTCGAACAAAAAAACGAGTTGGCAAACAGAAGAATTGGTAAGATTAATTCCCTAATCGACAAGAAAGAACATGACATTAAGTTGCTTGAATCACGACTTGACTCACTTGAAAAAGGGAAAGAAGAAATGAATGAATATATTCAGTTGTTTCTGAACAGAATTGATTTGAAAATTGAAACAACAGAGGATAATTATTTCATTCTTAAACGAGGTGATAATGTGGCGAAGCATTTAAGTGATGGGGAAAAAACGGCGATTGCTTTCTCTCATTTTATGGTGTCTCTGAAGAGTTTAAAAGATTCCAACAAATTAAAAGACTATGTTGTTTTTATTGATGACCCTATTTCAAGCTTGGATGCCAATCATATCGCTCAAGTTTGTACAATGATTAATACTTTTTTCTTTCAAAAAGGGCTTGATTCAGACAATCCGGATAGAATATGCAATTGTTTCAATCAATTATTCATTGCCACTCACAATTTTGAATTGTTCTCTTTCTTAAAAGATGCAAACAATATCAACCGAAAGAAAAAAATAACTCAGCCTGATGGTAGTAAATCCGAGGTTCCGTCGTGCAACTATTTCATGATAAAGAAACTGAACGAGAATGAATCTACTATAATAAATATTCCCAAAACCTTATCCAAATATAAGTCTGAGTATGTTTATCTTTTTTCGGAAATCAATCAATTTAAAAAAGATGGGTATCCTGAAGAGAGAGCATATATGATGCCAAATATTGTTCGAAGGTTTATAGAGATATACACTCTGATGAAACTGCCTGGTAATACGGACGAAATAGATAATCGTATAAAAATACTATTTCCCGATAGAATTGTTGAATTGAAAGTTCTACATCATTTCTCTCACTTCACATCTTTTGATAGAGTCACAAAGCATAGTGAATTAATATTACGCATAAAAGATGTCGTGGAAGATTTGTACAAAATTTTAGCAGATGATCCTAAGCATCTAGAATCATTATATGATGGAATTAAATAGAAAGATGGAATAAGAACTACCAAGTATAATTATCTCCATCGTTTTTTTGCTAATAGCATATCACCGAATCAAACGATAAAGAGACGATATGACCATAGACGACATAACACAATTGATAAAAGCGGATGCGTCCCAAACTTTGGAGATGAAAAAATCCACGGGCGATTTGAAAGAGTCAATGTGCATCAAGAAACCTTTACGATAAGTTCAAAAATATGCAACACCAAGACCTAATATATCGCAAACAATACATGCAGCAGCTGCAGAGCCTGAAAGACCAGAATATCATCAAGGTGATTTCAGGAGTGCGGCGCTGTGGGAAGTCAACATTGCTGATGATGTTCGCTGATGAACTAAATAGAAATGGTGTACAGAAGGAACAGATTCAATTCTATAATTTTGAGGATCTTGACACGTTGGCCCTTGGCGACATCTACCAGATTCACGCCCATATCAAGAATCTGCTGGTCGTAAACAAACCAAACTATATCTTTTTGGATGAGGTTCAAAACGTCAAAGAGTTCCAACGACTTGTCGACAGTCTCTATATCAAGCCCAATGTCGACATCTACATAACAGGGTCCAATGCCTACATGCTCTCCGGTGAGTTGGCCACATTGCTGACCGGACGTTATGTGGAAATCAATCTTCTACCACTTCAATTTGCTGAATACAATAATTTTATACATTTAAAATCGCCAAACTTGTCAAACAATGAAACTTTGGCGAATTTTATACATTATGGAGGTATACCTGAGTATGTTAAGCAACTACAGATTGGGGAGAAGCAGGCTGATATGTTTGCTGACAGCATTCTGAAAACCATTGTAGAGAAAGACATTTTCCAACGACTGAATATAACCAACAAACACGACTTCAACAAAATACTTGATTTCATCTTCGACTCGGTAGGCTCGTATGTCTCTCCTCGCTCCATTTCCGACACCCTGCGTTCCAACGGAACCGTGGTTGACAAGCAAACTGTTGCCAAGTATTTGGATGCCATGTGCGATGCCTATTTAATTTACAAAGTGCCACGTTATGAGATACAAGGGAAAGGATTACTCCAGACGCTAAACAAATACTATGTTGTTGACCCCTGTTTCGCCAAAGTCAGATTGAAGAAGAAAGTGTTGAAAGATCGCTCACATTGGCTTGAAAATATGGTGTACCTTGAGCTTGTCCGACGTAACAAAGATGTGTTCATCGGCAAGCGCAACAATCTTGAAGTTGACTTTGTCGTCACTGACAACGATGGTTATACATCCTATTATCAAGTGGCTTGGACAACGGAGAGCCCTGAGACATTGGAGAGGGAACTTGCCTCGCTTAGAGCCATCAAAGACTCCAATCCCAAATACCTGTTGACAACAGACAACGACTTTAACCCCGTCTACGACGGAATCAGAAAACTGAATGTAATTGACTGGATGTTGCAACCATAAGACAAGCGAACTACAAGATTTAAACGAGATTGCACTAAATGAAGGTGGCGATATTAATGGCGATATTCAACTATCGGATAACCAACAGACTATTCTTTATTTTATAAGGGTTGAGGGCGAAACTATTAGGCATATCAAAGCGTACAATAGACAGGGAAATCTCCTTCTTAAGGAAGAATTGCTACATAAGAAGAGAGACAAAAGATATTAGAAGCCCTTGGGTGGTAATTAGGGAATCGTAATGCTTCTGTCTGCGATGTGACCAATCTGGCATAAACATTAATGGATCGATTTGAGGTAAGAATAGTATTTGAAGATAATGTGGCATCATTGTGATGACATCTTGCATTGGTATTGGGTATTCTAAGATTATTGAGTTAAATATGGGCATATTGTCACGTTATATATTGAATGTGATTGAGAAAAAAAGAACTGTGTAAAGTTTTGATTGATATATCTTTGTCAAGACACCATTGTGGGTTTTGGAAATAATTTTTGTGTATAATATAAAAAATTAGTATTTTTGCACCGCTTTTTGTAGTGTAAACTGACATAGTTATGTTTGATTTTGAAACCACTGTTACGGAGATTGAATTGAAAGTTCGCAGGCTCATTGAGGAGAATAATCAACATATGGCAGCGGAAGCAGAAGCAAAACAATTGTGCCGGCAACTGCAAAAGCAGATAGATGAACAAAATATATTAATTAATAATTTAAAGGAACAAAACAATATTTTAAAACTTGGGAACACGCTGACTCAAAAGGGCGATTCTACAGAGATAAAGCTTAAGATTAATCAACTCATACGAAACATCGACAAAAGTTTGGCATTGCTCAACAAGTCGGAATAGTCATCTTGGATATCCCTACGAACAAAATCCGGTATAACGGAGGAAGTGATAGGGTGCCACAAAAAAAGGAAGCAAACAGGAACAGGCAACATGGAAACACTCTCGGCAACAGTCCGCATACTGGACAGGCCATATAAACTGAAAATCAACCCACGAGACGAAGAATTTCTGCGCAAAGCCGCAGAGATGATAGACTCGCAGGCGAGAGAGTATGCCCAAAGATATGCCTACACCGACCGACAAGACTTGTTGGCAATGGTGTCCCTGACACAAATCACCCAATTGCTCAAACTGCAACACAAACAGCAGTTCAGAGATACAAAATTGGAAAACAGGCTCACCGAAATAAACCAACTGCTGGCAGAGAGAGACGCTTAGCGGCTGAATAGAGAAAAGACAAGTGTATTGACAAAAGCAACTAAGCATGAGAAGATTGATAATAAAGAACCATATCCTGCATCGCATCTGAAACAGTTTGTAAACTCAACACCATTTACAAACCGAGTAAGCTCATGGGTGGGTAGGTTGTATGGCTGAGACACCCGGCACTCAAATCCTACAAAGTTCAGAGTTTATCAAAACTCCCGGACGATACGGTGCAGGATTTTTTACTAAAAAACTACTGTAAGACCCGACAGGTCATCAGGTTCCCCAAAAACTACACAAAAAAACATGACGATTATAGCTATTATTATCGGAATCCTCGTAGGAGGCGGTGTGGGCGTATGGCTCACCACAGGAGCACTGCGCAACAAACTCCTGGCCAAGAGCCAGCAAGTTCTGAAAGACGCTGAAGAGAAAGGAGAAATGATTAAGAAAGACAAGATGCTCCAGGCCAAAGAGAAATTTCTCCAACTGAAGAGCGAGCACGACAAGCAGGTAAACGAGAAGAACAGCGCCATCCGCGAACAGGAACAGAAACTGAAACAACGCGAACAGACCCTAAACCAAAAGGTTGAAGATTTGCAAAAGAAGAGCAACGAACTGAAACAGGTGAGCGAGAATCTGAACGGGCAAATCGAAATACTCCGCAAACGTCAAAGCGAAGTAGAAAAGGTTTATAACGAAAGTATCATTAAACTTGAACATATCGCTGGTATGAGTGCCGACGAAGCCAAGCAACAGCTGGTGGATATGATGACCGATGAAGCCAAAGCCGAAGCACAAAACAGCATCATGGACATTGTTGAGGAAGCCAAGATAACCGCCAACGAGCAGGCCAAGAAGATTGTTATCCAGTCCATCCAACGCACTGCCACAGAGAACGCCATAGAAAACACCGTCAGCGTTTTCAACCTTGAGAACGAAGAGGTGAAAGGACGCATCATCGGCCGTGAGGGCCGCAATATCCGCGCACTCGAGTCACTTACCGGCGTAGAGGTAATTATTGACGACTCGCCCGATGCCATCATTTTAAGCGGATTTGACCCTGTGCGCCGTGAGATTGCACGTCTCTCACTGCACAAGCTGGTCACCGACGGCCGTATCCATCCCGCCCGTATTGAAGAAGTAGTGGCTAAAACCCGCCGCCAGATTGAGCAGGAGATTGCCGAAGTAGGCAAACGCACCTGCATCGACCTTGGCATCAATAACATGAACCACGAACTGATGCGTATGGTGGGCCGTATGAAATACCGTTCGTCTTATGGCCAAAACCTGCTGCAGCACAGCCGCGAGGTAGCCAATCTAGCTGCCACCATGGCCTCGGAACTGGGACTGAACCCCAAGTTGGCCAAACGTGCCGGCCTGCTGCACGATATCGGAAAAGTGCCTGAAACCGAACCCGAACTGCCACATGCAATCTTTGGCATGAAGCTGGCCGAGAAATACAAAGAACATCCCGACGTGTGCAACGCCATTGGTGCCCACCACGACGAAACCGAAATGACCAACCTCATCTCCCCCATCATCCAAGTGTGTGACGCCATCAGCGGCGCCCGTCCCGGTGCCCGCCGTGAAGTGGTGGAAGCCTACATCAACCGTCTCAAGAAACTGGAAGAAATGGCCATGACCTATCCCGGAGTAGTGAAAACCTACGCCATCCAGGCTGGACGCGAACTGCGAGTTATCGTTGGCGCAGACAAGGTGAGCGATGCCGATGCCACAAAACTCAGTTTCGACCTCTCACGCCAAATCCAGAACGAGATGACCTATCCCGGACAAATCAAGGTGACAGTCATCCGCGAAACCCGTGCCGTGAACTATGCCAAATAGCAACCCGGAAAATAACAACTACTAACTCTACATTGTAATAAACATGCTTCTCGAATTCATACACTGGAACGTTGACCCTGCGATATTTCACATTGGCAGTTTCGGCATCAGGTACTACTCGCTGGGATTCCTGTTCGCTTTCGTCCTGGGATACTATATCATGTTTCGCATGTTCAAACGCGAAAAACTAGAAACCGACAAGCTCGACTCCCTGGTCATCTGGATGTTCATTTCGGTGCTCATAGGTGCCCGTCTTGGCCATTGCCTTTTCTACGAACCCGACTATTTCCTCACAGCCGAACACTGGCCCGAAATATTCCTGCCCATACAGCTTTCCACCGGTCGCTTTGTGGGATACCAAGGCCTCGCAAGCCACGGAGCCGCCATTGCCGTACTGCTTGCCATCTGGCTCTTCTGCCGGAAATACAAATTCAACGGCTGGTGGCTTCTGGACCGCTTGGTAATAGTGGTAGCCTTGGGGGGAGCCTTTATCCGTCTGGGCAACCTTTTCAACAGCGAAATCTACGGCGTTGAAACCTCCCTCCCCTGGGGCTTCATATTCGAACGCAACGGCGAAACCCTGCCCAAACACCCCACCCAGCTCTACGAATCACTTTCATACTTCATCATCTTCGCAGTATGCTACATCACCTATCTCCGCAAAAACGGCCAGCTCCACAACGGCCGGCTCTTCGGATGGTGGATGATAGCCCTGTGGGGAGTACGTTTCCTTATTGAATTTGTCAAAGAGGAGCAAGTCGACTTTGAAAAAAGCATGTCTCTCGACATGGGTCAATGGCTAAGCGTACCCCTGATTGTGGCTGGCATCGTCATAGTAGTTCTGTCCCACAAAGGGATACTGAAAGAAGGCATATACACAACAACAGAAAAACATAATAACACTAAGAAATGAAGAAACTCATCCTTGTTCGCCACGGCGAAAGCGAGTGGAATAAAATGAATCTTTTTACCGGTTGGACCGATGTCGACCTTACCACCTACGGCATGTGCGAGGCCTATCTCGCCGGCCGACTGCTGAAAGAAGAGGGCTATCACCCCACTATGTGCTACACCTCCTTCCTGAAACGTGCCGTAAAAACCCTCAACCAAATCCTCGACGCCATGGATATGGACTATCTGCCCGTCGAGAAAAGCTGGCGTCTCAACGAAAAAAGCTACGGTGCTCTGCAAGGAGCCAACAAAGCCGAAACACTTAAAAAGTACGGCGAAGAGAAACTGACCCAATGGCGTCGCAGCTTCGACGTTCAACCCCCTGCACTGGACATCGACGACAAGCGCAACCCTCGCCGCGACCCCCGCTATGCCAACGTAATCGATGCCGAACTGCCCTCCACCGAAGCCCTCTGCGACACCATTGCACGACTCATGCCCTACTACGAAGGAACCATACTTCCCGCTTTCCAACAACACGACGAAATAATGATTGTGGCCCACGGCAACAGTCTTCGCGGTATTGTAAAGACACTCAAAGGAATAAGCGATGCCGACATCGTAGGATTCAATATTCCCACCGCTGTACCCTACATTTTTGAATTTGACGACCAGATGAACCTCAAAAAAGACTTCTATCTGGGCAATCAGGAAGAAATTCAAAAGAAAATAGACGGCGTTAAGAATCAAGCAAATAAGAAATAATTTTCGGCTGAATAGTGCAAAAATACAAATTTTATTTTTCCATTTCAAAAAAAGTTCGTACTTTTGCACCCGATTTACAGCTACGGAGAGGTGGGTGAGTGGCTGAAACCAACAGTTTGCTAAACTGTCGTACTCGATTAGGGTACCGGGGGTTCGAATCCCCCCTTCTCCGCCAAGAGAGAGAAAGACGTCTTCGAGGCGTCTTTTTTCTTAACAAGCAAGTCCGGGATATGGCGTAGTCCGGTTAGCGCGCCTGCTTTGGGAGCAGGAGATCGCCTGTTCGAATCAGGCTATCCCGACAAACACGATGGTTCCGTAGCTCAGCTGGATAGAGCAACTGCCTTCTAAGCAGTAGGTCCTGCGTTCGAATCGCAGCGGAATCACACCAAGCCCACCATCTTTTGGCGGGCTTTTTTTGATTGTCATGTAGTTTTTTCGGTAGTTCCGTTGTCTAAGGAGCAAAAACAAAACTAATACAACATTTATGAACAAAAAGCAACAGATTGAAGTCGATTTCGAGCAGCTGGTGGAACGCCAACGCGTGGCAGGGCTTCGACACCTTCGAAGGCCGCAGCACCGAGAAGACCTGGGTGTACCGCATCGCGTTGAACACATGCATCAACATGGACCGCAAACACCGGCGGCGTAGGGACACCTCTCCCTTGGAGCTGAGCGTGGACTACTTTGCCGATGCCTCCTCCTGGGACAGCAGTGAGGAACGCAATCCCGCTGCCCAGCGTCTGCATCGCCGCATTGGCAAGCTACACCCCTTCGACCGTGCCCTCATCCTCCTCTGGCTCGAAGACCTGCCCTACGACGAAATCGCCGCCATCCTGGGCATCACTGTCAAGAACGTAAGTGTACGCCTTGTGCGCATACGTGAAAAACTCAAAACAATAACCGATTAAAACAAACAACAATGGAAAACAATCTCGATTTAAAACAAGAACTGCAGCAAGACCTCCACGACCTGCAGCAAGACATAGCCAATCACAGCACTTTCAACAACGAGGTATGGCGCCGTTCGGTGAAACGCTCTTCGCAACACCTCTACCTCAAAAACCTCACCTACTCCGTCATATTGGCAATAATCACACTGGTATTCACCCTCTTTCTAACGGTTGGTGGCGAATGGCCGTGGTGGTTCATCCTGCTGTTCGACCTCTTGATGGGCTACATCATCGTGAAGAGCCTCATCCTCACACACGGCATGAAACGCCCCGACGTCCACTCCCAAACCGGACTGATGTCCCTGCGCGAAAGCGTCCGCAAAAGCAGCAGCAAACTGCCCCTGCGTGAAAGAATCCTCTTCGTCATCGTATGCATCGCATGGCTCGTGCTTTTCACAATAATATTATCCAAGAAAGAGCCCGACATGCTTATGCCTGTCCTCATCGCCTCCTTAGTCTCCATCCCCACAGGCCTGCTCGCAGGCCAAAAAGTCAAAAAAAGCTACTCCAACCTCAACGAAGAGATAGATGAACTGCTGAAAGAAGAGTAACTCTCTTTCTCACACTTCCCACCCAATTCCGCTTTCAGGACTTCCCGAATGCGGAATTGGCTGTTTTAAAATTGAACTGAATCCCGGATTTGATGCGCATTATTTATATATTCACCTTTTCATAACCTTCTATTCATGTTGTATTAACCATTATGGTTAACATCATCTTGCCTAATAGTTCCTTACCTATGGGACGGGAGCAGATGGGCAATGGAATTTGAAAAAACGTGCATAAAGGCTGAAACAGCGATGGGCTGGAGGCGGAAGCAGCCCCGAAGCATAACAGCATAAAAACCAAAAGTACGGATAAAGCACAAACCGCAAGGATAGTTGGGATTTATGAGAGTAGCGATATGACGGAATGAAAAAATATTTGTATCTTTGTGATTGATAACAAAGACATGGAAGTACTATTATTGATTTGATTATCAATAAAAATAGATAATGGCTCCGATATTGGTAACGAGTAAAAATAATTGACAATGAATATATATCTCATAGCCATTGCCGTGCTGCCAGTAATCATACTGGCCATTGCGGTATACCGACAGGACAAATACGAAAAAGAGCCTATCGGGAAACTAATTAAAGCATTTATTTTCGGCGCATTGTCGATTCTCCCGGCTGCACTGCTCGAGTCTTTCCTTGTGATGTTCACACCCAACATCCCTGTAGTGAGCGGGGTTTACACTGGCTATGTGGTAGCCGGGGCAAGCGAGGAGCTGTGCAAGCTGCTATTGCTCACCCTGGCCATCTGGCGAAGCAAGGAATTCGACGAGTATCTGGACGGCATAGTCTATTCTTGTTTTGTGGCCTTGGGGTTTGCCTGTTTCGAAAACCTCAGCTATGTGTTCGGTCAAGCCTCGTTTACCGATGCCATGGTGACGGGGTCGGTGCGGGCTGTACTGTCGGTGCCGGGTCATTTTCTATTCGGTGTGATGATGGGCTACTATTTTGCTCTCGCCAAATTCGATCCCGAAAGACGGGGCAAATATTTCCTCCTTGCCTTTGTGGTACCCATGTTGCTGCACGGCACTTTCGATTCGCTGCTGATGATTCCCGAGAGCATGGAGATGGGCTCGGAAACAGTGGCCGTGGTTCTGTTTATCGTTTTGATATGGTTCGACATCAAGATGTGGAAATGGGGCACGCGGCGCGTTAATCATTTGCAGGATTTGACCAAACAGCAGAACTGCGACCGCGCTCATCCCTTCAAGGGGTTTAAGTGGGACTTTTAGTTGCCCAACCCCAAGGGGCTAAAGGTGTTCAATGATGATGCCGACGGGGCTACTTCCAATGCACTGCTGAATTGTGGCGGCGGAATATTTTTTTGTTGAAAAACGAATAATTCAGAAAAAAGAAGTATCTTTGCACCGATTCCGAGCGGATGGAAGATCGATTAGGGGTGCTACAACCTATTGTGGCTGAGATTAAACCCTCGAACCTGATCCGGATAATGCCGGCGGAGGAAAAAGATTATGACAACACAAAAGTTTGACTGTGGCCGCTATCAACACAGGGCCACCAGGTTTTATGCCAAGCAGATGATAGCCTGCGGAGCATTAGCAGTTTTTCTATTAGGCGGAGCACATGCCTTCGCACAAACTCCCGATTCGGTGAAAACACTGGAGGAGGTGATTGTTCGGGATGTGCGTGTGAGCAACACGGCGCCCCTCACCACAAGCAACGTCACTCACAAAGAGTTGGATGAGGCCCGAGGTGCTGTGAGCATTCCATTCATGATTGAGACAATGCCGTCGGTGGTGGCCTCGGGCGAGAACGGAACGGTGGGTGCCACGTCGTTGCGCATTCGAGGTGTTGATGCCAGCCGCATCAATGTCAACATCAACGGTATAACGCTCAACGACCCCGAAAGCCAGACAGTGTTCTGGTACAATATTCCCAACATCGGGGGTATGACCCAGAGTATGCAAATACAGCGTGGCGTGGGAGCCTCGACCGGAGGCAGCCCGGCCTTTGGAGCCGCCATCAACATGCAGACCCTTAACGCCAAGGGCAGTCCCTACGGTTCGGCCGACATCGGTTTCGGCAGCTGGAACACCCGTCAGTACAGCCTCAGTGCCGGTACCGGGATTATGAAAAGCGGCCTCAGTTTCGACTTTGCATATAGTGGTTTGACCAGCGACGGCTTTCTGCGCGGCGGCGGCACCGACCAGCAGAGTTTCTATGGCGGACTGTCGTGGTATGGGCATCGCACCCTTGTAAAACTTCTGGCCATAGTAGGTAGCCAAACTTCCGGAATTACCTGGGACGGAGCCGACAGCGCAAAACTCAACGCCGACCCCACATACAATCCTTCGGGCGAATATGAAATGGACGGCAAAGTGATGTATTACCCCAAAGAGACCGACAACTACTGGCAGCAACACTATCAGTTGTATGTATCGCACCTGCTCACCGACCAATGGAGTATAAAGGGTGTTCTGAACTTCACCCACGGCTATGGATACTATGAGCAATACAAAGCCGACAAAAAATACTCTAAATACAGCATTGACCGTGGCGGCAAAACTGATTTTGTAACCCGCAAATTGATGAACAACAACAGTATCACTGCCAATCTGGCCGCCAACTATAATGGAGAGAAACTTACACTCTCGTTTGGCGACAACCTACTGTACTTCGACGGATACCACTATGGCAATGTGATATGGGTGCGCGACACAGCCTTCCAATTGCCTAAGGAGTTTGAATGGTACCGCTACCATGGAAACAAAACTGATAACAGCGTGTATGCCAAAGCCAACTATGACTTCAACCCCAACCTCAATGCCTATGCCGACTTGCAGCTGCGCACCGTGAACTACAAACTGAGTGGAGTGACCGATGACTTGAAAAATATCAACTTCAACGAGAACTACCTGTTCTTTAACCCCAAAGCAGGTTTGAACTATCGTTTCAGCGAAAACCAGCGTGCCTATTTCGTGGCCGGAATCAGCAACCGCGAACCCACCCGGAGCGACATCAAGGATGCACTTGCAAACGGTGATACCGTAAAGGCTGAGACCATGCTGGACATTGAACTTGGCTACCAAATTGCGAAAAACAGATGGGCTTTCAAAGCAAATCTCTATGCGATGCTTTACAAAGACCAGCTCACCCCCAACGGTAGATTGAGCAGCAGCGGATACTCTCTCATGGAAAATGTGGAACGCAGCTACCGTCTCGGCATAGAACTGGAAGGCGGATACCAGATAGCACGTTGGATGCGACTGGATGCAAATGTTACTCTCAGCACCAACAAGGTACTGGATTATACCTTCAGCAACTTTAATGACGCAGACTCAATAGTAAAACTCCCCGACGGCACATGGACCAGTCTGGATGTGAAAAAGAACACACCCTTAGCAATGTCGCCCTCAATAATAGGTGCCGCCATCGCCACTTTCACTCCCATCAAGGATGGCAAGATACAGCTGATAGGCAAATATGTAGGCAAGCAGTATGCCGACAATACCGGACGCGAATGCTATGCTATTGACCCCTATTTCCTTCTCAACCTGCGTGCATCCTATACCTGGCATTTGCAGAACAGCAATGAAATAGAGGCACAACTTGTTGTAAACAACCTGTTGAACCACAAGTATCGCCTCAGTGCTTGGGTGGGCGACTGGTATGACGATTGGAGCAGCGAAACGGCAATTAGCTACTACCACAGCCGCGGATGGTTGCAGCAGCCCGGCATCAACTTTATGGCCCGTGTGATGTATCGGTTCTAATGACTGCATTCCATCTACTGCAATAGAATACTGTTTATGACCGTTAGCTGGATAGATATTGTCGGAGCCATTATCGGAGTGGCGTACATTATAAGCGAATACCGGGCCGACCGCTGGTTTTGGCCGCTAAGCCTTGTGATGTCCGCCTTCTACATAGTGATTGATTTCACTTCGGGAATCTATGCCAACGGTGCCATCTGCTGCTACAACTTCATTATGTCCATATACGGCATACTGGTTTGGCGGGGGCTGGTGCAAAGCAAGGATGGGGGCGAAAGGCCTATCACTTCGTGCCCCCGACGCTATTGGCCCGCCCTGATTGCAACCACAGCTGCGCTGTCGGTTGGGTTGTGGTGGTTGCTCGGTTGGTTGGGCGAAAGCCAATATCCGTGGCTCGACGGCATTTCCTCGGCCTTGACCATAGTGGCCATGTGGATGCTGGCGCAGAAATACTGGCAGCAATGGCTATTCTGGATGGTGGTGGAACCCTTAATGATAATACTATTCTGGACCACCGGCAACTACGCTTCGGCCGCCCTGTATGCAGTATTCGAGATTGTCTGCATTCTGGGGTTGCGCCACTGGCGCAAGCAACAGGTGGAAGCCTGATAGCCCCATCCAACGGACAACTCTATAGGTCATTAATACAGAAGCGCGCTCCACCATTGAGGGAACGCGCTTCTTCTTTGTCAATGAGTGTATGTGGCGGGTGAGGACCGACTATATCATCATCTTCAGGAGGTCCTGCCCGATATCATGGCGGTAATTGCTTCCCTGCCAGCTAATCTTATCGACTTGTTGATAGGTTTTGAGAAGGGCCGAAGGCATACTGGAGTCGAGTGTGGTTACACAGAGCACACGACCGCCATTGGTAACCACTTTGCCGGATGCATCGAGGCGGGTACCGGCATGAAACACCAAACTGCCACTCACATCGTCCAGTCCGTTGATTTCATGTCCTTTCTCGTAGCTGCCGGGATATCCGCCTGCAACCATCATCACGCATGCAGCCGCGCGGGAGTCTATATCAATGGTGGTTTGCTGCAAATTGCCTCGCCACACGCGCTCGAAGAGGTCGACGATATCGCTCTTGATGCGCGGGAAGACACTCTCGGTCTCGGGGTCTCCCATGCGGACGTTGTATTCTATGACGTAAGGGTCGAACGAGCCACTGCCGTCTTTGCAAGGCACGGCCATAAGTCCAACAAAGATGAAACCTTTGTAAGGAATCTCCTCTTGATGGAGACCTCTGACAGTGGGTTGCACTATACGCGTTTCGACTTTGTGCATAAATGCACTATCGGCAAAATGCACGGGGCTGATGGAACCCATGCCGCCTGTGTTGGGACCGGTGTCCCCTTCGCCAATACGCTTATAGTCCTTCGCTGTGGGGAGAATATGGTAGTGCTTGCCGTCGGTGAGCACGAAGACGCTCAGCTCGACACCGGAAAGGTACTGCTCTACCACAACCTTGGCCGAAGCTTCACCGAACTTACCCCCTTTCAACATATCGGTCAGTTCAGCGCGTGCCATCTCAAGTGAGTCGAGGATGAGAACTCCTTTTCCAGCGGCCAGGCCGTCGGCTTTGAGCACATAGGGGGCCTCGAGGGTGCCCAGATAATCCAGCCCTTCGGCAAGGGTGTCGGGGGTGAATGTGCGATGCGCGGCGGTGGGTATATTGTGGCGCATCATGAACTCCTTGGCATAGTCCTTGCTGCCCTCCAGTTGAGCCCCCTGACGGCGGGGACCGATAACGGCCACATTGCGCAGTCGGATGTTGTCTGCAAAATAATCGGCAATTCCGGCCACCAGAGGAGCCTCGGGGCCTACGACGACCATCTTGACATCGTGGTGCAATACAAAATCGCCAATGGAGGCAAAGTCGGTGGGAGACAGTTCAACATTCTTGGTTTTCGAAACCAAAGCTGTACCGGCATTTCCGGGTGCCACAAAAAGGGTGTCGCAGTGGCTGCTTTCAGCAATCTTGCAAGCCATAGCATGCTCACGACCACCTGATCCAAGAAGCAAAATATTCATTTTCTATTACAATTTGAAAATGCAAAAATACAAAAAAAAATCCACTTTTCAGTATTTATATATTCACAAAACCCGTAAATCGAATAAAAATTCGTACTTTTGCAGATTGAATATATTGGTATGAAGATTTTAAAAAGGATTTTTTCGCGCTGCAAATCAGTGTGTCAGAAAGGCGATGCCGTTAGCCGAAATGGTGAAGGCCACAGCAGGGAGGCCGATTCTGTGCCAGTGAACGGCACATCGGCATCTATACCTGCAGATGAAGTACCCTCTGCACAAGGACGCGAAGAAATCCTTTGCCAAGAAGATGACAACAAAAGTATGAAATATTTGATAGTCGGTTTGGGCAATGTAGGAGCCGAGTATGAAGGTACCCGCCACAATGCAGGATTCATGGTGGTGGACGCTTTGGCCCGGCAGGCGAAGGCCAAGTGGAGCCTTGAACGCCGTGCGTGGCGAACCGAGATAAAAATAAAAGGCCGCATTGTGGTGCTGATAAAGCCTACCACATATATGAACCTCAGCGGCGAGGCAGTGCGATACTGGCTACAGGCCGAAAAGATCGGCGTTGAGAATATGCTGGTTGTGGTGGATGATATCGCCATCCCGCTGGGAACACTGCGCATGAAGAAACAAGGTAGTGGCGGTGGTCACAACGGATTGGGCAACATAGAGATGCTATTGGGGCACAACCGGTTTGCCCGATTGCGCATAGGTGTTGGCAACAATTTTGGACGCGGACACCAAATAGATTATGTGCTAGGGGCTTTCGACGCTGACGAGTTGGCGGTGCTCGAGCCTCGCATTGAGCAGGCATGCAAAGCGGTACAATGTTTTGTAACCCAAGGACCCGACCGCGCAATGAATCTCTATAACGGTGGTCCACAGAACGAAACATCGGCCCAACAATAACAGTAAATCAAGCACCCCATACGAGATGAATCTGGCAATAGACATAGGCAACACGCGCATCAAATGGGCTTTGTTTCAAGACGACACCCTTAGGGGTCTCCATTCTATGTCTGCCGACGAGATCACTTCACTCGAACCCTCTCCGCTCTGCCCTCTTCTGGCTGTGCTCCCTCCCGAACTTCAAAACCCCGACCACATCATCCTATGTGCCACAGGCCAAATTCCCTGGCAACTACTAAAATTGTCCGAGAACAAAGTACACCGCCTTTCAGCCTCGTCACAACTACCTATCCGGCTCGACTATCTTACTCCCGAAACTCTCGGTCCCGACCGCATAGCAGCAGCCTGCGGTGCACAGAAACTATTTTGCGGCAGTCCGTGCGTTATTATTGATGCTGGAACATGCATCACCGTCGACTATTTAGACTCAACTGCCACCTACCGCGGAGGTGCCATTATGCCGGGACTTGCGATGAAGATTCGGGCATTGCATACTTTTACGGCGAAATTGCCGTTATTGCAAAATGACGACACTTATCCCCACCCTACAACGGGCCGCAACACACAGCAGTCCATGGGTGCCGGGGTGTATGTCGCCACCCTTTTCGCCCTCCAAGGGTTCATCGGCCACTACCGCTCCCTCGACCCCTCTACCAAGGTGGTTGTAACCGGTGGCGACGCTTCCCTGCTGTGGCAAGAGGGATTGAAAAATATACCTGACAGCATAATAGAACCCCATCTCCTTTTGATGGGACTAAACGAGATAATGAAACAAAATGAAGAATAAAAGCACGCTCCTTCCAGCCATCCTGATGGTGGCATTGTTCATCACACCCTGCATGCACAACGGTCTTCGTGCACAGAACGGGTTCAATATCCCCTTTTCACAGTTCGGTATAGGTCAGAACGACATGCCGTTCAATATGCCTGCGTTTATGGGAATGGGCGGTATAACCTACACCCGCTCGGCCTACAATAGTATCAATCCATTCAACCCGGCTTCATACGCTGCCGTTCAGCCTGAGAGCTTTGTCTTCGATCTCGGTCTCAATATCCAGACGTGTGTGTTGCGCCAAGATGCCAACAAGCTGTCCGACGCCGACGGCAATCTGGCCTACATCATGGTGGCCTTCCCCATAACCAAATGGTGGAAAACCTCTGCGGGCCTGCTTCCCTACAGCACCGTCAACTACGAAAGCATCCACACCGCCGACAACCCAGAGCTACAAAGCAGTGCCAAAACCAACTACGCTGGCCACGGTGGGGTTTCGCAGTTCTATTGGGGCAACGCATTCAACATCACCAACCGCCTGTCGGTGGGTTTCAATCTCAACTACCTTTACGGCACCATCACCCGGGCCATTTCCTATTCATTCCCCGGCAACGACACCACATACTTCATCAATTCCCGCAGCCAGAAAAACACCTATGTCAACAATCTATTGATTGACCTCGGACTGCAGTATCGTCAGCCTCTCGGTGAGCAGTACTCCCTACTGGTGGGTGTTACCTGTTCGGTTCCCCGCAACATGAAGCTGAAAGACCAATCACTTGTCTATACTTACCACAACAATGGCACCGAGGAGCACCTCCTCGACACTATATTCCCCCTACCCAACGTGCCCTCTACCTACCACAGCAACCTCACCCAGCCTTTCGCTATCGGTGGTGGCCTTGCCCTGGAGCGCAACGAACGCTGGCAAGTGGCTGTTGACGGATACTACGCTCCCTATAGCGGACTCCGTTACGAGGAAAACCCCGACTACAACCTCTTTGGTTCTTCCATCCTCTGCTATGCTCCCAACTATCGTGTTGCCCTCGGTTTCGAGTGGAAAGGCATAGCCGACGCCACCAACTACCTGCAGCGTATCGGCATCAGCGTAGGGTGTTTCCACAATCACGGCCGCCTTTCCATACAAGGCGACAACGGCATCCGCTCGCTCAATGAGACGGGTGCAGGCATGGGATTCCAGCTGCCGGTGCGCAAAGGCCGCTCCATTCTTTTCCTCTCTCTTGGCTATTCATCCTATGGCAACGCCAGCATCCTACGTCGAGACGTTTTCACCTTCGGCCTCTCTGTCAGTTCCTGCGAAAGCTGGTTTGTGAAACGCAGATACAACTAATGCATCAATCAACTTTTTTCTCCCCTCTTGAAAGAAAACAAATATTAATTATACAAACTATAAAACGATAACAACTGTTAGTCATGAAAAACCTGAAAATTGTCCTCATCGCGGCCGTAGCCATCAGCATGTGCAGTGCCGCCAAAGCACAAAGCAAATGGGGTGACACCCCTGACGACAGCATCGCCTGCATCAGCAATGTCTCTCTCTACCAGGAGTTCTACAAACAAAAAAGCTATACCGACTGCTACGAACCCTGGCGCCAAATCCTTCTCCACTGCCCCCGTTTCAGCAAAGGCGTTTACCAGCGTGGCGTGACCATCATGGAATCCATGATCAACATAGCCCAAACCGCCGAAGAACGCGATGCCTACATCGACGAACTGATGCGTGTCTACGACCAGCGCATCCAGTACTTTGGTGAAGAAGCCAAAGTAAAGGCCATGAAGGCCCAGGAGCTCAGCACTCTTCGCCCCAACGCCTACAAAGAGATTTATGAAATCTATGCCGAGGCTATCCAGGCTGGCGCCGAGGAGCTGGACGAAAACTATGTCACCCTCTTCTTCAAAGCCACTGTCGACTACGTGCGCGCCGGCTATGCCGAACCCACGCTGGTCATCGACAACTACGATATAGCCACCTCCCTCCTCGAGAAAATCCGTGAGAACATCGAGGACGACAGCGCCACCATTGCCAAAATCAGCAGCTATATCAACAACGTTGAGGCCGCCTTCTCGCCCTATGCCTCCTGCGACCAGCTTATCGAAATCTATCAAAAGAAATTCAACGCTGATCCCAAGAACCCCGACCTGCTGAAGAAAATCACCAACATCATGATGAAGAAAAGCTGCACCGACAATCCGCTCTTCTTCTCCGCTACCGAGAATCTTTACGAAATCGAGCCTTCTCCCAGCACCGCCATGCGCATGGGTTCCATGTGCTACAGCAAGAAAAAATATTCCGAAGCTGTCAGCTACACTCAGGACGCTATCAAGGACCTCACCGACAAAAAAGACCTCTACAAGGCTTATCTCATCCTCGGTCTCTCCTATGCCGGTCAGAACAGCTACGCCAACGCCCGCACCGCCCTGCTCAAAGCTGCTGAGGTCGACCGCACCAAAGGCGAACCCTACCTCTGCCTTGCTCAGGTCTACGCACAGAGCTCTCGCAGCATCGACGACGGTATGGGTGGCCGCTCCGCCTACTGGGCAGCCGTCGACGAGGCCCGTCACGCCAAACAAATTGAACCCACCGACGAGATTATAAAGAAAGCCGACAACATCATCGGTACCTTCTCCGCCTACTTCCCCAAGAAAGCCGACGCCTTCATGCTGGGCCTTATGGATGGACACAGCTATGTAATCCCCGGCTGGATTGGCAAATCCACCGTCATCCGCACACGATAATCTCGCGTTCGGCAAACAAACTTCATCATGCCGAGTCATAAACTCAAGCATATCCTACAACAGGCAAGAAGCGGGGCATCCACCCTGCTTCTTGCCTGCTGTTTGGTTTCATGTGGCAACAACATTGAGAAAATCAAAATGTTCGAACCCCAAGAGTTGCCCGACAACATCATTAAAGATGCCAAAATCCAACGCAGTGAGTACGGTAAGCTCCAACTCCTCATGCAGGCTCCTCTCATCGAACAATACAGCAAGCCCGAACCCAAAACCGAATACCGTGAAGGTATCAAAATGCAGTTCTTCGACGGCTACAACCATCCCACCGGAATTCTCACCGCACGCTATGCCGTCAACTTCGAACGCCGCAACATCATGATGGTGCGCGACAGCGTGGTCATTATCGACCTCCGGTCCGGCGATACCGTCTATCTCAAAAACCTTACATGGAACCAAGCCGAACACCGCATCTACTCCGACACTTCCCTATGGTCCAAAAACGGCCAACGCCTTACCTATGGCGACCGCTTTGAATCCGACGACAGTCTACATTCTCCTGTAATCATTCACCAACGAGGCACATTGGAATGGAAGGAGGATTAACGCGTCAACGTGCCTATATCTGGCTTGCTCTGGCCCTGCTCATCATTCTAGGAGCATCGCTGGCATGGATACACTCCCGTCAGCACCCTTCCAACCCTGTCACCGCTCCCGTTTCCGACAGCATCGTCGCCCTCCTTGAACAACACCCCGACACTCCCCACTCCCCCACCACTCACCACTCATTTCCATCCCGTCCACACTACTCCTCACATCCTGCCCACTCTACTTCTCCAACCTCATCATCCATTCACTATTCCCCTCGCAAAACCCTCTCCTTCGAACTCAACTCTGCCGACTCCATCGACCTCGTCCAGCTCTACAACATCGGACCCACCATCGCACATCGCATCATCCGCTACCGGGCACTCCTCGGCGGCTTTGTCAACATCGAACAACTACGCGAAGTCTACGGCATCGATTCTGCCCGCTTTGCCGACATCGCTCCCCACCTCTACGTCGACTCTCTCTCCATCACCCACATCGACATCAATCAAGCCGACATCACTCAACTCAAACGCCACCCCTATCTCGACTACTATCAGGCCAAAGCCATTGTGACCCTCCGCCAACGCTCCGGCTCCTACCGCACCACCGCCGACCTCCTCAATATCCCCATCATCGAAAAAGAAACATTCACCAAAATACAACCCTATCTAACATGCAATTCACAGCCCAGCAAATAGCCCAGAAACTCAAAGGCACCGTCGAAGGCAACCCCGACGTCCTCATCTGGAAACCCTGTCGCATCGAAGAAGTAGACGAAGGAGGCATCACCTTCCTCGCCAACCCCAAATACACCCACTACATCTACGAACGTAAAGCCGCCGCCATCCTCATCGCTCGCGACTTTGTACTGGAGCATCCCGTCAACGCAACCCTCATCCGTGTCGACAATCCCTACCTCTGTGTTGCCAAAGTACTCCACATGTTCAATACTGCCGATACCCCCCATCGCGGCCGCTCCTGGCGCAGCAGCATCCATCGCACAGCCCATCTGGGCAAAAAATGCTACGTGGGCCCCTTCGCCTATATTGGCCGCAATGTCAAAATCGGTAACAATGTGCAAATCTACCCCCAAGTATTCATCGGCGACCATTGCGAAATCGGCGACGACACCATCCTCTATCCCGGTGTCAAAATCTACCGCGAGTGCAAAGTGGGCAACCGCTGCATCCTCCACGGGGGTGTAGTGGTGGGTGCCGACGGCTTCGGCTTTGCTCCCACAGGCGACGGCAGCTACAACAAGATAGACCAGATAGGCAACGTAGTAATCGAAGATGATGTCGAGATAGGAGCCAACACCTGCATCGACCGCGCCACTATGGGTTCCACCATTATCCACAAGGGCGTCAAACTCGACAACCTCTGCCAGATTGCCCACAACGTAGCCATCGGTTCCAACACCGTCATGGCCTCCCAGTCCGGCTGCGCCGGAAGCGGCAAAGTGGGCAACAACTGCGTCATCGCCGGTCAAGTAGGCATTGTGGGCCACATCACCGTCGGCGACCGCGTCACCATCGCCGCACAGTCTGGCGTAACACGCAATGTCGCAAGCGACTCTGTCATCCTCGGCTCCCCCGCCATGCCCGCCGACAAACAGAAAAAAATATTCGTCCTCCAGCGCAAATTGGAAGAGATGTACAACGAAATCAACGAGCTCAAGAAGAACCTCAAGTGAAACACCCCCTACTATCCAAACCCAATGCCATTCTGGCTCTGCTGCTCGCCGCCTGGTGGTTGCTGAACCTGGTGCAAGGTGCCTTTACCGAACTTGCCGATGATGAGGCCTACTATTGGTTCTTCTCTTGGCAACCGGCATGGGGCTATTTCGACCATCCCCCCATGACGGCAATCCTTGTATGGCTCGGTTCCTGGATTCCCGGCACCCTCGGTGTCCGTCTCTTCACTACCCTTCTCCAACCCCTCTGCCTCTACCTCTTTTGGACCCTCATCCGTCCACCTCAACCCTCCACACGTCAGGCAGTCATCTATTTCCTCATCTGCTTCTCCCTACCCCTGCTGCAAATCTATGGTTTCCTCGCCCTGCCTGACGCCCCGCTGCTCCTCTTCTCTGTGCTTTTCCTGTGGGCATTCAACCGATTCTCCAACAAGCAGTCCTTCTCCAACGCCTCTCTTCTCGCTCTTTCAATGGCATTGCTGGTCTACAGCAAATACCACGGCGTGCTCATCATAATCTTCACCCTCCTCTCCAACCCCCGCAACTTCAAATCGTGGAAACTCTACTATTCCGGTCTTCTCGCCCTGCTCCTCTTCCTTCCCCACCTTTGGTGGCAATACCAACACGATTTTATCTCCTTGCAATACCACCTCCTCCAACGTGCCGACGACGCCACCTTCCAACTCTCCAACCTCCTGGGCTTTTTCGTTATCCTCCTGTTTACATTCAACCCCCTATGGCTATACCACTATGGTGTCGGAATTATTAGCCGATTCACCTTCCCCGCCGGCAAAACCTACAATATCCGCGACAGCCTTTTCTGCATCCTTGCTGGATTCGTCATTTTCTTCCTCCTTTGCTCCCTTCGCGACAATGTACAGGCCCAATGGCTTCTGCCCATCATCTTCGCCCTCATCACTTTCCTCTTCGACGCCGCCACCTCCAGCAACCGCTCCTACAACTATATCCGTACCGCAGCCATCGTTGTCGCCGTCATCTTCATCCTGATCCGCCTGCTGGTCATTTTCAACCCCTTCCAGTTCAAAGGACAGCTCTGGAACAACCGTGATGACAACCAAGCCATTGCCCTCCTCGCCGACGGCCGTCCCGTACTCTTCACCCACAACTATACCGCCTCCTGCAAATACACCTACTACACCGGCCAACCCGCCTACACCCAAGCCCTCTTCTACGGCCGCGACAGCCAATGGCAATTCTCCAACCTCGACGACTCACTTTTCCTCAACCGCAACATCCTTGTAGCAGTTGAAGAAAACGCCTATGCCGACACCCTCATTCTGCCCAGCGGCAAAGAGTTTCATTATATCTCCCAGCCCAACTACAAACCGCTCCGTAAAGTTCAAATCGCCCCCCTCTCCCCCATCCAGACCTCACTGGCTCAAGGCGATTCGCTCCAACTCGACCTTCGCATCGTCAACCCCTACCCCTATAATCTCTACACTACCCCCACCGACTCTCTTCTCGTCACCTTCTCCTGGCGCATATCCCAACGACAACAACCCGAACTGCACCACCTCCTCCTCGACACCCTCCCCGCCCACTCTTCCACCATCGTCCACTGTTCCTTCGCTCTTCCTCCACAAATCACCCCTGGCCAATTCAGCTATGTCTTCTCCCTGCGCCACCACCGCTTCCCCTCATGCGCCAACAGCCCTCGCCACATCCTGGCTTTCCAACAATCCTCCGACAGCATAACACTCCAACAGCAACCATGAAATCTTTCCGCATATTCATCTTCCTCGCAGCATCACTCATCCTTCTCGCGCTTCTTGCTGCTTTCTATCCCCAACCTGGCTACTCCATCGCCGGCCACCGCCTCCGCTACCCCTCTCTCACCTCCATTCTCAATCCCCAAAAACAAATGGATATCGATGCCTATCTGGCACGGCAAGACTCTCTCAACAATCTCTTGCGTCTTCAGCAGGACTCCCTCAACGCTTTCCGGGCTTACCTCGATACCAGCGACATCCGCTTCTGGTTTCCCAACCACGACGACTCTTTCTTCGACACCCTCTTCTCCCAATTCAACTCAATCCCCCAGTCCGGCCGCACCATCCGCATTCTCCACTACGGCGATTCCCAAATCGAGATGGATCGCATCACTAACCGCCTCCGTTCCTACATGCAGTCTCACTTTGGCGGTGGTGGCCCGGGACTTGTCCCTTTCGCCACCCTCATCCCCTCCCTCTCTGTCAGCACCTATGGCACAGGCAATCTCGTCCGGCAATCGCCCTTTGGCGACTCTCTCGTAGTGCGTGCAGCCGGAAACTATGGCCCTATGGTGCAGGATTTCCACGTCGACGGCTCTGCTACCTCTTCCATCAAGGCCGGCACCCATCGCTCTTGCGACAGCCGTCTCCTCTCTTTCAACCGTGCAAAATTCATCTTCTGCAACCGCCCCGGCCCGCTCTCTGTCACCATCTCCTCGCGTCAAGGCACCCACCAGCAATTCGAATGCCCCGACGAAGGTGTCCATGCTGTTGAATATCGCTTCGACTCTCTCACCGACAACATCCATATCGCTGTCTCTGGCCACGCCGACCTCTACGGCACTCTTGTCGACCGCGGTCCGGGCGTAGCCGTAGACAATATCCCCATGCGTGGCTGTTCCGGCCATCAATTCACCCAAATCAACGCCGACCAACTCGCCCAAGCCTATGCCCTTATGGATGTTGGTCTCATCATCATGCAATTCGGCGGTAACTCGGTGCCCTATCTCCGCAGCGCCAAATCCATCTCCAACTACTGCAAAGAGATGGGCAATCAAATCGACCGCCTGCACCGTTGCTGCCCACAGGCCCTTATCCTCTTCATCGGCCCGTCCGACATGTGCTCCCGCCCCGACTCCGTCTCCAGCCTCCGCACCTATTCGTGGCTTCCGCAGGTTGTCGACAGCCTCTGCGCCACCGCCACCGCCCACGGTGCTGCCTATTGGAGCATCTACCACGCCATGGGTGGTGCCAACTCCATGCCCGCCTGGGTGAACAATGGTCTCGGCAGCCCCGACTATGTCCACTTCTCCCAAAAAGGTGCCGACATCATGGGCGACCGCTTGGCCAATGCCTTCGACAATATGTATCGTCTTTACCTCTTACGAAAGGAGTCCCAACAATGAAACGTTTCTTCTCACTTTTGCTCTCTCTGTCGGTCTGCCTTACCCTCATGGCGCAGTTTCCGCCCGCCTCCAACCGTCAGGCCGACTACCCCTTCATCCGTTTCGACCTCAACACACTCCACTTCGACTCCACCTCGCCCACCATGCAGCATCTCCTCTACAAATGGGCCGAAATCAATGCCACCGCTCAGGGCAACCTCAGCATTCTGCACATCGGGGGCTCCCATGTTCAGGCCGGCACCCTTCCCCATAGGGTCCGCACACGTCTGCTCACCGCCTATCCCAATCTTGTTGGCGGTCGTGGACTCCTCTTCCCCTATTCCGCCGCCGCCCGTTGCAACAACCCCGATGACTACAAAGTGCACTGTGTCGAGAAAGTCACCCTCACCCGCAACGTCTTCAAAGAGCTCGACTGCCCTCTCGGCCTCTGCGGCATAGCCGTCACCGCCCACGATGTTCCCACCACCATCCAACTCATCGATGCCGAACCCCTCTTCAACTATTCCGTAAGCCGCATCATCCTCCTCGGCTACTCCCCCCAAGGGCTTTTGCCCCGCATCAGCTACGACGGCTTCCCCGTCCTACCTTCCTACATCGACAGCGCCAACCACCGCTTTGTCTTCAACCTCACCAATCCCGTCGACTCGTTCGACATCCACCTACCCTGCAAACCCGGCCAGTCCTTCACCCTCACCGGCGTCGCCCTCAGCAGCCGTCACCACGGCATCTCCTACCATTCAGTAGGAGTCAACGGCGCCGCTGTCCCCGACTACCTCAAATGCAACCTCTCCAACGACCTCCGGCTTATCCACCCCGACCTCGTTATCTTCGGCATAGGCATCAACGATGCCCATGGCAAAGACTTCGACTCTGTGGCTTTCAAAAACAACTATCTCGCCCTCTGCGACTCCATCCGCAACATCAACCCCAATTGCGCCTTCATATTCATCACCAACAACGACTGCTACTTCCATACTGGCCGCAAACGCTACACCGTCAACCCCAACGGCCTTCAGGTGCGCGATGTGTGCTACCGCTTGGCCAGCATCACCGGGGGCGCTGTATGGGACCAGTTCGAAATCATGGGCGGCCTCAAGTCTATGGCCAAATGGCAAAAGGCCAGCCTCGCCCGCACCGACAAAGTCCACTTCACCCGTGCAGGCTATCAACTGTTGGGCGACCTCCTTTTCGAAGCTCTCGACCAGCAACTCCAGGCTGCCTGCCTCAAATGGTCCTCTTCTTATTTCGCCAAACAGCAGGCAATGATCAATAAACGCAATTCACAACAGCTGCCTCGCGGTCTGCGTCGCAAAACTTCACACACCAGACAATGATCAACGACTTCCTCACATACCTCGTCAACCTGCTCTCATTCGACAGCTCCCACCCTCTTCTCTTCACGCAGATCCATTTCTGGGTGTTTCTCACCATCATCTACTCTCTTTTCTGCTTCATCGTTTCGGTGGGCGAACGCCGCAGTCGTCGCAAATCGCCCGGCAAGACAAACACCATGAGCACCGCCCGTCGCCTCTGGCGCAACGGCTACCTCTTCATCGTCAGCCTGTTCTTCTACTACAAAACCTCAGGCAATTACGTTCTGCTCCTCATCCTCGCCACCGTCCTCGGCTACTCGCTCGGCATGCTTTTCCGCTCCCTTGTCCGCAAGGAACAGCAGTCCGGCCGTTCCACTCTCGGCATCCGCAAAGCCCTCATGGTTCTCGGCGTGGTGGTCAATCTCGCTGTACTCTGCTACTTTAAATACGCCTATTTCTTCACCGACATCTTCAACACCATTGCCTCCACCCACTATTCCATCGCCAACACCATCATCCTGCCCGTAGGCATCAGCTTCTTCACCTTTCAGAACATCAGCTACATTGTCGACACCTATCACGGCAAAGTCCTGCCAGCCACCAACATCCTCGACTTCGGTTTCTACACCACCTTCTTCCCCCAACTCGTAGCCGGCCCCATTGTGCGTGCCGACCAGTTTGTGCCACAACTCTATAAACCTTTCTTCCTCACCCGCCGTCAATTCGGCATCGCTGTCTTCTGGATTCTCAACGGTCTCATCAAGAAATTAGTGCTCAGCGACTACCTCGCCGTCACCTTTGTCGACCGCATTTTCAACAATCCCCTCCTCTACACCCCATTCGAAAACTTCTCCGCCCTCCTCCTCTACTCCCTCCAGGTCTATGCCGACTTCTCCGGCTACACCGACATCGCCACCGGCGTAGCCATGCTCATGGGCTTCTACCTCCCGCTCAACTTCAATTCTCCCTACAAAGCCACCAACGCCGCCGGCTTCTGGAAACGCTGGCACATCTCTCTCAGCAACTGGCTCAAGGACTATCTGTACATCCCCCTCGGCGGCAACCGCCAAAGCACCCCCGCCACCTTCATCATCCCGCTGGTCATGCTCGTTGTTGTAGCGCTCATGGCCAAACAAGTGTGGGTCACCTTTGCCGCAGTGGTGCTGGTATTGGTACTGCTGGCCGTGTGGCTGCAATGGCCCGGCAGCCGCAAGGAATTTGCCACCCGGCTCAACAACTTCGACACCATGCTCCTCGGTGGCCTTTGGCACGGAGCATCGTTCAACTTCATCACTTGGGGCGCCCTCAACGGTTTGGGCATCCTGGTCTACAAGTCATGGAAAAACAAACCACCCCTGCTGCGCATCGTCCTGGTAGTGCTTTGCTACATCCTCATCCGTGCCGCCAACACCATCTATCCCTGCCCACTTTTCAGCATGCTCCATTTCGCCATGCTGGTCATCGCCATTGCCATCACCGTGCTCAACATCATCCCCGCACTCTTCCCAAAACGCTACCACCCTTCTCATTTCAAAAACACCCTCACCCTGGTATGGAACACCTTCCTCACCTTTATCTTCATCAGCTTCACCCGCCTCTTCTTCCGCAGCGGCTCCAACCTCGACCCCGCCGAAGCCAACGAGCAGGCCTGGCACACCGCCACCCAGATGGTGGAACGCATAGGCGGCCATTGGGACTGGACCCATGTTCCCGACATACTCCAAAACTATGCCTCCGCCTTCATCGTCTTCGTCATCGGAATGATTATCCACTGGCTCCCCGACCGCTTCAAACGCCGCTATCGCCTCTGTTTTGCCTACCTTCCCCTGCCCCTCATGCTGCTGGTGGTGGTCATCGCTGTAGTTGTCATCTATCAGTTCATCACAGCCGACCTCCAACCCTTCATCTATTTCCAATTCTGATATAGCACATGTCATCGTTCAAACCCATACTCCACTTCCTCTCCAACATCCTGCTGGTATACCTGCTCTATATGGTATGCCGCGTCATTTACATACTCGAATTCTGGGACCTCTACGCCTCTTCCTGGGACCAACTCTCCCTGTCTCGCCTGTTGGCAGGCAGCCTCCGCTTCGACACCTCGGCAATCATCTACACCAACATTCTCTACGCCCTCCTTGTGCTGCCCCCCTACCCCCGCCGCTGGGTCTCCGGCCGCATCTGGCAGCTCATTGCCAAAACCCTCTTCGTGGTGGTCAACTCCCTGATGCTCTCGGTCAACCTGGTCGACACCGTCTACTCCCGCTACACAGGCCGCCGCACCACCTGCACCTTCTTCACCGAATTCAGCAACGAAGGCAACCTGGGCAGCATCGTGGGCATCGAACTGTTCAACCACTGGTATCTCGTCCTCGCAGGCCTCGCCATGATCGCCCTCCTTGTGTGGCTCTACCGCTCACCATTCCCCTACACCGACCATACCAAACAGCGATTCCGCTGGCTCAACCTGATTTGCTTCCTCGCCTATATCCCCCTGGCCGTCATCGGCATGCGCGGTGGCGCCTCCACCGCTATCCGCCCCATCACCATCAGCAACGCCAACCAGTATGTCAACCGCCCCTCCGAAGCGGCCATCGTGCTCAACACCCCCTTCTCCCTCATCCGAACCCTCGGCAAAACCACCTTCTCCGACCCCGCCTATTTCACTCCCTCCCAACTGGATTACATCTATAGCCCCCTCCATCAACCCATCAGTGCCGACTCTCTGCAAGTCGATACCACCCGACGCAACGTTGTGGTACTCATAGTTGAAAGCTTCGGCAGTGAATATATCGGAGCCCTCAACAACGGCCAAGGCCACACCCCCTTCCTCGACTCCCTCATAGGCCAAAGCCTCACCTTCACCCATTCCTACTCCAACGGCCGCAAAAGCATCGACGGCATGCCTTCCATCCTCTCTGGCATACCCATGTTTGTAGAACCATTCTTTGTCACCGGCTACTCGCTCAACGATGTCAGCGGTCTGGCTGGCGAACTGTCCCGTTCCGGCTACACCTCCGCCTTCTTCCACGGTGCCGAAAACGGCTCCATGGGTTTCGAGGCCTTTGCACGCACCTCCGGTTTCCAATCCTACTATGGCCGCACCGAATACAACCGCGACCCCCGTTTCAATGGTGACGACGACTTCGACGGCACCTGGGCCATCTGGGACGAGGAATTTCTGCAATTCTATGCCGCCACCATGCAGCAAATGCCCCAACCCTTTGTCACCGCGCTCTTCACCGCCACCTCCCACCACCCCTTCGTGGTGCCACAACGCTATCGCGACTCACTCCAGCAACCCGGTCACCCCATCTACACCTGCGTCCGGTACACCGACCACGCCCTGCGCCGTTTCTTCCACACCGCCAGCCAAATGCCTTGGTACCGCAACACCATCTTCGTCATCACCGCCGACCACACCAACATCACCGAACAACCCGCCTACAACAACCCCCTCGGCACCTACTCCGTGCCCATCATCTTCTTCGACCCATCCGGCACCATGCCCCGCGGCCGCATCGACGCCGTTGCACAACAAACCGACATCATGCCCACCATACTCGGATGGCTCGCCTACCCTCGCCCCTACATAGCTTTCGGCGACGACCTCATCCACACTCCCGCCAACCAAACTTGGGCCCTCCACTACAACAACGGCGTATACCAGCACGTGCAGCAAAACTACCTCCTCCTCTTCGACGGCGAAAACGCTGTGGGCTACTACGACCTCAACGCCGACCCCTACCAGCAAAACAACCTCCTTCCCTCGCTCCCGCCACACCTCCAACCCCTCCTGCAAACCCACCTCGACCACACCAAAGGCATCATCCAATCCTACATGCAGCGAATGGTCAACAACCAACTCACCATCGACTCCAATCCCCGACAATAACAACACACACAATAATATCACCACCATCAAAAAACACCCCACAGTCATGAAACATTACCAACACGAAGTCAAATACTACGAATGCGACCGCATGGGCATCACCCACCACTCCAACTATGTGCGCTTTATGGAAGAAGCCCGTGTCGACTGGATGGACCAGCTGGGCTACGGTTTCGACCGCATGGAAGCCGAAGGGGTAGTCTCTCCCGTGGTGGCCATAGAATGCTCCTACAAAAACCCTACCACCTTCAAGGACATTATAGACATCGCCGTAAGTATCAAAGAAATGAGTGCCCTAAAAATCAGCTTCGAATACCTCATGACCGTCAACAGCCGCACTGTCTGCATCGGCCACAGCACCCACTGCTTCATGGAAAACGGCCGCCCCGTTGTCTTCGCAAAACGCTTTCCGCAACTCTTCGAAGCCATCCAACAAATCACCCAGTAGCTCCCCCTCCGCAGGCCGCTGCCCCCGCCTCCCCCTCCGCTCCCTTCCCCCTTCAGCACCCACCAACTACTTACAATTTTTCTCTTCACCCAGCAGATTAACAGAAGCTCAATAAGAGCTTACTAACGGGTGAATAGATAGCAAACCCGCATCCTTCACCAAGACACTATTAAAGACCTCGTTTCTGCTGACGCACACGCGCCAAAGCATCGATATCGGCGTGGTCGATGGCATCCTGCAAGGCATCGAGCAGCTGCTGCTTGCGAGGCAGGAAGGGTCCGGTGAGGTGGAGTGTGGAGGTGTGGTGTGTGTTGAACTCACAGTCGCAGGTGAGGTGCTGGAGGAAAGTGTGCAGTTCCTGCATCATCTCGCGTTCGTCGAGGGGTGTGAACTCGCCCCGCCCGGCTTCCTCCAACAGCGGTGTGCCGGGAAAGAGGGTGAGGCCACCGGTGCCTACAAGCATGGGATGGCACTGGTTGAAAATCTCGGCGCTGTGCACAGCGTGGTCGTGGCTATGCTCGCGGCCAGCCACACCATTGAGGAAAGTCATCCAGTAGCGGATGCCGGCCTCTTCCAGTTTGTGACACTGCTCGAGGATGTCCTGGGCGGTATAGCCTTTGTTGACGCGTTGCAGCGTCCAGTCGTCGCCGCTCTCCACACCGAGCGAGATTTCGTCCACACCGATGTCGCGCAGTACCTTCAACTGCTCGATGGTTTTGTTCTTGATGTCGTCGACGCGCGTGGTGGCATACATGTGTTGCAGGTTGGGCAGATACTTGCGTATCAGCTGCAGGCGAGGCATCAGGCGGTCGAAACTCAGGGCCAAGGGGTTGGCACTGAGCAGCTGGATGGTCTTGGCGTTGGGCGCGAGGACTTGCAGCTCGCGAAGGTCCTCCTCAAGCCATTCCATGGGCTGCATGCGGAATGGCACATCGCGATACATGGTGCAGAACTTGCAGCTGTTGTGTGTGCAACTTTGGGTAATTTGAATAAGCGGCCAAGTGGGCCAATAGGGATTACGGTAAATAGGTTCAGTGAGATGCATATCTTTATTCCTTTCTTTTTTCTGCTGCAAAGATACAACACCTTCCCGACATAAAGTCCCCTACTAACCTACAGGTTAGTAGATTTACTACTTTGTGGAGGAGCAGGCGGTATATATAACTGCACTGTGGGACACCAACAAGGGGAGTAAAACAATCAGAAACTGATACTCTATTTATCTTAAATAACCAATCTTAGGTAGGTTGATGCCCACGTGAAGGCCAGCTTCTTTTCATATGTTTTGGAAAAAAAATTGCCATATCGGGAATTTTTTGTAATTTTGCAGTCAGTTTTGAGGACAGAACCTCAAGGCCGAAAGTAAATTATTAGAAGCGTTATGCTTCCTTGTGCTTGAGAACGTCGGAACTTTTCAAGTTGAATAATCAAGGATGTATGACGGCTTCACGCGTAATGCGTGGGCTGTTGTTACATTTGATTATTCAGGTTTCCGACGACCTTCAAGTACAATGTAAGACATACAGGCCCACGCTTCTTTTATATATCTGCCATTATGGGCCTGGTTGGCAACAGAAGGTTGTGCCCGACACGTATTAGGGATTAAACAAATGGCTGAAAAGAACACGCACCTAAACACACCCAATGATGGAGAGTGGACTCCTTTTGCAAAGCTAACAAAAATCTATCAACCCGACAAATTGATTGAAGGTTATTGCATCCCACTAGACGGAAAGCAATTTCGCATTTTTGTTGCGGACGAAAAAACGAATGGCCAAAGAGGCTATTTCCTCAAACTAATGTACATGACAGGTAAAGAAAAAGACATCAATTTAACAACTCAACAAAAAGACTTCCCTCAAACAACATCGATTTTTGAAAGGTATCTGCCAAATTCATGGACAAACAAAGGTTCTACATATCATTGTTATAAATACATAATATTTGGCAAAGGATTGTCAAACAAACATCTTGCACTTTCGTTAATGCACAGTATTATAGCAAGTATAATCAACTAAATAAAGTAAGATTGCATATGAAACGTTTTATTCTTTTTATTGCTTTGATAGCCATAAGTACATTGATTTATGCTCAAAATCCCAAATTCACTGCGGTAAGTCCCAGTGGACATACACTATCGTACGAGATTGATCCGATAAATAATGGTATACCTGGAGGGGGTGCTTGGGTAACATGTGAAGTGTCGCACAGTTCCGTACATTTTAACAATGCTATTGCTTACCCAAACCTTGCTGGAGATATTATTATTCCAGATTCTGTACAATATAATGGTGTCACATATCCTGTAACAGCTATTGGCAATCGAGCTTTTTATCGTTGTCAAAACATTCATTCTATTGTGCTGCCATCTACTATCGTATGTTTTGCCGAATATTCATTCTATAACTGTAGTGGCATAGATACTTTTTTTGTTAATTCGGCAACAGCACCTGAACTTAGAACATATGCATTTACTGGAATAAGTAATAATGCAGTTTTTATTGTTCCTTGTGGCACAGAGTCGAGTTATTATTACGAATGGGGCAACTCGTATAATATTGATTGTTATAATCATCTTTTGTTTAATGTTACAATAAACTCCAATAATGACACTTGGGGAACTGGTAATTATACAGCACTTAGCGATTCTATTGTAGAAGTTCTAGCCACACCTAACTATGGCTATCATTTTGACCATTGGAGCTTTGGAAGCACTGCCAATCCAGACACACTACTGCTATCGAGTGATATCACCATCACCGCCTTCTTCGCCAAAAACCAATATACGGTGACTGGTACCTCCAATGATGTAATAAAAGGAACTGTCACTGGCAATGCAACGGTGGACTACCTTGACAGTGTTACATTGTTAGCCACAGCCAACTACGGATATCACTTCCAACGTTGGAGCGATTATAGCAGTGAGAATCCTCGAAAGGTGGCAGCCACTGGCAATATCAATCTGACTGCCATATTCGACTTCAACCAGTACACCATTACACTTTCGGCAGACAGCTCGTCATATGGTACAGTTAGCGGGACAGGAGAATACAACTACCTTGCCGAGCGAACCATCAGTGCAAATGCCAACTATGGCTATCATTTCACGGAATGGAATGACGGTCTTACGGACAATCCTCGTGTATTTATATTGACGCAGGATACTCAATTTGTTGCTCTGTTTGCGAAAAATCAATACACAATGAGAGTGTTGAGTTCCGATAGTTTAATAGGAACAGTAACAGGTGGTGGAATATATGACTACCTTGACACTGCAACGCTGACAGCATCGGCCACAGAACACTATCATTTTGTTCGATGGAGTGATGGCAATACTACAAATCCACGCAGAATGGTCGTGACGGGAGACCTTTCACACACGGCCATCTTTGGCATTGACACACACACTGTCAGCCTACAGGCTGCAAATATTGCCCATGGTACTTTTACTGGCAGCGGCAACTATCAATATGGTACAGCCGCTACAGTGGAGGCAATGCCTTACAGCGGATACCAATTTACCCATTGGAGCAATGGTGCAACCTACAATCCATATACATTTGCCGTATTGGACGACATGACATTAACCGCTTTCTTTGTTGCAATCGGAGAATCGTGGCAGGATACTATAGTAGTGTTTGACACTGCATATATAACATTGCACGATACAACATACATCAATGTGCCTTTCCACGACACAACATTTATCACCATGACCGACACCGTCATCAACACAATATTCGACACCATAAACCACTATATCCACGACACAATAATCGTGACCGACACCGTCTTCAGTACAATAATCGATACCATAAACCGCTATATCCACGACACAACAATCGTGACCGACACCCTATGGCTGACTCTGACAGACACGCTTTGGCTGCACGACACCATTATCGTCCACGACACGGTGTACATCACACACGAAAGTATCAGCGATGTCGATGATACAGCTGCAAAGATTTACCAATGCGACGGACGCATTATAGTGGAGTTTGTTGACGGATTGCTACTGGGCGACGTGACGGTATACGATGTATCCGGACGACGGATTGCAACTTCTGCTTCATCCGCAGGAAGCTTGCCTAAGTACCAGTTCGAAGTGCCCACATCGGGAACCTATCTAGTTAAGATTGGCAACCTCCCGGCTCGTAAATTGGTAGTTATACGATAACACGAAAAACTCAAGCCCATGAAGTTTTGAAATCATGCTCATGATTATGGATGAATCATGAGCATGACTATTTTTAAAGATGCTCATGATTGCAGAATGTGTTTTGACAGGAAAAATATCTGCCAATACACCATCGAAGAATTATAGGGTAATGATACATGCATTCAGTGCTTTGGTTTTTTAGATTGGCATTTTATGTATTGTACTGGTTTTAAATGATTTCATATAACACATAAAGAGGGTTCAAAGAATCCACCCAAAAAGCAACATTGTGGATGTGCGGAGAAAAAAGTGATTATTCTCCGCAAAAATGCGGAGAATAATTCGTATATTTGCCGCAAAGTCTTTTCAGCCGAGCATGAGACGGCTGTGGGCGAGACCCCAGGTGGACATGCGGTAGACGAGTGCGAAGAGGTCGCGGACATGGTCCGTGAGAGGAATGTTCATGGGAAACGGAGTCAAGATGGAGGATTCCTTTGCTCCAGTATGGTACACATTAAAACGTTCTGTCGTATGCCTTGACAATCTCTATTGTCCCTTCGGGAACATCCAAATGGTCCTCGTCGGAAAGTGTCACGATAGTGCCCGAGGACAGGTGAAGTTGATTCATCGCTTCACGTAGCCCGCCTATCTCTCGTTGCATATTATCATCGGTTAGTTCCAAACAAACCTGATAGAGCGACGAGGGCTTGTTATGGCTGTCGGTCACAACAAAGTCGCACTCGCCATTCCCTTGATAGTAGAAGATATGGCCTTTGTGCTTTTTCCGCAAATTGAGGAACACATGGTTCTCCAGCAATCGTCCAAAGTCGTCGGTTTGCGAGAGACTGACGGCGTTGGAGATGCCGCTGTCAATAGCATACACCTTTTTGGGATTGCGTTGAGTGGTGCGTACATTGGTGGCGTATTGACCTACAGAATCAATCAGGTATGCGTCACGCAAATAGGCGATATATTCCAGAACCGATGATACGGCGATATCGTCGGCAACAGAGGTCAACCGATTGGCTGTATATGGTTTGGCGATGTTGGTCAGCAGGTAGGATGTAAGTTTTCTCAAAGGATCAACATTCCGAATGCCATGTCTGATGGCGATGTCGCGTATCAGTATGTCGTCCAGCAGTGAAAGCAGAATCCTTTTGTCCTTAGAGGCAAGATATTCCGGCATACCGCCATCGGCAAGATATTGCATAAAACAACTTTTGCTCGATTTTTTCTTTAGATACGTAAGGTACTCCGAATAGGAAAACGGAAACATCTCGGTGGAGATGTGCCTTCCTGTCAGATTGGTGCCAAGTTCTACGCTGAGCATAGATGCGTTAGAACCAGTCACAAATACCGTATAGCCTTCGCGGAGCAGTTGGTGGACAAATACTTCCCATCCATCGACAATCTGTATTTCGTCGAAAAAAAGCACTTTGCATCCGGTATCGTTGATGAAAGCATACAGACGCTTGAAATCGTCGGCATCGAACCCTATCAGGTTGATGTCCTCGAAATTAAGCGAAAGGGTCTCCTTCTTGGGATAACGTCTAGCCACTTGTTGCATCAAAGTGCTTTTTCCACATCTGCGAAGACCTGTAATGATACTTGCAAACCCGTCCACTGGATGAACAACATCTATGTTTTCGCGTTGTATTTCATCTTTCTTTGAAATGTTTTGTCTGGATTGATTTAATACAACTTGTTCTATATGAGCCTTTAATATCATAGCATATACTTTTGTTTATCAATGCAAATATAAAGATTCTTTTTGTTGTGGCAAAAAATATTTTCCAATAGCAGCAAAAGATATTTTCCAATGGCAGCAAAAGATATCTTCCATTGGCAGCAAAAGAACATGATGCTCTTTTGTCTGTTGGGGTAACTTTGCGGAGTGAAATCAACAAAATATCTTTAACCATTTATCCCGGTAGCTCGATGTAGCGGATGCTACGCTACAGTTGCTACAGTTCGAAAACATTCTTTTGAGGTGCCTCAACGGAGGAAACACAAATGACTGATGGGGGTGAATGGAACTGTAGCAACTGTAGCTGTAGCGCGGGGAGTTTCCAATCCCATTGAAGCCCCCTTTGGGGTTCGCCTTAGGTTCGCTCAGGTGGGCGGAACGAGAGCGAAGGTAGAGCGAACCTACAGCGAACCAACACCGTTAGGTTTTCAAATACTAATCTGCCATAAACCCTAATGACCGATTTGGGTTTATGCAAAAACAAAAATATGATGACTTATGTTTGACTAACAGTTTGTTAGGATTTTATGTGGGTTTTTACAATGACCCTTTCAGGTAGGTTTCATTTCTTTGTTGCGGAGAAAAAAGTGATTATTCACCGCATTATTGCGGAGAATAATTTGTATATTTGCCGCAAAGTACTTTCAGCCGATCATGAGGCGGCGGTGGGCGAGACCCCAGGTGGACATGCGGTAGACGAGTGCGAAGAGGTCGCGGCCGTGATTGGTGAGGGAATAGTAGGGTGTGGGGTATTCGCAGCGGACGATGAGGCGGTCGTCCTGCATTGTGCGTAGACGCTCGGCGAGCACCTTGTCGCTGAGGCCGTGAATGGAGGCGAGAATCTCCTTGAAATGAGTGTTGCCGCAGACGATGGCCGTAAGCACCTCGACGGTCCATTTGCCGCGCAGCACATCCATCGTGTCGCCTATTGCCAGCACCTCACGACACAGCTCTTGCTGGTCTTTCCCTTCGACAAGACCCATGATAGCGTCGGGGGCAGCGGGCAAAATGTTTTGCGAATTCTTTGTCATATTATTGATATCAACGGGACGGGCCGATTAATTAACTATATTGTGCCTGAAAAGCACCAATGATAAAAGGAGTATATTGGAGGCAGCCCCCATAACTGGATTTGAGAGGCCTACGGGCAGAAAGCGGAATTAGCTGAAGTTCCAGCCCAGCTTGTGGTGGATTGCGGTGAAGAAATTCTGGTTGTTGAGACGGACGAGAGAGATGGTGAAGTCCTGACGCGAAATAGAGATTTTGGTGCCGCAAGCCAAATGCTGCCGGCGGGAGTCCATACCCAGATTGAACAACTGAGGTTTGGGGTGGGTGACAAGTCGCAGCAAAGCGGTATCGGGTACGATGATGGGGCGCAGCGTTAGATTGTGGGCAGCGATAGGAGTGATGACAAAGCAGCCACAGTTGGGGGTGAGGATAGGGCCACCGCAGCTGAGCGAATAGGCAGTGGAGCCGGTGGGAGTGGCAACAATAAGCCCGTCGCCCGAATAGGTAGCCACAAAGTCGGAATCGACATAGAGGTCGGTGCGGAGGATAGTGTCGTCGTCGAGGCGGTGAAGGCTCACCTCGTTGAGAGCAGAGGACACCAGTTGATTATCGGAATGGCTGGCCACAACATGAAGAAGGGTGCGGGGTTCGAGGGTGTAGCGATGGGCGGTGAGGTCGGCAACTAGCGAGTCGAGGTCGTTGCGACCCGCGGTGGTGAGGAAACCCAGATGGCCGAAATTGATGCCGAGAACCGGGATGTTGCGGTTGCCGAGCAGATGAACAGAACTGAGGAGGGTGCCGTCGCCACCGATAGAGAAAAGGAAATCGTAGTGGCGTTGGGGAAGGGGGTCGGACACCTCGTCGTATTCAATCTGATATTTCTGAAGTATTTCCACCAGCTGGTTGAAGTGATGGCGGGCACTTTCTTCAAGATAACGGGTATATAATGCAATAATCATAATTCGAAAGGATTAATGTATGAGGGTAATCGTGCCTCGATAGTATTTGGAAACCCCGTCGGCGTGACGGCAGTGAACATAATATAGATAGACTCCTTGGGGCAGCGGCTGACCAGAAACATTGGTGCCATCCCAGCAATCGGAGAGGTTTTGGGTGTGGAAAATGCGTTCGCCCCAACGAGTGTATATTTCGAGATGGTAATCGGCCGTGAGGGCGGAGACATACTGGGGGCAGAAACGTCCGCACTCGGGGTCGCCATAGCGGATAATGTTGGGGAAGTAGGCCGCTGGGGGTTCCGATTCGGGCAGGATGACCGAAACAGTATCGGAAGATACTATGCGCTGCTGGCAGAGGTCGGGCACATCGAGACGATAGATATAGCGTCCCGCGGAACGGTGGATATCCATGTCGATATAGGATGATACGGGCAACGGGAGCGTGGCCAACGGGGTGAAAGACGGGTCGTTGCCTTTGGCGCGGAGAAGGGTGCAGAACGGACCGGGGAATGAGAGGTCGATATCGAACGAGAGTTGTACAGCCGGGAGAGTGGGGTCGAAATCGGCAGTGAGGATACGGGCATAGGCTGCAGTGTCGCCATAGTCGAAATGTAAGGTGGCTAGAGCCGACAAAGCCCGGAGGGTGTCGGACGCGCTATGCACTGAAAGATAGGCTGTGACACCGTCCGTGGCGAGATTGGCCACAAGGGTGTCGAGAGAGAAAGGACCCGCGGGAGGGAAGACGTGCGTGTGCCAATGCGTGTCGGGCAAGAGGCGGTAATGGAGGCGGTAGGAGGATACGCTGTCGGGCATATTGATATAACGGTTCCAGTCGAACCGCAGCTGGCGGGAACAGGGGGCAGCCGAAAGGGAGAGCAGGGGGTTATGATAGTACGGGGTGAGCGGGCTGGCTTGATAGCAGCTGTCGAAAGCAAGGATGCGGAAACTGTTTTCGGAAGCCGTGAATTCGGGGGGACAGAGATAGGAGGTGTTGAGTCGGCCCCATACGGTGTCGAAATCGCGGCAGGGAGAACCGATACAGATATAATAGCCCATAACATCGGTGTCGGGGCTGGGATACCAACTGAGGCGTATCTGACCGAGGGCGGTGTCGACGCTGCAAAGACGCAGAGAGCAGGGTGCGGTGGGCACATCGTCCTGAAAGAAAATGCCGACAGTGTCGGTTGATAGAACGGCGGAAGTGTCTGAAAGACGGACAAAGTAGCGCACAGTATCGGCACAGATGACGCGATGGAGCGTATCGACAAAATGGGTGTCGGGCAGTGTGGCCACAGCACCGAAGCCAGACTGGTTGGGGAAGTGACGGTAGAGTGTGTATTGGCGAGCGTTGGGGATTGAGTTCCAAGAGAGGTCGGCTATATGATGGTTCAGTGCCACAGCGTGGACAAAGCGAAGGAACAGCGAATCTTGAGCGAAGGAAGGGCGAACCGAGAGTGCAAGAATCAGCATAAACACGCTTGCCGCCCGACGGAACAGCGTATGGATGGCGACTCCGCGACGTCGTTCGCGACGATCATCTCCGCGCCCTTCGCGCGGCACTTGCGCGCCGCCTCCGGAATCGCGTCGCCCGTCTCCGCCGCGAAGCCGACCTTGCGGACGCCCTTCACGGTCCTGAGGATATCGGGATTGCGGAGCACCGCGCGTGCAATACTGATGCGTTGGCGCTGACCACCGCTGAGGCGGGTGCCGCCTTCGCCTATGTTGGTATCGTAGCCCTGGGGCAGCTGCTGGATAAAGTCGTGGGCGTTGGCGATAGTGGCGGCTTGGACTATCTGCTGGTCGGATACGTGGTCGGAGCCGAAAGCAATATTGTTGCGGACCGAACTGTTGAAGAGGATAGTGTCTTGAGCCACAACACCTATATGGCTGCGGAGGTCGGCAATACGGAACGACTGGATGGGTTTCCCGTCGATAAGGATTTGGCCGGAATCGCAGTCGTTGAACCGCATGAGGAGGTCGACGAGAGTGGACTTGCCCGAACCCGAACTGCCTACAAGGGCAACGGTGGCCCCTTTGGGAATATTGAGGTTGATGTGCTGAAGGACAGGAGTATCGGGGATGTAGGAGAAACTGACGTCGGAAAACTGAATGCCCTCCGCGAGATGGGTGAAGGGTTGGGCATCGGGAGTGTCGGTGACCGACTCGGTTTCGGAAAGGAATTGCTGTATGCGGTCGACACAGGCGCGTCCCTTCTTGATTTGGGAGATGGCGGTGGTGAGTTCCTTGGCTGGAGGAATCATCAAGACAAACATCATGATATAGGAGACGAAAAGCTGAGAGGTGATGCCGCCTTCGCCGTTGAGCACCATAGCCGAACCGAAGAGCAGGATGCCCACCACAATGCAGTTGCCCAGAAAATCGCTGACGGGAGAAGAAAGGTCTACACGCCGCAACACCTTGGTGCGCAGGCGAGCATAGCCGCTGTCGAACGCCTGAAACCGCCGATTGGAAAACTGGATGGCGGTATAGGCTTTGACAATTTTAAGCCCCCGGATGGTCTCCTCCATAAGCGACATGAGGAAAGAATTGCGTTCCTGCAACTCGACCGAATTGCGACGCAGGCGGTGGGTGATGCCCGAAATGACAAAGATGATGACCGGCAGCATGCAAAGCACAAAGAGGGTGAGCTTCACACTGATATAGAAAAGCATGGCCAGGTAGAGGACAATGCTCACAATGGCCACTACCAACTGCTGCACAGAGTTGAGGGTGCTTTCCTCGTATTCTGTTATGTCGTTGGCAAAGCGGGCCAGGATGTCGCCTTTCTGATGGGAACGATAGTAGGAGAGCGGAAGCCGCATGGCTTTGTTGAAGAGGGCATTACGGATGTCGCGAACCACATGGCTCCGCACCCGCGCCATCAGCACCAACGATATATAGCTGAACATGTTCTTTAGCGCGTAGAGCCCAAAAAGGAGGCAGGAGAAATAGACCAACGCCCGTTTGGGACCGAAAGAGATGAGCCAAAGGTAGAGCTGATTGAGGGCTTGGGAAAGAAGGCTGGCATTGGCCGAGGGCACAGAGAGCGACTCTTGGTCGGGAGGGAAAAGCAACTGGATAAAGTCGGCCACAGAGAGCGCGGTGGCCATAGTGAAGAAAACCGACAGCACCACAAAGACTCCATAGGCCGCCAGGCGGGGAGTATAGGAGCGCATGTGGTGGAGGGTGAACGACATTCGGAACGAAGCAATTAGGATAAGAACAACGGATTAGTTCTCGGCATCGAAGTCGCCAAACTTATAGCCTACATAGTTGTGGGGAGTGATGTTGCGGATGCGGTCCTTGATGCTGGGTTCCACATCGAGGGTATCGACGAAATCGGCAATAGTTTGGGCGGTAACCTTCTGATTGGTGCGGGTGAGTTGCTTCAGGGCCTCGTAGGGGTTGGGGTAGCCCACCGAGCGGAGGATGGTCTGGATGGCTTCGGCCACAACAGCCCAATTGTTCTCGAGGTCGTCGGCAATGGCCTGGGAGTTGAGCAAGAGTTTGCCCAGACCCTTCTCGAGCGAGGCGAGCGAAATGAGTGTATGGGCAATGGGGACACCAATATTGCGGCTAACGGTAGAGTCGGTGAGGTCGCGCTGGAGGCGGGAAATGGGGAGTTTGTGGCTGAGATGCTCGAAAATAGCGTTGGCCAGACCAAGATTGCCTTCCGCATTCTCGAAGTCGATGGGGTTGACCTTGTGGGGCATTGCGGAAGAGCCCACCTCACCTGCTTTGATTTTCTGCTTGAAGTACTCCATCGAGACATACGACCAGATGTCGCGGCAGAGGTCCATGAGAATGACATTGATGCGCTTACAGTTGTCGAAATAGGCGGCCATATTGTCGTAGTTCTCAATCTGGGTGGTGTACTCCAGACGCTCCAGACCCAACGACTGGGCAACAAAACGGTTGCCGAAACTGTGCCAATCAACATCGGGGTAGGCCACCAGGTGGGCATTGAAATTGCCTGTGGCTCCGCCAAACTTGGCCGAGAAAGGAATCTGTGAGAAATACTCCATCTGGCGGCGCATACGGTAGGCAAAAACCATTATCTCCTTGCCCAGCGAGGTGGGTGAAGCGGGTTGGCCGTGGGTGTGGGCCAGCATGGGGATATCTTTCCACTCGTTGGCTCTTTCTTCGAGCAACGAAAGGATGTGGGCATAGCGGGGCATAAGCACCTGCTCGTGGCACTCCTTGATGGAAAGGGGGACGGAGGTATTGTTGATATCCTGCGAGGTAAGGCCAAAATGGACAAACTCCTTGTAGGGTCCGAGTTGGAGTGCATCGAAACGCTGTTTGATAAAATACTCCACAGCCTTGACATCGTGGTTGGTGGTTTTCTCTATTTCCTTAATGGCAAGAGCATCCTGGTCGGTGAAATTGCGGTAAATGTCGCGCAACTGCTCAACCACCTGGCTGTTGGAAGCGAAAAAGGAATGCAGCGGCAGCTGGGGGAGCGAGCCGAGTGCAATAAAATACTCAATCTCAACACGCACACGATAGCGGATGAGAGCCCCTTCGGAGAAGAAAGGTGCAAGTGGTTCGGATTTGGAGCGGTAGCGACCGTCGATAGGGGAAATTGCGTTAAGGCTGTTCATGGGGGATTGATATTTATATTTTGGTGGCTTCGCCAGCGTTGGCGCTAAATACTTGACTATTGAGGAACTTGTGGGTATCGAGCAGTTTGATAATCTTGTGGTCGTGCGAGGCATCGATAAGAGCCTGGGCATAGAGGGTGTTGTGCATATCGGTGCCCAAAAACTCCACCCATCCTTTTTCAATCATCTCATAGGCCTTGCGGCGCGGACCCTCGCCATAGAAGCCTTGCAAAGAGAGAATATTGATTTGGAAATAGATGCCCATATCCTTGAAATGCTGGAGCTTGGACGAGGACGAGCTATAGTAAGGGTAGCGTTCCGGGTGGGCAAGAATGACCTCGTAGTTTTTCATCTGCAGTTCGAAAAGAATCTCGTCAAGTCCCATAACTTGCTGGTGAAGAGAAAACTCGGCGAGCAGATAATGACCGCCCACAAGAAGGAATTTGTTCGTGGACATGCGGTCGGTAAAACCGGTATCCACGCGGTATTCGCCGGCCACTCCGGCCAGTTCGGGAATCACCGACGAAACACCCTGAGAAGCCAAATCGAGTTTCATATCGGCAAAGCGCTGCTGAATGTCCGACTCCTCGTTGGGGAAACGGGGATACTGGTAGTGGGGAGTGCAAATCACTTTGTTGAATCCAGCCTCGTGCATAATGCGGAGGCAGGCTATGGACTCTTCGTTGCTTTTAGAGCCGTCGTCCACGCTGGGCAACAAGTGACAGTGTATGTCTATACCCAACGGAGCAAACGTTGGGCGGGCAGTTTTTGGTTTGGGTTTCAGAAAGTTAAACATATATCTACATTTAATAATTATTCTATTCGTTGTATTTCGGCACCAAGCATGCGGAGGCGTTCGTCGATGTGCTGGTATCCGCGGTCTATCTGTTCAATATTGTCGATGCGGCTCTTGCCTTCGGCCGAGAGGGCTGCAATAAGCAACGCCACACCGGCCCTGATGTCGGGCGACGACATGCGGACACCGCGCAGACGATGCTCGTGGTTGAGGCCGATAACTGTGGCGCGGTGGGGATCGCAAAGAATAATCTGCGCTCCCATATCAATAAGCTTGTCTACAAAGAACAGTCGGCTTTCGAACATCTTTTGGTGAATCAGAACGCTACCTTTGGCTTGTGTGGCCACCACAAGTGCAATACTGATAAGGTCGGGGGTGAATCCGGGCCATGGAGCATCGGCGATAGTCATAATCGAACCGTCCATGAACCGCTCAATCTCATAATGTTCGTATGAAGGGACAATAAGGTTGTCGTCTTGCTGCCACACCTCGATGCCCAGACGTTGGAACACCTTGGGGATGAGTCCCAGATGCTGGATGCCCACATTGGCAATGGTGATGTCGCTCTGGGTCATTGCGGCCATACCTATGAAAGAACCCACCTCAATCATATCAGGCAAAAGGCGGTGGCGGCAACCCTTCAAGCTTTCAACACCCTCAATGGTGAGAAGGTTGGAACCCACGCCTTGAATCCGGGCTCCCATATTGTTGAGCATGGAGCAGAGCTGGTACACATAAGGCTCGCAGGCGGCATTCATAATGGTGGTAGTGCCTTTGGCAAGCACGGAGGCCATAATGATGTTGGCCGTTCCGGTAACAGAGGCCTCGTCGAGCAACATGTAGCAGCCTTTGAGCGACGAAGCAGTAACCTGATAGCCAGCACGGCGGTAAACCACTTCGGCACCCAACTTCTCCATACCCAGAAAGTGGGTGTCGAGTCGGCGGCGCCCTATCTTGTCTCCTCCCGGTTGGGGAACCAACGCTTTGCCGAAACGCGACAACAGCGGTCCCACAATCATGATAGAGCCACGCAATGCTGTGGCTTGACGGGCAAACTCCTCTGTCTCCATCACATCCAGGTTCACATCATCGGCCTGGAATTCATAACTGCGCCCCTTGGTCAGCAGCTCGCTATCGTCATTGATGCGGCGCACCTTCACTCCCAGCAACTCCAACAGCCCTATCAGTTTGTTCACATCCCGGATATCGGGAATATTGTCAATCACCACTTTATTGCTGGTCAGCAGAACGGCACAAATCACCTGCAAGGCCTCATTCTTGGCACCTTGCGGATTGATTACTCCATGTAGTTTATGTCCACCTATTATTTCGAAAGATGACATAGCAGTAGGGGTTTATTTTTTCTTCTTCTTTTTCTTTTTGCGGGTGCCGTTGTTGCGGCGTTCGTCGGGCGTGCCTTTGAGATATTCGCGGAAATCCTTGAACTGAAAATCTGCAGGAAGATGTAGACGGGATTCGGAGATGTTTTCCAACTGGTTGACAATCACCTCGTCCTCCACAGTGTCGCTGTTCCAAAGCAGATAATCGCGCTTCATTGCGTGGGCCATCAACGACACCAGTTCGTCGCGCTCCTCACCTTCGGGATATTCGGCCACCTTCTTTATCATGTTCTCCATCACGGCGCCATAGTGGCGATAGTGCACCTTGCCTTGATTGTATTTCAAAGTATTGGGTTTGAACTCCACAGTGTCCTCGCGCGTGATATCGTAGGGTATATCCACATCCAGCTCCCAGTCGGCCAAAATCATCAGGTGCACCCAATATTTGCGTTTGTCCTCCACAGCATTTTTGGAGTCTTCGCTATTGTGTGCCATAATGTCGACAATAGCTGCAGCCATCAGGTTGCGCTTGTCGCGGTCCTCAATCGTCTTGGTATAGCTTATCAACTTATAGACATTGCGGCCATAATCGTTTATCTTTAATCGTGTTCTCTGTGTATTGTATTCCATTAAATGATTATAAATGATTGAAAAAATCAGTTCTCAATTAAAAAACGCCTCCATAGAACGCTGGCTCGAACGGCGAGCAGAGACGGTAGTAGTCTGTCGGGTGGGCATAGAATCCCCAGCGCCCGTAGCCGCTATGCATCCACGCATCGTGATAGAGGAAAGGCATCGTGCCGTAGTTGTCGCGGATATAGGTGAACGATAAATGCAGGAAATTGTCGTCATTGAACTTGAAATCGGCCGCTGCCGAGAAAGCCGTTGCCGATACATCCAGCACATTGCCCTTGCCGAAACCAAAGACCGGGGCATACGTGCCGCCCACATGATAAACAGCGGCCGAGAGCCAGAGGTTGTCGTTCACCCGATATTGTGCTGCCACATGTCCCGACACCAAACCGGTGCCCCCGTTGCGTTTGAGCGGTGCAAGGCTATGGGTGGCAGCTGTGGTATAGTACGGATTGAGTCCCACATCGGTCAAAATGCCAAATCCCGTTTTGATGGTCCATCGGCTCGAAGGGCGGAAAATAAACGACGGGGCAACCGATGTATAAATACGGTTGTCGCCATTCGATGTAGCCATAAAGCCGGTACCCACCGACAAATGCGGCTCATACTTGGGCAATTTTATCGTGTCGCTCGTCGCGCTTTGTTTCTCCTTCAGCGGGGCCTGCGCCCTTACGAGTGGAAAACAGCACAAGAGCAACACCGTGATGGTCAATATTTTTTTCATTTTATTGCACTCCTATTATAAAGTATAACGCGCGTGCGTGAATTTTATTATATCAAATCTCCATTAATTTTACAAACGACGGTGGAATCGGAGTTTCAAACTTGAGTCGTTTGCCCGTAACCGGGTGGGTGAAACCCAGACGGTATGCATGGAGCGCCAAACGGTTGATGGGCGAGACATCATCTTTGTAACCATACATAGGGTCATGAACAACAGGATGTTGCACCTCACGCATGTGCACACGTATTTGATTGCGGCGACCCGTATCGAGTTTCAGTTCCAGCATCGAATAACGCCGCGAGGTGCGCAACACCTTATAGTGCGTTACTGCCAGTTTGCCGCCGTTGTCGACGGGTGACGAAATCACACTGTACTGCCCATCGCTGAACCACGACCTTATAGTGCCTGATGTCCGCTCCATCCTGCCCCACACCACAGCCACATAGGCTCTGTCGTTGACCAACCCTTTCCAATCGGCCTCGAATTTCTGCGACACCTCTTTCGTCTTCGAAACAACCATCAGTCCCGAAGTGTCGCGGTCAAGCCGATGCACTATATGTGCGTTGCACCGTTGGTGGGTAGCGTCAAGATATTGATTAAGTACCGAAATAACTGTCAAGTCGTTAGGCTTTTTACTATACGACAATAACCCCTCATGTTTATTGACCACCAACAGATGTTCATCCTCAAAAACTATGTCCAAATCGTATGGTTTGAACCTCTCCCTATAACCTGTTTTGCGGATTGATACTGTCATTCCAGGTTGCAAAGGAAAATTGAATTGCGATACGCGGCGACTATTCACATACACACTATGCGACAGCAACTCTTTCACCTTTGTTCGGCTGGTGTCGGGCATCTGCTGGGTCAAAAACTGGAGAAGCTCGATTGCTTCATTTACTTTGAATTCTAATTGTTTCACGTGAAACATTTTTTGGGGTTATCAACAGGTTTTCGAAGGTTATCAACACCCCCTCTCCTACCCTGTTCCAACATTAATTTTTCTACTCAATAAAGATCCAGAAATTCATACTTGTTTCCAATTCTTTCTATGAATTTCAACATATCATCCTTACTTATAACAAGCGAGGCCGTATTGTCGTTGGGATGGAAACTCACCTTCTCGGCTTGCAGCAATTGGTTATCTACAAACAGAATAACTTCGTGGTTTACATCGTTTACGAGAGTGAACAGCGACACCGAGCCTGGACGTACACCCAGATATTTCATCATGCGCTCGGGCGATGCAAACGACAGTTTGCCCTGATGCAATTTGTGCTCTATATCATGAATGTCCATATTGTGGCGTGCATCCATGATATCAAGGTAGTGTTTGTTGCCCTTATGGTTGCGGAAAAAAAGATTCTTGCACAACACAGTCCCCTCGCCACGATAAAACTGAGAGGCAATCTCTATAGTGGGAGCCTCCGGATGCTCATAATAATCGAAAGTAATCCCGCAACTGGCTAAATAGTCGTATACCTGTTGTTGACCTCTCATTTGATGATGCCTAATTGTTTTGACATATCGAGCATTCTCACAATAGGCTTCTTGGCTCGCTCTATCGTCTCCTCGTCCAGCAGTATTTCGGGCGATTCGTTAAGAAGACAGCTATACAGTTTCTCCAAAGTGTTTTGCTTCATATAACTGCAATCGGCACAGCCGCATTCGCTACCGCTTGGCACAACCAGGAATTCTTTGTCAGGATTGTTTTTACGCATCTCGTACAGAATGCCTGTCTCGGTAGCAACAATAAATTTCTTGCAGGTGGACTTACTGATATAGTTGAGCATAGCCTTTGTACTTCCCACAAAGTCGGACACCTGAAGCAATGCACTGTTACATTCAGGATGCGCTATAACAATAGCGTCGGGATGTTGCATTTTCAACTTCATCACACTTTCGGCGTGAAGTGCGTCGTGCACCATACACACCCCATCCCACAGCAACATATTGCGTCCCGTAATACTGTTGATATAACCACCCAAATTCTTATCGGGTGCAAAAATGATTTTCTGCTCTTCCGGCAATGAGCGAACCAGTTTCTCAGCGTTACCAGATGTACAAATCAAATCGGACAAAGCCTTGATTTCGGCCGAGCAATTGACATAGGATATCACCATGTGGTCGGGATGTTCGGCCTTGAACTTGGCAAAATCCTCTCCTTTGCACGACTCGGCCAAAGAACAACTCGCCGTGATGTCGGGCAGCAACACCTTGCGCGATGGATTGAGAATTTTGGCGGTTTCGGCCATAAAATGCACACCACAAAAAACAATGATGTCCTGGTCGCATCTCTGTGCCTCCTGTGCCAAAGCCAAACTGTCACCTATATAGTCGGAGAGATCCTGTATCTCCTCGCGTTGATAATAGTGACCCAGAATAACGGCATTCTTCTCCTTCTTTAGACGAACTATTTCTCTTTTTAGAGTTTCGGTATCCATAACAAAAAAAATTAATGGTCAATTAGCTTATATACAATAATAATTTTGCAAAGATACGAATTATTTGCGGATTTAGGCGAATAGTACTTCTTTTTTAAGATTTCTTTCTCCTTTACCCGTTGTTTCCTATGTAGTTCTAACCACCACCCTGTTTCAGGGTATCACTTACCTTTGCCACCTTTCCATATTGCATTTCTTTTCACCCATGTCTAATCTAACCTACGGTTAGATTATTATTGCGAATGTCGAAAACATCGTCTCTGCTTTTCAACTCTGCTCACTCTACACCATTCGGCTGCTTCCCTTCCCTATGCTGTCCTGTTATAAAATAAACTATATCTCTTTTAAAATTATATTGGTATTTTTATGGTTGTCAAAATGGTTAATAACTCTGTTTTGTCAGCATTTTCCCTCTTCTTTTATAAACCGTTATTAACATAGTTTATTAACACATAATTTATTGAACATCAAATCTAACTCTAATTATCAACTCATTGTTCATATCTCTGTTCACCGCCAATTGTGAATATAAAAATGCGGCGTTTACATTGCTTCTGTGTTGTTGATAAATCCGAAACAAATCAAGGTTTATCAACTTATTTTAGCCTCAAAAAAATAGTCAATTTTTATTGACACACTTATTAGAGGTTTATCAACATATTTTGTTGATATTTCTTAGTTGTTTGAAACACTTTAAGATAAAAAACAGTTCAAAAATATGTGAAAAAGTAAACCCCCAATAGTATTAATGAATTAAGATAAAGTAGTATCTTTGCACAACAAAAAAAGATTTAAACAAGCTTGTTTATGAAAGAAATTATACCTATGGCCTGCGACCATGCAGGATATGAATTAAAGGAAAAGGTGAAGCAACACCTTGAAGAAAAGGGATTTGAGGTAAAAGATTTTGGCACCAACAGTACTGAAAGTGTCGATTATCCCGATTTTGCCCACCAGGTTGGACATGTGATCAACGAGGGTCTTTACCGTCGCGGCATCGTCATTTGTGGCAGCGGTAATGGTGTCCAGATGACGGTCAACAAATACCCCAATGTGCGCTGCGCCCTGTGTTGGACTCCCGAAATTGCCCATCTGGGTCGCCAACACAACGACTGCAATGTCATTTCTATGCCTGCACGCTTCATCTCCACCGAGGTTGCACTTCAAATTGTCGATGAGTTCCTGAACACTGAATTTGAAGGTGGTAGACATCAGCGCAGAGTAGAGAAAATCAACCAGTTGATTAAATAAACTGTATCAATGTGTTCCATTGAACGTTCCCCCGAAACTCTCGAAAGTCTTCGGAAGGTCTTCACATGTATTGACAACACTACCCTCGAAGGTTGTGACACACATCAAAAAGTGCGCGAGCTTTGCCGCAAATCGTTGGAGATGCACGACAACACCAGAGGCATAGGCCATGTGGCTGCCGTGTGTGTTTATCCCGTTTTCGTGAGCGAGGCAAAGAGATGTCTCGCCCATTCCGACATCCATGTAGCCTCTGTTGCGGGTGCTTTTCCGGCTGGTCAGTCCCCGCTTGCGGTCAAATTGCAGGAAGTGCAATATGCTGTGGATGAGGGTGCTGACGAAATCGATATGGTCATTTCCCGTGGTTTGCTCATCGAGGGTGAACAATCACGTGTTTTCGACGAAATAGCTGCCATACGTGCTATTACCCAAGGCCGTGTGTTGAAAGTCATCCTCGAAACTGGCGAGCTGAAAACTGAACTCCTCATTGCCCAAGCTTCCCAAATTGCCATTGATGCCGGAGCCGACTTTATCAAAACTTCCACCGGCAAAATTGCCGTTTCCGCCACTTTGGAAGCATCAGAAATAATGCTTAATATTATAAAAAAACATTTTGAACGTACCGGAAAATGGGTGGGTTTCAAAGCTGCTGGTGGTATCTCAACCCCTGCCGAAGTGTTAAAATATTACCAATTGGTCAATCATATTTTAGGTAATAAACAAACTACTAACCAGTTTTTTAGAATTGGTGCCAGCCGATTGACCGAGAAACTCTTCTCCTTTTTAACAAAATAGATTTTTTGAAATGTGAGATTTTTTTTGTTACTTTGCAGTTTAAAAATTCAATATATTAGAACATAATAGATGAAACCTTTACAGAAGAAACTCGCGCGTTACACCGCACCCCAGGAAGCTAAAGCTAAGGGTATTTATCCGTATTTTACTCCTATTTCGTCAGAACAGCATACTGAAGTTTTAGTTAATGACAAGAAAGTACTGATGTTTGGTTCCAATTCCTATTTGGGACTTACTAACCATCCTAAAATCAAGGAGGCAGCTATGGCCGCTATCGCCAAATATGGCACCGGTTGTGCAGGCTCCCCATTCCTCAACGGTACACTCGACATCCATATCAAACTTCAGGACGAATTGGCCGAGTTCATGGGCAAAGACGGTGTCATGCTCTTCTCTGCTGGTTTCCAGGCCAATTCCGGCACTATCCCCTGCGTCACCGGCAGGAACGACTACGTCCTCTTCGACGAGTTGGACCACGCTTCTATCATGGAAGGCAAGCAAATCACCTTCGCCACTACCATGAAATATAAGCACCTCAATATGGAAGACCTTGAGCGTCAACTCCAAAAATGCCCCATCGAGGCTTCCAAACTGGTGGTGACCGACGGCGTTTTCTCTATGGAAGGCGATGTGGCTCCAATCGACCAAATGGTCGACCTCTGCAACAAGTACCAAGCCACCCTTATGGTCGACGAGGCCCACGGTCTGGGCGTTTTTGGCCGTGAAGGACGTGGCACCTGCGACCATTTCAACAAACTTCCCGATGTTGAGATTGTTATGGGTACTTTCTCCAAATCCCTCGCTTCCATTGGCGGTTTCATCGCTGCCGATAAGGAAACCATTAACTACATGAAACACAACGTCCGTCCCTATATCTTCACCGCCTCCATTGCCCCTGCCGCCACTGCTGCCGTTCTCGAAGCTCTCCACATTATGCGCTCCGAACCCGAACGCAACGTAGCTTTGTGGGACAACACCAACTACGCTATGAAGGCTTTCAAGGACCTTGGATTCGAAATCGGTCATACTCAGTCGCCTATCATCCCTCTCTTCATCCGCGACACCGAGAAAACTTTCATCCTCACTCACATGATTTTCGAAGAAGGCGTCTTTGTCACTCCCGTCATCCCGCCCGCAGTTCCTTCCGAAGACACTTTGATTCGCTTTGCTCTTATGGCTACTCACACCCACGAACAAATCGATTTCGCAGTAGACAAGATTTACAAGTGTTTCAAGAAAATGGAAGTACTCTAATATAACATAGTCGATTATGGAATCAGTTGTTATTAAAGAAGTTAATGGACGCTGTCAACTCCGCAAGTTCATCAAGTTCCCCAACAAACTTTTCAAGAACGTTCCCACTTATATCCCTCCTTTGATGAGCGACGAATTGGGACTTCTCACCAAGAAAAACCCATCTCTCGACCATTGCGACCTCAAAATGTGGCTCGCCTATCGCAACAACGAAATCGTGGGTCGTGTGGCCGGCATCATAAACTACTCTGTCAACGAACGTTGGAACAAGAAAGCTGTCCGTTTCGGTTGGTTCGATTTTATTGAGGACTACGACGTTTTCTCCAAATTGCTCGACACAGTGATAGAATACGGCAAGAGCAAAGGTATGGACGAAGTGGAAGGCCCCTTCGGCTTCACCGATATGGACAAGGAATGCTGGGTGATTGAAGGGTTCGACCAGCGTCAGAATATCAGCACTTTATACAACCCTGAATACTATATCGACTTTATCCGCAAAGCTGGCTTCGATATGCCTTGCCAATGGGCCCAATATCAAATTCCAGCCTCCCAGCCCATCCCCGAAAAGGTGGCCCGCATCAACGAGCTGATTCTGAAAAAATATAACCTCAAACTGCTCAAATTCAAGTCACGCAAAGAGGTTTACCCCTATGCCAAAAAGTTCTTCCTGGCCATCAATTCCGCTTTCAAGGATCTCTACGACTTCGTCCCCCTCACCGACAAGGAAATCGATGTCTATATCAATGAGTATTTCCCGTTCATCAACTTGGAATTTGCCAATTTTGTGGTAGATCAGGACGATAACCTGATTGCTTTCGGACTGAGCATCCCCGACCTCAACGAGGCCTATAAAAAGGCAAACGGAAGCCTCTTCCCCTTCGGCTGGTTCTACATTCTGCGCGCTCTCCACAAGTTCACCGATATCGATGCCCTTCTCAACGGCGTCCATCCCGATTGGCAGAAACGCGGCGTCCATTCCATCTATTATGCTGAAATGAACAAGAATGCCATCAAATATAACCTCCGCTGGGCCTATTCCAACCCACAAATCATAGGCAATGAGGCGCAACGCATTTGGGAAACCACCTATCAGTCGTCGCCCATGATTAAAAGAGCTATCTTTAAGAAGAAAATATAATTAACATTCATATATTTAAGTTTGTAGAAAGGGGTGGCAAGTATTTGTCACCCCTTGATTTATCTTACGGATTGTCACGACTTATAGTAACTTCTCAGAATGTCCACATTCCAGTTGCCAGGAATCAAGCGTTTCAGCACTACTGAGAGCTTTTGTTCCAGATTGGCTATACAATACCTCAGCGCGGGGTGCTTGCTGTTGATTATTTTCTCTACTTTTTTAGCCAGATATTCAGGTTTCAGGCCGTTATTTTCCTCCGATTCGAACTTCGCCTGCACCCTGCGGAACACAGGGCCGTAGTCCGGGTCGTTCAATGTGGCCTCCGAATTGATCCGCATGGCCGTAAAACCCGTCGCAAAGTCGCCCGGCTCCACCAGCGATACCTTGATGCCAAACCGCTTCACTTCGGCGCTCAGAGCCTCGGAAAAGCCTTCTATAGCGAATTTCGAGCAGCTGTAGAACCCTTGGTAGGGTATGCCCTCTATTCCCGCAATAGAGCTGAAATTTATGATTCTTCCAGCCCTTTGACGGCGCATGTGCGGCAGTACCTTCTGGCACATATTCACGCATCCGTAAAAGTTTGTCTCCATCTGTATCTTTATCTCGTCCCAGCTCGTCAGTTCCAATGCTCCGCCAAGCCCCATCCCGGCGTTATTAATCAGAACATCTATCCTCCCCTCTTTGGCAACAATGTCGCTCACTATTTTTTCTATGCCTTCCGCATCGCGCACATCACCCTGTTTATAAACTATTTGTGGATGACTCATTTCGCGCCGGCAAATGCCGTATACTTTGTTTCCATGCGAGGAAAGCAGCTCTGCTATGGTCTTCCCAAATCCGGAAGAGGCACCTGTAATGATAATTATTTTACTCATTTTTTCAATTGTTTGTAGGTTGCAAAGATACGCTTTTTTTCCCAATTCCGACAAATATTGCGTTTTTTTACCCCTTTTTATGCATGATTTTTGGCACCATGAACCGATATTACAGTCGCATTTCGCGACTCTATCTCCTTCCTCATATTCCGATATATATAGCGTTATTCCCCACTATTTAGTATATGGGTAGTTGAAGAGTATAACGATTCGTTATACCCAATATTGGGGCATAACTACCCCTCCAAGGGCAAAAACATACCCTCAAAGCACTTTTTTCGTCCAAAACAGAGCATTTTTTGTCTAAAATGTGACCTCGTTTTTGCCCACTTTTCCGACCAAAATGGAGTGATAATCTATTTGCCCCCCTTTCCTCGTACCTTTTTTGAGCATACGGCACCGCTTTCCTACCCCTGTTTTCTATGCCCATCTGTATGGCAAGCACCTGCTTCAATGTGCATTTATCATTGCATAATCAATAGATTATCAATTCTATATCATTGTTCCTTAACTCGATTATCGTTGCTTTATTCCCCCAGCATCTTGTCATTATTGCTACAGCGCTACAGTGCTACAGTTCGGATATGGGATTTGTATTTCCTGTTTTATGACTTAAATATCTATAGATATATAGATATTTAAAATTGATTTTTGTGTTTGGAATGGTAGTTTTGGAACTGTAGCACTGTAGCACTGTAGCGCTGTAGCAGTCGGTGTATTTTCCTGATTCGGTTGTAACTCGCTGTAATAAAGAGGTTAACAATTACCCGATATAGGTGACAGTTTGCCCTTCTTGTTCCCGCGTTATCACTATTTAGCCCCTCCCTTAACGGCAGCTAAAGTTCTGTGTAGGTTCGCTGTAGATTCGCTGTAGCTTTGCTTGCATAGCGAACCCTCAGCGAAGCTTCAATGAACCCTTGCTGGTGTGTGTTGCTGTTTCTGTCGTTGTGTCCCATCATGTAACCACAATTGTCTCTCAAGCCCTATTGCACCCCCGTTCCAAGATGCCTTTATTTTGCTCTTATACCCTTTTGATTGCCATTTATGCTTTGGTGCAACAGCCTGCATTTCAATTTAATCCGTGATATTAAGAATATTTTTTCGTCAACGCTTTAGACCGCATTCCAGTGTGTGTATTTTTGCAGCATGTTTCGAAACAGTTCAACATCAGTTATCAACTTAAAACAAAGCAATTTATGTCAAAACAAACTCTCATCCCCCCCTACCCGTAACGCTGCGTGGCTCCACGCACTACCGTCCGTCCATGTGCCGGCGGCAGCTATCCTTAGAATGTTAAAATCTTTCATGTCAAATAATTTTCGTATCTTTGCAAGTTAAATCAATTCAAAGTGCAGGAGAAAAACTCAATAATAGCAAGTTTGGACAAGTTCATCCGCAAGTACTACAAAAACAGGATGATAAAGGGCATAATATATGCCTTGGCGTTGCTCTTGTCCCTCTTCTTGGTGATAGTTTTGCTTGAGTCGTTTGGCTATTTCAGCAAGCCGGTTCGGGCATTTCTGTTTTGGTTTTATCTTGTTTCCGCTGGTGCGATTCTGGTTTACTACGTTGCTGTCCCGTTGGCTAAGATGTTCCGTTTGGGGAAGGTGATTTCGTACGATGAAGCTGCCCGCATTGTTGGAAACCATTTCCCCGAAGTTAGCGACAAACTGCTAAACCTGATACAGTTGCAACGTGCATCACGGTCGGCGAGCGACTCCCTTCTCACGGCTGCCATCGAGCAGAAGACCGCCCAGCTCAAGCCCGTCCCCTTTCAACAGGCCATCGACCTCAAGGTAAACAAAAAGTACCTTAAATTTGCCGCTATACCGCTGGTTATCATCGTTGTTTTACTCTGCATCTCCCCTACCCTTCTTACCGAGCCTTCCCACCGCATTTCGCACTACAATACCGCTTTCGAACGGCCTGCCCCCTTCCGTTTTGTGGTCGAGAATGCTTCCCTCGAGGTTCCTCAACACGAAGATTTTGAGCTGAAGGTATTGATTGAGGGCAACACCATCCCCGCCGAGGTTTTCGTGAACGTGGAGGGTAATATCTACCGAATGAGACAGATAGACAAGCTTCACTACAGTTATCTTTTCAAGACCTTGCAATCGGATTGCATTTTTCAACTGCAGGCTGGCGATGTGGTTTCAACTGAATACAAGCTTGTGGTTTATCCAAAGCCTTTGGTGGTTGATTTCCAAACGGTTCTGACTTATCCTTCCTATATCGGCAAACCACAGGAAACCCTGACAAACGAGGGTGATGTGGTGGTTCCACAAGGAACAGTGGTGAAATGGCAGTTCTACACACAAAATACTGACACTCTGTTCTTTTTTGTCAACGATGAGACCAAACGCCTTGTTCCGGACGGGAATGGACGAGTGTCGTTGTCGCTCAGGGCCATGCAGTCGTTCGAGTATGGGTTTTCTCCCCTCAATGCACATACTTTAAAAGTTGATACTCTGCGATATTCACTCTCTACCATTGCCGACAACGCCCCCATGATTGCGGTATTCGAAATGCGCGATTCAACGTTGGACGACCGCCTATTCTTCGACGGGCGTATCAAGGATGACTACGGTTTCTCGAAACTGGAATTCAAGGTGGTGAAATACAACACCCGCGACACGTCGAACAAGACCCGCACAAGCACCGAAATTGGGCTTGGAAGGGACAATGTGCAGGAGTTCCGCTATACCGCCAATATGAATGATTTCCAGCTCAATCCGGGCGACAAATGCGTGTATTATTTCGTGGTGTGGGACAACGATGCTATACACGGTCCGAAGTCGACCACTTCCCAGCAGTTCGAAATTGTTATCCCGACCGAAAGAGAATTGGATAATTTGCTCAATACCAATTCAAACGAAGCTCAACAACAAGCCCGTCAATCTTTGTCGGAACTGAAAAAAATGCAGCAGGACATCAATGAGCTGATGCGGAAACTGGTGGACAAAAAGGAGCTTGATTGGCAGGATAAACGCGATTTGCTGGAGCTGTCGAAGAAACAGGAATCGGTGAAAAAAATGCTCCAATCGATGCAGCAACAGTTGCAGGAGAACAAGCGTCTGGAACAGAAATATAAGGAACAGAGCGACAAACTGCTTGAAAAACAACAGGAACTGGACCGCTTGATGAACGAGGTTTTGACCGACGAGATGAAGCAGATGATGCAGGAGATAGACCGCATGATGCAGGAAGTGGACAAGAAGAAGGTTCAAGAGCAGTTGGAAAACCTGAAAACCAACAATGAAGACTTGGAGAAACAGCTCAACACCAATATTGAATTGATGAAACGTCTCGAGCTGGAGAAGAAAGTTGAGGATGCTATACATAAAACCGAGCAATTGGCTGAAAAACAGAGAGAACTGGCCGACAAGACAGAGCAATCGAAGTCGAAGGACAAGAAAGAGGAATTGCTGAAAAAACAACAGGAATTGTCATCGGAGTTTGAACAGTTGGAAAAGGATATTAAACAGATTCAACAGGACTATAAAAAGATTGACCAGAATATAGATTTCAAGGTAGACGACAACCAGTTGAAAAAGATTGAACAGAATCAGCAAAATGCTGAAGACAAGTTGAATAAGAATAATGGGAAGGGTGCTTCGAAACACCAGAAAGAGGCTGCGGAACAATTGGAGCAACTGTCGGAGCAGTTGGCTGAATCGCAGCAGGATGTAGAGCAACAGGATTTGGCCGAGGATGCCGAGATGGTGCGTCAGTTGTTGAAGAACCTGGTTATGCTCTCGTTTAATCAGGAGTCGTTGATAGACAAGGTGAAGAATACTTATATTCAAGACCCGAAATATCAGTCTCTTATAGTTGGTCAGAATAAGGTAAAGGATGATTTCCGTACAGTGGAGGACTCGCTGAGGGCAATAGCCAAACGACAGGTAGCTGTGGCATCGGTGATAGGCAAAAATGTGGCTGATGTGAACAGTAATATTACCCGCTCTTTGTCAGGCCTGCTGGATATGAACCAGTCGTTCTATGGCACATATAAAAACGTACAGGCATCAAATTCAATGCAATATACGATGACTTCGTTCAATAATCTTGCCCTCGTGATGGCCGAATCGCTCGACAAGATGAACGAACAGATGCGTCAAAACCAGCAACGTAAAAGCAACGGAAGTTGCAAAAATACAAGCCAAAAGAAGCAGGGCAATTGTAGCAAACCGGGCAACAGCAAACCTTCGCCCAAGTCGATGCGACAGATGCAACAAGAGCTGAACAAACAGATGGAAGCCCTTAAGAAACAATTGGATAAACAAGGAAAGAAACCCGATAAAAACGGTCGTAAAAAAATCGGAGACAAGGGCAGTATGCAGCTAAGTGAGGAGTTTGCCCGTATGGCGGCCCAACAGGAGATGATTCGCCGCATGATGCAGCAATACGGCCAGGAAATGAAGCAGGAGAATGCAGGTAATGCAAAGTTGGCCAAAGAGATAGAGCAGATGATGAAACAGATGGAACAGACTGAAAATGATTTGGTTAATAAGGTTATTACACAACAGACCATCAACCGTCAGAATCAGATTATGACTCGCCTTCTGGAACATGAGAAAGCGGAGATGCAACGAGAGAAGGAGGAACGCCGCGAAAGCCATGAAGGAAACGATAAAGCACGTCAACAAACACAGAGTGAAATAGAGCAGTATCAACGCCTTAAGGAAAAGAATATGGAGCTTTTCAGAACGGTGCCCCCTACCCTTTCGCGATACTATATGGATAAGGTTAATGACTATTTCTATAACTTCTGATGGTGTCGAATGGGTGGTTTGATGTGTGTTCTTTTTATTTCTTTTTGAAAAAAAGTGTATCTTTGTATACTACCAGTTGAAATATATTGTTATGGAAAAACTTGTATTACAGACACATGAGAGTGCTATTGAACGGACAGAGAGTTTTATTTCTGCCGTTTGCAGCAAGTATCATCTGGACAATTATTACGCTATTATCTCGGTTCCAGTGCTGAAGGCTATGAATCATGCCTTAAGTTCCAGGCAAATGCCCGTTGTAGTCACTTTCGATTATAGCAAGGATGGTATCTGCTTTAAGGTGTCGGGTCCGGACAATTGTTTCAATAATCTGAAGGAAACGACCTCTCCCCTACCCTCTCAAATCGAAGATGACATGATTTTGATTGGAAGATTGTCCGACGCTATCTCTTTCTCGGATGACGGGAGTTCGATGAAGATTGTTTTTAATGTTCGGGGCATCGACTCGCGAGAGGCGATGAGACGCATCTCGGTTTTCGAATCTGTGTACAGACATTCTGATATACCAGCCGAAGTTACTCGATAAGGACGATATTATGAGTGGTGATATCTTTACGAGAGTTTGCTGAGTAAACTGGTTGCCCTAGATTTGTTGAATAGTTCAAGGAAAATGAGGAATAATCGAGTGTTTTTTGTTTTATCTTGTTGATAATAATAGAAATAACTATGGTTTTCGCCTTTTCAATCCAAGAGCTCTAAAATTTCATCACAAGTCGCTTTCTGCTATTTCTGATTATTGTATTAAGTTTTTAACGTCATAATAATGTCAATTCATTTTTCAACGGTCAATAGCTCCTTTGTTCTGGACGAGGAGATAAAAATTACCGACTGGATAAAGCTCATCATCAAAAATAATAATTGCAGGGTAGGGGAGATTGGCTATCTTTTTTGTGATGACGAGTATTTGCTGGAAGTAAATAGAAAATATTTGAATCACGATACGTACACCGATATTATCACTTTCGATTATGTGAGCGGTAATTTGGTATCGGGCGATATTATGATAAGTGTGGATAGGATTAGAGACAATGCAAAGTTGTTTTCTGTTCCTTTCGAGCAGGAGTTGCATAGGGTGATTATTCATGGCATTCACCATTTGTTGGGTCAAGGAGACAAGACTGAAGAGGAGGCGACTGCCATGAGAAAAAAGGAAAACGATTCATTAGCATTGTGGGAAACAATGAATTAAGTGCCTTGTTTCGCGCGAAACATTTGTTGTTGAATCGTGCTATTGTAGACAAGAAATAGATGTTTTGTATTAGTAAAAAGATACTAAGTGAATAGTTCGTTTTTTGATGTTGTTGTTGTTGGCGCTGGGCATGCAGGAGCCGAGGCTTCGGCAGCCGCCGCAAATATGGGTGCAAAAACATTGCTGATTACGTTGAATATTGATACGATATGTCAGATGTCGTGCAATCCGGCAATGGGTGGTGTGGCCAAAGGACAGATAGTGCGCGAAATTGACGCTTTGGGAGGATACTCGGGAATAGTGACTGACCAGTCGATGATTCAGTTCCGTATGTTGAATTTGTCGAAGGGGCCGGCTATGTGGAGCCCACGTGCACAGTGCGACAAGATGAATTTTTCATCGAACTGGCGTTTCCTTCTCGAGTCTATTACAAATCTCTCCATATGGCAGGATGAGGTGACCGATATTATTGTCGAGGACGGAAAGGTGTGTGGGGTTCGAACCCAGATGGGGTTAAGGATTGACTCGAGGGCAGTGATACTGACTAACGGCACTTTTCTGAATGGGACGATTTATGTTGGAGAGTCACGCTGGACTGGCGGTAGGATAGGGGAGACGTCGTCAGAGGGTTTATCGGACAAGTTGAAGGAGATGGGATTTGCGGTTGACCGCCTCAAAACGGGTACGCCAGTGAGAATTGACGGGAGGACGATCGATTTTTCCAAACTGGGAGTCCAGCCAGGCGATACCAATCCTCAGAAGTTTTCGTATACCGACACGAAACCGCTCCAGCATCAGCAACCTTGTTTCTTGGCCTATACCAACGAACATACTCATGAAATACTCCGTACCGGGTTCGACAGATCGCCACTTTATACAGGCCGCATTCAAGGACATGGACCCCGTTATTGCCCTTCTATTGAGGATAAGATTGTACGGTTTGCTGATAAAACACGTCACCAGTTGTTTGTAGAGCCTGAGGGTTTGAAAACACATTCGTATTATTTGAACGGGTTTTCATCGTCGCTGCCCTTGGAGGTGCAGCTGGATGCCCTCCATACGATAGCTGGATTTGAGAACGCCAGTATTTTTAAACCTGGATACGCTATAGAATATGATTATTTTCCGCCCACGCAATTGTACTATACGCTGGAAACGAAGTTGGTGGAAAATCTATATTTTGCCGGGCAGATTAATGGAACTACCGGTTATGAGGAGGCAGCGTGTCAGGGATTGATGGCTGGTATCAACGCTGCATTGAAACTGTCGGGGAGACCGCCGTTTGTGCTGAACCGCACGCAGGCATATATTGGTGTGCTTATTGATGACCTTGTTACCAAGGGTGTTGACGAACCATACAGGATGTTTACTTCGCGGGCGGAATACAGAATACTGCTCAGGCAGGATAATGCTGATGTACGGCTCACGCCGTTGTCGCACGCCATCGGTCTTGCTGATGATGCAAGGATGAGTAGGGTAGAGGCTAAGATGCGTTTCACCGATAATCTTTCTGCTTTTGTCAGCAATACACCTGTTACCCCAGCACAAGCCAATGAGATGCTAGAGTCGTTGCAGACTCCGCCAGTTCAGCAACGGGTAAAGCTTCTGAATCTGTTGTTGAGGCCCGAGGTTGGTTTCTCGCATCTTTTGCAAATCTCACCCGAATTGGCGGATTACGTATCCACTATTCCCGAGGATGTCCGCTGCGATGTGGTCAACGCAAGCGAGATACTCTTAAAGTATCAACGCTATATTGAAAAGGAAGAGGATGTGGCAAACCGTATTTTGAAATTCGAGAATGTGCGGTTGCCGGATGATTTCGACTACTTCTCTCTTCAGTCGCTCTCGTATGAAGCAAGGGAAAAGTTGACGAAAATGAGACCCCATACATTGGGGCAGGCCTCGCGGATTAGTGGTGTTTCTCCGGCCGACGTTTCGGTGTTGCTAATCTATCTTCAGCAGAAAAATAGAGTTTTTGTTTCACGAGAAACAGAAGGGTTAAATATCATGAAATATGGTTTTTAACTCTTTTTTTATTGCTTTCGATGCGAGTTTCTGTGTGGAGGTGCTTACTATCATGGAACATGTATTTTAGGGGCTTTGTTGATGCGTTTGGCTTGTCCCTGTATATGGAAAGTTGGACAGACTAATGCGGGAGTTCGGACGGTTATTCTTGTTTCTTTGTGGATGGTTGTTGTTAGGTCGAGTCCATATCTCAACGCATGAGATTATTCACCCATCGTGTTTGTGGATGGGTGTAGAGGTGGGATTAATTGATGGGTGAGATGGGGTAGGGTAGGGGTTAGTTGGCTACTTTTTGAGACAGGTGTATCAGGTATTCTTTCGTTTCTGGACCCAGGTTGAACAGCAAGTCCAGAATGCTGAGGTTGGGGATAAAGCCTAATTTTGTCTCGAATACTTGGCTGTATTCAGGTATATGAGCATTGCAGAAGGCTTTTTTGGAGGTAAGCGATGTTCTGAAGTCCAGTTGTGTATTGCACGATGGGGTGTAGTCTGTGGTGTATTTCAGGTCGCATGCTATTTTGCTTTTCTTCAATATGTATTTCAGCAATGCATCGTTAAGGTCTATTAGCCTCTGATGTTGTCGAAGCAGTATTTGTTCCAACTCGTCGCGGTAGTAGAGAAAGTAGGGCGATGCATTGTAGGCACTTTGGATAGCGCGCCAATGCTGCACATTCCACGATTCTTTGTAGCTGATGCCTATCTCTTCGGTCCGGGTGTGGTTACCCTGCGGTCGCACTACGGGCACCGTTAGTGTCAGGCTGCCGTTTCCGGTAGCGATGGTTGCGCGGTTTCGGAAAGTTTGTTTCGGAAAGGTTTCCTGCTGTTCAATGTATACAATAGGGAATTTGACCATATAGGCCATATACATTATGCTAGGAAGGTAGGCGGTTGAAAATAAGGGTATTCCGTTCATTTTCAATCACCCACCAATGATAACCGACTGCAGTTCTTCGTCTTCGAAATAGAAGTCTATGTTGGCTTCGTTGAAGGTGACCCTTCGCTCGCCCCAGTCCTCATTGTCTACATCCTGCTCGAAGTATTTGTTTTCAACCATCAGATTAACAATCTCTTTCTCATTCAAGTCGAATATCTTTTTCCCGAAAAGTGTGATATCGGGATTGGAGATATCGATGCAGGTAAGGTTTTGGTTGTCTCCTTCAAAGAAGAATGTCATTCCGTTTGTGTAGCGCAAAACGGTGGTGGTTTCGTCAACGGCGTTATCGATAGTTTCTACTTCCTGTGTTTCGCCCAAAATGGCTATCACATCGTCTATGGGCATTTGGAACCTAATGTCGCCTATTCCTTGTTTTATGTGTATATCTAGAGTCATGAATTTTTGAATTTTTGAGAAAACAAAGGTACGAATTATTTATTGAATGGACAAATTTTTTATCGAAATAAAAAATACTTTCTTTTTTATTGGTCTAAATATCAAATATTTGATAAATGAAGACGAATTAAATTTTCAAAAAGTTTTTGCCGTAAGAGAAAAAAGTTGTACTTTTGCAAACTCAAATTTGAGGATGACTAAGTAGCTCAGCAGGTAGAGCACATCCCTTTTAAGGATGGGGTCCTGGGTTCGAATCCCAGCTTAGTCACAGTCATTTTGGATGACTAAGTAGCTCAGCAGGTAGAGCACATCCCTTTTAAGGATGGGGTCCTGGGTTCGAATCCCAGCTTAGTCACTAACAAACACTGGTAGTCGTTAGCCAGTGTTTTTTTGTAGTTATAGCAATTACTATATCCTCGTTATGATCAAAAGCACCGCCAAGGTAATCATCAAACGGTATATGGCCATCATAGCCCTGTTGCTCTTCTTGTTGCCTTGCCAGGCACAGCAGACGCAGGAACAGTTGGCTTCCCATTACTTTTCGAACGGTGATTTTGCTCAGGCGGCAGAGCTTTATGAAGATCTTTATAAGCGAGCCCCCAACAAGTTTTATTATCAGATGCTTTACCGCTCTTATGTGGAGCTGAAGCAATTCAAAGATGCAGAACGTTTAGTCGAACGCCGTATTAAGCTGTACCCAAAGGATTTATATGTGTCGGTTGATTTGGGGCAAGTATATGAAATGAAGGGTGATAGGAAAAAGGCAGACAAGACGTATGAATCTGTAATCAAGAAGATTGGATATGACTCCAAACAGATAGGTGAATTGGCGCAAGCATTCGAGTCGGCTGGACATCCGGAGTGGGCAATAAAGGTATACCTCTTTGCGCGCGAGAAGAGTAAGAATGAGTATATATATGTTGGCGAGCTTGCTACGCTGTATGAACGTGTGGGCGACTATGAGTCGATGATGCGCGAATATTTCGACCTTTTGGATAATCAGCCGGGCATGATGAGTTCTATTCAGGTGTCGCTTCAACGTATTCTTGCCGAAACGTCCAATCCCCGTTTGACCGAAAGCTTGAAAACCCTTCTTATAAAACGCGTTCAGGAGCATCCAGATTCGAAACATAATTTGGAGATGATGATATGGTTCTCGCTGCAACAGAAGGATTTCCAGTTTGCGATGGAACAGGCAAAGGCGGTTGACGCCCGGTTTCCCGAACAGTCGGGCGAAATGCTAATGCGCGTTGCCAAGATTGCCCAGTCCAATGCTGCATACGATGTGGCGCGGGAATGCTATTCCAGCTTGGTCAAAAAGGGCAAGGAGAGCCCTTATTATTTCGAGAGTAGGGTAGGGGAGCTGAACGTCCAGTTTGCCCAAATAAACCGAAATTTCCCCATCGAAAACAGGAAGCTGGAGCTTCTTCTTGACCAGTATGAAAATGCGTTGTCTGAACTTGGGAAAAATGCCAATACGGTGCAGCTTATGCGCAACTATTCGGACTTGCTGGCCTATTTTGCAGACAGTGTGCAGCAGGCGGCCGATATTTTGTATGATATTCTTGATATTCCGAAGATTGACCCCCATCAACGCGACAATGCCAAGCTTGCCTTGGGCGATTTGCTCCTCTTTGCGGGAGAGATATGGGATGCTTCGCTTCTGTATATGCAGGTGGATAAGGCGAACAAGAACGATGTGTTGGGCTCGTTGGCCAAGTTCAAGAATGCCAAGCTGTCCTACTATAATCATGATTTCCTCTGGGCCAAAAGCCAGCTGGATGTGCTGCGTGCCTCAACGAGCAAGCTTATAGCCAATGACGCTATGGAATTGTCGCTCCTCATAAGCGACAATATGGAGGAGGACAGCTCGTTCACAATGCTTGAGAAGTATGCCGCAGCCGATCTTTTGCTTTACCGCAATCTTCTTGATTCGGCTTGGAACGCTTTTGACGATATTTCGCATAGTGCCCTTTCCCATTCCCTTTTCGACGAGGTGCTGATGCAGAAGGCCAAAATCCGCATTCAGCAACAACGCTATGCAGAGGCAGACACTTTGTTACAGCAATTGGTGGATTTCTATCCTTCCGATATTCTTGCCGACGACGCTTTATTGCTTCTCGCCCAGCTAAATGAGGAGAAACTGAACCATCCCGAACGTGCGCGTGATTGTTATGAGAAACTCATTCTCGACTATCCCGCCAGCCTCTATGTAGATGAGGCACGCAAACGTTACCGCGCTTTGACTGAGTGATTCACACCTTCTTTTTGTTAGATGTTGTTTTTTTATAGATTTGATATAGAAAAATTGCATTATTTTCATTTTTTTTTCACATCTGTGTTTAATAATTTTGTATATTTGCAGGGTAGAATAAACCTGCAATTATGAAATCTATTTGTTATAAATTACTGATATTATCGGTTTTATTGTTCATTTCGTGGAAAGGGAATGCACAAGATTTCCTTTTTTCGCTAGGGAATACCGTAAATATTAATAGTTCCTCCGATACCGCCGGATATATCTATGACGATGGCGGCGATACGAGCAATTATTCGAACGGTTTTAGTGGTACAGTTATCATTAGTGCCAATGAGGGCGACACTATTGAATTGTCGGGCTCTTTTTCTTTGGAAAGTGGCTATGATAATCTTTATGTATATACGAGTAATGGACAAGATACCAGTTGTTTAATTAATACATTTACGGGCAACAATACACTTAACGTTGTTTCTTATACGGGATATATGACCCTCTATTTCCAAACCGATGGTTCAGTGAATTCCTCGGGACTGTCGCTTCATTATTCCATCCGCCCTTCCAGTTGTTCCAATTTCATTAGGTATTTCACTGCGACAGAGGTTACACCCCATCTGGTTCGCCTGAATTGGTCGGCTATCGACAACAGCGGCCCGTTCCGGTTGCAGTATGGTAATGTTGATACTATTGTTAATCAGAATTATGCTAATATTACGGGTCTTATTCCTGATAATACGTATACCTTTACCCTTTACAGTCAAGCCGATTCAGACGATACACCCTGTTCCAGTAGTTTCGACACCGTTATTCCTTGTTTCAAGGCTGTTGTTAGCGGTTTGCATTCGCTGTGTGGTATCGACACTGTTACCCTAACTGCCGACTCGGCCGATAGTTATCTTTGGAGCACAGGCGATACCACACGCTCGATAGAGATTTCGCAGGTTGGCGATTATGTTCTTACCGTATTCACTGATGGAGGCTGCTCCGACAGCATACAATTCACAGTTTCCCCAATTGAATTCGAGATGGAGATTACCATACCTGAGCATTTGTGTCCAGGCGATGTTTCACACGTTCAGGTGGGATTTGATCTTGAGGCTTCGGTTCGCGTTATCCGCCACGAATCCACCCTTTCCGAGGTCTCGCGCATTTTCCTCCCCGACGGCATCTATTGCGAGCCCAACGGCTGTTCTTATCGCTCGGAACTCCTCTTCTCTGGATTTGCATCCAACGCCCGAATCACTGATGTGAACGATATTCGATATGTGATGCTGAATATCGAGCATTCCTATGCGGGCGATATCTACATCAACATTACTTGTCCCAACAGCCAGAGTGCTGATATTTTCCGCTACAGCGGCTCGGGTAGCTCTGAATGCAACAGCTCTATAGGACCAGGCAGCCGTAGTTGGCAGAGTGGTTCTAATGCACCCCTCTATACTCATTTCGGGGTTGCAAACGATATTGAGAATAATACTTATCCATGTGATTCTATGGCCTTAGGCAATGAGCCGGGCACCGGTTGGCGCTATTGCTGGTCCAATTGTACTGACGCAGGATACACCTATGCTTCAGGCGATGGCTTGATATATCGAAACAACAATGTGGTCTCCTCCAGTTCGGGTTATACTTTTGATTCTTCCGATGTTGATGCTGGCACCCATTTCTATCATCCTGACCAATCCCTCGCGTCCCTTATTGGTTGCCCGATGAATGGAGTATGGTATATCGAGGTGATTGATGGTTGGGGCGTTGACAATGGCTACATCTTCGGGTGGGAATTGGCCTTGAACCCCAACCGGTTGGTACGCAACAACTACCGCCCCACTGTGGCCTATGCCGATTTGATAGGTCCTTGGACGACACGTCTCACGGATACTACATTTAACATCACGGCTCCCAGCGATTTGGTCAACGACACTACGGTGCAATACCAACTATTCATTACCGATAGCGGAGGGTGTGTTTTCGATACTACATTCACTATCACCTTTCATGGGGTGTACACACGCACCGTATACGACACCGTTCGCGAAGGCGACCTCCCGCGCATTTATCATGATTATTCTTTCAATTCTGATGTTGTTCATCAGCAACTTACTGTTCCAGCTCCCAACGGATGTGACAGTATTATTGACTATAGCCTCCATGTTTTGCCCAATAGTAGTCAAGTATTCGATACTACATTGTGTATAAATCAATTGCCTATACAGTGGTTTCATCGTCTTTTCACTTCCGAAGGCACTCAGTACGACACTATACAGAATCATCTTGGAGCCGACAGCCTCCTTATTCTCACGCTCCACACGTTGCCTATTGTAGCCGACACTGTGGATGCTACCATCTGTAGCAATCAATCCTATGCTTTTGAGGGTAATAGCTATAACGCTCCAGGTTTGTATACACATAGTTTCACTTCCGTTGCTGGATGCGACAGCCTCCGTACGCTCCATCTTATTGTCAACAACAACAGTCAGAGAGACACTTTTGCCGATGCGTGCAATTCATTTTATTGGAATGGCACTCTCTATACTTCCAGCGATACCGTAACAAGCCCTTATTTAGTTCCTAATGTCTTTGGATGCGATTCTATCGTCACACTCTACCTTAATCTTCGCTACTCCACTTCGTCTATTGTTTACGATACTGTCCTTGAAAACGATTTACCGCACAACTATCATGGAACAAGCTTTTTATCGGATACAACCGATGTCCTGTTCACGCTTATCGGTAGTAATGGTTGCGATAGTCTAGTTCACTATAATCTATTTGTAATTCACAATTCTTCGGCCATCTTCGATACTACAATTTGTGCCGACCAACTACCGATACAATGGTATCACCGCATTTTCTATCAGGCTGGCACCCAGTATGACACTATAGAGAATTATTTAGGTGCCGACAGCTTCCTAACGCTTACTATCCACACAAGTCCTGTCTATCACGATACCCTCCCAGTCACCATTTGCAGCAATCAGTCCTATTCGTTTAACAATCATACTTACAACACTTCAGGCTTCTATCTCAATAGTTTCCAAACAGTGAATGGATGCGATAGTCTCATAACAATTCATCTGGTGGTCAATAATACCTCTCAGGGCGACACCTTTGCTGTTGCTTGTGACAGTTTCACGTGGATGGGTCAATACTACACTGTCAGCGATACAGTTACCATTCCACAGTTCTCCCTCAATGCATTGGGCTGCGATTCTTCTGTCACCCTTTACCTCACAGTTAACCATTCCAGTTCGAACACTGTTTTCGATACTGTTCTCGAAAATAACTTGCCACGTAACTATCATGGAATAAATTTATTGTCCGACACGTCTAATCTCATTATCACAATTCCTAATACATCGGGTTGCGACAGTTCCATAAACTACAATCTCTATGTGCTGCGCAATTCTTATGCAAATCTCGACACTACTTTGTGTACCAATCAATTGCCTTTGCAGTGGTTCCATCGTACGTTCACTGTTGCAGGTACTCAGTACGACACGATACTCAATCATCTTGGTGCCGACAGTCTACTCACACTCACACTTCATGTTGCTCCCGTATACAATGATACTGTATCCCAGACCATTTGCAGCAATCAAAGCACTCTTTTCGAAGGTACTAGTTATAATCTTTCTGGCAATTATACCCATCCCTTCACTACCTTGCAGGGCTGTGATAGTCTACGTACTCTCCATCTTGTTGTGAATCAGACTTCCGAGGGTGATACTTTCGCCGTTGTGTGTGATACTTTCGATTGGCATAATCACCATTTTAATTCTAATTCTGTAATTGTGGTTCCTGCCTACACCGTAAATGCCTTGGGATGCGACTCTTCTGTCACGCTACACCTCACAGTCAACCACTCTACCAACTGTCAGGTTTTCGAGACTATATTCGAAAGTGAGTTACCATATAACTATCATGGAATCATTCTCTATAACGATACTTCCGACCTACCAGTGGTTATTCCCAACAGCGTTGGATGCGACAGCAATATTTTATACAATCTTATTGTCAACTGGAACTCGTTCCATAGCTACGACACCACCATTTGCAGCAACATGTTACCTTTCAGTTGGCACGGACACCTTTTCAATGCCCCAGGCCATCTTGTCGATACGTTGATTAGTTCTCATGGTGCCGATTCCGTCATCAGTCTTACGCTCTATGTCAACCCAGCCTATGATAATTCGTTCGCCGATACCACCTGCCAAGGAACACCTTACCAGTTTGGTTCTGCCCAACTCATGTTATCAGGAACTTATCACGATACTCTATACACTTTGATGGGTTGTGACAGCCTCCTGACGCTCATTCTCTCGGTCATTGACCCCGTTGATCTTTCTATTGCTGACGAGTTCTATTGCAATTCGCCCGAGCATTATGCCCTATCTGCCTCCTATCATGATGGGTGGCGCTATCATTGGACCTCTCTGCCCCCCGATGCTTCGATGGGTTCGCAGGCCAATTATGGTTCTATTGTCGTCAATCCCAGACAAACCACCACCTATTATGTCCAGGCTTCCTATGGTGCTTCGGGTTGGTGTCCCCAGGTCGACAGTATCAGCCTCAATCCCATTGTTCCACTTCATGTTGTTTGGGACGTAAAGCCCGACTATCTCACCGAGGACAATCTCCTTGTCACTGCCTCCAATCTCAGTTCGGGCTATACTTCCCAAAGCTGGTTTGTTGATGGTAATCGGATGGACGAACCGGGTTCCCAGTTTACATACGAGTGTGGTCGCGAGACCGACTCGATTATTCTCATGTTGGTCATTAATAACGAGATGTGCACAGATACCGCTACCCAAACCATTCGCATGCAGACTGCCTCCATCTACTTCCCCAATGTCTTTACTCCCGGGATGGATAACAACAACCGCTTTGCACCTATATATACTGGGATTGTCGACTATGAGATATGGATATACGATCGTCAAGGTATGTTGGTGTATTATAGTACTGAACCTCAACCCGGTTGGGACGGCACCCACAACGGTTCTCCTTGCCGTCAGGCCACCTATGTCTATCATTGCCGCTACCGCAACCAACTTATGCCCAAGGGCTATCTCACCGCAACCGGTACTGTCACTCTCCTCCGATAGTGACTCATTTTTCTATCCGACACACAATTAATTGTGTTGTTCTACGTTATGGAATCAATCTTGTTTATCTTGAATCATTCAAGGTACATAGTTATAGCATAGATGTGAAGGTATGAAATCCATTCGGCATAGCATGTTCATATTGCTGGCAATGTTGCTTTTCGCTGTACTCGCTCGGGCACAGGATAGTGTCTATTTCAGCAATGGTAACACAGTTTATGTCAATTCAGCCACATCCATTTCGGGCATCATTTTCGACAACGGCGGCCCTTCGGGCAATTATTCCAGCAATTTTGCCGGTTTGGTCATCATCACCGCTCATCCCGGCGATACCATCGAGCTTTCGGGCAACTACACCACCGAATGGCTAAACGATATCCTCTATGTCTATGATGGTTACGGACGCTCAGGCAACACATTGGGTACCTATAGCGGAAGTGGAAGTCTTCATTGCATTTCTGTAACAGGCACTATGACCCTCTATTTTTCTTCCAATACCATCTTCAACCGCAGTGGATTCTCCCTTACCTATAACATTCATTCTTGTCTCTGCTCCAACTTCATCTATAATTTCTCATACAACAGCCTTACTGCGGTATCTGTCAATCTTACTTGGCAGGCTGTCGACATTCAGGGTCCTTTCATCCTCTCCTACAATGATGTAGACACACTCATCTATTCCGATTCCCTCTCGGTTTTTTCTCTCTCGCCCAATACAGACTACACTTTCCATCTTGCCACTCTTGCCGACTCTTCGCAGTCCGATTGTGCCCTCACCCTTTCAATCCATACTCCTTGTTTTCAGGCATTCATACGAGGAGCCCACACTATTTGCGACGGCGACACCTTGATTCTCGAGGCCGACAGCGCCGATGCCTATCTCTGGAGCACCGGCGATACCACCCGCACTGTCCAGATTACCTCCGCCGATACGGTCACCCTCATCACATATACTGCCGACCAATGTTCCGATACCGACCAGGTGGTTATCCGTCGCCATCCTTTCCCTATGGATATCAATATCCCGGAATCCCTCTGTCCCGGCGATACCACCCTTATTCATATCGGTTTCGCCGAAGATGCCAATATAAGGGTCCACCGCAGCCAATCTGTCCAGTCCGAAGCTGCCCGCATCTTCCTCCCCGACGGCATCAATTGCAATCCTTTCGGCTGTTCCTATCGTTCCGAGTTGGTCTTCTCCGACTTCGATGATAATGCGCAGATTACCAATGTAAATGATATCCGCTATGTGATGCTCAATTTAGAGCATTCCTATGCGGGCGACATCTATATCAACATCACCTGTCCTAACAACCAGAGTGCCGACATTCTACGTTATGGGGGCAATGGCTATTCCGAGTGCAACAGTAGTATCCAATCATCAAGTCGCGGTTGGCAAACCGGCACCAACGCCTCTGTGAGTACCGATTTTGGTCAAGCCACAAATCCCGTCAATTCCCTCTATCCATGCGACTCCTCAGCCTCCGACAATCATGCCGGAGTGGGTTGGCGCTATTGTTGGTCCAACGCTACCGATGCGGGCTATTCCTATGCCTCGGGCGACGGCATCATCTATCGGGCCGCCAATGCACACAACCACCGTTTCGATTCTTCCAATGTCCTTATGGGTACTCATTTCTATCACCCCGATCAGCCCCTTGACGCACTCATCGGCTGCCCCATGAACGGCACTTGGTACATCGAAGTCATCGACGGCTGGACGGGTGACAACGGCTATATCTTTGGCTGGTCTCTTGCCCTCAATCCCGATCGCCTTTCGCGCAACGACTACCACCCCTCTGTTGCCACAGCCGATCTTGATGGTCCTTGGAATGTCCGCCTTTCCGACACCACTTTCTCCATCATTGCTCCCACCAATCTCTCTGCCGATACCGTTATCACCTACTCCGTCCACATATTCGACAGCAATGGATGTCGTTTCGACACTTCGTTCTCCATCCTCTTTCATGCTGCCACCACTTTCCAGGTGTTCGACACCATCCCCGAAAACAGTCTCCCACGTCGTTATCGTAACATTCTCTTTTACTCCGACACCGCCAATGCTCTGATTCCTGTGGCTAATCTCTATGGTTGCGACAGCTTGTTCAGCTATAATCTTCATGTTCTCCGCAACTCCTGCTCCACTCTCTTCGACACCATTTGTGCCTCCCGTTTACCCTATCGGTGGAACCATTCTACATTCACCTCCTCAGGCGTTTCCACCGACACGCTGCCCAATGCCGTTGGTGCCGACAGCATTGTCACGATGCACCTCTATGTCCTCCCCGACTATAATCTGACTATTTTCGACACCATTTGCAATAATAGTCAGTTACTTTTCAACGACTCGCTCCTTTTCACTTCGGGCATCTACACTGCCTCTTTTCCCACTCACACCTCACCCGTTTGTGACAGCACTATTGCCCTTCACCTCACCGTTCGCGACACTTCTGTGGGCCATATCAGTCCGGTGGAATGTGATGTATATGTACTGCATGGGCATCTCTATACCCATTCCGTCGACGATACGCTCCACGCCCTTCTCCCCAATGCTGCCGGCTGCGACAGTACCGTCATCCTTCACCTTACCCTACGCAACTCCTCTTCTTCCAATTACTACGATACCTGCACCGAAAACCAACTCCCCCGCATCTTCCACAATCTTACTTTCAGTTCCGATACTGTTGGTGCCGAAGTCATCATTCCCAATGCAGTGGGTTGCGAAAGCGTTATCCACTATAGTCTCCATGTGTACCGCAATGCCTATACCTTTTTCGATACCGTGCTATGCCGCAACTCCCTGCCTCTTTGGTGGCGAGGCAAGTTCTTCGAGTCGGATGGCACACTCTACGACACCCTCACGGGCATTTATGACACCGATAGCATCCTCTCATACACGCTCCATACTCTTCCTGTCCATCACACGTTTGTCACCGATACTATCTGTCAAGGTATGAAATATCTCTTCAATGGTTATTCCATCTCCCAGTCAGGCACCTATACCGACTCTCTCATCAATGCATACGGGTGCGACAGCCTTGTCTCGCTTCAACTGTCTGTGCTCGACTCTATTCATATCGCCATTCTCCACAACTATTCATGCGAGCCTCCGGCCCACTATCTCTCTTTGGCCAACCTTGATTCCTCCAAGTCCTATTATTGGACTTCCGTCCCTCACGACTCTACTCTCACACCCCAGCAACATTCCAGTAGCATTGTTGTCAATCCCTCACAACCCACCCGATACGCAGTCACTGTGGGCTATGCCAACTCCGACATCTGCTCCTCAACCGACAGCATCGACATCCTTCCTGTCATACCCCTTTCCATAGATTGGGAAATAAACTCCACCGACCAGCAAGTCGAGGCCATCAACAATAGTGTGGGCTTCACGTCCCAATCATGGTACATCAATGGGCAACTTTCGCCTGTCGAGGGCAACCGCATCGTCTTCTATGGCAACCCCGAGACCGACTCAATTGATCTCATGCTTATTATTAGCAACGATTTCTGTTCCGACACTGCCCGACAGACTGTCTCTCTGCTCAAAGCTTCGCTTTACTTCCCCAATGTTTTCACTCCGGGTAAGGAACTCAACAATCGTTTCTGTGCCTATGGCACCGGGTTTGTCGATTTTGAACTATGGATTTACGACCGTCAAGGCGTACTGCTCTATCATTCCACCAATCCTTTCGACTGCTGGGATGGCACCCACAATGGTACCCCATGCCCCCAAGGCACCTACGTCTACCATTGCCGCTATCGCAACCAGCTCATGCCTCTTGCCGACCTCCGCTCCATCGGCACAGTCACCCTCATTCGTTAACTTTATTCCAACTTATTTCATATCACACGCATCAATCAATTCACTCACCAATGGAAGTTCGCGCAAAAAAATACTTAGGTCAGCATTTTCTCAAGGACGAGAATATAGCCGCTCAGATTGCCGACAGCCTCACGGGTTCTGTACCTCATGTGCTCGAAATAGGACCTGGGATGGGCGTTATGACTAAATATCTGCTGGACAAACCCGAACTCGATTTCCACGCCATCGAAATCGACCGCGAGTCGGTCGACTATCTCCACACCCACTATCCCTCTCTCCATGTTATTGAGGGCGACTTCCTCCAGCTCGACCTCTCCACCCTTTTTCCCAATCCCTTTGCGGTCATAGGCAATTTCCCCTATAACATTTCTTCGCAAATCCTTTTCCGCGTCTACGACAACCGCAACCGCATCCCCGAGTTGGTGGGCATGTTCCAGAAAGAGGTCGCCGAGCGGGTGTGTGCCGCTCCGGGCAGCAAAACCTATGGCATTCTGAGTGTCCTGCTTTCTGCCTTCTACGATATCGAATACCTCTTTACCGTCCACGAGCATGTCTTCAATCCCCCACCCAAAGTGAAGTCTGCCGTCATCCGCATGCGCCGCAACTCCGTTGCCAATCTCGACTGCGATGAGCAACTCTTCACCAAGGTGGTCAAGATTGGCTTCAACCAACGGCGCAAAACCCTACGCAACGCCCTCAAACAGCTCAACTTGCCTCTCGATGGCATTGACCCATCCCTGCTTTCACTCCGTGCCGAACAGCTTTCCGTTGCCGACTTTGTTGCCATCACCCGTGTGCTTCAGTGTGCTTCCTCGCCAATCAATCCCTCTGTTGTATAATCATTATTTAACTATCATGTCTGTAATCGAATATATTATTCTTTCCTTTGCTCTGGCTGTGCCAGTAATGGTCTCTCTGCGCGCCTGTGCTCTCAAAACCCCCATAAGGCTCACACGCGGCTTGGGTGTGTCGTTTCTTTTAGCCCTCATCCATTCTGCCCTGCTGCTGTTGGGACTCTTTCTTGGCAACAGGCTTCGCCTTGGTCTACCCGAATACGACAACCTTTTCTACCTGGGTCTCATGTTGGTAGTTGGTGTCCGCATGTTTTTCCCTGCGTTCAGCAAAAAAGAACGTCCCGCCTTCGACATCTCCCGCTGGTCTGTGGTGCTGTCCTTGGCAGTGGCCACAGCTATCAACACCCTCCTTGTGGGTCTTGCTTTGGGGTTCCGTGTTCCATTCTCCGACGAAGTGTGGAAATCGGCCGTTCCCCTGTTTGTTGTCATGTTCCTGCTTTGCTATCTGGCCGTAATGCTGGGGCGCCGCAAGAAAACGCTTCGTGAACGTCGTTGGCAGCTTTTTGCAGTCCTCTTCCTGTTGATTTTCGCTATCAAAGGTGCCTTCTTCTCCAATTGATTTTAATGTATGTAAATACTTTAATAATCAAGTTTAAAGAAAAGATAACCTATGGAGAGATTCCACTTTTCCGCGGAGCCATTATCAATGCTGTGGGAGAGGGTAGCAGTGTGCTTTTCCACAATCATGAAGGAGACAATTTCCGTTATAGATTCTTCCATACCTTAGATGAACGATGGTGTCGTGAAGGCTTTCACGACATGGCAGTATTCTCGGGCGACCTCTCGGTCTAGCCCTATCGGACCATCCACTGGATGCTCCTTCATCACCAAAACAAGGATGAACCCAAATCGGTCATTAGGATGACTTTAGCCTTCTTTCTCGCTTTTTCCGATACGATTTTGGATTATCAGTCATCATCTGCCTTCACCCCGTTCCCCTCGCTCTTTTCCCGTTGGCATTTCCAATCAGCCACAGTGTTACTTGGCCTCCGATTCGCCATGAGTTCGATACTTTAACGCATGACTCACACTAAATTAACGCTATTTCTACGCTTCAAAAGTGTTGAAATAGTGTTGATGTACCGTTGAAGTAGCGTAGAAATAGTGAACCTTGGGCGGACCCTCTGCTTACCTGAAAGACAGTCCCGACCCGACAGCAGTTTCTGGACGAATTATCTTTATCCCAAATCGGTCATTGGGGGTTACATCAATTACGGTACCCCCAAAGAAGGTTTTTCGATCTGTAGCAACTGTAGCGTAGCACCCGCCACATCGAGCACCCCACTAGGATGTCCATCTGCTGAAAACCCAATTTTTTTTTGCTATGTCGAAGAATTGTTGTATTTTTGTAAATCAATAAGGTCAAGATATGAGCAAGTATGAGATACCATTCCTTACAGCAGCAGTGCATGCTTTTGGCGAACGCTTCGCGATGACGCGACAGGCGGCATTCAGTTATTTGCACGAGCATAAGGGCTTGGCGTTCTTGATAGAGTTCTACGATGTAGAACACTTGCAGTCGATGGACGAGACCATCGACGACCTGATTGTTTATTGTCAAAAGAATGGAGGTACGCTCGCATGAACCAGCCCACCCACCATCAGATAGCAACGTACTTGACCAACGTTTTCGATAAGTCGAGAACACAGGCAGTTGGCCGCGGAGACGGCTTTTAGGTGTGCGAAGGGGTGTTGGCTAGCAGTGTTGCGACGGGTGCCTCCGCCTAGGTGCATGAGTGCCCACGGACAACTGCAAGGCATTGGTGTTCACCGAGCAGCTGTAGAGCGACAACGAGGAGATGATAGCCCGCAATACCTCCCAAGAAGCGTTGGCACGCACAGCTGCCTCCAACACTAAAGACAAGGCCGGGATTCTCTTATTTGCCGGGGGGGCAAACCAAACGGGATTAAGACACAAATAATTCCGGTACCCATGCAATAATTGTTGATGTTTTTCGTTATGATTTATGGAGTGACGATTTATGATGAATAAGCCAAAAAAGATAAAACTGACAAATTTCCCCGAAGATGAGGCACAGGTCTTCGGCTACAATGTAAAATTGTACGGCGAGACCTCGTATGAGAACCAGATGGCGGTGCTGAGCCATTGGCTGCACAACCACCGCAAGGACATAAGTCATGCAGAGCGAGCTGAGATAGCCGAATCGATACGCGACTTCCTCTCACGCAAAGAGATGCGGCAACAGATTGATATATGCAACTGGAGCGACGAACAGCTGCTTATGGCAGCTGAGGATCCTGCACAATATAGTCTCTTCTCCGAGTTCTTCGACGTTCCGTTTCCCGCCCCAGAAAATCCCAAGTTCACCTTCATCGACCTGTTCGCAGGAATCGGTGGATTTCGCATTGCACTGCAAAATATGGGAGGAGAATGCGTGTTCTCCTCTGAATTCGATGCAGAGGCTCAAAGCACATATTTTGCCAATTACGGTGAAATGCCGTTTGGAGACATTACTAAAATAGACGAAAAACAAATACCCGACCATGATGTTCTGTGTGCTGGTTTCCCTTGCCAGCCTTTTTCCATCTCGGGCAAAAGGCTGGGATTCGAAGACACCAGGGGGACGTTGTTTTCAATAGCAGCATAATAATGATTGACTACAAACATCTTTCAAAACGAGATAAGGCCATCATGATGGGTCTCTTTTTGTCCAAGTACGACAAGAAAGCCCTTGACAGTTTTGGCTTTACTGGGTTCAAAGAGGCTTTCAATGTGTTGGGTTATGCGGTTGAGACGCCTCCAAGTTCTATCAAGAACTACAGAGATGAGTTCGACCCATATTTCCCCAATCCAAGACTAGGCTGGCATCACCGAGAGCTGCGCGATTATTGCCGCGACATCATGGAGAGGACTCAAGACCTCTCCTTTGAGATGTTTCATGCCATCATTAATTCGTTTGTTGTAGATGAATATGTAGAAATAAGCGATATAAAGTCGAATCATCCTATCACGAGAGAACGCAAATTCTTAGCCAACCGCATTATCACCGGAAAGGCTGCCGAAGAATACTTTGTGATGAACTACCGAAACATTCCCACATTCAGCGACTTCAATCTGACTGACACAACAAACCTAGGTTGCGGCTTCGACTACAAACTTTCGCTCAACACGTCAAATTTCTACGTAGAAGTCAAAGGAATCAACAATCGGCAAGGTAGCATACTAATGACAGAGAAAGAGCACAATATGGCTGAGGACTTGTTGGAACGTTATTGTTTGTTCGTGGTGAGCAATTTCAAAGATAGCCCCATGCATCAATTGTTCTTTGACCCACTGCATTGTGACAACCTTCTCTTTCATCGGCAGGAAAGACAAGTAATACAGGTTTCTTATTCGACTATAATTCCAAGAATATAGATATTAGATTAGTAATCAGACTCGGAAATACAAAATCCATGATAAGAGCAAAGTGAAAAACATGAAAACAATTACAACCTACAATCGTAAAGATGGAAAAACCCTAAAAGTCAAACAAAACACCAAAGGTCACTACATTGCAGAAGTGTATGAGGATCCTCAAGCAAAGAAATGGTATTATCGTGCCACTTTTGAAAGTAAAGACAATAAGAGGAATTGGCTTGACGTACATACCCATATACTCTCTTTTGTACTTACCGGAACTAAATATGGAAATAAATGAAACACACAAATATTTAAAATTTTAGTGACATTACTCGTGGACGCGGAAGATTCGCCGCAGACTGGATGCTTGTTGTCCACAAACATCAGGGTTACAGATGGAAACTTGTTTCCATCAATGAGGCCATCAATCATTATGTGGGTGACCATAAAGTAGAGTACACACATCAAGGAGGAATCCGTTTGGGCGGAGTTACTATGCAGCGAAAAGGAGGAGACAATGGCGAGAGAACTGCAAACCAACTGCAATTCAAGGCTAATCCACTTTCAATATTTGATTTACCATAAAGTACCAATATCGTCTGAATTACTTGCCGTAGCGGATGTTCCAGTCGTGGTTCGTTGTGTTGTATTTGCAATCCGACACATATTATTATCAGGATTTGTAATCCGTTTTGCTGCCAAAACATTATTTTCAGATACTATCCGGCTGTGGAATTTTATTACCCGATGGGATAGGCTGACCTCGCCGAGAGACCGTAGAAGGATCGAAGAACCATCACACTCTCTTTAGGTGGGTTTACTCGTTTTGTGTCGCGTCCCTGTCGGGACGCTGGTTTAGTGGTTGTCTTATCACGGCACTGCGAGGACTTTGTCCTCTTGTACTGTGTTATGCAAGGTCTCGTCCCTGTCGGGACGGGACATGATATCAGTATGACAGCTGGTAGGGCGTCCCGTCAGGGACGCGATATGCTTAACATGGTACAAGCCCCAGGCGCAGTGCCGTGAGAGCTGTATGACAGCAGGTAGGGCGTCCCGTAAGGGACGCGACAAGCATAACACGGTACAAGCCTCAAGCGCAGTGCCGTGATAGCAATATGGTAGCCGGCAGGGCGTCCCGTCAGGGACGCGATATGCTTAACATGGTACAAGCCTGTGGCGCAGTGCCGTGATAGCGGCATGACAGACTATAGGGCGTCCCGATAGGGACGCGACACAATAAAGGCACACAACAAGCGTTATCGGAGCATGAGTTATGTCAGCACATTGTATCATATCGTCCTGCGTACACACTGCAGCGAGTTGGCTATTGCCGAAGAGCACGAGAATGAGCTGTATGCCTATATGAATGGCATCATCAATAGCTATAACGGCAAACTGTACCGTATTGGCGGGATGCCCGACCATGTGCATCTGTTGGTATCCTTGCCAGCTACGTTGGATCTGGCCTCTTTTGTGAAAGCGTTGAAAGTGTCATCCAGTAAATGGATGAAAACCAACCCACACTTTCCAAAGTTCACTGGGTGGTCGCAGGAGTACGCGGGATTCACTTATAGTATACATGACAGAGACAAGATAATAAACTATATCAAAGGGCAGAAGGAGCATCACAAGAAGATGACTTTTGCCGAGGAGTATAGACGGTTTATCGAGGCCAATGAGGTGGCTATAGACAATCGGTTCTTCATGAAGGATGCATAGTCGCGTCCCTGTCGGGACGCTGGTCTCTTGGTTGTCTTATCACGGCACTGCGAGGACTTTGTCCTCTTGTACCGTGTTATGCAAGGTCGCGTCCCTGTCGGGACGCTGGTCCGTTGGTTGTTTCCTCACGGCACTGCGAGGACTTTGTCCTCTTGTACCGTGTTATGCAAGGTCACGTCCCTTTCGGGACGTTAGTCTCTTGGTTGTCTTATCACGGCACTGCGAGGACTCCGTCCTCTTGTACCGTGTTATGCAAAGTCGCGTCCCTGTCGGGACGCTGGTCTCTTGGTTGTCTTATCATGGCACTGCGAGGACTATGTTCTCTTGTACCGTGTTATGCAAGGTCACGTCCCTGTCGGGACGCTGGTCCGTTGGTTGTTTCCTCACGGCACTGCGAGGACTCGGTCCTCTTGTACCGTGTTATGCAAGGTTTCGTCCCTGACGGGACGTGAAAGCAGTATGACAACCAGTAGGGCTTCCCGTTAGGGACACGATAGGCAAAACTGAGTTCCAAGCCGTGGGCGCAGGGCCGAGACTGCAGCATGACAGCTGATAGGGGCTGAATTCCAGTTGCAAGAGCAACTCTAAGTGGGTGGGGACATAATAAAACGGCGGGGTAAGCGTTATTGGGGATATGCTTGAGCAATTAGGACTTTTAGGGCTGTTTCTGGGCTGTATGTTGGCGGCCACTGTGGTTCCGTTTTCTTCCGAGGCCTTGCTGGCAGGAGCCTTGCTGGCAGGCTATGGCAAGTGGACGGTTACATTGGTGGCGGCATTGGGCAATACCACTGGCGGTATGATAAGTTACACCATGGGGTGGCTGTGCAAGTGGGAGTGGCTTGAGAAATATTTCAGGGTGAAGCGTGAGAAACTGGAAAGGATGCGCGACCGTGTGGCGAAGTACGGCGTGTGGGCGGCGTTGTTGACGTGTCTGCCCTTTGTGGGTGACCTGATAGCCATAGCTATGGGGTTGATGAGGGTGAACCCGCAGTGGACGTTGGTCTTGATGTTTGCAGGCAAATTTGCCCGTTATCTTGCAGATACAGGTTTGTTGGGCCTAACGGGTTGGTTCTAGGTTTATTTTCTTTTTCAGAACCCGGATGCGTTCGGCAGAGGCGTGGATGTCTTGTGCTGAGATTAGTCCGTTTTCCACCATAGAGAGGATGGCTTCGACTGCGTGTGGCACCATGTCCGGGTCGTAGCGTGTGCCGTTATTGGACAAACAGAGGAGGTCGCAACCGGCGAGGATTGCCAGATGGATGGCTTCCTCGAAGCCGTATTGTTTGACAATGGCACCCATAGCGAGATCGTCGGTTACCACTACGCCAGTGAATCCCATTTGGTTGCGCAGCAACTCTTTGACCACTGATGGGGAGAGTGAGGCCGGGAGGTCGTCCCCCAGCTGGGAGTTGATGACGTGGGCCACCATGACCATATCGACCAGACCTTGTTCAATGAGGGAAGAGTAGGGTTGCAGTTCGGAAGGTTGCCAAGATTTGCTAACGTCGACGAGACCGGCATGGGTGTCGCCGCTGGCACTTCCGTGGCCTGGGAAATGTTTGAGGCAGGAGATGATTCCCTGTTTGTTGTGCTCTTTAATCCAGATGGAGGCGAAATGAGTTACTTTGTCGGGGTCGGAGGAGAAACTGCGGCCCAGTTTGCCGATGACGGGGCATTGGGGGTTGACATTGACATCGACACAGGGGGCGAAATTGAGGTTGATGCCAGCTTTGCTGAGGGAGGTGGCGATGGTGTGAGCGTTGCGGGATACGCTGTCGTCGCCGCCGCGGGCGGATGCTTCAGCGGTGAGGGTAGGGGGGAAGCCGTCGCGGGAGCGGAGACGGGTAACATTGCCTCCTTCCTGGTCAATGCCTATAAGAAGGGGTTCGGAGGAGTATTTCTGTAGGTCAGCACAGAGGTTTTTGATTTGCTGTGGCGAGCTGATGTTGCGGTGGCGTGTGCCGGAAGGGGCGTCGTATTCGAAGAGAATGACACTGCCCACATGGTATTTGCGGATGTCGCGGACTATGGGGTCCTGTTCGGTGATGGTGGTGCCACGAAATCCCACCAGTAGCATTTCGCCGATGTCCTTCCGCAGTTGGTCTGCCCCGATTTGGGGTTGGGTTTCGGAGTCTTTTTTGACGTTGGGGTTTTGGCTGCATGCCGAGAGTGCAACGGCCATGAGGAAAGCAAGCAAAAATAATCTTTTCATGTTGCTGGGTTTTTAATAATTGTGACAATGATTTATGCAAAAGGGATGCGGTGGAGGATGCTGCGTCCAAGGGTTATTTCGTCGGCATATTCGAGGTTGTCGCCTATGGCGATGCCCCGGGCAATGGTGGTTACTTTGACGTTGAGGGGGACGAGTTGTTTGTTGATGTAGAAGCTGGTGGTGTCTCCTTCCATTGTGGTGGGGAGTGCAAGGATTACCTCTTCGACAGGGGCGGGATGGCCTTGACGGACGCGCTGTAGGAGCGATTCGATATTGAGGTCGCGGATGCCAATGCCGTCGATGGGCGAGATGACCCCGCCGAGGACGTGGTAGAGGCCTTGATATTGCTGAGTGTTCTCTATGGCCATAACATCTTGTATGTTTTCGACCACGCAGACGATGGATTGGTTGCGTTTGGGGCTGGCACAGATGGGGCAGAGGTCGGAGTCGCTGACGCTGTGGCAGATGCTGCAGTAGTGGATGTCGGTGGCCAGACGATGGAGGCTTTCGGAGAGGTGGAGCACCTCTTCGGGTGGTTGTTTGAGTAGATGGAGTGCAAAACGCAGTGCGGAGCGTTTGCCGATGCCGGGCAGCGACGCGAGGGCATCGACGGCCTGGGAGAGGGTTGAAGAGGACAGATCCATTTTTTTATTTGTTTGAGAATGCAAAGGTACAAAAAAAATTCGTATTTTTGCATTTTGTTTTATAAGCATGTGCTTTCAACGGACGAAGTATTATTATTCCATATTTGACAAAAGATGAAGAGTATTACAGATTTTATTGTTCTGCGCAACGAGCGTTTGGGCAATTATTATTTCAGGTTGACGCTGCAGCATCCGGGGGTATTGCCCCCGATAGAGGTGGGTCAGTTTGTGGAAGTAGAGGTGAGAAATTGCCGCGAGGTGATGCTGAGACGACCAATTTCGATTCATGATGTTGATAAAGAGCATAACCGACTGAGTCTTCTGATACAGATAGTAGGCAAGGGCACGCGCCGACTGGCCGAACTGAAGGAGGGCGAGGTGCTGAATATGGTCTATCCTTTGGGACATGGCTTTTCACTGGCTGGCCAACGGCCGTTGCTGGTTGGAGGCGGTGCGGGTATTGCACCGTTGCTGTATCTGGCCAAGTGCTATAAGTCCCAGGGGGTGGAACCCACAGTTTTGCTGGGGGGACGCACACGCGAGCTGATTCCAGTGAGAGAGGATTTCGAACCTTTCGGCAAGGTGTTTTATGCCACCGAGGATGGTAGCTTGGGCGAGAAGGGGTTGGTGACGCAGCATTCCCGGTTTGATGGCGATTACGATTATATCTGCACCTGCGGACCTACACCCATGATGCGGGCAGTGGGACGTCATGCACTGCAAAAGGGCATTGATTGCGAGGTGTCGCTTGAGAACATGATGGCCTGCGGCATCGGGGCCTGCCTCTGCTGTGTGTGCAATACCGATGAGGGGCATAAATGTGTGTGCAAAGAGGGGCCGGTGTTCAATGTGAAGAAACTGACGCAATGGATAGCCGAGGGCAAATAAATTAACAAGAAAGGAAAGAAAATGGCAAAGTTAGAGACAAGAATACATAACCTCCTGTTGAAAAACCCTGTGATGACTGCTTCGGGCACGTTCGGCTATGGGGAGGAGTTTGCTGATTTTATGGATATCTCGCGTCTGGGCGGCATAGTGGTGAAAGGCACCACGGGCGAACGCCGTCAGGGCAACCCCTATCCCCGCATGGCCGAGACTCCGGCCGGAATGCTGAACGCCGTGGGACTGCAGAATGTGGGGGTGGATACTTTCTGCCGTGAGGTTTATCCCCGCATCAAGGATATAGACACAAACATACTGGTGAATGTGAGCGGTTCGTCGATTGAGGAATATTGCCATGTGGCGGAGATGATTGAGGAGCTTGACAATATCCCAGGCATTGAATTGAACATCAGTTGCCCCAATGTGAAGAAAGGTGGCATGGGTTTCGGCACCAATCCGGATATGGCAGCCCAGGTGGTTGAGGCGGTGCGGAAAGTGTATCGTAAGACACTGATAGTAAAGCTTACGCCCAATGTGACGAGTGTGGTTGATATTGCCAAGGCAGTGGAGGGAGCTGGGGCCGACAGCGTGTCGCTCATAAACACTCTGCTGGGCATGGCCATCGATGTGGAACGTCAGCGCCCCTGTCTCAGCACGATTACGGGAGGTCTGAGCGGTCCATGCGTGAAGCCTGTGGCAGTCCGCATGGTGTGGCAGGTGGCTCATGCTGTGCAGATACCGGTGGTGGGTCTGGGCGGCATCAGCACCGCGGCCGATGCGTTGGAGTTTCTCATGGCCGGAGCCAAGGCGGTGGAAGTAGGCACAGCCAATTTTCTGGATCCTGCAGTGACAGTGAAGATAGTGGAGGGTCTGGAGGACTATTGCCAGCGCCACAAGATAGACGACATCAACGACATTATAGGCATAATATGATATTGATAGCCGACAGCGGAAGCACCAAAACCTTATGGGTGAGCCGGGTGGGAGGAGAGTTGAAGGAGTATGTGACTGCCGGATTAAATCCACGGATGACGTCTGAAGAGGCGTTTAACGAAGTGGTAGGGGCGGTGCGCGAACGGCTGGTGGAAGGTTGCAGCGAACGCTTGGACAGCATCTTCTTTTATGGAGCAGGCTGCGGGACTGCAGAGGTGAGGCAAAGAATGAGGGGGCGGCTGTCTGCACTTTTCAAAGGTGCGGAGGTAGAGGTGGAAGGCGACATGCTGGGAGCCTGCCGTGCGGTGTGTGGCAATGAGCGCGGGGTTGTGGGCATATTGGGCACAGGGAGCAACTCGTGTCTGTACGACGGCCGGAACATAGTGAAGCAGCGAGTTTCCACAGGCTATGTGCTGGGCGATGAGGGCTCGGGCAACCATATTGGCCGCCGGTTGCTGAAAGACTATCTGGAGGAGCGGATGCCGCAAGATGTCAGCACTTTGTTGCACGATTTCTGCCCCCTGACAACCGAGGAATGCATCGACCGGATATACCGGCAAAGCTATGCCAACAGGTTTTTTGCTTCGTTTGTACCCTTTGCCTCTCGACATCGTGGCCATCCTTATGTGGCGGGAGTGCTGGAAAGGTGTTTCGGCGAATTCTTCGACCAGATTGATTATCTGCAACTGAACCAGGATAAACCGTTGCACTTGGTGGGCGGTGTAGCGTCAGAGTTTGAGCCATTGCTCACAGCATTGGCACGAAGGAGAGGGATAACAATAAAAACTGTGGTTCAAAACCCCAAAGAGGGATTGATACACTATCATCGAATGTGAGAACTTTGAAGTAGGAAGGGCCAGAGATTATTATACTTTGGCGTTAGATAGTGATATTGAGCAATAAAGCATTGCAGAAAGGTGAGTTTTAAAAAAATTGAACAGCCCGTAAATAATAATATTTAAAAAACTGCGTTATCGGCAGATATAAAAAAAAAGATTATCAACATTTAACATCTATTTATCAAATGGAGCTTACTAACATCTTAGCCATCTCTGGCAAACCTAACCTCAACCAACTGGTGTCGCGAACAAAAAATGGCGCTATCGTTATGGATTTGGTTACAGGACAAAAATTCCCCGTATTCACCACCAACAGCATCAGCCAGTTGAGCGAGATTAGAATGTTCACCACCAACGACGAGAAGCCGTTGGAAGAGATATTCATGAACATATTCAACCATTTGGAAGGCAAACCTACCGACTTTGACCCGAAGCAGGCCAGCAGCGATGTGCTTTTTGAATTGTTAGGCAAGGTGCTGCCCGACTACGACAAGGACCGTGTGCATGCATCCGATGCCAAGAAACTGTTTTCCTGGTACAATATCCTGTTGAATGCCGGCAAGATTACCGCCGAAGAGGAGAAGAAGGAAGAGGGCGAGTCCGAGGCATCCGCCGAGAAGCCCGTAGCTGCCAAGCAGGCTGCCCCCAAGAAGAACACCGCCCCCAAGCAGGCCGCTCCCAAGGCCACCACTCAGGCCAAGGCAGCACCCAAAAGAACCACTACTGCTAAGAAGGCAATTTAATATATCAACATTTAATACCCATAATACCCAGTAATTATGCAAAAGCTATTTGTTCCCATTATTGCATTGGCCCTAGTGGCCGGTGTTGTGTCGTGCAAGAAAGAAAAGGTAGAACACATCTGCACCCCGGTGTATCAAGAAGGTGTATACCATCCCTGCCAGATGATAGACACCCTGGTTGACGAAGACGGCAATCGCCAGATTTGGCTTTGGTCGGACAACGACCTGACCGAGGTAAGGTATGGCGACGATGAGGTAGTAACATATAACTATGCCAACAACCTCATCTCTAGTGTAACCACTATTGGAGGCGCCCGTGAGGAAATCCATTATTCTTACGAAGGCGGCAAATTCTCCACATGCGACATCTACTACAACGGTGCCAAGGCACTGAGCATGGCTTTGACCCACAACGAGGCAGGGAAGATTTCTGGTGCCGATGTCACCATCGAAAACGATTTCTTGCTGCAGTTGGCAGGAAGCCTGCTGGGGAAGGGAACAGCTTTTGAGAAAATTGTGGGTAACAATATGGCAAAGTCGTTGGTAGACATGGCAAAGATGACCCAAAATCAAGAAGGGGCCAAGTTTGACATCGGCGACAAGAACGTCACTATGACCCTGCTGTGGAATGGAGAAAACATGACCCAACAGGTGAACAGCGCCAGCATTAATCTGAATGTCTCGGCTGATGATATCGAATTCATCAGTCAGTTTATTGATATACCGGAACAATACATGAGTATGATTCAGCTGGTGATGGCTATGGGTGGCGGCAATGTGCCGTTGCAACTTTCGGTAAACGACACCATGACGTCTACTTATGACAATAAGAATAATCCGCTGTTCTGCAATTGGGGTGAGATTTTTTCGCCGCAGAACCTGTCGATGAACAATGTGGTCACCACTACCGAGCGGGGCGCTCTGTCAGTGGGGATATCTATGATGGGCCAGACCACCAACATCTACAACCAGCCGATTGAAAGCTACAAAGAATACATTTACGAGTACAACGACAAGAACTATCCCACCAGGGTAAGCGGTGACCTGAATGTCACCTATAGTTACAAGAAATAATATCACATGACATACAGCGAAAAAGACCAGAAATACAAACGTTATACAGTAACTTCTGCACTGCCCTATGCTAACGGGCCGGTGCACATCGGACATTTGGCTGGGGTGTATGTGCCTGCCGATGTCTATGTCCGCTATCTGCGCTCGCAGGGTGAAGAGGTTATGTTTATTGGTGGCAGCGACGAGCACGGCGTCCCCATCACCATCAAGGCCCGCAAGGAAGGGGTTACACCACAGGACATCGTGGACCGCTATCACAAGATTATCAAAGACTCCTTTGCCGAGTTTGGCATATCGTTCGACATCTACAGCCGCACCAGCTGCCAAGTGCATCATGAAACTGCTGCCGCCTACTTCAAGAAGTTATACGACGAAGGCAAATTCGTCGAGAAGGTGTCGCAGCAATATTATGACGAAGAGGCCGGGCAGTTCCTCGCCGACCGCTACATCACCGGCACCTGCCCCCATTGCGGCAACGAGCATGCCTATGGCGACCAGTGCGAAGCCTGCGGCACTTCGCTCAACGCCACCGACCTCATCAACCCCAAGTCGGCTCTCAGCGGCAACCCTCCCGTGATGAGGGAAACCAAGCATTGGTATCTGCCCTTGGACCAAGATGAACCTTGGCTGCGCCAATGGATTCTGGAGCAGCACAAAGGCGACTGGAAGACCAATGTGTATGGCCAGTGCAAGTCCTGGATTGATGCCGGTTTGCAACCCCGTGCCGTAACCCGCGACCTCGACTGGGGTGTCAAAGTCCCCATCGAGGGTAACGACGGCAAGGTACTGTATGTATGGTTCGATGCCCCTATAGGTTACATATCCTTTACCAAACAGCTGAAAGGCGACGACTGGGAGAAGTGGTGGAAGGACAAGGAGACCAAACTGGTGCATTTCATTGGCAAAGACAATATCGTCTTCCACTGCATCATCTTCCCCTCCATGCTCCATGCCGACGGCAGCTACATCCTCCCCGCCAACGTTCCCGCCAACGAGTTCCTCAACCTTGAGGGCGAAAAAATCAGCACCTCCCGCAACTGGGCAGTGTGGCTGCACGAGTATTTAAAAGAATTCCCCGGCAAGCAGGATGTACTCCGGTACACCTTGTGCAGCAATGCCCCCGAAACCAAGGACAACGATTTCACATGGAAGGATTTCCAACTGAAGAACAATTCCGAGCTTGTGGCCATTCTGGGCAACTTTGTCAACCGCACGCTGGTACTTACCCACAAGTTCTATGGCGGCAAGGTGCCCGCCTGTGGACCCATGGGTGAAATGGAGAAAGAGGTGCTGAAAGAGATGGCCGCCTTCCCCGAGCGCATAGGCCGCTCCATCGAGTCCTACCGATTCCGCGAGGCCCTGAGCGAAATGATGAATCTTGCGCGTCTGGGCAATAAATATCTCACCGATACCGAACCCTGGAAACTGTTCAAGACCGACCCCGAGCATACCGCCACGGTCATGAACCTCTCCCTGCAGATATGCGCCAACCTCGCCATTCTGTGTGCCCCCTTCCTGCCCTTCACTGCCGACAAGATGCACCGCATCATGAACCTTCCCGCCATGGGTTGGCAGCAGGCAGGCAATGCAAACCTGCTTATGGAAGGCCACACCATCGACAAACCGGAACTGCTCTTCGAGCAAATAGACGACGCCACCATCGAGGCTCAGGTCAACAAATTGCTCGAAACCAAACGGCAGAACGAACTGAATGCCTGGACTCCTAACGCTGTGAAAGAGACTGTGGCCTTCGAGGACTTCGGCAAGATGGACATCCGTGTTGGCACCGTGCTGGAATGCTGCAAGGTGCCCAAGGCCGACAAACTGCTTCAATTCAAGATAGAAGACGGAATGGGCACACGCACCATTGTCAGCGGTATTGCCAAATACTACCCCGAGCCGCAGAAACTGGTGGGAATGCAGGTATGTTTTATCGCCAATTTCGCCCCGCGCAAGCTAAAAGGTGTCGAAAGCCAAGGTATGATACTGAGTGCTGAGGACAAGGACGGCCGTCTTGTACTGGTCACTCCCAGCCAGCTGGTCACCCCTGGCTGCAGCGTTGGTTAATAGCTATGAATATCCTTTTATTAGGAGGCAACGGGCTGCTGGGGCACAATGTGCTCCGGCAGCTCTTGTTTCAAGGACACAATGTAAAGCTGTTGCTGCGAAGAAAAACTTCGCTGGACAGTGCCGCCATTGCGGGACACGAAGGGCAAGTCTCAATGCTGGAAGGGTCCCTGCTCGACGATGCCACCCTCTACTCCGCAGCCCAGGGTTGCGACGCCATTATCAATTGTGCCGGCACAACCGATATGTCTCTCTTGCGGTACGACGACTACCTCCCGGTGAACCGCGACTTGTGCCAACGGCTGGTGAAACTTATGGAGCGGCAAAATATCCCGTGTCTGGTACACACCAGCACCGCCAACACCATAGGCTACGGCACCCCCTCGCACCCTGCCGACGAGCTGCAGCCCATGCAGCCCCCCTTCAGCCGTTCCTACTATGGACTCAGCAAGCGGGAGGGCGAAGATATCCTGCTGGACGCTGCCAGGCAACACCCCGGCTGGCATCTCATAGTGGTAAATCCCGGTTTCATGATTGGCGCCTTCGACACCAAGCCCAGTTCGGGTGCCCTGTTGCTTGCCGGCTACCGCAAACCCCTGATGGTTGCTCCCAGCGGGGGCAAAAGTTTTGTCCACGTGGCCGATGCCGCCGCCGCCATCGTCAATGCCCTCACTATGGGTCAGCATGGCAGCCGCTATCTCCTCACGGGTCAAAACCTTACACTCAAAGAGTTTTACCGCCTTCAGGCTCAGACATGCCATTACCGTCAGTGCCTTGTAACCGTTCCCAATTCCCTGCTGGCCGTTGCCGGTTGGATTGGCGACTTGTTGCGTCTGTGCGGCATCCGCACGCAGCTCTCCACCCGCAACGTGCGCCAGCTGACAGTGCGCGAGTATTACAACAACAATGCCGCCCGTACCCAGCTCAATATGCCCAGCTCCCATATCACTCAAGCCATTAGTGATTTCTTCGCGTGGCGTTCTTCACCCAGTAGGTGAACAGAAGCTAAAGAGGTAGTTAATAAGAGGTGAAGAGGTGGCGAGGGCGGAGGGAGGTGGCGCCGGCAGATAATTTTATGTTGGGCGGAGGAGTGGACAATATTTTAGGGCAAACCGCGTTATGAATAAAAATAAAACAATAATGATATGAAGAAGATTCTTTTTATGGCTGCTTTGCTGCTTACATTCTGTGCTTGCAATAATAGTGATAGCAAGACAGTTCCGCCCAAAAAGGGCTCGTCGGGCAAGACGCTGGAATTGATGGTTGTGGCGAATAAGGATGTTTATGTGGGTGAAACCAAGGAATTCATTGATTCTATGTTCGGAAGCCCTCAACCCTGTTTGATTGTGCCCGAGAGCAAATTCGATATTGTGAATATTCCCAAGACATCTTTTGAGAACACGGAGATGTTTCATAACTACCGCAATGTGCTGTTGCTCGACATTAATCCCGACAACCCGAACAAGGTGTATATGCATATTGACGAATATGCTGCCCCGCAGGTGGTGGTGGATTTCGCCACCAAGGACCGCGCATCGTTGCGGGAGTTGTTGAAAAAGTATGAAAGCAAGATACTTGACGAGTTTTATAAAGCGGAGCACCGCCGCATATATAAAGCCTTTAAGGGCATTGAGGGTTATGATTTGAACAAGGCAATCCGCGACCAGTTTGGATTCGGATTGATGTTTTCGAACGAATTTACCATTGCCAAGAAGGATAAAAACTTTGCTTGGGTGCGCAAGGAGGCTAAGGATTTCGGTATAGGAGTGTGGATACAGGTGATTCCGTACAAGAGTCAGAAGGATTTCGAGGAGGAATGTATCCTGGACCGTCTGGACACTATGCTGAAACGTTATGTGCCTGCCACCGCTGAGGAGAGTTATGCCGGCATAGAGCGGCGCCGCACCGACAAGGGTGAGTATCTGGCTCCTATCATGAGCCGAATGGTGACGTTCGACAGCAGCAGCTATAGTGTGGAGACCCGCGGCAGCTGGCGTACGTTCGGCGATTTTATGGGAGGTCCGTTTGTGTCCTACTCCGTGCTGTCGCCCGACAAGAAGAATATCATCTCGCTCACGGGATATGTATACTGTCCCCGCAACAAGCCCTGGACCAAGCGTGACCTGCTGATGCAGGTGGAGGGTATTTGTTGGTCGCTCTCGTTCGACGACGGGAAGTAAAGTGATTGGAATGCTGCCCTGACTATGTTTTGGACTATATGATTGACATAAAGATGTGTAAACGCATATTGCTGCTATTGTTGTTGATTTCGTCGGCCACGCTGTTGCGGTCGCAGAGCATTCTTTCGCGTAGCGAAGTGGGATTGGGACTGGGCGGAATGACGTATATAGGCGACCTGAACGATCAAAGCATGCTGGGCAAAGTGAGGCCGGCCGCCGGGCTTACTGCACGGTTGAATATAGACCCCCGCTGGGCAGTTGCACTGGGGTTCTCGTATGGCCAAGTGGAAGGGGGCAACCCCGATGTGATAGCACGCCGCAATCTGAGTTTCCGGTCGCCGATAGCGGAGGGCTTTTTGAGGGCGGAGTTCAACTTTTTCCCTTACGGGTTGATAAGCAACACCCAGAAACTTTCTACCCCGTATATATTCTGCGGGGTGGGATTGTTCAAGTTCAACCCCAAGGCCAAATATACCGAACCGGCCACAGGCGAGTCGACATGGTATGAGCTGCAGCCGTTAGCCACCGAGGGGCAGGGCACAATGGCTTACCCCGACAGGCAGATGTACCAGTTGTTGGAGGTTTGCATGCCGTTTGGCATCGGATACAAGTGGCGTCTTTCGCGCAGTGTGCACCTGTCGGTGGAATATGGCTGGCGCAAGACCTGGACTGATTATCTGGATGATGTGAGTACCACTTATGTGGGTGCAGAGGTGCTGAATCCGGGCGACGGCCGAGGGATGATGGCAGTGGTGCTGGCCGACAGGAGTGGGGAAGTGGAACCGGGATATGTGAATCCGGTGGGGGTGAAAAGAGGCGACGATTCGCTGAAGGATTGGTATTCGTTTTTCCACATCTCGTTGACGTTCTCGGCCGAGATGCTTTTTGGATGGATGCGGGGCAAGGTGTGCGAGTTGTGATGCTGGGAGGTGAAAGTGCCTGTCAGGACATCATGAATGGTTAGAAAGCTAAATGACATAAAGATATGAAACTGGAAGATATTGACAAATCGCGTGTTCCCCAACATGTGGCAATTATTATGGACGGCAACGGCCGTTGGGCACAGAAGCAGTCGCATAAACGCATTTTTGGCCACCAGAATGCCATGACCGCAGTGCGGCAGGCGGTGGAGGCCGCTGTGGCAACAGGGGTGAAGTACCTCACATTGTACACCTTCAGCACCGAGAACTGGAACCGTCCGCAGGAAGAGATAGACGGGTTGATGGAGTTGTTGATAAAGGCGGTGAGAGATGAGACCAAAACGTTGATGGACAACAATGTGAAGTTGGAGACCATTGGCGAGACGGAACGTATTCCCGAGAGGTCGCGCCTGAAGTTGCAGGAATGCATAAATGAAACGGCAGGAAATACCGCCATGACGCTTGTGCTGGCGCTCAGCTACAGTTCACGATGGGAGATTGCGAAGGCTTTGCGTGGCGTGTGCAACGATGCCCGTCAGGGTAAACTGCAGCCCGAGGATGTGAACGAGGAGACACTGCGCAGTTATCTTGCCACGCGCAACTATCCCGACCCCGACTTGCTTATACGCACTGGCGGAGAGTTGCGGATAAGTAATTTCCTGCTGTGGCAGATGGCCTACACGGAGTTCTACTTTAGCGAGCAGTTATGGCCTGATTTCAGGCACGAGGATTTCTACGATGCGGTAGTCGACTATCAGAACCGCCAACGCCGTTTTGGCAAGACTGGCGACCAGGTGAAGGCGTCGGAATAGACAAAAAGATATTTTTTTGCAATAAATAGATAATAAAAAACACAAAATAGAGTTATTATTATCTAAGTACTGGAATTAGAGTAATCCCCGAGTGCTGTTTATATATGTATATCAGAATATTAGATACTGAATGAAAAGAATACTGTTTATCCTGCCCCTGTTTCTGATGCTGGGTCTGACCACTATGGGCAGAGCCCAAGTAGTTGTTGGCAACCAAGAGTATGACATTGATTACCTCACGCCGAAGATGTATGAAATTGGCGGTATCACCTTCAGCGGTGCCGAGAATTACGACACCCGTATGATACTGTTGATTGCCGGACTTCAGGTGGGAGACCAGATACGTGTGCCGGGCGACAAACTGGCCACAGCAGTGGACCGTCTTTGGAAACAAGGACTTTTCGAGGATGTGCAGATATACATTACCCGCATCCAGGCCGACAAGATATTCTTCGAGATTGAATTGAAAAGCCGCCCCAAGTTGGCCATGTTTAGTTTTGAGGGGGTGAAAAAGAGCGATGATCAGAAATTGCGTGAGGAGATGAAGATTGCCGTAGGCGATGTGGTGACCGAGAATTTCCTTACCACGGCGAGGAACAAAATACGCGCCTACTATCTGGAAAAAGGCTATACCAATGTGGCCGTTACCACCCAAACCGAGAAGGACACGATTACAGAGAATAAGGAGGGAAGGGTGATTGTGAAATTCAAAGTGAATACAGGCAAACCGGTCAAGATTGACTCTATCATCTTTGAGGGCAACAAAGAGGTAAGTACCAACAGGCTGATGATGGAGATGAAGAACACGCACGACGTGAACTACTTCAAGAAGTTGTTCTTCTGGACTTCCGGATTCTGGAAGAAGTCGAAATACCAGGAGTCGAAATATCAGGAGGACCTGGAAAGCATCATCACCTACTACAACAAAGAGGGTTACCGCGACGCCCGCATCGTGTGGGATACGGTTTATCTGGTGAAGGACTCCCTGTCCAAAACGTCCAAGCAGGACATGTTGCGGATAAAGATAAAGATATTCGAAGGCAACAAGTATGTGTTCCGCAATATCACATTTACGGGCAACACCATCTATTCGTCCGAACTGCTTTCCAAGAATTTGCGCATCAACAAGGGCGACCCCTATAACCGCACGCTCCTTGAGACCAATCTGCGTTACAATCCTTCCAGCACAGACATCTCGTCTATGTATATGGACAACGGTTATCTGTTCTTCAATGCAACTCCCGTAGAGGTGGGTGTGGAGAATGACTCCATCGACATCGAAATACGGATAGTGGAAGGAAAACAGGCACGTATCAATAAAGTGATTTTGGAAGGAAACACCATTACCAGCGACCGCGTTATTATGCGTGAGCTTTATACCCGACCGGGCGACCTCTTCAGCCGCGACGCTATCCTGCGTAGCCGACGCGAACTGGCCACATTGGGCTATTTTAAAGAAGAGACCATTATGCCCGATGTAAAACCCAATCCCAAGGATGGTACGGTGGATGTGGTGTATAAGGTGCAGGAAGGCGAAACCAGCCAGATTACCCTGCAGGGCGGTTATGGCGGCGGTATGCTCATCGGTCAGGTTGGCCTTACGCTCAATAACTTCTCTGTGCGCAATATCTTCAATAAAAAAGCCTGGAGGCCACTGCCTGCCGGTGACGGTCAGAAACTCTCTTTGAACGCTGTCACTAACGGCACTTACTATTATGCCTTCAACGGTTCGTTCACCGAGCCCTGGTTGGGAGGCAAGCGTCCCCAGTCGCTCAGCGTGTCGGTGTATCATAATTTCCAAACCAACGGTATTTTCTACAAGAAGACTGATGCCGGATATGGATTTATGCGTCTCACGGGTGGTGGTGTGTCGTTTACCAAACGTCTGAAATGGCCCGACGACTATTTCATTATTTCCCATTCCATCTCGTTCAAGCATTATAATCTGCAGAACTTCCGTTATATGAGCACAGTGTTCACCGAAGGCAGTGCCAACGACCTCTCATACGGCATTACCTTGAGCCGCAACTCGCTCGACTCGCCCATCTATTCACGTAGTGGTTCGGAGATATCCATCTCGGGAGCCCTCACACCGCCTTATTCCCTCATGAACAAGAAGGACTACTCCAATATGACTTCGGAGGACAAGTATCGCTGGGTTGAGTATTTCAAGATTAATCTGCGTGGTTCGTGGATGATTAACTTGATAGGCGATGTGGTGCTGAATGCCCGTGCCCGCTTCGGCTGGATGGGATATTACAACAAGGATATCGGCCTGTCGCCATTTGGCAGATATTATGTGGGCGGCAGCGGCCTTTCCACCATGATGTTCGACGGACGTGAGATTATCCCCATGCGTGGTTATGAGGATTACAAACTGAGTCCCACTTCGGGAGCCTCTGTGTTCAACCGCTACACCCTTGAAATACGCCAGCCCATTATTGAGAGTGCTGCCGCCACTGTGTGGGTGCTCGGGTTCCTTGAAGGCGGCAACAGCTGGGAGAGCATTAAGGATTATCAGCCGTTCAAAATCTATAACTCGGCAGGTGTGGGCGTGCGTGTGTTTATGTCCATGCTTGGTTTGATAGGTGTTGACTGGGGCTATGGTTTCGATGGAGCCTATGGTGGACCTCAGTTCCATTTCTGCATCGGACAGAGTATTGATTAATAACTGGTAGAGACAATAAAAAAACATTCCAACTTATGCGCAAGTATGTTTTTCTAGTTTTGGCTATCCTCCCTTTCATGGTTCAGGCACAGAAATATGCCTGTGTTAATACGGATTACATTCTGCGCAGTGTGCCCGAATACAATCAGGCGTTGAACAAGATAAACAAGTATGTGTCGGAGTGGAAAAGTGAGCTTGAGGCCAAGCAGCAGGAGGTGGACGAACTGCGTGAGCAGTATCAGCAGGAGGCCTACCTATTGCCCGACAATCTAAAACAGCGCCGGCAGGACGAGATACGCACCAAGGAAACTGACCTGCGCCGACTGCAGCAGCAGCGTTTTTCGGCAGGCGGCGACTTGGACCAGAAACGTGCCGAGCTCATGAAACCGGTGCAGGACCGCGTGTATAACGCCATAGAGCGTGTGGCACGCGAAAAGAACTACGCCTTCGTTTTCGACAAAGCCGCCTCGGCCACCGTTATCTATGTGAGTGAGAAATATGACATCTCAAACCAGGTGCTTGAATTGTTGGGTGTGAAACCCGGTGCCGCCGAGCCTGCGGCCGAGGGAGTGAACCCCTCCAACCCCAGCACAGGGAAGAATGCGGGAAACGAGGGAAAACGAGGCTCGTCGTCCGAGCGGTCGACCCAACGCGACGTTATGCGTAAATAATGAACAAGTAATTATAGTAACAAAAAAACATATCAAATCTTACAATGAAAAAAGGACTTATCGTAGTTGTGTTAGCTCTGCTAACCTTTGGCGGTAACGCCATGGCCCAGAAGAATATCAAACTCGGCCACATCAATTCCAACGACCTGATGCAAATCATGCCTGGTCGCGATTCCGCACAGGCTGCCTTGCAGAAAGAGGTAGAAGACCTCCAGGCAGAGTTCGCCACCCTGCAGAAAGAGTATGAGACCAAGGTGAACGATTATATGGCCAAACGCGACCAGCTTTCGGAGCTTATCCGCAAAACCAAAGAGAACGACTTGCAGGCTATGGCCACCCGTCTCGAAGAGAACCGCCAGAAAGCCGAGAAACAGCTGGAAGAGCGTCAGGAAGCACTGCTCAAACCTATCGTCGACCGTGCCAAGAAAGCCATCGAGGAGGTGGGTAAAGAAAACGGATACACTTATATTTTCGATGCCGGTGTGGGTGCAGTGCTCTATTCGCAGGACAGCGATGACATCATGCCCCTCGTGAAAAAGAAACTCGGCCTCAAATAAGCCGAAGTAAACGAACATTTGCAACTAAGCCGACACCTAATGCAGATGTCGGCTTTTTTCAAAAGGAGCAAACAGATATGTTAGTCAAAACATTCGGCAGTGCCATTTGCGGGGTCAATGCCATCATGGTTACTGTGGAGGTGAGCGTAGGTGTTGGGGTGAACTTTCTTTTGGTGGGTTTGCCCGACAGCGCGGTGAAGGAGAGCCAGCAACGCATTGCTACCGCCATAGGGCAGTATGGATACCATATTCCGGGCAAGAAGGTGGTGGTGAATATGGCTCCCGCCGACCTTAAAAAGGAAGGGGCAGCCTACGACCTCACTATTGCCATAGGAATATTGGCCGCGGCTGGCAATATGCGGGCCGACGACTTGGACAAGTATGTCATTATGGGTGAGCTTTCGCTAGACGGCAGCCTGCGCCCCATAAAGGGTGTTCTGCCCATTGCCATCGAGGCCCGGAGACAGAAGTTCAAAGGCATCATCATACCGAAGGAGAATGCCCGCGAAGCTGCCATTGTCAACAATCTGGAAGTGTATGGAGCCGACAATCTCAAACAGGTTATCGACCATCTCAACGGCGAGCAGCTGATGGAAGCCACCTATGTGGACACCCGCGCCGAATTTGCCAACCATTTGAACCACTATGAGTACGACTTTGCCGATGTGAAAGGGCAGGAGAGTATTAAGCGGGCGCTTGAAATAGCCGCTGCGGGCGGCCATAATTTAATTATGATTGGTGCCCCGGGGTCGGGCAAGACCATGCTGGCCAAACGTATGCCCTCTATTCTGCCACCCCTCAGCCTTGAGGAGTCGCTCGAAACCACGCAGATTCACAGTGTGGCGGGCAAGATGAAGAAGGAGGACTCACTTATTGCTATACGCCCATTCCGGGCACCTCATCACACCATCTCCGATGTCGCCCTGGTGGGTGGCGGCACCAACCCCCAGCCGGGTGAAATCAGCCTGGCACACAACGGGGTGCTCTTTCTGGACGAGTTGCCCGAGTTCCGCCGTCAGGTGCTGGAGGTGTTGCGTCAGCCTATGGAGGAGCGGCGGGTAACTGTGTCGCGGGCCAAGATGACGGTAGAATACCCCGCGTCGTTCATGCTTGTAGCTGCCATGAATCCCTGCCCCTGTGGCTACTACAACCATCCCACCGTGGAGTGCACATGCCCTCCCGGCGCTGTAAAGAAATACATGAATAAGATATCCGGCCCGTTGCTGGACCGTATCGACCTTCAGATAGAGGTGGTGCCGGTGCCCTTCCGTGAACTCACTGCCAAGAAGGCTGGCGAGCCCAGTGCCGTGATACGTGAGCGCGTCATTGCAGCCCGCAAAATACAGGAGGAGAGGTTTAAAGGATACCCCGGCATTCATTGCAATGCACAGATGACCAGCAAACTATTCCGTCAGTATTGCGCTATCGACGAGGAATGCCAGGAACTGATGAAGTCGGCTATGGAGCGCCTGGGCCTCAGTGCCCGTGCCTACGACCGCATTCTCAAGGTGGCACGCACCATTGCCGACCTCGAGGGCTGCCCCAATATCCAGGCTGACCATCTACAGGAGGCCATCACCTACCGTAGCCTCGACCGCGACAGCTGGGGACAATAGAAAAATGCAGCAAACTATGACAAGGCATAACCAGATACAAATCTTCGAAGATAAAAAAGTCCGCACCGTATGGGACGATGCAGAAGAGAAATGGTACTTCTCCATTGTGGATGCTGTAGCGGTGTTGACGGACAGTGTAGACCCTACTGCATATTGGCGAAAGTTGAAACAACGCCTCAAAGCAGAAGGGAACGAAACCGTGACAAGTTGTCACGGTTTGAAGATGAAAGCTCCTGATGGTAAGATGAGGATGACTGATGTCGCTGATACCGAACAGCTTTTCCGCCTCATTCAGTCTATCCCTTCTCCCAAAGCGGAGCCGTTCAAGCTGTGGATGGCACAGGTAGCAGCCGACCGCCTCGACCAGATGCAAGACCCGGAGTTAGGCATCGAGCAGGCACTGACAGACTATAAGCGGCTGGGCTACTCCGACAATTGGATTAATCAGCGGCTAAAGTCAATTGAGATACGCAAAGACCTTACCGATGAGTGGAAACGGCATGGCTTGAAAGAGGGTGTGCAATTTGCCACGCTCACCGACATCATCTATAGCACATGGTCGGGTATGACAGCCAAGGAGTACAAGCAATTCAAAGGATTGAAGAAAGAGAATCTTCGCGACAACATGACCAATCGTGAGCTTGTGCTCAATATGCTTGCCGAACTTTCTACCAAAGACATCTCCGAGAGCCGCAATCCCGAAACCTTTGGCGAGCATGCCGAAGTGGCTCGTCAAGGTGGCGAGATAGCCCGTAACGCCCGTGCCGAATTGGAAGCTAAGACAGGCAGACCTGTTGTCACTTCTATGAATGCCAAAACAGCTTTACAATTGAACCAAAACAACGAAGAGAACCAATAATAACCGTCTCCCCCATGAAACGTCTGCTTCTCACCTTGCTCTTGTTGCTCCCTTTCTGTATGGTGGCAAACGACGGTGTCTACTATGCCAATGGCAACCACCTTATCCCCATCACTGAAACTGACATCAGCGTTCGCAAAGAGGTGCTTACCATCACCCGTGTGGGCGACCAGTTCTATGTGGATGTATACTATGAGTTCTATAATCCTGGTAAGGCCAAAGACCTTTTGGTAGGCTTTGAGGCGGCAGACCCATATCCCTGTTATGACCCCGCCGTTTATGAGAAAGCGTTGCCCAACCACCCATATATCTATGACTTCACCGTGGAGATGAACAGCAAGCACCTTGCTTACGAAGTGGCACACGTGGATTATTTCAAGCCCAGCATTTGGAAAGAGCGTACAGGCTTGCCCGAATATTACCGTAATGGCAATTTCCAAACTATTGATGTGAGGGAATATCTAGATACCTTGCGCAATTCGGAATACTATGGGAGTGCGGGTATCTGCTATGCCTATCACTTTAATGCCTATTTCCAGCCCGGGCTCAACATTATCCACCACACCTATCGCTATCAAGCCTCCGAAGTAGCGGGCTACAGCTACTATCTCCCCTACGTCCTTACTGCTGCCAACCGTTGGGCCAACCACCAAATTGACGACTTCACCCTCATTCTTGATATGGGCGACCGCCAGTCGTTCTACATCCCGTCCTACTTCTTCGACTCTCTCTCCGAGTGGCAGATACAAGGTGCGGGACGTATGAATGAACGCCCTTCAGAGATAAATGGTATGAAACCTACTGCCATGTTTCACGTTAGGCACGGCAAGGTGCTTTTCCACAAGACTGACTTTCATCCGTTGGGCGAACTCGACCTCTACAGACCAGCACTGCACCTCCAATATTCTGTTGATGAGATTTTTAATGCGTGTCGCGAAGGGTATAACGACTTTTGGTACCTACCGAGCAAGAAAGACCCATACACCCCCGACCAACGCCGAATTCTCCGCAACCTGCCCTTCGCCCAACGAGGCTACTGCTTTAAGAATACCGCGCTTCAGGTCTTCTACAACTCTACCGACTGGTATGTCCCCGACAGCACCTATGTCCCCGACCCCGAAACCCTTCCTCCCGACGAACGCAAGTGGATTCAGTTCTGGTCGGAATGATGCTTAAGTGTTGATAACTAACTAATAATATGGATTAAACGCTCACGAAATAACTTTATTAGTCATAAACTTATTACCTGACAATTATGAGACGCAGAACTTGGATAATCATTTTAGTGTCATTGCTGCCTATCTTGTTGGTGACGTGTTCCAACAATGGGAGCAGCAAGGCGGATGACACCACCGACACTCTGGCTGCCCTGCAGCAGGACACCGTGGCTGTGCCCACGCAGCGCATCATCATCGACATCGAGCAACTGAAAGCACCCGACAAACCCCTGCCGACCATCGGCTACGACAAGATTATCTGCAAAACAATGTATGACATGGACCAAGAGAATGTACAATTCGTGGCGCGCAATCGCTGCTCGCAGCCCTTGGTGCAACTGCCCCATCCCTTCTTCGACGGCATGCATCAGGCCTATGCCGACCACCGTCCCTTTGTCCTCTCGCCCGATGCCGTATGGCTGCTCATCTGCCAGGGTTTCTCCTATCACGTCAACTTCAATGCCGAGGCACTGCGTCATCTGTTCGTGGACTTTGAGGGCAAGAAAACACTTATCGTTGTCAGCAACGGCATCAGGCTGGACAACCCCAACAGCCCATGGGAAAGATACTTCCCCGAGTTTACCAAGCAGATAGCAAAGTATGTGGGCGACAGCCTTGTCAACACACTCACCTGCAACTTCTCCACCTCTACTGCCGTCACCCGCGCCGCCTCACAGATAACCATCATGTCGGCTATGCAGGAATATTTCAACTACAAGATGTATGAAATCTGCGGCATCCCACAGGTCATCCTCGAAGGCACACCAGTGGATTGGCACACCATCGTTGAGCGCACCGAGGCTCTTCGCAAATACCAGCTCGACTGGTGGGTGGACGAGCTATTGCCCATCCTCCGCAAGATAGAGAAGGCTGCCAACGGCGAGGTGGACACCAAGTTCTGGCGCGGCATGTATAAGCAGCACGACCTCAAGCGCGAGATGTGTGGCGACCCATATTATATTGCCGACGGCTGGATAGTCAAGTTCTATCCCTACGATGACGACAAGTATCGCAACGACTTCAAAGGAATCCGCGACGGTGCCTACAACCTCCCCGCTGAGATAGTCTCTGTCCCCTTGGAGTTCACCGACATCAACGGCCAAAAGACCAACCTCACCCTTTGGACAGGCTTCGTAGGTCTCACTCAGGATACCACCACCTTCGCCCTCCGTCCCGAAATAGGCTGGTTTATCACCAAATGATTATAACAAAACAAGTATCTACAAATAAACAATCCAAAACAATGAAACCTCTAGCATTAACCCTTTCTGCAATGTTGTGCATTCTTTTGCCTTTCTCTGTCCGCTCACAGCAAGTGGTAACCGACAATTGGCAACAGTTGCAATTACTTTTTTCACACCAGGAACCATCGTATAGCGAAACCCATATCAATGGCGAAGCGTTCACCAACGTTACTTTTGATGGCTATATGCCCTCTGCCGCTATAGGTGCTCCCTCGCTGCCTACCTTCTCACGGCTCATCGAGGTGCCCCTTTGCACCGGTTTCGAGGTAAAGGTTACCGAGGCTGAATACGACACAATCCAGCTGTCCGGCCCCAAGCTAATGCCCACCCAGCCTTCGCGCAGCAAGTCCGACACCACACCCCAGCGTCTGGTCATCAATGAAAAGCTCTATGCCACCGATGCCTTCTATGGTCAGGAAGAAGCCTCCGTCGAGGCCGTAGGCATAGCCCGCGACCGCCGTCTGGCACGCATCCAATTCTCCCCGGTGCGCTACAACCCTGTCCGCTCCCAGCTTATCGTCTGTCGCCGTGCGGTGGTCACAGTCCTCTATATCGATGCCGACCCCGATGCCTCAATCAGTCTATTCAACCGCCATCATTCACCTGCCTTCTCTATCGGCAATGGGGTGTTGAACAGCCTTTATCCCAAGTCGGTGCGCACCACAGCCCCCATCCGCTACCTCATTGTCGCACACAGCTCTTTTCGTGGGCAGTTGGACAATTTCGTGCAGTGGAAACGCCGCAAGGGTTACCTTACCGACATCGTCTACACCGACTCAGCCGCTGTAGGCACTACCACCACTTCCATCTCCTCTTTCGTTCAAAGTCAGTATACCAACGCCACGGCCTCCAATCCCGCCCCCACATTCCTTCTCATTGTGGGCGACCACGAACAGATACCCGCTTTCACCGGCACCACCTCTTCCAGCCATATCACCGACCTCTACTATATCAGTTGGACCTCCGGCGACAATATCCCCGACTGCTATTGCGGCCGCTTCTCGGCCCAGACGGTCGGCCAGCTCTCTCCGCAAATCGAGAAAACACTCATGTACGAGCAGTACACCTTCAATGACCCCTCTTTCCTCGACCGCGCCGTCCTCGTGGCAGGTGTCGATGGTGGCAACGCGGGCGATTATGGCTACACCCATGCCGACCCCGCTATGGACTATGCCGCCACCCATTATATCAATTCTACACAGGGATACTCGCAGGTGCGTTATTTCAAAAACAATACCTCAATCATCCCTGTTGCCTCAGGCGTTACTATCGGCAGCAACGCATCATCCAATTCGGCCACCGTGCGTGGTTACTATAACCAAGGGGCTGGCTGGATAAACTATTCCGCCCACGGTAGCGCCACCAGCTGGGGCACACCCAATTTCACCACCACACATATCTCCTCCATGACCAACTCCCAGAAATTCGGCCTCATGATTGGAAACTGCTGTCTCACCAACAAGTTCGAGACAACCACCTGTTTCGGCGAAGCTCTCCTGCGCAAGGACAACTATTGCGGTGCCGTCGGCTATATCGGAGGCAGTAACAGCACCTATTGGAACGAAGACTTCTATTGGGCTGTGGGTCTGCGCAGCAGCATCGGCCCCACTATGTCCATGGCCTACAATGCAGCCAATCTCGGTGCCTACGACCGCCTCTGCCACACCCATGGCGAGTCTTACAACCAGTGGGCACTCACGCAGGGAGCCGTTATGATGGTGGGCAACATGGCCGTCGAAAGCTCTACCTCTACCCGTAAACTCTACTACTGGGAAATCTATCACCTTATGGGCGACCCCTCGGTGATGCCCTATCTCACACAGGCCTCGGTGATGACTGTCACTGCCCCTTCGTTCATTGTAAGGGGTGCCACCACACTCTCCGTCTCCGCCGCCCCCTACGCCTATGTGGCACTCACCGATACCATTTCCCACAGCCTTATAGCCTCGGCCTATGCCGACAACTCGGGCATCGCTGTCCTCTCCATCCCTTCCACCTTACCGGTGGGTGGTTACGAACTGGCCGCCTCGGCCCAGCAATACCGCACTGCCTTTACCCCTCTGTCGGTCATCAGCCCCAGCGGGGCCTACCCCATAGTGGGCAACGTCACGGCCCTTCAGCCGCTTGACGCAGGCGACACTGTGCCAGTCGCATTTGCACTTATTAACATGGGCGACAGCACGGCTTACAATGTCTCCTTCACTGTCGCCCCGTCCGACACCACTGCCATCACCTTCCACCCCACAGGCATCCCCGTCGACAGCCTGCCGGCAGGCGACATCGTCGTGGTCGCATGGCAAACCCAGGTGAGCCAAAACGTTTCTGACGGAACAGTGATTCCTATCACCACTTCCACCACCTGGACGGGCAGCACCACTCCCAATACGGACGTTTATAGCCTTGTTCTCAATGCCCCAGACATCTCGTTCGACATCGCTGTAGGCGACGGCAATATCCTCCCCGGCACCACCGACACGCTCCTTGCACTCCTGGTCAACAACGGCCACGCCACCCTCGACCCATGCCGTCTCATGATCTCCTCGCCCACACAGCTACTTACTGTGGGCACTGGCACAGCCGACAGCTCGTCGCTCTTCTCGCTCACCCCCGGTGATGACGTCCTACTCACCTTCCCGGTCCATGCCGACAGCCAGCTGCCCACGGGTATCGAAGTTCCCCTAACGCTTACATTAACACAATCAAGCGATAACGCAGTCTACCCCCTCTATATAGGCTCCAATCCCTTGGAGACCTTCGAGGGCGGTGTCTACCATACCTCTGGCTGGACACAGGGCTACTATCCTTGGACAATCAACATGTACGGAGCCTATGCAGGCATCTACTGCCTGCGCTCCGCTTCCAGCCTCGGCAACAGCCAGACGTCCGAAATCAGCATCCCCGTCTCCCTCACCGCGCCCGACAGCGTCAGCTTCTACTACAGGGTGTCGTCCGAAGCCAACTACGACAAGTTCCATTTCTATATCGACAATTCCGACCTCCTCGCCGAGTCGGGCATAGTGGCATGGACCCGTGCCGCTTTCCTTGTCCCTGCCGGAAGTCATACACTTAGGTTTACTTATGCCAAAGATGGCAGCATGTACAGCAATGAAGACTGCGCCTGGATAGACAACGTTACCCTGCCCCACCAGTCTCGGCCTGTACACTTCCAATCCGACACCCTCTGCGCCGGAAGCCTTTACATCGTGGCAGGCGATACAATCAATACCTCCCAGTCCGGCAGCTATACTATTGTCGATAACACCGCCTCCGACTCGGTGCTGCTTGTCGACTACACCGTTTACCCCACCTATTCCATTGTCGACAGCCTGGTGGCCTGCGACAGCATCAACTGGAACGGCCACACCTACTACTCATCTACCTCCCTCGACCAATACACCGCCTCCAGCTCCCACGGCTGCGACTCAGTCATATCCCTCCACCTAACGGTTCATCCCTCCTACACCGCCGACGAAACCATTTCAGCCTGCGACTCCCTGTGGTGGAACAATGCCTTTTACACTGTCTCGACCGACCTAACCGAACAACTGACCACCGCATACGGTTGCGACTCCACTATGCACTATCACCTCGTGGTTCATTACTCGGTTCTCGACACCGTCTGCGACTCCACATCCGCCAACTCATACACATGGAACGACTCCACCTACCACCTCTCGGGCACCTACATCCAACACTTCTCCACCGTCCAAGGCTGCGACAGTACCGTAGTGCTGGTTCTCAAGCTCGGCAACGGTGGCACCCAGTCCATTCTCTCCCCCGCATCGCCCAATCCCATCACCGTCTACCCCAACCCCACCAACGGGCGTTTCACCATTAATGCCGACGGATTACTCAGCGTGGACGTGATTGACAATGCAGGCCGCGTAGTGGCGACTTTCTCCGACACCAACCACTTCGACCTTTCGCACATGCCGACAGGTAACTATTTGCTGCGTATCAAGCTGCAGAGCGGTTTTGTCACTTGCCGGATTGTCAAGCAGTGACAGTCACCCTTTTCTTATTGCAATATCCAACCGCCTCAGCCATCCTTCCCCTTTTCAAAAGGGTGGCCGTAAGGCTGGGTATGCTTAGGTGGTGGCGGACTACAGCCCTGCCGCTCCTTAGATCCGCCACCACTCGCAGTTTGGGGACTCTGAATCCCCTAATACCCAGCGTCCTGAAGATACGCGCTCTCAAACGAATAATTAGAACTCACCATGTGCAACATCTCGTCTGTACACATGAGGGAGCAATAAAAAGTGAAGAAAAGCGGAAGTGCCACTTCGGATTTTCAGCGAATATCCGAAATAGTACTTCGGGGTTTAATGCCCTATCAGAATATCTCACCACCCCAAAGCATCCTCAGGAAGTCCAGCACATAGATGAGTTCTATGTCTCCTGACTTGCGGGTAATGGGGTCGAGTGACACAAGAACCAATCGGCAATCAGGATGCTCTTCGCTAAAAGCTTTCAGACCCTTCTTGTGCTTGGTCTCCACATGCTCCGTGGATTTGATTTCGATGGCCACTTTGGCATCACCGATAACGATGTCCACCTCCTTTTTGTCGTAGGTGTGCCAATAGGATATGATGTCCCGCTTATCGTTATACCCTTTGTATGCTATGATTTCTTGAATCACATAGTGTTCAAATGCATGTCCATAGTCATCGGTACCCCGCTTCAGGTTGTGGCGTCCCATAAGGTAGTTGGCAAGCCCGACATCGAAATAATAGAATCGCGCTGCCTGGACAACCTTCCGCTTGATTTCTTTCCTGAATGCCGGTATCTCATATCCAATAAGCGTATCATACAGAATCTGAAAATATGACTTGACAGTCTTGGCCGATACGCCACAGTCGGAGGCTATGTTAGCGTAATTCAGCATTTCCCCATCGCAGATGGCAGCAACTTCCATAAACCGCTCAAACGCATCCAGTTCTCTTACCTCCCCTTCTTCGCGTATTTCTTCATCAAGATACACTTTCACGTAACCAGACAAGCGTTTTGTGGCATCCTCCACCATGTAATGCCGTGGAATCATACCGTTTTGTACTGCACGGTCTATCTGGAAATCAGTAACCTCTGGCCATACAAGCGGATAGAGTGTCTCCGGTATTGCGCGCCCCCCAAGTGTGTTGGCTCCAGAACGTTTAAGCTTTCTTGAACTGGAACCACTGAGAATGAAGAACAGGCCTTTCTCTACCATGAGGGAATGCACTACATCCAGCAGTTCCGGCACTTTTTGTATTTCATCCACTATCACAAGCGTCCCCGCCGGCTTGTCTTGAAGAGCCTCCCAAAGCAAGTTCGGATTTCTCTTAAAGGCTCTTCTCACACTCGGATTGAGTAAATCGTAGTATATAGCCCCCTTGAACCGTTCTTTCAAAAGGGTGGATTTCCCTGTCTGGCGTGCACCAAACAGGAACATTCCTTCGTCCAACTTGTTCTCAATATCAAATAATCTTTTGTACATAATAACCTTAGAAATTTGGGAGTGTATTCCCGATTTTCTTAATAATATCGGGAGTATGATAACGGAATTTACATATTCATTATAGATACAATTACCATTTAGTCATTTATATTTTAACGAATTACGCTTAAACGTAAAGACGTACTGCTATTGCAAATATACAAAATTATTTCTTAATAGTGGACTATTCATGTCGACGCTCGGGGATGTCAGGGGTCAACAGACCGGGTTTCTCCACGTTGCCGTAGCTTTCGGCGGCATCGGCCAACGCCTCGTCGGTGATGTAGAGCCTATACAGCTGGCTGGTGGTGAGCACCTGCTGTGTCGATGCGCTCTGCTCCTTCTCACCGAAAAGCACTACAGCCCAGCCCGTGCTCTCGTTGTCGGCGTCGCCTATGGCCAGCCGCCCCTCGTGCGAGAGGAACTGCCACCCCCTCAATCCTGGGATTTGCCGTGGATCGCTGTCCAGCGTCATCTCGCAGCAGGTCATCTTCACCGTCGGGCAGTCGTTATGCAGCATCTGTTCAAAGCGGTAGAACCGCACACTGTCGCCGGGCATCAGTTGCGGGTTGCGGTGGTTGGTGCAAAGCAGCTTGTACAAATCATCATTGCAGCCGATAGTCAGCTCCTGCGTCCCGGCCTCGTCAATGCCGGTCAGCAGGTTGGTCAGTACCACCCGCTCGCCGCCCGCCAGCTGGGCAAAGTCATACTCCACCTTTGGCAGCCGCCCCTCCGACACCACCATCCCCGGCATCAGCAGCGCCGCTCCCTGCCGTGCCTGCTGCTTGGTCAGGTAAACCGTCTGCAACGCCGAGTTCGCCCGCAGGAAGGCGTTGTAGGCCGTCGTGGTTCCCGTTGTCTCCATCAAGGGTTCATACGGAGTATAAAAACTCTTCCACAAGGCGATGCTGTGCCGCATCCTCTCGCGCACCTTGAACTGCCCGAGCGACTGTTTGTTCGACGACGAGCGTGTGCTGACGCGGGCATACGTCCTCCCCCCGCGCTGATAGAACGTCACCCCCAAACCCCTTATTCGTCCATGAAATCCCATATTTTTATTCTTACTTTCTGCCATCTTTCGATTACTTTTTGTTTAGCTTAGATAAATAATAACTAAAGTATAGGTAAAATAAAGGTAAAATATATGTAAAGTAAATATCTAATTCACAATGCATTTACCAATACCTTTCCATATCACCTCTATTTGCAAATATACAACTGATTTTCAATATACAAAGAAAAAACTTTCAAAAGGCAAAAAAACAAGAATGATACCCTTTCATTCCTTATGCGATTTATCGGGTTATATCCCGATAAACGGGAGCAAGAATGCAACTTTTTCGGTTATATCCGAAAATATTCGTATATTTGCATCGTAAATCAGGTTATATTCTATGGTAGTAAGAGAACAATAAAATAAATAACACCAATATTTAAAAATATTTAAACCATAATATATTATGTATAATACACTAGAAGAAAAATCAGATGTTTTTAATCGGGTAACGGTTGATTCGATAGAAGAGTTGAATACAATAGTAAGTAATATTAGTGGTAATGATAATAATAGATACCGGGGGGTGAATGAAGCAAAATATACAATGCTTACTTCAATTCAACGTTTTTACCAAAATATAAAGATTAACGTCAGCCAAAACGAATATATCAGCCAACTACTGTATCGTGTAAAGAGTGACTCTGACGTAAAAAATTACTTCAACAAACAGAATATTCCAATCAATGATATATCATGTATGGCGTTAATGCAGCATCAAGGCTTACCCACTCCGATGCTGGATTTCTCTACAGACATCAATATAGCACTGTCTTTTGCAGAAGATGGGATGAACATGGCTTCAAGTAGTAATAAAATAGACGACTATGTGTCATTATATGTCATTGACTTGAGTGTTGAAACGGAAGTGGCGGCTTCTGTGCAACAGATATATCAGCGAGGAATGGTTAGTGGTAAACTGATGTTGAATGAATTTCGGCAAGAGAATCCAAACACTCCAGTAAATGCTTCCATTCTGTATGACATGGATAGGTTTATAAAGTGGAAAGATATAAGTGGTTTTAGCCTTTCATTTATTGAGTATCAGCAAAAAGCACCAGGTGTTGTCACGTTATCGGGACAACAATTAGACTTGACCAATCCAAATCTTGTTAAACAGAAAGGCTGTTTTGTTCTGAACCTTCATAATGAGTCAATGCCGATGGAGGATAATTGGAATATGCGAACACTATCAAGTAGGAATCAAATATGGTCGTCAGGTGCTCAAAAGTTACCATTCTCAGGAGTTCATACTTATGAAAAAATGATATGTTATGACATTAAGAAAGTTGTTATGGAAGAGTGGGCTCGAAGAAACAAGGTAGAACTCTATGATAATAGCACTGAAAATAAGGCTATAAAACAGAAACTTCATGATATTCAAGATGATATTCAAGATGAATTGACTAAAGATTTAACCCATAGTCGAGGTTAATCATAGTCATGGCGTTACTTTGCTTTGTCGCAGAAATTGTTAAGATTTGTAATATGCAAAGTCTAATACAAGCTGGGCAGTATTAAATCTATAGTCGTTTCTCTGTTTGTAGGGAAGGCAATATTTCCGGAGTATTAGCGTTAAAAAAAGGAGATTAAAAATGATGGCAAACTAAAGATATGTCAACAATGTCTATACAGCAAACTCAATTTGTCACGCTGGCTATTGGGGCTACGGCGCAGCGTATGGGTATTACGGCTACCGAGTTGCACAATCGACTTAGGCAACATGGTCTGGTGCGTCGTTTGCTGATAGATTGCTACGACACGCTGCATGCAGAGAGCATTGACGGCGTGGTGTGGAATGTGCAGGAGGCTCTTAAGAACTGGGAAGCACGCGAAGAGGCTCAACAATGAGAGACCAAGTCCTTTGGCGCAAAGAAGGTCGAATAGTTGCTTTGCTTACTGACCGCCTCGGCATCGACATTGAGCGAGCTCTAGATATCCTTTACAATTCACATACCTACGCCCTGCTTATCAATCCCGACAGCGGACTCCAGCTACAAAGTGACGAGTATATTCTGACAGACCTGCTACGCGAACTAGAAGCATGAGAAGGAAATAGTGCAAGTAGAGACATTTGAAGGACTATCTTGTCAAGTTTAAAGTAATCGATGGGGTTGGACGGTATTGAGGCAGCCAAAGAAATCTGCCGCTTGCACAATAAAACAGCTTTAGTTCCGTTATAATAGTAAAATGTTGAACACATAAACAATCACGCAATATGGAAGCAACAGGAACAGGGACGACTGTATTCAACCCCATCCAACTTTATCTTCTCAATCTGTTCTCGAAAATGGAATCTGAGCAGGAACTTGAGGAGGTGAAGCAGGTTTTGGCAGACTACTACTTCAAAAAGGTGGAGAAGCGGGCTGCTGAAATCAGTGAGGAGAAAGGTTGGACGCAGGAGACGCTAGATGCTATGGCCGAGGGGCATTTCCGCACAACATATAAATAGTGCCACTGATGAAGATAGTCCTCGACACTAACTGCCTTATCCCCATCCTTGTGCCAGAATCGTTCGGTCATGACATCTGGCAAGCCTTCCGTCAGGGACGTTATACATTGTGTGTAAGCACTGAGATACTACTTGAATACGAAGAGATTCTAATGCGTATGACCGAAGACCGGGAATTTACATCGCTTGTTATTGAGGCCATCACCAATGCTCCGAATGTCGAACGGCTCACACCTGCCTATCGTTTCAATCTCATCACGGCTGACCCTGATGATAACAAGTTTGTAGATTGCGCCATTACGGCTGGTGCCACCTATATTGTCAGCAACGACCGCCACTTCAGTGAACTCCAGCATTATGACTTCCCAAAGGTTGACGTGCGGACGCTCGCAGAGTTTCTGAACATAGTAAGGAGTTTGTAAAAGAACTTGATGCAGATAATTCCGCCGCTGAATGGGTGGTGGCTTTTGTTTGGCGGGAGAGCAATAATTTCGAGGGATTGGAGTTTATGATGGTGAAATAATTTTAAATATAACGATAGGAAACATAGAATAGTCTTTCTGTTAGCATTAGTCGGATTGGTTTCTTGTTCTGGTCAAAAGACAGCATTAAAAGATTCTGACAGAACAAACCTTATTCAGGTGATAGAGAGTCATGATAATACATTGATTTATATTTGGGCTGATTATTGTGAGGCAAGTAAAAGCATGCTTGAGACGAATATAAAGCCATATCTTGAAGAACTGGAGAGAAACAACGTCGGAATTGTAATCATTCATTATGGCAAAGAGGAAGCAGTCGTTGATTTAAAATCAGAGAACCGATTGGTTATCAATCTGGATCTGTCCATTCCTTTCTTGATTAAAAGAGATGCCAACAAGACTATGCGTGGCCTACTGAAAGATTACAGAAAAACCAAGGCAATGCCGATTCCTCTGCTTGTTAATAAGGATGGGTTTGTTGAAAATTACGACGAAGAGGATGGACATTACGGCTATACAGAAATATATAGCCGGTTAACAATCCACCAATGATGATAGATGGTGTGGCATTACCCCGAAACGTTTTTTTAAGCACCGATGTAATGCTGCAATAGGTCTAGACGATTATATCTTCGGGGATTTTCGAATTCAAAGAAGAATCATGAGTCATTGTAATATTCGATTACTTAGAGAAGGAATAAGGGGACTTCTCTAAATCCCCCCGAAGGGGTGAGATAGGAATAACTCCGTACAAGCCGAAGGCGCAGTGTAGTGATTATCAGTACCTGACTAATGCGTCCCGATAGGGACGCGACACACTAGCAAATTAATAGAACCCGCTATAATAGTATCGCTGTTACTTTATAGCAGCCAAAGAAATCGGTCGCTTGCGCAATAAAACAGATTCAGTTTCGTTATAATAATAAAAAGTTGAACACATAAACACTTACGCAATTATGGAAGCAACAGGGGCAACGCAATTAAATCCTGCACAGTTGAACATCTTGAGACTCATGTCGTATATCGACACGGAACAAGAGCAGAATGAATTGCAAGATATTCTGCTCCAGTTCTATCGGCAGAAGACCGACCGTCTGTTGCTGCAATTCCAAAAGGAGAACAATATTACTCAACAGACATTGGATGATTGGTCGAACCAGCACGAGAGAACACCGTACAACAAATGAAAATAGTTCTCGATACAAATTGTCTTGTCAATGTCATCATGCCAGGGTCGTACAACAATGACATTTGGCAAGCGTTCCGTGCAGGCAAATACATGTTGTGTGTGTCCAACGAAATTCTTTTTGAAATCAAAAGACGCTCATCGCTGATGCCGCTGTTACATGGTTTGTATAGTTTAGTGTTGGTAGATGCTTAGGACGGCATTTCTATGATGTAATACGGGATGCGGTTGCGATTTAATATGTTGTTGGCTAGTATGTAATGTGCTGATAAATGTACATGGTGATTTATATAAATGTAGGTTTACATAATGATGCGTAATCGGAAAAGACATCGGACGCCGAGGAGGTGGGTTGTCACTATCAGGTCGCTGCGGTTTGAGGCGCGGGGAGTGAGGTATGGGGAAAAGAGACGGGCTGAGGAAGAGGCGGAGAATCTGTTTTACTTGGCTTATTGGGATGATGAGCATCCGGAGAGGCAGGTGGAGCTTTTCAGCGAGTCGTTGGCGTTGAATCCGCGTGACGGCATCGTGTATCTGAACCGCGGTATTGCTTACGATGCATTGGGCGATATGGAGCGGGCGTTGGCGGACTTTGAGCAGGCGATACGGCTATGTCCCAAACAGGCGGAGGCATATAACAATCGCGGTTATCTGCGCTATAAGCAGGGACAGTATGAGCAGGCGATACCCGATTTCACAAAGGCGATAGAGCTGAATCCCGACTACGCGCAGGCTTATTGCAGCCGGGGCAGCGCCTACGGTATGTTGGGTCGTCATGAGCAGGCGATGGCTGATATAGGGAAGGCCATCGAGATAGACCCCGACTTCTTGTTGGCATACGTAAACCGCGCTGCTTACTACCTTAATCTTGACCGCGTAGGCGAGGCAGAGGAGGAACTGAAGTATGTGCTTGACCACGAGCCAGACGATGCTACCCGAGAACTTGCGGAGCAGTATTTGGAGATGTGCCAAAAACGGTAAAGGTAGTGTTGGACTAGGAATGAGTCCAAATCGGTTTGCGGAAACAGAATAGTTTCTTATAGGCGGAGTTCATCGTTTCTGGGTTCTGACTTTTCCTTTTCTTCTGAACTATACTGGTTGAAGATAGCCATATTCGATTAATAATTCGTCACATAAGTACTCGTCACTCATACAATGCATATCAGCAATGCCATGACTAATTAGGTCGAATGTTTTAGAATCGTAGAATTTGGCTAAAGCATCCTCGAAAGAAAGGCATGCTTTTTCGGCAAAGGACTTTACGATTCGGGCATATTTCATTTGCAGTATGGCAGGGTTGGCTTCCATAAATTATAGGTTTTCCGATTTGACGAAATGCAGGTGTTTATCTAGTATTTCCTGCGAAGTGATGCAGATTTGATGATTGGGTTTCTTATAACGCAATTGAGCGAGGGCTTGTTCTTTAGTGTATATGCCAGAAAAGTAGAGGTCGATAGTATTAAACACTTGGTCGTCGGCAATACCCCCTTCAATGATATCGAAGGTTGTATGAGGCTGTCCTTTTCGGCAAGAGGAAACGAAATCGAGCCAATCCTCATCGTAGGATGAGAACACATGATGTGTGAACATGTTCAATTGTTCATCCAATTCATAGGTATTCAGAATTGCGGCTTCTCCTCTACGAAGAAATCTTTCTCCGTAGTCTATAGCCTGTTTCAATAGAAGTGTGGTGTAAAAGCCAACACCAAAATCAAGATACTGTCTTGAATGTCTGACATCAGGATGTTCTATTCGTATATTAGAAGTATGGTATAGAATCATGTGAGCAGCCCTTTCTTTTGCATCAGAGAGACCAGGTCGTTTACAATATACTCCTTTGAGAAAGAATGCAACACATTATAGCAGGGGACAATGTATCCATTAATAATATCGGCATCTTGCATTGAGTGATAGACATCTTTTGGCGATTGCCCAAGAAATCGCGCTACATTATCGATGCAGAAGATTGTAAAATATAAAATAGGAAAGTCCATATCATGCTGCTATTTTATGCCTTGTTTTTTGATATAACGTTTATTCGATGATAAAATTGCATTCGGTTGTAGTTATTTTTATGTGTTTCTGGAGTTATGTACAATAAAAAGGACGATAGCCCGTTATAGAAGAAAACCTTAAAAAAATCATTATGGCTTACAAGATTATCGACATTGAAGGTATTGGCGATGTTTATGCCGCCAAGCTGAATGAAGCCGGTGTGAAGACCACCGACGATTTGCTAGAGAAATGTGCCACCCGTGCCGGCCGCCGCAAGATGGCCGAGGCCACAGGAATCAGCGAGAAGTTGATATTGCGTTGGACCAACCACGCCGACCTGTTCCGCATCAATGGTGTTGCCGGCCAGTTTGCCGAATTGCTCGAAGCGGCAGGAGTGGACACCATCAAGGAATTCCGCCACCGTGTGCCCGCCAACCTCCAAGCCAAGATGGAGGAGGTGAATGCCCAGAAAAACTTGGTCAACCGGGTCCCCTCAGTCAAAGAGATTGAGAAGATGGTGGCTCAGGCAAAAGAGATGGAGCCCAAGGTGGAATACTAAACTAATCTTTGTTTTTGAATATGGGGTGATGGTTGCAAGCCGTCACCCCATGTTTGTTTTTGTGGAACGGGATAGAGCCTTCCACCTGATGGTGTAGATACACGACCCCTCTCCCCAGCAGGGAGGTTGTTGGGGAGGGATTCTATTAGTGGGAAAAAACTATTGCTTTTTGCCTCTGATGTGGTCGACAATGAGGGCAATGGCACCATCGCCAGTGACGTTGCCTGCTGTTCCGAAGCTGTCCATAGCAATGTATATGGCAATCATAAGGCCTTGCATGTTGGCATCGAAACCGAGCATACTGCCCAACAGACCAAGTGCAGCCATGATGGCACCGCCAGGCACACCGGGTGCGGCTACCATAGTAATGCCGAGCATCATGATGAACCCAACGTAGGTGCCGAAATCGCAGGGAAGGCCCATGCTGAGTGAGATGGCATAGGCTACGGCAGTGATTTTAAGGATGCTGCAAGGCATGTGGATAGTGGCACAGAGGGGTACGGTGAAGCTAGCTGTTTCGCTCCGCACACCGTTTTTAATAGCCTGTTGGAGTGTGACGGGAATAGTGGCGGCCGACGAGGAAGTGCCCAAAGCTGTGACGTATGCCGGGAGCATGGTGACGAGCGAACGGAAGGGGTTCTTCTTGGTTACCAGACCAGCAATGAGGAAGAGGAAGAGCAGCTCGGTGACGTGGAGCAGGAAGATGAATCCCACAATCTTGAGGAATGCGCCCAGAACGGCACCCACATGGCCTTCGGCCCCCATTTGCAGGAAGATGCCGAAAATGTAGATAGGGAGACAGGGGATGATGACGCGGGTGATGACGCGTGTTACGATGTCGCGGAAATCTGTCAGGAAACCTTTCATAAATACCCCTGGGGTGGAACTGGCTGTTAGTCCGAGGATAAAAGCCAGCACCAATGCTGTGGTGACCGAGATGAATGGCGGCATCTCGATGGTGAAATAAGGCGTGAGGCGGTTGCTCATGTCCATATTGCCCAACGACGAGAGGCCGTCACCAAGAATGTAGGGATAGGTGAAATAACAGGAGAAGTAGGAGAAAATGCCCGACAGTACGGTGGAGCCGTAGGCCAAAGCAACCGTGATGAGGAGCAGTTTGCCCGCTCCGTTGCCCAGGTCAGAGATGCCGGGAGCCACCAATCCAATAATCAGCAGGGGGATGAACATCCCCAGGAAGTTGCCGAATATGGAGTTGAAGGTGAGAAATACGCGTACAGCCCATCCGGGGAAAAAGAACGAGCAAAGGATACCAAGGGCTATGGCTACCAAAATTTTGGGCAGGATGCCAAACTTCTTCAAATTCATCGTTGACAGATATTAATGGAAACGGAGTGTGTCTAAAAAAAGCCCCCAACGGTGCGGGGGCTTTATGTTGATAAAATGTAATGTACACCGTGTACTTTGGAAAATCTCTGCGGGCGAGATTATTTGTTGTAACGCTGGCACTCTTTTGGGGTGACGCAGGTACCGGTGGCGCGGCAAACAAGGATGCGTTCCTCGAGTACTTCGGCAGCGCTTGCGCTGATTTCGGGGAGGGTGCGGATAACCTTGTAGGCTTCGAATTTCATCTTGCGGGAGGTATTGCCCACATGGGTGATTTCGCCATAGGCTTCGATATAGTCGCCGGCGTAGACAGGAGCCTTGAATTCGACCATGTCGTATGCGCAGAAGAGACCTTCGTCGCCGTCTTGTTTGATAAGTAATTCAGTAGCCACGTCGCCAAAGAGGTGAACCATGTGTGCGCCATCGACGAGATTGCCGCCGTAGTGGGCGTCTTTTGCGCTCATGCGAACGCGGAGCATAGAGGTAACTGCCATAGTGTGGATGTTTTTATTGTTTATAATTCTTTTGTTATTGCGTTGTGCTATTGGGTATTGCGGCACGCAAGCCGCTAAACCCAACTGCTGTTCAATGTTTGCAAAGATACCAACTTTTTTCCATCCGTGCAAGGGGAGAGGGATTTTTTCCCTCTTCCTTTGCTGTAAAATAATCTTTAACCAGCCTTGTCTTTCTCTCAAAAAAGGTGCGTTTCTTATTGGAACTTATCACCTCTTAAAAGTGAGGCCCTTCATAACACCATACAAGCCGTAAGGCGCAGTGCGGTGATTGTCAGCAACAAGATGACTGCGTCCAGAAGGGACGCGACAATGAAAACAAATAAATAGAGTCCACCAAAAGTAATAGAAAATAGAAATGTGTTATCGTGTGGAAATATGAGTAATAACTACTCATCTACACGATAACACATTCGTAAAAACCAATACTTACCGTCGCACAACAACGCGCCGTGCGGGAGCGTTGCCTATCTTGACAAGGTAAGCACCCGAGGCAGGCACATCGAGCAGCACCTCCTGCGCTGTCTCACGTTTGGTGGCCAGCAGCCGCCCGACCACATCGTAGAGATACACGGGATTGCCCTCTGCACCCTCCACCACAATCTGACCGTTGTTGACGTATATTTTGGCCGACATTGTGTCCACACCATCCACACCATTCTGTGACCCTTCACGAACAAAATAGGCTGTCATTACCGTATCTTGCAAAACTGCGAAAGTATATGGGTTGTATGTGGCACCATCACTCCAATGTGAGAACACCCATCCACTAAAAGGTGTTTCTGCTGTTATTGTGGCAGCAGAACCATAAGCATAATTACCACCACCTGAAACTGTACCATGAGCCAAATCGTCCACCTGAACCACCACAGAATGTACATCTAATGCAAAATATGCTGTCAATGTGGTATTCCCTGTTATGACATATTGCCTTGGATTTTCTGTGTTATTGTCACTCCAACGGTCAAAATGATAATGTGGTGCTGTTGCTGTGGCAGATATTGTAACGGTGTCATGATAGGCATACTCCCCACCACCCGTCACTATACCAAGTGATTCATCTGCACTTTGCAATGTCAATGTATACTGATTGGGAGCAAAGTATGCGGTAAACGTGGTATCTTGTGTCAAAGTAATTGTACGGTTATTATTGGCATCACCATCATTCCAATACGTAAAATGATATCCATTATTAGCTATTGCTCGAATTATTCTATTGCTCTGATAGTCGTAGTTTCCACCACCAGACACCGTACCCATATTCAAATCAGATGAGATTACAGACAATGTGAACTGAGCCGGCACAAAAAATGCAGTGATAGTTCTGTTACCATTGGCTACAACTGAATGAGGATTTTCGTATGCGCCATCGCTCCAATGGTCAAACATATAGCCATGATTTGCCATCGCGGTTAATAAAACAGTGTCAAGGTAATCTACAGTGTCATTTCCCAGCACATACCCTCTATCTGGATAATTTGGCACTCCACAAACTGCATATTGATTCGGTGCGAAGTAAGCTACAACATTACTGTCGCCTGTAAGATGCAATGTATCCGGATTCGATATTCTCCCATTGCTCCAGTGATCAAAATGGTAGCCATAATTACCTGTTGCACTGATTATACATATAGAATCACAAGAAACATAACGACCACCCTGCACAACTTTCACCGCTGTACCATGTGTGAGATTACTGGAAGAAACGGTCACTTCAATATTCGGATAAAGGTGGCTCCTCAAACGACTTCTGTATGTAAGCCACTGCGTTGAACTATAGTAAGCCGTATAAGCATCACAACGAACATTGAAACGGTCTACTGAAGAAGAAAAAGTGTTGCTACCTACAGACGGCGGTACGGAGGGAAATAAATTAACAGTATCTAACGATGAACACCCAGAAAATGCTTGAACTCCAATATTTCTTACTGAATCAGGGATTGTTATAGACGACATATGATTACACCCATAGAAAGCGTAAGGGGGGATATTCTTCACATTGCCACCAATACCGATTGTCCTAATATCTGTGTTGTAGAAAACATACCATGAGGTTGAACTGCTCCCAGAGGGAGAACTCGCCATAAATAAGCAGCTATCAGCATTAAACTCTACTAATCTTAATCCTGTACAACCGCTAAAAGCAGAATTACCGATGCTTGTAACCAAAGGAGGTATTGTAATCGATGTCAATCCTGTACAACCACTGAAAGCAGAATTGCCAATGCTTGTAACCGAATTTGGTATAGTCAGAGATGTCAATCCTGTGCAACCACTGAAAGCAGAATTGCCAATGCTTGTAACCGAATTTGGTATAGTCAGAGATGTCAATCCTGTGCAACCGCTAAAAACAGAATTACCAATGCTCGTTACCAAAGAAGGTATTATGATTGATGTCAGCCCTGTACAACCACTGAAAGCAGAATTACCAATGCTTGTAACCGAATTTGGTATAGTCAAAGATGTCAATCCGTTGAATCCGTAGCATAAATACGGAGGAATCGTTGTCACGCTATTACCAAAGTTCAAAGAAGTAATACTTGTACAACCAGAAAAAGCCCTATTTGAAGATGATGTTCCTGCATAAGAGCAACTAATAGCATTATAATTCAATGTTATTAGCCCACTACAGCCTTGAAAGGCTGAAGCACCGATACTATCCACTGAATTGGGTATTGAAATAGATGTCAATCCACTACAATCATAGAATGCCGAAGCCCCAATTATTGATAATGAGTTTGGTAATGATACAGACGACAACCCACTTAGACCATAACATAAATATGGAGGTATTCTGGTAACACTACTACCAAAAATAATAGTATATAAATTTGTACATCCACTAAATACTGCTCCTAGTGTTGGGGACGAAGGAGAGCCTGCAGAAAAACAATTAATCGCATTATAATTCACTGTCGTAAGACTAGTACATCCCCAGAAAGCATTAGAGCCAATGCTTGTCACTGAACTAGGTATGGTAACCGTAGTCAGACCAGTGCAACCTTTGAACGCGAAACTCCCTATAGAGGTGACGGAATTGGGTATAATAGTGTTTTGGCAACCACAAATCAATGTATTGGTAGCAGTCTCAATAATGGCATTACAATTGTTCCTACTATCATAAACAGTGTTACTGGGATCCACTGATATGGATGTCAGTCCACTGCAACCAGCGAATGCAGAATTTCCAATAGATAAGACTGAACTGGGAATTGTCAACGTAGATATACCAGTTTCACCTGAAAACGCATTCTGTCTAATAGCTGTCACCCAATAATAACTACCATTATGATAAATTCGATTAGGAATAGCCAGGTTGGCTGGTAAGCTAGAGCCATCTACTAGTGTTACACTATACCCATTAGAATTATAATCATAATATAGATAATAACCACCTGACGAGATGCAGAAGTCATAAGCAAATACTTTTTGACTCAGAAGAGATAACAAAATGATAAAGAAGATTTTTTTCATATTATTGTCTATTTTACAATTGATTATCATAAATATTTTTCACAATGGAAATCACTTGTCTGGTATTTTCAATATAGATTCGTGGATTACCTATTGTGGTCCCTTTTTCTATGTCAGTTAGCCAAGATTGAACATCCATTGTTGTATCTTTTATGTCATT
>ONQD01000084.1:2826-4283 GCA_900319865.1 uncultured Bacteroidales bacterium | reverse complement strand
TGCTGGCGGGGACGAGGGCGGTCCGGATAAAGTCGTAGCTGCTTTCGCCCTGGGCTCTCCAGTCGAAACTGTAAGCATACGCACCTGTATCGGTAAAGGTGAAGGTGCGGACGGCGAATGAGTAAGAAATGTCGGTAATGCTATAGTTGTTGGTAATTCCGCCGTCGTTGGAGATGTACAGACTGCGGCTACCACCGTTGTTGACGGCAGAGCCAACATGCCATTGATTGACTTGCTCTCCGTTAACAAAGTCCCAACCGTTGGAGCCACTGCCCTCGAAGTCGCAGGAGTAAGGAATGGTGGCGGGCAGGCTGGCAAGGGTGGTGAAGGAGATGCCCATGTAGGTGCTGGTGTCGCCAGCGCAGTTAGCACGGACGTATGCATAGTATGTTGTTGCGGGGTCGAGATTGTAGAGGATTATTGTAGAGTCGTTGGCAACCTCGGTGAAAGTGGCGGAACCGCTGCCAGGGACAAAGTCGGTAGTGTCGTATTCAACCACCCAGGTAGTGGCGGTGCCCATCTCGGTCCAACTGATGCTGGCATAGTCCATGCCGAGGCTGTCGACATGCAGATTGGCCACATGGGGGCAGGGGGGAGCCTCGGTAACCGTAATGTCGTCAACATATATATAATTGGAGGAAGAACTACCGGCCTCTACCAAGATGGTGATATAACCAGAGCCGGGGGCTGGGGTCAAAGGCAGTTCGAACAGGTTCCAGTTGGTGGTGCCGTCAGTGCTTACGGTAAAGACATTTTGATAGGTGGTAATGTCTGCCGGGTCGGTCATCACACCCACTTTTATCTGTCCAGAGTATGAGGTGCTGGACTTTTTGGCCCAGAAAGCGAGCTGGAGGGTGTTGATGCTGTCTTCGAATTCAGGCAGGCAGAGCCAGCTGCTGGAACTGGTGGAGTAGCCGTAGAAGTACAGCGAGCGGCTGCCTGTATGGTTCGTCGTGCTTGCATAGGGATAGTTGCTGCTTGAGTAGTTACCGCTGCTCAGGTAGCCACGGTTCCAACAAAGGCTGAGGGGCGAATTCGAACCAGTGGTGGTGAGATCTTCAAAGCCATAGGTGAAAGGCAGGTCGTCGTGAGGGATGGGGCTGCACCCTGTGGCAGTGGTCAGCATGGCGGCAAAGGTGTCGGTTCCGCAGATGGTCATGACACGGATGTCGTAGTAAGTGGCAGGAGTCAAGCTGGTGATTGTGGCAAAAGTGTTGGAAGTGGAGGATGCTGCGGTATTCCAGGTTGAGGTGCCGTGTTCGCGGTATTCAACTTCCCATACGTTCTCATTATAACCAGGTATCCACGAGATGTTTATCTCGGTGGAGGAAACGCTGTCGATGTGAGGTCTGGGAGCAGTACAGGTGTAATTCTGTGAGCAGCCATACATATAGAAATGGATGCTAGCCCGGTTGGCAGTCAGACCTCCACCGCTGGAGGTGGCATAGTTGGCCAGA
>ONQD01000084.1:0-2777 GCA_900319865.1 uncultured Bacteroidales bacterium | reverse complement strand
CGATAGAGGCTGGCACCGGTGTGGGCGGCAGTATAGTATCCGGAGAAGCCGCTGGAGGACTGGCTGGTGCCAGTGGGCTGATTCATGAAGGTGCAGACGATGATATTGCTTGTGCCATCCCATATAAAGGGTTGACTGAAGTCGTAGTGCTGCCAGCCAGAGGTGCTCAAGGGATGTGCTGTGGGGCCGTAGACCTGCTGCAGCGTGTTGGGGTCGACATAACTGGTGTTTGTGGCGAAGGAACTGAGATCGGTTTGTCCGATGAAGATGGAGAATTCCTTGGCATAGCTGCTGTTGGAAGTGAATCCGAAATCTACTCCGGCAATGCCGCCTGCCTGGATTCCGGCAGCGGACAGCTCTTCGGCAGTGTAGATTGTTTGATACATGGTGTTACCCCAGCCGTTGTATACCAGCACGCCGGAGTATGAAGATGTGCTGTTGCTGAAGATGATAGTGTCGGCAACAGTGCTGGTGTCGACGAGCATGCAAGGCAGCGGGGCGGTGGAGAAAGTGATAGAATCCCATGCGCCGTAGCCGTCGGTGCCGCAGTTGGCACGGATGCGGGCCTTGTATTGAGTGTTGGTCACCAGTCCGGATAGAGTGACATCAGTGGTGCTACTGGTGATTGTTGTGGGGGCTGTGGTACTGCCCACCGCGTTATACTCAATGTCGTAGCTAGTGGGGGTGCCGGTGGCTCCCTGAAGATAATTCCAGCTGAGGACTGCTCCGCCAGCGGTCACCATATTCAACGTGATGTCGATTATGCTTGGGCAAGCAGGAGGATCGCTTGGTGTCAATTGATAGTATCGACCAGTACCAGGCCAGGCGTTGAAGGTCGTTGAGGTACCAGAGTTGAACGAAGTGTGTAAGGAGGGGTTGATCATCATGTAGTCGTTGGCAGCAGCGGCAATACCTATCTGATAATCGCCATAGGTGGTGGCATCGGTGGTTCCGTATACCAGGCGTACCCTGTTGCTGTCTTCCATAAACTGGATCTGGTAGTGTACAATGTCACCTTCCGAGTCGTATTCGGAGGGGGTGGCGTATTCTATAACAAGAATACGATTGGGTGCAGTGCCCGTGAGTTCGTATTTGACATACGAGTCCGAGCCTTCTAGGGTGTTGTCCATACCGAATGCAGTGACAAAGGGCAGGTCGTTGTACTGCACATTTGTCAATGTGGTGAAGGGAGGCATCCAATAGTTGGAACCTGCAGCACCCAGACGGATGCGTCCGTTCGAGTTGCAAGTGAACTGAGTGTACGTTTCCCCTGCAAACTCGAAGGAAAACCCGATGTTAATCAGACTTGAGGCTTCGTCGTCCTCGCCTTCAATGTCTGTCACATGTGTGGCGGAACTGGACAAGGTGACCCATTTCGATGTGTCAACACCTGTGTCCAGACGATAGTCCCGCGCATTCTGAGCCTGTGTTACCCACGGAGCAGCGAGAATCGCTGTCCAGAGCAACCAATTAAATACTCGTCTTTTCATAGTGATAGTTGTTGATTAATAAATGATGTTTAATATTGTGATATTCAGTGTACTATATTTAATAATATTCTTTCATAAAACAACTACAAAGATAGTTTATTTTTTTAATATGATTACTTTTTTTTATGTTTTTTTTATCAATGAATAATGGGTTTTTGATAATGAATAGCATGTTTTTGTGTGATAATTGTGCTATATCATTAATGTGTATGTATTTGTTGACTTACTATTATATATGTTAGAATAGGTAATGCGGTAGCTGCCCGGATGGGGATTTTAACAATTATGCGTGTCTGCAGGGTGGATGCAAAAACAGAAAGGCGCGCTCCGGTTTTGGGGAGCTCGCCTGAGTATGGTATTGCCATTGTTTAGCTATTATTTTAGGTACAGAAAACAAAAGATAACAACAGCACCGTCAAAGTATTATGGAAATTGAGTGGGGCAGGTGCTCCGTAGGAGCTCTCGCTTAATAGCCAACGTCATACCCCTCTCAAATTATACTCCGTAGGAGTTTTCGGTTTCCTAATGACCGATTTGGGATAAAAGATAAAGGCTCCCTGCGTGGTTGGCAGGGAGCCTTGAGTAAATTTGTCTGCATGGTGATGCAGAGGGTTGTCAGATGGAGTGTGTGTCTCTCGGGGTTTAGCGTGTGCGGCCGGGATAGACTTTCAGTGCCTCCTCGAGGCATTTCATGGCAGCCTTGAGGTCTTCGATGCAGAGGCAGTAGGTGATGCGTGCTTGATGGCGGCCTTGTTCGGGGTTGACATAGAATCCCGTGGCGGGGGCCAGCATGACGGTGGCACCATTGTAGGAGAAGTCGGTGAGCAGCCACTGGCAGAAGCGGTCGCTGTCGTCAATGGGCAGGTCGATGACGGTGTAGAATGCGCCTTTGGGCATGGGGCAGAAGCAGCCGGGAATCTTGTTGACACCTTCGACAATGACGTTGCGGCGTGCCACATACTCGGCCTGTACCTTGTCGAAATACTCTTGCGGTGTGTCCACAGCGGCCTCGGCAAAAATCTGGCCAAAGCTTGGGGGTGAGAGACGGGCCTGTGCCAAACGCATGGCGATGGCATAAACCTCGCTGTTGCGGGTAACCAGGCAGCCCACGCGGGCACCGCAGGCGCTGTAGCGCTTCGAGACCGAGTCGAACAAAATGGTATTGCGCTCAAGTCCTTCGAGCTGCATGACGCTGAAGTGCTTGTGTCCATCGTAGCAGAACTCGCGATACACCTCGTCGGCAAAGAGGTAGAGGTCATATTTCTTTACCAGTCCGGCCACCTTCAG
>ONQD01000013.1 GCA_900319865.1 uncultured Bacteroidales bacterium | reverse complement strand
TATTTTATATTTGTTATTGTTAGGTCTTATTTTCTTTTCCTCTTGGTCTTCAATACAATACACCGCCACACACTCGCCAATCGCACATTGATTTCAAATGCAAATATACATTTTTCTTTTGATTCTCCAAACAAAAAAAACTTTTTTTTGCAATTATTTTCGCAACACCCCGAACCGGTTGCCCAACCGATACGCCCCCCCAAAAAACGTACCCCGCCTTGCTTTTCCCCACCCCATCAATACGCATCGCAGCACCCACCAACAACCCAAATAACCACGCCCCACAGCCCCGTTTCAATCAGTTCTTTTCCCATTTTCCTTCTAGGATTGATACGGCTTCACTTGCTGCTCAGCATTACCTCACGACTAAATCAAGACAACTATATCAGGTAGGTTGACAAAAGCTTAATAGAAACTTATTATGTGCTTATGAGGAAGCGAGGATGGAATGGGTGTGTGTTTTCCTGAAATCGCTTGACAGATTTTTGCTGGTTAAACTGATTGGCTTGTCAAATAATGCCGGGAGTGTTGATGAAACTGATTCCCAACTGGAGTAATGAGGGAATGAGGATGGAAAATGGTGGAAAAACAAATGCCCTGCCTCGGCAAGCGAATGGCTGAGGCAGGGCGTTAATGTAAGGGGTTGGGGCACTCGGTTAGTTGAGGGTGAAAACCGAGGCGTTGATAGTGGTGTTGATTTGGGGCTGGTGGAAAGTGCCTTTGTTGTCCAGACCCATGCTGTATTTGTGTGTAATGCCGAGTTTCTCCTCGATTTCGAGATATTCGATAAGGCCAGTTTTCTTGCTGTATTTCATAAGCATGCGGGTGATGCCTTTGTTTTTGCCTTTTTTCACGGAGAGGGCAACGATGTGGTGGTTGGCGTCGGAGGTGAGGGTGTAGTCGGTTTGGAGGTTGCTGCAGATGCTGTAGATGTCGCCGTTCATGGCCCAGGCCACGGCATTGCCCAGTAGTTTCATGAGGGGGACAAAGCGGTAGCTGAAATTGAGTTTGTGCCCATCGATGCCGTTGTAGAGATTGGTTTTGTTGATGATGTAGTATTCACCTTTTGGGGTGTCGTAAAGCATGGAGATGAGGGCTTCGATGTCGCCTTTTTTGTTGGGCGAAACTTGCTTGTAGTAGAGGGTGCCGAAGCGCATCTGGGAGGTGTTCTTTTTGATGAGTTCGTGGCGGAAAATGGTTTTCAAAGAGTGGTATTTTTGGTTGGAAGCCAGTAGTTTGTTGAATACGGCACTGTCGGCTGCCGAGATGGACTGTGCCTGCAGCAGGCAAGTGGCAGACACGAGGCTGAGAATGAGTATTGTTAAGGCTTTTTTCATTGTGTGGTTGTTTTTTGTTTTAGTAGTGATGCACGAAAGGAAATGTTAGTTGGGAGCGGGCAGGGTGGCGAGGATGGATGTTTTTTAATAAATAGCCCCCCGACATTCGGATTGTTGACATCGGGGGGATATTGTATGTGGTGTGAAACCGGTTATTATTGTACGGTGAATTTATAGGCGTTGCCGTTGAGGCGGTAGACGTACATGCCGGGAGCGTAGTTTTGGAGGTCGAGACGATACTCTTTAGCGCCGCCGGGGATGATGTGACGGTCAACGATTTTGCCGTCCATGCTGTAGATGGTGAGGTAGGCGTTGAGTGGGAGGTCGGAGGGAATCATCATGTAGTCGGTGGCGGGATTGGGGTAAGAGGGAGCGATGCTGTAGGAGGTGTTGTCCTCTATGCCTTCGGTTTTGGGATGGATTTTGTAGACCATAGCGTGTCTATCATAGAATTTGTATCCACCGGCTCTTTCGATTTGACTTGCAGGGGTGAGGGTGAAGAAGCCGTCGCTATTGCCGTCCCAACCCCAGCGGATGTAGTATTTGTGTTCGTCGGAAGAGGAGGAGCCTGCAATGACGAATGCGTGACCTGCATCAGCACCGGAGCTTGTGGGGTCGAAAGCACTGTAGTAAATGGGGCGGCGGTTGTCGTCGAGTTCAGAGTGGAGCATTTTGTCCCATTGAGCGTCGGTATAAGAACCACGGGTTATGTGTTTTGCATCAGGGGAGTAGCGGAAATAAGTGGTAAGGGCATTGGGCACATAGGTGCTTTGGGTGCCGCTGCCGCCGATATCCCAACCCATACGGACGGTGACACCGCAGGCATACATGAGTTTGCCGAGGGCGCGGCGGATGTTCCATTCACAGTTGTAGCGTGCGGGGCGGAGGGGCATGCTGTCGTAGATGAATTTATTGGAGTCGTGAGTGAAATAGTAGCGGAGAGTTTGATTGCGCCAGCTGGTGGCAGCGGTGCCTGCGCCTTTGAGGGGGTATTGCCAGTAGCGGATGATGGAGGCCATGGCAGTGGCAACGCAGCCGGTGGGGCAGACGGTGTCGCGAATAACAGGGCAGAAGGTGTTGTAGGGATAATCTTGACCCCATTTGGTCTGGATTAGGATGGCTTTGCTTTCGGGGTTGCAGGTGAAAGTGTGGTTGAGGAGTTCGTCCCAACGTTGTTTGTAGGTGGCAGTTTGGGCGGCCTCTTCGTTCTGAAGCACGCTGATGATTTCGACATAGCTGTTGAGCATGGCGCGGCAGGCGGGATTGACGTTTTCGGGGTCAAGGCTGCCTACGGGCGAATAGGCCAGGACGGGCTCCACACAGTTGGAGGCGGAAACAATCACGAAGCCATTTCCCGAGATATTGAAAGAATAGAGGGCAGGGATGCAAAGTGTGGGGTTGTCCATTTGCTCAACAAGTTTCAGCTTGTCGGCGGTGATGGGAGCTTTGGCCCCGGTGGCTACGCTAAAATAGTAAGCACCCACCTCTTTTGCAGTTTGGAGGTCGATGTTGTCGGCTTTTGCGGTGCCAAACATAAGGGAAACGACAATAACACTAAGTGATAATAGTGTGGTTCTCAGATTTTTCATTGTGATATACTGTTTATTAATATTTTCTTTCCAAAAGGCAAAAATACGAAAAAAAAATGACATGATGGAACAAAAAAGAGCGCGGCGCGGGAAATTAATATCTGTTAATAGTTGTTGGGCTTTTTTGGGGGGGATGGCAGAAAGGTTAGGGTGCCAGAATGAAGAATAGTCCTAAACCCAGATAGTTGCCGACGAGATAGCCCAGAAGGCCGATGGTGATGCCGGTTACGATGAGGTTTTTATTGTTGAGCAGGGCTGCCACCAAGGGGACAAAAGGCGGGGAGTTGATGAATGTGACGGAGGTGACCAGGGTGGTGTCGCTGTCGATGTGGAGTATGCGGGAAAAAAGTATTTGGAGGATGAGGGAGCCGAAGATGACAAAGAGTATGTACCAAAGGATGTTGAGGCTTCCGGTGAGGTCCATTTGGCTGATGTCGCAGGCGTTGGCTATGGAGAAGCAGAAGAGATAGACGAAGTAGAGGCCAACGTTGAAGGCGAGGGGTTGCTGGTTTTGGCTGTCGGCATGTTGATTGACACGTCGGACGAAGGGGAGGAAAGAGGCTGCAATGGAGAGGGTTGTGAGAATGAGGATGAGCATGGGGGTGGAAATTGAGTCGGGGAAGAGAGTTGAGGTTAGGTAGGACACGACAGCGATGATGACAGCCAGGAGGATGGGGAGGAAGCGTTGGGATGAACGCGTGGGGACAGACTGCTGGGAGGAGGGGCCGGGTTGGGAATGGGACGAGGGATTGGAAGGAGGGGGAAGAAGGTGGCGGAAGACGGGTTTGCCAAAGCAGATGACGAAGACGAGGTAGAGGCCGGTGACGATGAGGTCGTAGGAGGTGATGTAGAGATAGGTGGCGTTGTCCATGCCCACGCCCCGGGCAATGGCGCCCATGTTGGGTATGCCGCCGGTGTAGATGCCGATGGAGACGGCGCAGACTTGGGCAAACTGGAGCGGGGAGCTATGTCCACGGAAAAGGAAGAATCCGGCCACTGTGACAACGATGATGGCCAGCAGTCCGCTGAGACAGGCTTTGAGGGTTGTGCCCGACGACCAGTTGGTGAGACTGCACGAGATGAGCATCAGGGGGATGGACAGAGGAATACAGATATTGCCAATGAGGTTGTTGGTTTCGAGCAGGCCGGGGCTATGAATCCAGGGGGTGAGGTTGGCTACCAAGAGGCCTATGACATAGAGAATGGCCATGGGGCTTACCTTGTCTATCCAAGTCCAACGTCGGGCCAGAAGCATGACGAGGGCTGGGATGCCAAAGAGGTATAGCAGGTAGGGTATCATGGGAGTAGGAGTCTACTGCGAGGATTTGAGGGTTTGTTCCAATTCGTCGCGCAGAAACTGACCGGTGTAGTTGTCGGTTTGGAGGGCGAGGTCCTCGGGTGTGCCTTCGAACATGATGCGGCCTCCACGGCGACCTCCTTCGGGCCCCATGTCGATAATCCAGTCGGCCACTTTGATGACATCCATATTATGTTCGATGACCAGGATGCTGTTGCCGCGGTCGACCAGGCGTTGCAGCACGTCGAGCAGTACGCGGATGTCCTCGAAATGGAGGCCGGTGGTAGGTTCGTCGAGGATGTAGAGGGTGTTGCCGGTTTCGGGTCGGGCCAGTTCGGTTGCCAGTTTGATGCGCTGTGCTTCACCTCCACTGAGGGTGGTGGATTGCTGGCCCAGGGTGATATAGCCAAGGCCTACCTCTTGGAGGGTTTTCAGCTTGCGGTAGATTTTGGGGTAAGATTCAAAGAAGGAGACGGCTTCGTTGATGGTCATGTCGAGCACGTCGGCAATGCTCTTGCCTTTGTAGCGAATTTCCAGAGTTTCGCGGTTGTAGCGTTTGCCGTTGCACACTTCGCAGTTGACATACACATCGGGAAGGAAGTTCATCTCAATGGTGCGTACTCCGGCTCCTTTGCAGTGTTCGCAGCGGCCTCCACTCACATTGAAAGAGAAGCGGCCGGGTTTGTAGCCACGGATGCGGGCACTGGGAAGCTGGGTGAAGAGAGAGCGGATGTCGTCGAAGACGCCAACATAGGTGGCGGGATTGCTGCGCGGAGTGCGGCCGATGGGCGACTGGTCGATTTCAATGACTTTGTCGATATGCTCAATACCTGTAATGCTTTTATAGGGCAAGGGCTCTTTAAGGGCATGGAAGAAATGGCGGTTGAGTATGGTGTGGAGTGTTTCGTTGATGAGGCTGGATTTCCCACTGCCGCTAACGCCGGTTATGCATACAAAGCGTCGCAGGGGAAGGGAGAAAGTTACATCCTTGAGGTTGTTGCCGGTGGCACCGGTGATGACGATATGGTCGCAGTCCTGCATGGGGCGGCGCTGGGGGATGGGGATGTCCTTGATGCGTTTGAGATAGTCGAGGGTGAGCGTATGTTTCTTGGACGAGACGAGTTGTTTGTGGTTGCCCTGAAAGATGACTTTGCCGCCATGAACTCCGGCACCGGGGCCGATGTCGACAAGATAGTCGGAACTGAGCATCATGTCGCGGTCGTGCTCTACCACAATCACGCTGTTGCCGAGATCGCGGAGCTCCTTGAGGGAGTTAATGAGGCGGCGGTTGTCGCGTTGGTGGAGGCCGATGCTGGGTTCGTCAAGGATATAGAGCACATTGACCAGACGGGCACCGATTTGTGTGGCGAGGCGAATGCGTTGCGACTCGCCGCCGGAGAGGCTGCTGCTGCTGCGGTTGAGCGAGAGGTATCCAACGCCCACGTCAATAATGAATTTTGTGCGGGTGAGTATTTCGCGGAGTATTTCGTGAGCCACCTGTTTCTGCTGGGGCTCGAGCCGGTCTTCGAGATGGAGCAAACGGTCGTAGAGTTCGGTCAAATCCAGTTCGGACATTTCACCGATATGCATGCCGTCCACCTTGAAGGCCAGGCTTTCGGGTTTGAGCCGGTAGCCGTGGCATTCGGGACAGGGGACCGTGTTCATGAAGCTGGAGGCCCATTTCTGCAGGGCGGCGGAGTTCTCGTCGGAGGCCATCTGCATGATGTAGTTGACAATGCCTTGGAAATTGTTGCCATGATTCATTTCGTAGGCATCCTCCATTCCGGTGAAGTCGCTGGTGCCATAGAGAATGGTGTTCATGGCGTCGTCGGAGAATGACTCGACGGGGTCGTCGATGGTGTAGTGATAGTATTGCCCCAGGCGTTCCAGTTTGCGATAGAAGTAGTTGGTGCTGCTGTATTTGCCCAAAACTTCGAATGCCCCTTCGCGGATGCTTTTCTTAGGGTCGGGGATGAGCTTGGAAATGTCGATTTGCGCTATTTGTCCCAATCCGTTGCATTTGGGGCATGCGCCATAGGGAGAGTTGAATGAGAAAGTGTTGGGCTCTGGCTCGGGATAGGAATGGCCAGTGGTGGGGTCCATGAGTAGACGGCTGAAGAAAGCCGGCTTGGGCTGAGGGGTGGGAATGGGGTTGTGGGGTAGGTTTTCGAGAATCATGAGTACCCCTTTGCCTTGTTTGAAAGCGGTGCGCACGGCTTCTTTGAGACGGTCGAGGTTGGTGCCTACACGCACGCGGTCTATCACCAACTCTATGTCGTGGGTTTTGTAGCGGTCGACCTGCATGTTGTAGGTGAGTTCGCGGATTTCGCCGTCCACACGTACCCGGAGAAAGCCTTTCTTGGCCACCTGGGAAAAGAGTTCGCGGTAGTGACCTTTACGTGCTTTCACCAGAGGGGCAAGCACCATGATGTCGCGGCCGCCATAGCGTTCGACGATGAGGTTGAGAATCTGTTCCTCGGTATATTTCACCATTCGTTCCCCGCTGATGTGAGAGTAGGCTATGCCGATGCGGGCATAAAGCAATCGGATGAAGTCGTAAATCTCGGTCACTGTGCCGACGGTGGAACGGGGATTCTTGTTGGTGGTTTTCTGTTCGATAGAGATGACGGGACTGAGCCCGGTGATGCTGTCCACATCGGGACGTTCGATGTTGCCTATGAAATGGCGTGCATAGGCCGAGAATGTTTCCATATAGCGGCGTTGACCTTCGGCGTGGATGGTGTCGAAGGCAAGACTGGATTTGCCGCTGCCGCTGAGACCGGTGAAAACAACAAACTGGTTGCGGGGAATGTCGAGGTCCACATTCTGCAAGTTGTGCTCGCGGGCACCTAATATTTCAATATTGTCTTCCAAAACTATATAGAGCTAAATGGATGTAATGAAACTAGTTTCGCGACGTCCGGGCGCGATTGTTTTACTTTCAGTGCCATTCTTGACGGGGAGTTGCACCATGTATTTTTGGTTGGACTTATTCTTCAAAACATCGGTTTGAATCCAAGGATTCAACATGCGCAGCATTTTGTAACTTGTGCCATTGGAGCGGGCAAACTCATAGAGGTCCACATTTTGGCCTGAGAGGGTGGCAGCCCGTGTGGGGATGGGGGGATAGAGGTCGCACTGGCGGAGGTGGAAACCGTATTTTTGAGGATTCTGCATGATGAGTTTCATGGCGAGGATACGGTACACATAACGGCTTGTTTCGGAGTTGAGCCAAAGGTCGTAGTAGTTGTCGGTGCTTTGTTTGCTGATGCGGCGAGCCAAGCCGTTCTCGCCACAGTTGTATGCGGCAGCAGCGGCGGTCCAGCTGTGGAACTTGTTGTAGAGGGAGCGGATGTATTTGCAGGCAGCTTCGGTCGAGGCGGTGAGATTGTTGCGCATGTCTATTTCGTCGTTTACAGTGAGGCCGTAGTTGGCACCAGTGCTGGGTATGAATTGCCAGAACCCTTGCGCTTTGGCAGGAGAGGTGGCATTGGTCAGTCCGCTTTCTATCACGCAGAGGTATTTGAAGTCGGCGGGGATACCGTTCTTCTTCAGTATGGGTTCGATAATGGGGAAGTAGCGGTTGGCCCGTTTGAAGTAGAGCATGGTGGAGGAGTGTCGGTACATATTGGTTATCACCTCGAGGTCGAGACCTTCGTGGACGTAGTAGGTGGAAAGCGGGACCTTCTCACCGGCAAACGACATTGTGTCGGGCAGAATTGGTGAGTAGATGCGGTAGTTGTTTGAGATGGCGCGTTGAAGCACTTCCTCGCTGTCTTCCCTAGAACTGGCACAAATCAGGATTTCCCCCACGATGGCCAGGACGGATAGTACAATGGCTGCGATAGAGAGCTTCTTCATGGTCAAATTGTTTTATTATATTGTTACTATTTATGTTTGTTGACGTGTTGATGCCATATTGTGGCCGGGAGTATGGGATGAGCGCAGGTATTATAATGGGTTATGAAGTATCAAAGCACCAGATGGGTAGGAAAGCAGGTATGTGTAGATTGCTATGTTAATGACAAAGGCAATGACGTACAATTACTTCTGCTACTTCTTTCTTGCTCAATAATGGTGTTTCAAGAGAGGCACCGCTACGGCCTATGATGGTCACGCGGTTGGTGTCTACTCCGAATCCTGCCCCTTTGTCACGCAAAGAGTTCAGCACGATGTAGTCCAGATTCTTTTTCTCCAATTTGTGACGAGCATTGTCCAGCTCATTATCGGTTTCGAGGGCGAACCCAATGAGTGTCTGCCCCTCTACTTTTCGGCTACCCAAAGTGGCGAGGATATCGGGATTCTGAACCAATTTCAAAGTCATACCCTCCTCACCCTGTTTTTTTAATTTATGGTCAGCCGTCTGTTCTGGCCTGTAGTCGGCAACGGCTGCCGACAGGATGGCGGCTTGGCAATCAGGAAACAGCGTTGTGGCTGCATCGAACATCTGTCGGGCACTTTCCACATCGGTGCGATGGATAAGGGGGTGATGCACGCTCAGTGAGGTGGGGCCTGAAACCAGTTCGACGGTGGCTCCCATTGAGGCCAGCGCTTCGGCCAACGCAAACCCCATTTTCCCCGACGAGTAGTTGCCGATGAAACGTACAGAGTCAATACGTTCGTAGGTTGGACCAGCCGTCACCAGCACGCGCATATTGTTCAACGGGGATTCGTGTATCGGTCTCGCGTCGGGCAACGATGTTATTTGGCGCATTATCTCTTCGGGTTCAGCCATTCGTCCGGTGCCGGAGGTGCCACAGGCCAACTCGCCGTCGGTGGGACTGACAATATGTACTCCCACGCTGCGTAGGTACTCTATGTTGCGCTGCACTGCGGGGCATTCCCACATTTGGGTGTTCATGGCAGGGGCAAGCATTATTGGTTTGCGGCTCATGGAAAGTAGCAGTGTGCTCAATGCATCGTCGCCGATGCCCGAGGCCATTTTGCCGATGATATTGGCTGTGGCGGGTGCAACAATAATCATATCACCCCAGTCTTTCAGGGAGATATGCTCGGTGGAGTGATTGTTCCCACGGTCGAATAGGTCGGAGTATAGTTTATTGTCCGACACAGTTTCAAGCGTCAGCCGTGTGACGAATTGCAACGCATGGTCGGTAGCCACGCATTTCACCTCGTGTCCTTCCTTGCGCAGCAGCCTCACCAACAAGGGTGCCTTATAGGCTGCAATGCCGCCGGTTATGCCTACTATCACTTTCATCTCGATACAGTACCATTAATGATTAATCCCCATACTTTAGCCCACGGCTGGTGCATCAGAATTGTTGCTGCAACAGGTTGGGAAGCGGTTGTTGAGAAGAATAGACTGGCAGTATCAACGCCTTGTCTTAGGCCTGAGAGGCGATAACGGCGTTCTCCATTGCCTCCATTTTCTGCTGTGCCTGGTCTTCCTTGGCCGGGTTGCGGTAGTAGAGTTCGTGATTTAAGTATTCTTCCGTGGCAATCAATGTGGGTTTGGGCATCTGCTCGAAACGGCGCACGATATCAATCTGCTCACGGTTTTCGTAATATTCGTCCAAACCATCGTTGCTGTTCGAGAATTCCTCGATTTTGTGATGCAGTTCTTTCTTCTCTTCAATTGCAATCTGGTTGGCACGTTTGGTCAGCACAGCGACAGTCTCGTAGATGTTGCCGGTCATTTGGCTGAATTCTGCCGTGTTGCGGGTGATGGTGGTGTTAGGTGTTTTTTTCTTGATATCTTCCATTGTACAATGATAATTATCTATGTGTGAATAATGATTAGCGCTATCTTTTTATTTCTCCATGGTGGCCAGGGCGGCCTTGGCTTTGGTGTAGAAGCCTTGAGCCTGCTCCAGGTATTTGGAGTTTTGGAACAAGGTGGCGAAACGGTCGAAGTCGTTTATCATCTGCTGCAGGCGCTCCCTCATCTTGTCTTCGCGGCTATTGATGCCATACTGGTATCCGCTTGCCAGTAGATAGAACATGGCGTCCTCGCGAAGCTTTGAATCGGGGTAGTTGTTTAGAAAAGACATCATCGACACGTATGCCGCATTGTAGTTCTCTGTGAGGTAATAGTTATAGGCTATTTCGTAATCTTTACGCATCAGTTTGTCACGCAATTCGTCAAGGTGACTGTTTATTTCGGGCACATGTATGCTTGTGGGATAACGGTCCACAAAGCTTTCGTACTCGCTAATGGCCTCTTTTGTAATCTGTTGGTCCAGATAGTACTCGGGCGAGAGGTGGTATTTGCAGTCGGCTGCTTTAAACAATGCCTCTTCGGCGTGGTCGCTATATGGGAAACGCTTGAAAAAGCTTTTATATTGATAGCTCGCCGAATAGTAGTCACGTTCGGCCAGCAGCGATTCGGCATAGTACCACGAGATGTTTTCGGTATAGTCCTTGTTGTGATAGTGCATTATCAGATTTTCGAATAGCTGTATGGCCTTGGTGTAGTTACGCTCATTGTAATATTTGACCGCAGCCTCGTACTGAGCCTCATAATCGTGCCCTTTCAGCAGTTTTTCGTAACTGCCGCAACCGGTTAGTATAGCGATTGTTAGGATGAAAAAACCTATTTTCGATAATGTTTTCATAGCCTGCAAAGATACACTTTTTTTTGCAATCATCGCGTATTTAATAGAATTTTAATATTATGCATTCGGGATAGGGATTATTTTGCCGGATGCCGACATCTGTTTAGGGAGGCGGTCAAATGTTTCGATACCCTTGTTGTACCCGCATTGTATGGGACATAATGCTTTTTTTCCCGATTAGGAAATGTTAATAATGACGATTTTGTGAGTCAAAAAATGAAATAATCCGATTTTTATTTGTATCTTTGCTTTTTATAAAGTGAATAGCACAATGGATACTATTATTGTCTTAGATTTTGGTTCTCAGTACACTCAGCTGATTGCCCGCAAGATTCGCGAATTGAATATTTATTGCGAAATCCATCCCTATAATAAGATTCCTGTATTGACTGAGCAGGTGAAGGGAGTCGTTTTCTCAGGTAGCCCTTATAGCTGTAACGCCCCCGATGCCCCGGTGCCCGATATGTCGGCCATTAAAGGCAAACTCCCGCTGTTGGCCGTTTGCTACGGAGCTCAGTATCTGGCCAAATATGGTGGCGGCAGTGTCCAGCAATCGCAGGTCCGCGAATATGGCCGTGCCAATTTGCAGTTTGTCGACAGCACCAACCCCCTGATGAAGGACATCCCTTCCGGCAGTCAGGTCTGGATGAGTCATGGCGACACCATTGAGAGCCTGCCCGACAACTATCACGTAATTTGCTCTACCGATAGCGTGCGCTTTGCCGGCTATCAGATTGAAGGCGAGCAAACCTATGCCATCCAGTTCCACCCCGAGGTGCACCACTCTGTCGACGGTCTCACCCTCTTGAAGAACTTCGTGGTCGATATATGCCATTGCGACCAGTCGTGGACTCCCGAGTCGTTTATCGAAACCACCGTCAACGAGCTTCGTGCCAAAGTCGGCAGCGACAAGGTGGTGCTGGGCCTCTCAGGCGGTGTCGACTCCACTGTAGCTGCGGTGTTGCTCCACCGTGCCATCGGTCATCAACTGCATTGCATCTTTGTCGACAACGGCCTGCTTCGCAAAAACGAGTTCGAAGGTGTGCTGGAGTCCTATCGCGATATGGGCCTCAATGTAAAAGGCGTTGATGCCAAAGACCGTTTCTATTCTGTTCTTGCAGGAGTTACCGACCCTGAGAAGAAACGCAAAGCCATCGGCAAGACTTTCATTGATGTGTTCGACGCCGAAGCCAAACTGATTACCGATGCCAAGTGGTTGGGACAAGGCACCATCTACCCCGATGTCATTGAGTCCAGCTCGGTCAAGGGCCCCTCGCAAACCATCAAGTCCCACCATAATGTTGGCGGTTTGCCCGACTATATGAAGCTCCAGTTGGTTGAACCCCTGCGCAGCCTTTTCAAAGACGAAGTTCGCCGTGTGGGTCGTCAGCTGGGCATTAAGGACGAGCTCATTGGCCGTCATCCTTTCCCAGGTCCCGGCCTGGCCATCCGCATTCTCAGCGATGTCACCCCCGAGAAGGTGCGTCTGCTGCAGGAGGTTGACGATATTTTCATTCGCGGTCTTCGCGACAACGGTCTCTACGACAAAGTGTGGCAAGCCGGATGCATGCTCCTCCCGGTTCAGAGTGTTGGTGTGATGGGTGATGAACGCACCTACGAAAGTGTGGTTGCCCTGCGTGCTGTCGAGTCCGTCGACGGCATGACGGCAGACTGGTGCCATCTCCCCTACGAGTTTCTGGCCAAGGTCTCTAACGACATCATCAACCACGTCAAAGGAGTCAACCGGGTGGTCTACGACATCAGTTCTAAGCCGCCCGCAACTATCGAATGGGAGTAACCCCATGGTTAATTATTGAATGTGAAACTTTATAGCATACACAGATGAAGAGATTGATTGCCTTATTGACACTGTTCCTGCTTTTTTCGTCGGCTTGTATGGCACAGATGAAAGGTGGCACTCCTGTCCAGGTGTCCCACAAAGTGCAGGTTATTAACGGCAAACGCTTTATGGTGCATGTGGTAGAGCAAGGACAAACCGTCTATGCCATCGCACGAGCCTATGGTTTGAAAGAGGTAGAGGCTGTCACCAAGAAGGATGTACATTTCCTCCAAATCGGTGACACCGTGTGGCTGCCTTGCCGCGGACAGAAAATGAGTGACGGCACCGTCGCCCCCCCGGCTTCTGTATCGCAGTCCACTACTGCATCCTCTCAACCGGCTCAGGGCAACGCCCCCAATCCCCAGTCTTCTTCATCGGTTGTCTCTACAGCCTCCAAAACGGCAAACGCCGCCCCCGCCGCCGAAACCGAAAAGCCGTTGGGCCCCACGGCGGTCATCCGTCCACGGGTGAACCCGAACAATATCGTGGTGTCACTGATGATGCCGCTTAATCTCAGCCAGATGGACAAGATATCCACCTCCAAATTCGATGTCGAGCAGCGTGGTAAGATATCCTACAAGAGTTTGGAATTCATTCAGTTCTACGAAGGTCTCCTGTTGGGTCTCGACCGCTTGGAGCAAATGGGCTACAACATTGTCCTTAACGTTGTGGATGTTGAAGGCGAAGAGGACGCTGATGTCGAGAAGGCATTCCGTTCCCACAATGTCGCACAGTCCGACATCCTCATCGCCATGCTCACCCGCCGTCCTTTCCACAAGGCCGCCAGCCTGGCACGCGACGCCCAGCTATTCATAGTCAACCCAGTTTCCGACCGTGCTGAGATTCTCGACAACAACCCTTATGTCTTCAAGTGCATGCCCTCCAGCCAGGCTTATGCCAAAGCTACAGTCTCGGCCATCAGGCACACCCTCCCCACTGCCCCCATCTACATTGTCCATTCCAATGCCAAAAACGAGAAAACCAATCTCCGTTCCCTCACCGACGAACTCGACCGCTCCGGCATGACCTATTCGCTTGTCGACTGGGCCGCATCGGCCAAGTTCACCAACATGCTCCGCAAGGGCGACCAGTCGGTTGTTATCAGTCTCTACGACCAGGACAAGTCCAAAAACCGAATCTACGTCTCCCAACTGCTCAACAAGCTCTCCGCCATTAAGACACGCACACCCTATCTCTTCACTTTCGACGACTGGAGCGCCACCTATTCCGATGTCGATTTCGCACAACTTCAAAACCTGAACTATCATACCTTCAACGCCGACTGGAACATGTCAAACCCCAATCACAAGGACTTTGTCGACCTCTTCCGCCAGCGTTACAAAACCGAACCCACACAGACCTATGCCGGTATGGCCAACGACATTATCCTCTATTTTGTCTGCGGCCTCCAGCAGAAAGGCACCGACTTCTTCCGCAATCCTGTCATCCCTGCGCCCAAGGGCATGCTCTACCCACTCTCCTTCTCCCATATCCGTGCCGACAATGGGTTCGAAAACCAATTCACCATCATTTACCGCATGACCGATTATCACTTTACGCCCGTCGAATGAAACAGACCACTATAAGCAAGGATTTTCGCCTCACCGGCCTGGGCCTTCACACTGGGCGCACGGTCACGGTCACGGTCCGTCCGGCTCCTGCCGACTTCGGCATCGCTTTCCGCCGAACCGACCGTTTCAACATCGTCACCCTTCCGGCTCTCGCCACCCAGGTGAGCGAAACCTCGCGTGGTACCACCATCGGCACTGGCCGACACACCGTTGCCACTATCGAGCACCTTATGTCGGCACTCCATGGCAGTCAGGTCGACAACGCCCTTATTGAACTTGATGGTGGCGAAGTACCCATCCTCGACGGCTCTGCCCGTCCTTGGATGTTGCAACTGGCCCGTGTGGGCACAGTGCAGCAGGAAGCCGAAAGGCGTGTATTCTCCTTCCCCGAACCTGTCGATTTCGAGTTTGCCCCTACCGGCTCGGTCTATCATATCGACCCTGCCGACACCTTCTCAGTCCACTGCACCGTCGATTTCCCCAACAGTGTCATCGGTAAACAAACCGCCAATCTCGACAATTTCTCCCAATATGCTTCGGGCATCGCTCCCTGCCGCACGTTTGTCTTCCTCCACGAAATCGAGCCTCTGCTTCATCTCAACCTCATCAAGGGTGGCAGTCTCGACAACGCCCTCGTCTTTGTCAATAAAGAACTCTCCCCCCGTCAGCTCCGACGCCTCGGCCGCACTTTCCACAAGGACCCCGCACAGTTCCGTGTCCACGACGGTGTGCTCAACACCACCGACCCCTACTATCCCAACGAACCCGCCCGCCACAAACTGCTCGACTTTGTGGGCGACATCCGGCTTGTGGGCATGCCCCTCAATGGTCACTTCACAATATATAAACCCGGCCACAAAGCCAACGTGGCTTTCGCCAACTACCTTATCCCCTATATCGACCAATTGAATAAACAATCACAATAACCCCATAGTTATGCAATTAAACGACATCAGTCCAAAAGCCATTATTGGCAACAATGTAAAAATCGGCAATTTCTCCACCATCTGCGAGGATGTGGTGATTGGCGACGATACTATCATTGAACCCAATGTGGTCATATATCCCGGTGCCCGCATCGGACGCAAATGCCATATCTTCCCCGGGTCGGTCATCTCGGCCATTCCCCAGGATCTGAAATTCGCCGGCGAGTACACCACATGCGAAATTGGCGACGAGAACGTCATCCGTGAGTGCTGCACCATCAACCGCGGCACTTCCGCTTCAGGCCGCACCGTCATCGGCAGCCATAACCTCCTTATGGCTTATGTCCATGTGGCGCACGACTGCGTCGTGGGCAACAACTGCGTTTTTGCCAACAATGCCACTCTCGCCGGCCACATCATTGTGGGCGACTATGTCATCCTCGGTGGCAAAACCGCTTGCCTACAGTTCATCCATATCGGCTCGCATGTCATCACGCAAGGCGGTGCTCTAATCGACAAGGACATACCGCCTTTTGTCAAAGCTGCCCGCTATCCCATATCCTATGCCGGTGTCAACTCGCTCGGACTCCAGCGCCGCGGCTTTTCCCGCGAAAGCATCAACAATATCACCGACATCTACCGTTTCCTTTTCCAAAAAGGCTACACCATCAGCCATGCAGTCGAGGAAATCAAGGAACGCTATGGCCACACCGACGAAGGCAAGCAGGTGCTCAGCTTCATCGGCAACGCCCAGACCGGTCTGATGAAAGGATACACTTTCATGAAAAAAGACTCCGAGAAATAGTCCCCATTAGTGAATAATCATTTAAACATATCATTGTCATGAAAAAGATATTAATCTTAGCAGGCATCCTCGTGCTGGTGTTTTCGCTCGATAGCTGCAAGGCCAAGCGTTGCAAATGCACTACATTCCGCGACAAATATCTACCCGCCATCTCGCTCGAACCCAAAGCTGGCCACAAGAATTGCAGCGAGCTCAACATGGAGTGGCAGGCCGCCGACAGCACACGTGACCTTCTCGCCAAGACCTGCGAGGACTATGTAGAGTAGCCCCTTCTGCCCGACCTCTGTCCGTGGTGGTTTTTCGCGCTCTCATAGCTAGTACCGTTCTAAAAAAACCTCATTCCCTTAGGTTAAGAGGTTAAGATTTTTTTTACCCATACTGCCCCACTTCGTTTCTCATCTGTGGGAAATTCTATATATCACCCCTTCGGGGGTGATATTGTCATTTACTCTGTACATTGTGCAGTGCGTCGGCTATCAAAAACCAAAGCAACTGCGACCCGTTCGTGGCACGACAATGAATACCTATGACTCCCAATCGGCCATTAGACCGACCTTTAACTTTTTCAGGTCTCCTTATGCCATATCAGCCTTTCGAAACAAATACTAATATGCCATAATTCCGTATGACCCATTGGGGATAAAAAGCACAGGCCTGATAAGACAGACCTGCGCACAAAATCAAACAAAAAAAGAATATCATTTCTAACCTGACGGTTAATCCTGTTTATGCCCTTCCACTTCCCCTGTTTTTCCGTTTGGTTTACTTTTCATCATCTTTGTCGGCATTCTTCCGGTTCCATTTCTCTTTTTTGCAACATCCTTACTAATTCAGCTTGTATCAACCTCTTCAAAAGCTTTTGTTAAGCTCTGGGGTGAAGATGTCTTTTGGGAGGAGTGGGTTGGTAGTGGATTGTGGACGAAGCGGAGTGCGAGTTTGGGAAAGTGGGCGATGGTACTGGAATGAACCAGCTTTAGTTATAGGCATGCATTCCGCCTAGAATGAGATTGACGCCGAAGTAGGTGACAATGACGCTGAGGAAAGCGGCAATGCAGTATATATGGAAGCCTGTGGGTTGTCGGCCGGGTTTGGGGGCGGTGACAAGGGGATGCAGATAGACAATGAAGGTGATGAGGGCCCAAACTTCTTTGGGATCCCACGACCAGTAGTTGCCCCATGAGATGTTGGCCCACACGGCACCCAGGATGATGCCAAGGGCCAGAAGCGCTTCGGCGGGATAGATGATCAGTAGGTTGGTGCGCATCATGCTTTGTTGCCAGGCAGGGCGAATCAGGGCCGCCACGCTGCCAAGCATGGCGAAGATGAAAAGGGCGTAGGCTATCATGATGACGGTGACATGGAGGGTGAGCAGTGGGGAACTGAGTACGGGCATGAGGTGGGTGATGGGTGGGTTGGAGCCGCTCATCATGGCAACCAGCAGACAGAATCCCATGGCCATCAGCGAGATGGATGGTGCCAGGGGGTGTCGGCGTGCGGAGAGGATACCCAGCAGTCCTATGGCTATGGCCATGAGGCTCATGCTGTCGAACCCGCCCGCCATGGGTACATGGCCACCGGCAATCCAGCGCAAAACAAATATTAGCAGCAGGAATGCGGTGAGCAAGCCGGCTATGATGGCGGGTATGATGTGGTGACGGCGGGTGGCATTCCGGGTGGTGTTGACAGATGTGCCGGAACGGAAAACGGCAAGGGCGAAGAATAGCAGTCCTATGGCGATGCTGACTATGGCAAGCCACTTGCCGGTGGTGAGCGAGTTGTAGAGACGTTCGGCTTTGATGCGGAGGGGGGATGGGAGTTGGTCGCCGGCCTTTTGTTGTTGGTAGGTGAGTGTTTTGTCGAACACACGGTTCAGCTCTTCGTAGTTGCGGGTGACTACCAGCTCTTGGCAGTAGCCCAGTTGTTTACGGATAAAGATGTATTCGTCGTTGGCTATTGTGGTGGGGAGAGGGTCGTTTTGCGAGTACCAGTTGAGTGCACCTGTGCTGTCGAGCGAGGGGTATATTTTGAGCAGTTGGCTGTTGCTGACCATTTGCACAAGTTCGAATTTCTCCTGTGCTGCACGCAGTTCGCTGGGGAGGGGGTGCTGGTCGAAGAGTTGCTGGTGATTGGCGAGATTGTTGAACGAGGTGTATTTGCCGTTCATGCCGAGTTGTTGGCGGAGTGACTGGCCTTTGATTTTGATAACGGGTTCGTTGGACCACTCGCCGAAGTAGAATATCCATCCGGACAGCACCTGCTCGGGGGTGAGGCCGTGGTAGGTGGCGTTGCCGTAGAGCTTGGTGGTGAAGTCTTTGGCGAGGGTTTGGAGGGGACAGATGCGTCCTTTGTATAGCACCTGTATTTGCCCCATGCGGTCGGCGCTTTGGCGCGGGAGGGTGCCGGGCAGGGCTGTGGCCCGGGTGCCCAACAGTAGCAGCAGGATGAGCGGCAGGCCTCTGAGCAGGTGGCGGAAACGGGAGTTGCGGGAAAGGAACATGCATGCAAATCCGGCAATGAGCAGGAGGTAGCCGGTGTAGGTTACGGCTATGCCGAGAGGGTCGTGGGCCACGCTGAGGGTGGAGTTGCCCTCGGGGTCGTAGTCGGCTTGGTAGAGTCGGTATCCTTTGTGCCGGGCAATGTTGTTCATTGAGATGTTGGTTTGTTGGCCGTCGATAGTCACGTGGCTTACGAAATCCATGGGTGTTTTGGAGCCGGGGTAGGTCACCACGTCGAAGTGGTTGAGAGTGATGGTGAAAGGCAGTGGGATGTTATGGCCTTGTTCGGTTTGGAACGAGGTGCACGGCTGGCCGGGCGAGAGGGTCATGGTGCCGTGCTGTCCGGTCCATGTGGTGAGGGCACCGCCGAGAAGTATGATGACGATGGAACTGTTGAGCAGTAGACGGTAGGGAGTGTGCCAGAGTTTATGGCGGACGATATTGGCTATTGCGGCTGCGGCCACGGCAGCCATGAGCAGGGTGAACCACCAGGAGCCGTATATGTGATCGAGGGCAAATTCGTTGCCATGGTATTTTTCAACAATGGTGCCTGTGGCGAGCACTGCCACCACAAGCACCAAAAGGATATGGAAAAGTTTATTCATCTAAAATTAAATGGCGTTGATAAATTTTACAACGGCGTCGCGGTCTTCTTTGGAGAGGTTGCGGAATTTCTCAACAGTGAAGCGTGCATCGCTGTTGGGGCAGCCATGCCACATGATGGCTTCGATGACGTTGCGAGCGCGGCAGTCGTGCAGGCGGTCGCTATGTCCGCTGCAAATCTGCGAGAGGCCACGGCCCCAAAGGGGGGTGGTGCGGCACCAGCCGGTGCGGATATCGTTGACCATGTGGAGACGGTGCTGAACCATGTCGGTGTAGGGCCAGATTTTCTGGTTGGGATAGCGAGGCAGACGGGCGTCGGCATCGGCGAAGAAACCGTTGGGGTCGGTAAAGTGGTCGGAGCCGGTGGTCCAGCTGGGGCGGTGGCAGGTGGCGCAACCGAGGTCGCGGAATAGTTTGCGGCCACGCTGGATGGTGGGGTCGGACAGGTTGCGGGCAGCGGGGACAGCGAGTCCGCGGTGCCAAACCATGAAGTTCACGTAGTCGTCATCGCTCATCTCGATGGGCAGGGTGTCGCACATCAGATAGTTGTAGATGTCGGTTTCGGGGTTGCCGGTTTTGTTCCAGTCAGGAAAGTAGCGGTAGAAGTTGGCTTGTACCTCGGGGTCCTGAGAGGCGCGGGTGGCGTAGATGCTCTTGTTGAGACTGAGGTAGTGGCTGCGGCGGTCGCTGCGGGAGACATTGGGAATGTTCCAGATGGCGTTGGCACCGGCAGCATCTTGCAGCGGGCCACGGCTGAGGGCGTAGGTGAAGCGTTTGGGATGGGTGGTGTTGCCATAGTAGGATGCCCAGTTGTTGCCAGCCCAGATGGCGGGGTTGAGGCTGGCGCCGGCATCGGACTCTTTTTGGTATTGAGCCTTGAGCGAGTCGTCGGGAATGGCGTCAAGCAGGCCGGTACCGTAGATGCCGATGGTGCTTTCCAGACGGAAGGCCAGCTGGCTATAGGGAACGGAGAGGGGGGCATAGAATGCGTCCTCGGGTATTTCGACTTCGGGATAGATGAGGCTATAGGTTTCGCCGTCGGGGAAGCGGTTGCCCCACTCGTCGGTGTAGTTGAGCCAGGAGATGTTGATTTTCTCTTCGTCGATGGAGGGCTTGAAAGGAGCCACGGCTTTGGTTTGAGGCATACCGGCCACCGAGGTTTCGTAAGGTTCGCCGGGGAGTGTTTTGTTGTACACTACGAGCAGGTAGCCGTTGGCCCAGTCGTCGGCACGGTAGCGTTCCATGCGGCGGCCATGGCCGTAGCCGGGATGGCAGCTTTCGCACGAGGAACGGACGTAAAGGGGACCCAACCCGTTGAAGGGGGGATTGTTTTGGGTGATGGTGTGTTCGAAGAAGAACTCACCGTATTTGAAGGCGTTCACCATGCCGGCGTTTTCGACAGCGGGAGTCGGGTCTTCGTAGGCGGAGGCGGACTGGTTGAAGGTGGTGCCAAGACGGCCGCCGGCATAGGTCTCTTCGTCCACGGTGTCGGGGACTATGGGCTCTTTCTGATCGCTATTGCAAGAGGCCAATCCAAAGGAGGCAAGAGCGGCCAGCACAGGAATAAAAAGTTTTTTGTTCATGTAGAGTGAGTTTTTAATTGTTGTGAAAAATGATGATTTGGAAGTTTATGAATTGCACGTGTTGGAAACGTTGCTGGGAGGCAGAAAAGATATTAGAGATTGCGAATCATGTCGATGGCTTCACCAATGGCATCGCTCAGTTCGGCACAGGCTTTGACAACGGCGCCGTTGGCGGCATCGGAGTAGTGTTCAACAAAAGGCGCGGGCATGACATCGATCTTGCTGATGGCTTCTTCGATGGCTTGGATGATTTTGGCATCGATCATGGGGTTGCCTTTGTTAACATAGTTATGGACAGAGAGGGATTCGTCGCGCTGACCCTCAACGCCACCCATGTAGGCATTGCGAATGCTGATGATGTTGTTGTGGAAGTCGGTGATGGACATGTGGCTGTAGGGCGATTCGATGTAGGTGATGTCTTCGCCGTGCCATGCGGCATAAATCTTGGAGCTTCCCACCTCGTCGGCGATGTCGGAGCAACCCTGAAGGATGGCCATGATGGCTGCTTTGGGGCTGGAATAGGTGCTACCGGCACGACCGGCATTGCGGAGATTTTCGCCATAGCTTAGGTTACCGCCGGCCACGGTGTAGGGCATTTCGAGGTCGTCGAGTTTGTCAATGTGGCTTTTGGGAGCTTTGTCGCCCAGCCAGCCCACCTCAAGCTGGTAGCAACGGTTGCGGAGGTCGCCAGCCACGGCGGTGATATAAATCCATTCGTTCGGGGTGATTTTGGAAACATCCTTGGCGTGACCATCCTCGAAAAGGATGTATTCTATGCCATGGAATCCGAGCAGGGCGTTGCCTAGACGTTCGCCGGCCACAACGTCGCCATCTTCGTTGTCGAGGGCGGCAATCATGGCAGGACTACCCATGAGGGTGTTGAAAGCATCTTCGTCGAGAGGCCAGGAGTCGATGTGGGGGTCGATGCCGAAGTCACCGGCAGCACCGAAAAGGAATGCCTCGCTGCGTTCCCATTCCTGACGTGCGGCAAGGAAAGTGATGCAGGCATCCTGAATGCCGTTGTTGGTGGGGTTGGCCTTGAGTGCGGTGAGCTGGTTGGTCAACTGCTCGGTCAATGAGGCCAGAGCGGAGTAGGTGGGGGCCACGGTGTGGTCGACAAATTGGGCTGAGATGTTGGCGATTTGGGTGTCGTCGTTTGTGCTTTGGTTTTCGTTCTTGTTGCACCCGACAAGGGCGGAGGCGGTAATGAAAGATACAGCCATCAGACAACATTTGAATAAGTTACTTTTCATTTTGTTGGTATTATGTTATTGTTAGTTTGATAAAAGAATTGTTTACCGATGGAAGAAGCCGCACCAGGTGATGCCGACAGCCACATAGGGTTCGTTGTTGTATTGCTGTTTCAAAAGGCGGATACCCGCTTCGGCCTTGACGGCAATCTGGGGAAGGGGGTAGTAGTTGATGCCTGCCGAGACAATTTGCTTTTCAGCCCAGGGAATATCGGTCCAGCCGTTGGCGGGAACAAAGCTATCGTAGTGGTCGTAGCGACCGAAAAGATAGAGTTTCTTGTGGGTGCTGCGGGCTGCCAAAAGATTGATGCCGGCTTCCACAGAGGCATCCCAAGCGCGTTCGCCTACCGCAGTATGGGGATAGGGGTTGCCGGTCATGGTGGTTTGGTTTTTGTTGCGGGTGGAGATGAGACTGGCATTGCCGAGCCACCCATAGTCGAAGTTGCCACGAATGAGGAACCAGCGGTTGTGGTAGTCGAAGTCGAAAGCGCCGATAGCAAGAGTGCCTTTGGCATTGTGGAATTGGGAGGTCTCGGAGTAGGTGTTGGTAACAATATCGTTGTTGAATGTGTTGCCTAGGTAGCCGCTGAGACTGAGGCGCAGGCCGGGGATGCCCAGATAGTCGATGCGGAGAGCACCGGCCAGGCTGTTGGCAGGCCGGAACTCGTAGGGGGAGGCGGAGCCGTTGTGAACCCAGCCGGATTCGTTGTAGAGGTTGCTGTTGAGAGCAGGCAACAGTTGGGCTTCGTAGCGCCAGTTGCCGGCTCTGCCCCAAAGAGAGATACCGGTTTCGTGCCAGGTGCAGGGCAATATGGTGTTTTCTCCCTCCGGACGATAAACGCCGAAGAATTTGTCGGGAGTGTGGTTGTTGTTGGTCATACCGACGGGAACAACGATGTGTCCTGCACGGATATTGAAGGCATTGCTGAAAGACTTTTGTACCCAGAACTGCTCGAGGGCTACTTCGCCACCACGCTCTATTTCCTGTTCGAACTCGCCGGTTTCCTCGGTCTCCTTCTCGACGGTAGCTTCAATACCACCATGTTCGAACTCTATTTCGGTACCCATGCTCCAGCCGTGACCGAAATCGTAGCCCAGCATGATGACGGCATGAGGTATGTCGACACGGCCGTGGCCCTTGCTGTCGGCGTAGCGAGAAGCGTGGGTGTATCGAAAGACATTATCGCTATATAGATTGTAATTACATACTGCCTCGCCATACCCACCAATAGTGAGTCGGGACGGACGCTCGATGGTGTCGGTTTGGGCTTGCAGCATTGCAAGGGGTAAGCATAATAGAATGCTGATAGTTAAGAGTTTGAAATATTCTTTTTGCATAGTTGTTATTATTATTTCAGGGTGCAAAATTCCTACTTTTAAATATGGTGAGCAATACCTAATAATGGCCATTTTCGACAAGAAATGGTGGAGATGGACGATAAATGGCAGAGCTATTGAATTGAAAATTGGAGCATTATGATTGTTGATGCCAATCACTTCAATTGTGGATTCAGTTGATGAGCGTGTCCTGTATGGAAGGATGATAGGGCATTGTGTTCGACAGGCTGGAAAAACGAAGAATGGACATCGGGGAGAGGAGAGAATTGTTTGATTTTTTCGTCGGGATAGTACAATAATAACCCCATTTCTCCGTTTATGGGGAAACAAGTTATTAATCCAACAATATTAAATTATGAGCAAAAAGTTTATCTGCCCCGTTTGTGGCTATGTTTATGAAGGCGATGAAATGCCCGAAAAGTGTCCTATTTGCGGCAAGCAAATGCAGGAAGTAGTAGAAGATGTAAAAACTTGGGCTGCAGAGCATATTGTGGGAGTTGCCAAGGGTGCTCCCGAAGACATTATGATGGATTTGCGTGCCAATTTTGAAGGCGAATGCAAAGAAGTGGGAATGTATCTTGCCATGGCCCGTGTGGCACACCGCGAGGGCTATCCCGAAGTGGGTTTGTATTGGGAGAAGGCTGCTTTTGAGGAAGCAGAGCACGCTGCCAAGTTTGCAGAACTGCTGGGTGAGGTGCTTACCGACAGCACTGCTGAGAATCTGAAGATGCGCATTGACGCAGAGTATGGTGCCACCGCTGGCAAGACTGACTTAGCCAAACGTGCCAAGGCGCTGAATTTGGATGCAATTCACGACACTGTTCATGAAATGGCTCGCGACGAGGCTCGCCACGGAAAGGCTTTGGAGGGTCTCTACAACCGTTATTTCAAGAAATAATCTGACTCTTCGTAATAGAAAGAGCGGGATGCCTTCAACAGGTGTCCCGCTCTTTTGCGTATGTAACGAGTGTCAGTTTTTGAGCATGCGGAGCATGATTTGTATGGGGTGAAGGGCATGGATGCCTGTGCCGTCGAGTATTTGTTGGCGGCAGGAAGTGCCGGGAGCGGCAACCATCATGGTGACGGGCTTTCCTTCGGTCTTGTGGACTGCATCGCGGACGGCAGGGAAGAGAACCATCTCGCCTATTTCCATTGATGTTTGGTAATGCTCCTTTTCATAGCCGAAAGACCCCGCCATGCCACAACAACCGGAGGGAATGACATGGAGGTTGCAGTTGGGGAGAAGGCGGAGCATAGAGGCCGTGTATTCGATGCCTACAAGGGCTTTTTGATGGCAATGGCCATGCAGCCATATTTCAACTGCATCGGAACGGAACTGTTCGGCGGAGATATTTCCACGGGCCACTTCGCGCATGATGAATTCGTCGTAAAGCAGACAGTTGGATGCTAGTTTCCGGGCGGTGTCCTTCATGTGGTCGGGCACAAGGTCGGGGTATTCGTCACGGAAAGAGAGAATACAGCTGGGTTCTATACCCACAAGGGGTGTGCTGTCGGAGACAAGGGGTGCGAGCCGCCGTATGTTCTTGCGGGCGTATTTAGAGGCCAATTTGAGACATCCTTTGGAAATGGCGGCGCGGCCACTCTCCACATGACGGGGAACAATGACTTCGTAGCCTAGATGAACAAGAAGTTGGGCAAATTCAAGCCCCAATTCGGCTTCCTGGAGGTTGGTGAATTCATCGGCAAAGAAAAGTACACGCCCTTTGGGATGTGCAGGAGAAGGAAGGTGTTTAACCAATTGGCGAGTGGTTTTGGGAGAGAGTGCCGGAATGGAACGTTGGGGCGCAAATGATACAATCTTCTTAATAATGGCAGATGACCAAGAGGCCGAGGCAAAGTAGTTATACAATGGGAAAACAATATGTCCAAGCTGTTCCACCATGGCCATGCGGGCTACCATCCAACTGCGGAAGGGAGTGCCATGGCTATTGTAGAGTTGTTGCAGCACTTGGGCGCGGATACGGGTCATATCCACATTGGATGGGCATTCACCTTTGCAGCCTTTGCATGCAAGACAACTATAAAGCACTTCCTCTATCAGATGCCGTGAGTCGGTTTTGGATTTATCGGTGGCAAGAGGCGAGGGGTCGGGCATGCCTCGTGTAAGAAGTTCACGGAGAACGTTTGCCCGGGCTCGGGTGGAGAGCAGTTCGTCGTGCGATTGTTTGAAGGCAGGACATAAGGTGCCGCCGATGGCATTGCTTTTACGACAATCGCCAGCACCATTGCACTGCTCTATGCTGCACATGATTTCATGGTCGTGGAAGAGGTATTGCTGGTTGACATCGTAGCGAAGCGATTGGTCCATAGGTGGAGCGTCAACAATCTTGTGCATGTTGAATATTCCATCTGGATCCCAACATTGCTTTACTTGACGCATCATTTGGTAAACCTCGTCGCCATACATTATGGGGATGAACTCGCCACGCAGACGTCCGTCGCCATGCTCGCCGCTTAGGCTTCCGCGGTGTCGGCGTACCAACAGCGCGGTTTCTTCGGCCACTTGTCGGAAGAGTCGACGGTCGGCAGGCTGCTTGATGTCGAGAATGGGACGCAGATGTAGTTCTCCGGTGCCGATGTGGCCATAGTATACACATTCGAGACCGAGGCGTTGCATCATTTGGGCAAAATCATCGAGATATTCGGGCAACCGTTCCGGGGCAACGGCGGTGTCCTCGATGACCCCAATGGGTTTGCGGTCGCTTCGGGTTCCAGTCAATACGCCAAGTCCTGCTTTGCGCAGCGCCCATACACGGTTGATGTCGTTGCCATATACCCGGCTGCAATGATAAGCCAATCCTTTATCTATCAACTCTTGCTCCATGGAGTTTGCTTGTTGGTCCATGTCTTCACCATTGAATTCTGCAATGATGAGAGCTGCAGGTTCGCCATGAACAAAGAAACGGTTACGCTCTTGCGTGGGGTTGTTGCGGCATAGCTCGAGTATCTTTCCATCCATCAACTCAACGGCGGTGGGATGATACTTCAATGCAACGAGGTTGGCCTGGTAGCTTTGCGCCAGGCTATTGCAGTGGGCACATAGCACCATTTGCTTCTCGGACGGAAGGGGGTCGAGAGAGACTTTGATGGCCGTGACAAAGCACAACGTGCCCTCACTTCCACAGATGAGTTTGCAGAGGTCGATGGGCGTGTTGCTATCGTTGCCAGCTATGCATTCGTCAATGGCATAACCGCAACTGCGGCGCTTCAGGCTGGCGTCAGGGAAATTGTCGTTTATAAGTTGCCTAACCGTGGGGTCAGCCTGCCATGAAGCAAGTTGTTCATAGATACTGTCGAGGAGTGGACTCCCTTTGCGGTTGGATGTGTTGAAACGGGTGCCGTCACTTAAGAAGCCTTCAATTTCGAGAACATGGTGACGGGTGCTGCCATAGACCAAAGAGTGGGTGCCGCAGGAGTTGTTGCCCACCATGCCACCAATACAGCAACGGTTGCTGGTGGATGTTTCCGGGCTGAAAAAGAGACCATAAGGCTTCAGGTAGAGGTTTAGCTCGTCACGCACAACTCCGGGTTCCACCTTTGCCCACCGTTCGGCAGGGTTGACTTCAAGAATATGGTTGAAATGGCGGCTGATGTCCACCACAATACCATCTCCTACCACCTGCCCGGCAATGCTGGTTCCCCCTGCACGGGGAATGAGATGGGTGTGGAGCCTATGAGCTAATTGTATCAGCTCAACAATCTCATTTTCGTTTTCCGGATAGGCTACAGCCTGAGGCAATTCGCGATAGGCGGAGGCATCGGTGGCGTAGGCTATGCGATGGAGGGGGTCAGTATGGAGTTGCATTGCTTTAATATTCTATAATGGTTTCAATTATTTTTTCTGCCGCATGTCCATTGCCGAAGAGATGGGGGAAATGCACAGGGTGGTCAACCAGCTGTCGATATGAGGCGACAATGCGGTCGTAGTTGGCATCGGCAATAAGGCCAGCCCCATGTTCCACAATCTCAACCCATTCGGTTTCAGGCCGTAGAATTACGCAAGGTTTTTCAAAGAAGAATGCTTCTTTCTGCACGCCGCCACTGTCGGTCATCACCACTTTTGCGTATTGTTCAAGCATGTTGATTTCGAAGAAACTGGCAGGAGGAATGATTCGTATGGCGCAAGTATTGTCGTTGTTGATGCTGTTAGTGGCAGACGATTCCAAACCCGCTATGCTGAATGGAAGCGTTGTATTCTGGAGCATTTTTCGAGTGCGAGGATGCAACGGCAACACAACCTGGATGTTGTCCTGTTGTGCTATATCGTTCAGGGCAGTCATGATGGCCAATAACCGCTCTGGGTTGTCGGTATTGTTGTCACGATGTATTGTGGCAAGAATGTAGTTGTTGGGCTGTAGCCCTAATTTATTGATTATATGGCACCGCTGATTGGCCAGTGTGGCAAAATACATGCTGTTGTCATACATAACATCACCGCAGTTGCAAACCTTTCGGTGACGGCCTCCGGCAAAAGTGGCGTGGCTTTCCATGAAACCTTCGTTTCTAAGGTTATTGACAGCCGTTTGGGTGGGGGCGAAACAGATATTGGAGAGTTGGTCGCACACAATGCGGTTGATTTCCTCGGGCATAGTCATGTTGAAAGAACGCAGTCCTGCCTCGATATGATAAACGGGCACATGCAGTTTCGATGCAGCCACAGCTCCGGCTAATGTGGAATTGGTGTCGCCATAGAGTATTACGCCATCGAAAGCGCTGGTCATTAACACCTCCTCTATACCTGAAATCATCTTGGCTGTCTGTGCACCATGACGGCCGGAACCCACCTTAAGATTGTAGTGGGGCTGGGGAATGCCCAGTTCGTCGAAGAAGACCTGTGACATATTGGCATCATAATGTTGTCCGGTATGCAGGATACGCTCTTCCACTTGGTCGGAAAAACCATTTGCTATGGCTCGGCTGATGGCGGCGGCTTTGATGATTTGGGGACGGGCCCCGATGACGGTGAGTAATTTCATCTATTATGTCTCCTTATGATTTTGAACCGGTGGAATGGGCAAAAGGCTTGTCCCATCCATCGGTATCATGTTGTTTGCTTGTTGTTCTGTAAAGATGTATTTAAAACTCTGCCTACGAATAGCTGGGAAATGGCTCGGTGGTTGCGATGCACTTGTGCTTTCCCGTTATGCCTCCAGTTTTTGCTTTGGTCGGGGTTGAGTCGGTGTAGCTTCGCTGTGGCTTCAGATACCGCCTCGTCGAATACACATTGTACTATCATACTCGGTGCTTCATCGACTGAGGTGATGGCTTTTGTGGCCACCATGTGGTCGGATATATGATGAACCTGAGTCCTGTTCAAATGCTGTTCGCGGTGGTCCCTGTGGGCAAAATCATTCGACTTCCCGTCCGGATGGGAAACGCCGATAATGGGCATACCCTCCCTTGTCGGTCGTTCAACGTTTAGGGCAATGGGGAATGAATAGCACTTTTCGCTTAGCGACATACATTTCTTGAAGAATATTCTGCCGTCCCATACTGGAGAAATTCCATCGTTGTGGCATATTCTTCTTTCCATGGTGTGACATGTGTGTGTTAAATACTGTTCACCAGCGACTCAACCACGTAGCGTATTTCCTCGCGTGTGATATAGGGGTGCATTGGCAGCGAGAGCACACTCTTCGACAGGTTTTCGGCATGTGGGGTCAGCACAAAGCGGCGCAACCCCCGGAATGCTGTCTGGTAGCTCATGGGTATGGGGTAATACACCATGGTGGGTATGCCTTTGGCCTTCATCTTTGCCTGTAAGGCTTCGCGGTTGAATGTCCCGTTTCCTGACGGAACACTGAGCCGTACGGTGTATTGTGCCCAACTGCTGCCATATCCTTTGGGCAGTGTGGGAGCTGTGATTTGTATTTCCTTCTTGCTGAATCGCAGTGTTCCGGTGATAAGTTGGGTGTAATATTCAGCCGCACGGTTCACATCGGCCAGTTCGTGGTCTATAAAGGCTTTCAGCTTCACCCTCAGAATGGCGGCCTGCATGGTGTCGAGACGGGAGTTGAGTCCAATACGCACATTGTCGTATTTGTTGCTTCCCTTGCCGTGAACCCGAAGCGAACGGATATAGTCTGCCCATTCGTCGTTATTGGTAAACACTGCACCGCCGTCGCCATAGCATCCCAAAGGTTTTGCAGGGAAGAAAGATGTGGTGCTGATATCACCGAAACTGCAGGCTCTTTTGCCCTTGGGGCAGGGAGTGACAACCCCGCTGTTGCTGACATCGTAGTCCGTCCAACCGCCAAACCCTTGGGCTCCGTCTTCTATGATGTAGAGGTCGTGCTGTTTGGCCACCTTGCGTATCTCAGCGTAATTGGCAGGCATACCGAAAAGGTCCACCGCTATGACTGCTTTCGCTCTCAACGACATGTCATCGCGCACACATTCTATGGCCTCGGCCAGGCTGGAGGGGTCCATATTGAACGTGTCTGGGTCAACATCCACAAACACGGGCAGGGCACCTTCCAATGCCACCACCTCGGCAGTGGAGAAGAAAGTGAAATCGGGCACAAACACCACATCGCCTTTCCCGATGCCCAGAGTCTTCAGTGCAAGGGTGAGGGCATCGGTGCCGTTGGCACAGCTGATACAATGTTTCACACCGACATAGTTGGCCAGTTCCTGTTCCAGCATCTTCACGGGTTCGCCCATGATGAATGCTCCCGAGGTGGCCACATCGGTCATAGCCTTGTCCATGTCGGTTTTCAGTACCTGATATTGTTTCTTCAAGTCTCTAAACTCCATTGTCTGTTCCCTTTATTGCGTTAATGATTTTTTTTAATACTTCATGTCTGTCCATCCAAACGGGTGGGCTGAAAGCGGCATTTTGGCCAGCGGATGGTAGTCGCCTTTCAGTCCTACAGGGGTGGAATGACGGATGTCGCTTACTATCTGTATGCAGTTGCGCGCTTCACTGATGCGGAATCCACGTCCGGCCAGAATCTCTTGGTAACTCTTGGTGTGCAGCTCCGTAAACCCTTGGCTGAATTCAAACTCGTCGCCGTCAATCATGATGGTGCGGTAAGTGCGTTTTTCGCCTTGCACTGCATTGGGAGGCAAACAGTCGGCATTGATGCTCAGAAAGTAGCGCACACGGGCTTGTTTCAATTCCAAATACCCGGCCACTCGGTCGTGCGACATGACGTGCACCACGTTCTGCTGCACCGGGCCGAATATCCATTGCAGCATATCGTAAAAGTGTACACCGATATTGGTGGCCACGCCTCCACTTTTGTGCACATCGCCTTTCCACGAGGAATAGTACCACTTGCCCCGAGATGTGATATAGGTGAGGTCCACGTCGTAAATCTTATCCTTCGGACCCTCATCCACCTTCTTCTTCAATGCCACAATCGAGTCGTGCAACCTCAGCTGCAATATAGTGTATGCCTTGTGCCCGGTTTCTTGCTCCATCTCTATCAAGTTGTCGATGTTGTAGGGGTTCAGCACCAAGGGCTTCTCGCATATCACGTCGCATCCCAGACGCAGACCGTACCTGATAAAGGCATCATGTGTATAGTTCGGGGTGCAGATCGATACCCAGTTCAGCGGGTTGTCGCTATGCTGCTGTTTAGAGCAGAAGCGGTCAAACTGTTCCTGTTCGGTAAAGAATGAGCAATCGGGGAAGAAACTGTCCAGTCTACCCACGCTGTCGAACTTGTCGTAGGCGGCCAACAGGGTGTTGCCGGTATCGGCTATGGCCTTGAGGTGTCGCGGGGCGATATAGCCGGCCGCGCCTATCAGTGCAAAATTTGCCATGTATTTCAGTGTCTTTTTTTAGTTTAGTGTTATTTGTTGCCTCAGAATAAGCGGTTAGAGTCTGCCGTCCACCAAATTGCGGGGCATAATGGCTTTTACATCGTAGATTACGTGGTTCGGCTCCAGCAGCTTTTCGAAGTCTATTTCCATCTCGCGGAACTGGCGGTGGGCGACGGCTATAATGGCGGCACTGTACTTGTCGTTGGGCAGTGTGTTCACCACATCAATGCCGTATTCGTGCTTCACGCGCTCGGGCGATGCCCATGGGTCGAACACCGTGATGTCGGCGTTATACTCCTGCAGGGCGTGATAGATATCGATGACGCGGGTGTTGCGCACATCGGGGCAGTTCTCCTTGAAGGTGAATCCCATGATGATGATTTTCGAGTGCAGCACTTGAATGCCTTTCTTCAGCATCAGCTTGATGGTCTGGTCGGCCACATAGGCACCCATGCCGTCGTTCATGCGGCGTCCGGCAAGAATAATTTCGGGGTTGTATCCCAACCGTTGGGCGCATTGTGCAAGATAGTAGGGGTCTACCGAAATGCAGTGTCCGCCCACCAGTCCAGGGTTCATCTTGATAAAGTTCCATTTGGTTCCGGCTGCTTCCAGCACATCGTTTGTGTCAATGCCCATCAGGTTGAAAATCTTCGACAGCTCGTTGACAAATGCGATATTGATGTCGCGCTGGCTGTTTTCAATCACCTTGGCGGCCTCTGCCACCTTGATGCTGGAGGCTCTGTGGGTTCCGTTGAGAAGAACCGACGAGTATACTTGGTCTACCAGGTCGGCAATCTCGGGTGTTGAACCGGAAGTGATTTTGGTGATTTTCTCTACGGTGTGGACTTTATCACCGGGATTGATACGTTCGGGACTGTAACCGGCAAAAAAGTCTTTGTTGTACTTCAATCCCGACACCTTTTCCACCACGGGAAGGCATTCGTCCTCGGTCACACCGGGATAGACGGTTGACTCGTACACTACCACGTCGCCGCGGCTTATCACTTTGCCCACCACCTCGCTGGCTCCGTAAAGGGGTGTGAGGTCTGGATTGTTGTTGCGGTCCACAGGCGTGGGAACGGCAACCACATAGAAATTACACTGGCGTATATCGTCAATATTGGCCGAGCAAATAAACCCGTGATTGTTAATGGCGTCTTGCAACAATTCGTCGCTAACCTCGAGAGTGGCGTCGTGACCTGCCATCAATGCGTCAACTCGGGCCTTGTTCATGTCGTATCCAATAGTTTTGTACTTGGTGGAAAACAGTCTGGCCAAAGGTAATCCTACATAGCCTAATCCGATAACGGCAATCTTAATTTCTTGCATATTATTTTATTATATTATTTGTATATTATCATGCCAGTGTCGGTCATTGCATTGTACAACCTGCAAAACCAATTTGCAAAAATACGCTATTTTTTTAATATATAAAATATTTTTTTGCATTTTTTCTTCTTCTGATTGTATTCCGTCATCAATAGAAAACGGCAATCCTTACAATCAAGGGATGAACCAAAGGCCTTTCTTGCCGCATTAAGGCATGATAATAATCCAGTAGCAGCATTCATACCTATGAGTAAATCAGCAGTGGCATATTGCGATGCACCTTTCATGCTACCACTTATTTGCTCTCTGTAATCAACCGCAGTATAGATGCATGACAGATGTCTTTCAGATAATAACGTAGTTCGATCTCCAGACGATGCAGTCAGTGTGATGCCAGGTTTCGTAGCTCTTTTCATCCCGCTCAATAACCTTCCGCCAGCCCATCAATTAGTAGTTACGGTTACTTCATCCGCGCCATAAATCCAATCCTCTTTTGCCCCGTCCCCAGTGTCCTTTTTATCCAACTCCGCTTGCAGTTCAGTATTCATCCATCACATCTTTAATTCTTCTTCAGTGCAGAGGTTAATAAGAAATTACTAAGAGCTTATTATGAGGTGAAGAAGTGTGGGAGCGGGAAGGCGGATGGATGAAGCGAAATGGGGAGATGGAGGTGGGGTAAATGGTGCTGGAATCTAGTGTTGCGGGCATTTGAGGGCTGGAAAGTGATTTGGAGGTGAAGGAGGCAAATGAATGTGTTGCAGACGTAATGAAACACCCCCGTGTTTGCTTGCAAACACGGGGGTGGATGGGGTGTATTCTGGTTTTGGACCAGCAGTGGTAGACCAGCGTTACTTGTCCAATTGGCAATAGATGCTGTTGTTACTCTTGAATTCGGGTACTATTTGCTTCATTTTGCCCACCATTTGCATGTCGTTGCCGGTGTTCAGTATCTGCCACATCTCTTCGTAGGCGCGGTCGATGGCATCGAGCGGATATTTGCGCACCTGGGCACGCATGATTTTTGGATGGTAGGTGGGCATGTTGTTCTCTTTGGTGGCGAGGAGCTCCTCGTAGAGCTTTTCGCCAGGACGGAGGCCGGTTTCCACAATCTTTATGTCTTTGAGGCCTGAGAGCTGGATCATCTTTTTGGCGAGGTCGTATATCTTGACGGGGCTGCCCATGTCGAACACGAAGATGTCGCCACCGTCGCCCATGGCGCCTGCTTCGAGCACCAGGTTGCAGGCTTCGGGGATGGTCATAAAGTAGCGTATGATGTCTTTGTGGGTGACAGTGAGAGGACCGCCGGCTTCAAGCTGTTTTTTGAATAGAGGGATGACACTGCCGTTGGAGCCCAAGACATTGCCGAAACGGGTGGTTACGAAATGTGTTTGTTCGGTGCTGCGGCTTTGGATGTAGATTTCGGCCATGCGTTTGGTGGCTCCCATGACGTTGGTGGGGTTGACGGCTTTGTCGGTTGAGATCATCACAAATTTCTGTGCGCCGTATTTGATGGCGAGGTCGGCCACATTTTTGGTGCCGAAGACGTTGACCAGTATCGACTCGTAGGGGTTTTCTTCCATGAAGGGGACGTGCTTGTAGGCGGCTGCATGGTAGATGATTTGGGGGCGGTGTTCGGCGAATATCTCCTCCATCCGGTGTTTGTCCTTGACGTTGGCGATGATGAATTCCAGATGGTCGGCATATTGTTTGTAGGGCTCGTTGTTGCGAAGCTCGAACTGGAGGTCGTACATGGGCGATTCGGCCTGGTCGAGAAGTATGATTTTGCTGGGTTTGTACTGGATGAGCTGGCGGCTGATTTCGCTGCCAATCGAACCGGCGGCGCCGGTGACCATCACCGTTTTGTCGACGACTTCGCGGACGATGTTGATGTTGTCGAGTTTGATGCTCTCGCGTTCCAGGAGGTCTTCAATCTTGATGTTCTGTATCTGGTTGACGGTGAACGAGTCGTTGATCCATTTGCTGATGTGGGGCACGGACTTGACGGTCAGTCCAAGGTCGAGTGCCTGGGTGGTGATATCCTGTTTGCGTTCTATCTTGATAGTGGGGATGGCAATGAGCAGGGTCTTAATATGGTTTTTGGTGATGAAGGTGGGGTTGAGGACGGCCTCGCTATGCATGATGTGGATGCCGTTGAGGGCGGAGTCGCGTTTTTTGCGGTCGTCGTCGATGTAGGCAACAATTTTGTAGTTGTGCGCAGGGTCTTGACTGAGAGCGTTGTAAGCAATCACTCCGGCGGCACCGGCACCGTAGATGACGATGTTTGTGGTGACGTGTTGGCGGCGTATGTAATCGTTGTAGATGCGTTGTAGGAACAGGCGTGTGATGAGCATGTTGACTATCTGCAACGTGAAGGTCATAATGATTTCATTGTAGGAGGGCGTGAAGCGGTTGGCTACAATGGTGTGGTTGTTATTGATGAAGTTGAAGATGATTAGTATGAGGCATGCAATGCCGTTGGATATAAGGATTTTATAGATGTCGTACATGCCAGAGTGGCGGATGATGCCACGGTGAGTGCCGACACCGATGTAGCAGAGTGTGGAAATGACTATGAACGCAGCCAGTTTTACTATCAGGGCAGGCCAGTCGGGAAGCTCGACCATGCGGAGGCGGAAGAGGGAGGTGACGGCAAAGGCTAATGTGAGGGAGAAAAGATCGATGGCAAGGATAAGCCACCGCGATGCTGTGGTGTGGCGATATTTGTGTCCGAAAGAAAGAATCAATCGCCTTATATGATAATTAGGTGTTTTCTTTTTCATAGTTTCGTGTGTATGTTAATAATTAAAAGAACGTGTTTTGATAGTTCTTTTTTGAAATGTCGGCTGGCGGTGGGAATGTTTATATACAAATTGATTCTATAATAACTACCCACTGTGTATTCGACAGTTTCAAATTGCAAAAATACTCTTTTTTTTTTACATAAAGAAAAAAATAAAAAAAAGTTCCCCTCAAAGAAAAAATGTACTTTGAAAGGATGGAATTGAAGGAGAGGAGTTGAGGTGTAGATGCCTTAACTGGACGAAGGGAGCTAGCGACCGGATTGTTGTTGCATCCCGGCTGGAGCAATGGGGCTTATTGAAGGTAAATGGCGAGGTCGCTGCGCAGTTGTTCGGCGTTGTGGAATTGGATGCCTTTGAGGCCTATGCTGTTGGCGGCCGATATGTTGTTTGGGTTGTCGTCGATGAAAAGGGTGCGGGAGGGCTGTAGGTTGTAGCGGTCAAGGAGCAATTGGAAGATGCGCGGGTCGGGCTTTACCATTTTCACGTCGGCAGAGACGATGTAGCGGTCTATCATTTGGAGAATGGGGAACTTTTGGCGAGCCAAGGGAAAGGTTTCCATAGACCAGTTGGTGAGTCCGTATATCTGGATGGCTGGGTTGTCCGAGAGTTCCTGCAGCAGTTGGCGCATGCCGGGCATTTCGCCGGGGAGGGTTTCGGCCCAGTGGGTGATGAACATGTCGAGGGGTTCGGCATATTCGGGGAAAAGTAGTTTTTGGGCGTCGATGCACTGCCGTTGGTTTTCTCCGGCATCGATGCGGTTGCGGAGTTCCTGAGTGCAGACGTGACGCCAAAAATACCAATAGCGGGCTTCGTCGCCGTTGAAATATGGGAGATACACTCTTTCGGGTTCCCAACGTACCAGCACGTTGCCGAAGTCGAAAATGATGTTGGTTGAGTTCATGGTAAATGGGATTATTGGGGCAGCAGTGGCCCGGGTGAGATGGAGGGGTGGAGGGGTGCGAGGGAAGCGCACCCCTATGGATGACTATCGATTGGAGTACATATCGTCATAGTATTTCATGTAGTCGCCGCTGGTGACATTGTCCATCCATTCCTGGTTGTCGAGATACCAGCGGACGGTACGCTCAATGCCTTCCTCGAACTGGAGACTGGGCTCCCAACCCAATTCGCGCTGCAGTTTGGTGCTGTCGATGGCGTAGCGCATGTCGTGTCCGGCACGGTCGGTGACGAAGGTGATGAGGTCGTCGTCGGCACCTTCCGGGCGGCCCAGCAGTCGGTCGGCGGTGCGGATGAGTACATGGATGATATCGATGTTTTTCCATTCGTTGAAACCGCCGATATTGTAGGTTTCAGCCACTTTGCCGTTGTGGAAAATGGTGTCGATGGCACGGGCGTGGTCTTCCACATAGAGCCAGTCGCGGACGTTTTCCCCTTTGCCGTAAACGGGGAGGGGTTTGCGGTGGCGGATGTTGTTGATGAAGAGTGGGATGAGTTTTTCGGGGAATTGGTAGGGGCCGTAGTTGTTGCTGCAATTGGTGACTATGGTGGGCATGCCGTAGGTGTCGTGGAAGGCACGTACGAAGTGGTCGCTTGAGGCCTTGGCGGCGCTGTAGGGGCTGTGGGGTTGGTATTTCAGGTCTTCAGTGAAGAACTTGCTGCCGTAGGCGAGGTGGTGTTTTCCGCTGGAGGCTTTGGTGCTGAACGGAGGTTCCACGCCTTCGGGGTTGGTGAGCTCCAAGGCACCATAGACCTCATCGGTACTGATGTGGTAAAAGAGCTTTCCGTCCCACTTTTCGGGGAGCGATTCCCAATAGATTTTCGCGGCCTGGAGCAGCGAAAGTGTGCCCATTACGTTGGTCTGGGCGAAGGTGAAGGGGTCTTTGATGCTGCGGTCCACATGGCTTTCGGCAGCGAGGTGAATGATGCCATCCACGTGTTCGGCTTGCATCAGTTTGTAAACGCCTTCGAAGTCGCAAATGTCCATCTTGACGAACTTGTAATTAGGCTTGCCTTCGATGTCTTTTAGGTTGGCGAGATTGCCTGCATATGTCAGTTTGTCGAGATTGATGATATTGTAATCGGGGTACTTGTTCACAAATAGACGCACTACATGGCTGCCAATGAATCCGGCACCGCCGGTGATGATGATATTTCTTTTCATGATAAGATTAATAGATTAAAGATTGGAGGGAAGGCAATTTCCCTTTCTTAACTGTGTAACGCTCAACAGGGGGTAATATTGTGTGTGGGAGAAAATATTCTGAATCAGAATATAGGTCAGAGCGTTTTTGAGTCGGACCGACGAGGAAAGTAATTGTTCCGACAGCTGTAAATGAAAGCGTAATGATGGGTTTGAGTTGTTTGGGAAAGTTGATTCGGGTCAGTTGGGCCGATTGCCTTTGATAAGCGCCAGCATTGCAACGAAATGAAAAAGAAAAGGGGGAGACTACATGTTTGTTTTGTAGTCTCCCCCTGGGGTATTAAAATGACTTTGGAAGATAGGCGGGATTACTTGCCTAAATACTCTGTGCTGCGTTTGACGAACTCCGTAAGTGCTTCTCCTTTAAGCAGGCCGTTGGCCAACAGGGCGAGGTCGGTGAGTTGATGTACCAGCTGTTTCTGTTTGTCGGCGTCGGACTCGTTGAGCACCTGTTCTATCAAGGGATGGTTAACGTTCACCACAAGATTGTAGCTCTCGGGCATTTCTCCATAGAACCCCATTCCGCCACCGCTGGTGGCTGCCATTTCCTTGTATCGGCGCATAAATTCACTTTGTGTGATAACCATAGGTTGGTCGTCGCTCTCCATGCTTTCCATCTGGACAGTGAATTTCTTTTTGTCAAGTTCGGCCTCGATGATGGGTTTCAGTTTCTCTTGGTCTTCCTTGCTCATTTTCTCGGGGATGCTGTCTTCGTGGGCAATGAGTTTTTCCACGGTGTCGGCATCGACACGGACAAAGCGACTTTTCTCTTTTTTCTGTTCCAATAGGTTCACCCAGTGGGGGGTCAGTACGCTGTCCATCAGCAGTACATCGTATCCTTTGGCTTTGGCCTTGGCAATGTATGCATGCTGTTCTTCTGCGTCGTTGGCATAGAGGTAGCACACATTCTTGTCCTTGTCGGTTTGCAGGGGTGCTATCTTCTCGCGGTAGTCGTCCAGACTGAAGTATTGACCGTCGATGTTCTTTAGGAGAGCGAATTTCAAGGCTCTTTCGCAGAATTTCTCTTCGGTCAGCATACCGTATTCGACGAATATCTTGATGTCGTCCCACTTGTCCTCGAAGTCTTTGCGGTCGTTCTTGAACATTTCTTCCAACTTGTCGGCTACCTTTTTGCTGATATGGCTGGAAATCTTCTTTACGTTGCTGTCGCTTTGCAGATAGCTACGGCTCACGTTTAGCGGAATGTCGGGGCTGTCCAGGACGCCATGAAGCAACATCAGGTAGTCGGGCACAACACCTTCCACACTGTCGGTTACAAACACTTGGTTGCAATACAACTGTATCTTATTGCGGTTGGGGTCGATAGTCTTGCGCACTTTCGGGAAGTAGAGAATGCCTGTCAGGTTGAACGGGTAGTCTACATTAAGATGAATTTGGAACAGAGGGTCTTCAAAGTTCATCGGATACAGCTCGTGGTAGAACTTGGTGTAGTCTTCGTCTGTCAGATTGGCAGGGTTCTTCTTCCATGCGGGTTCGGTGTCGTTAATGATTCGGGGCTGCTTTTTCTCGACGCGCTTGGGCTGTTTCTTCTTTCCACCATTGCCGTCGTCCACTTCGTCGAACTCGGTATCGCTGTCCACCCACACACTTTCATCGCCGAAACGTATGGCTATAGGCATAAAACGACAGTATTTGCGAAGTAGCTGCAACACTTGTTGATCGTCGAGGAATTCCTTGCAGTCGTCAGCAATGTGGAGCACTATATTTGTGCCGCGGTCGGTGTGTTTGGGGTCTTCTTCCATGGTGAACTCCGGATTGCCTTCACAGCTCCAGTGGATGGCTGGTTCATCCTTGTAGGATTTGGAGAAAATCTCCACTTTGTCGGCCACCATGAATGCCGAGTAGAAGCCAAGTCCGAAATGGCCTATCAGGTTTTCCTGCACATCTTTGTACTTGTCAAGGAAGTCTGTGGCACCGCTGAAAGCGATTTGGTTGATGTATTTTTCCACCTCTTCGGCGGTCATGCCGATACCATGGTCTTTCACTGTGAGGGTCTTCTTTTTGCTGTCGACCTCTACTTCTACTGTCAAGTCACCTGTTTCGCCCTTCAACTCACCGCGTGAGGCCAGGGCTTTTAGTTTCTGTGTGGCGTCGATGGCGTTCGAAACCAGTTCGCGTAGGAATATCTCGTGATCCGAATAAAGGAATTTCTTGATGACCGGAAAGATGTTCTCGGTCTGCACATTTAAATTACCGTTCATAATATTTATCTTGTTTATTTTCTTCAATGTTCGGAATGAAAAAACAATTATACTTGTTTTCAAATTTCATGCCACTACTGGGAAATGTCATTTTGTCACCTCTGCCTCGTCGTTTAGGGTCTATCAGAATGCTAAAAAGTGACGGCAGAGTATCCACATCTGTTCAATTACAAAAATATTTGTATCTTTGCATTGTGAAAAAACATTTGCTATACGAGGTTTCAATCATCCGCCCGTTGGTCATCTTCCTACTGGTAGTGTACCATTCGCTCTGCATTTATACTGGGGGCTGGCCTGTGCCACAAGGCTTGGAGTCTAACGATTTTTACTGGTGGTTGGGCCATCTTATCAGCGGATTCCGTATTGAAACTATTGCTTTGGTAGGTGGTTATGTCTTCTCATACCAATGTAATGAACTGGCTCGTCGAACTGCCTTTTTCCCTTTTGTGTGGAAAAAGTTCAAGAGGCTTATCATTCCGTGCTTCGTCTTCGGGGCAATCTATTATTTTCTTTTCCTCTTCCATGCGTCGAGTTTCAAATGGAATGTCTTCTTTTGGCGTCTTGCCAACGGGGTGTCTCACCTGTGGTTTCTCCCAATGCTGTTCTGGTGTTTTCTCGTAGGGTGGCTCACCGACCGCCTGCTCCACTTTCTTTCGCTTCGTAAACCATCATGGTGCACACCTGTTTCGTGTATTTTGTTGCTGCTTTTTGCTGCACTCTCGCTCCTTCGGGTCACGGGTCTCCGCATGGGACTTTCACGTGCCCCCTATTTCCTTTTCTACTTTTATTTGGGTTACATTCTCAGACACCTTTCCATACTGAGACCTCAATTCCATCTTTCCCGGGGGCATATTGCTTTGCTTTGGACACTCTATATCGTTTTCCTTTTGCTTCACCTCCAGGCTACTCACCTTCGCCTTCCCGGGTGCTCGTTCCTTTGCCCCAAATGGCTTCAGGGTTGTAGTCAAATCGCTCTTCGACTGTTTACTCTGGGTCACACCACATGCGGCATTTTGGCGCTTTATGCCACAGTCCGACATTGGCTTGGCCTCCACCGTACTCCCGATGCCGAGCCCGGTGTGGTGCTCCGTGAGGCGTCACGTCTTTGTTATGGTGTGTATGTGTTTCACATGTTTTTCCTTCAATGGCTTCTCTACTACACGTCTTTCCCCCAGTGGTGCAGTGCCTCTCTTCTCGGCGTATGGATGTTGCCGTGGGCTTTGTTATTTGTTTCGCTGCTTTTCAGCACGCTGTGCACATCGCTCTTGCTCAAAACATCCTGGGGTCGTTGCCTCATTGGATGATGTTTCTCTACAATCGGGCATAATAAAAGCCCCCATCTTGCGACAGGGGCTTTAATCTAAAACCTAAAACAAATTACTTCTTGGAGTATTTCTTATACTTGCTCATGAACTTATCAACACGTCCGGCGGTATCAACCAGTTTCAACTTACCGGTGAAGAAGGGGTGGGAAGTGTTGGAAATTTCCAACTTCACTACCGGATACTCATTTCCATCGGTATAGGTAACGGTCTCCTTGGTTGCAGCGCAACTCTTGGTGAGGATCATGTTGTCGTTGGACATGTCTTTAAATACAACGAGTCTGTAATTCTCGGGATGGATTCCTTTTTTCATTGTTTTTTTGTACTTTTTGCCGTTTTAAGCAGTGGCTCTTAAACGATTGTTATTAATTGTTTTATACTAATTTGTCTGTTTCAATATGGCCGTATTCCATACCATTTTGAGTTTGCAAAGATACACACTTTTTTCGACATGGCGAAATATTTTTCTCCTTTACGGACTTTTTATGTTTTTTTTGCATTTGCAGTCACCGGTTGTCACATGCTTTTCCCAATGTTCATTTCACTGAATCTTCCATCAGCGACGAGGCGAATCCGTCGGCCAGTTGCACCAATGCACAAAGGGGGTATTTATCCTTTGCCGCATTGATATTGCCTTTTGCCTCCGCGCTCTGGAAAGGCAGGTCCCAAGCAGTCATATGCCACCTGATGGCAGCTATCTCGGCATCGGTCAGGTCAAGGCCAAGCCGCAGCAATATGATTACGCTTTTCTCACCGTGCCCCAACGGGAAATTGCTATAGTCCACATTATATCCGCTATATTCTTCCCACCGACCGAAAGTGTTCTGCCTTTTCTTTGTGGCCTCAACATAGATATCGGCCTTGCAAATGTCATGTAGAAGGGTGGCAATGGCCACGCTGTCCTCTGGCAGTTGCTCTTCCAGCGAGGGTGTCAGGCTCAGTGCCGTGGAGCGTAGACGCATGGCGGCTGTGTATACGTTCAGTGAGTGTTCGGCCAAGCCTCCCTCATAATTGCCGTGGAAATGGGTTGACGCGGGTGCGGTAAAGAAACCAGACCCCTTCAACCAGTCCATCACCTCGTCAATTCCCTGCCGGTCAGTCTTGTCCAGCAAATCAAGTATCTTGTCTTTTGTAGTCATTATGTTGTTGTTTTCTCATTTCAACGATTGGTTTTTCCGGCCAATCACCGTATATCAAGTATCTTATGCGTTTGAAGCGATAGCCTCCATTCGGGATTACGTTTCACATATTCTATCGTCGCTTCCACAATGGCTTTGTTCCGTTTTTGGTCGCCAGTGTCACAGGGTTGGATAAAATAGTGTTTCGCCCCTTCAATCCAAGTGGGTTCATGGCTCCCGTCAAACACGGATTTCACTTCATCCACCCGGGAAAGCACCACTTTTGCCTTCTCGCCCATATAGGAATCCTTCGGAGAAAGGGTAATCCAGTCCACGTTGTCGGGCAACTGGTGGGTACCGTTGGTCTCTACCGAAACATATTTTCCTTTCTTATGAAGGGCGTCGACCAAACTCTCTGTCAATTGCAATGAAGGCTCTCCCCCAGTCACCACCACCATACGCGCCGGATAGGCACTCACGGCATCCACTATCTCCTCCTCGGTCATCATGCTCCCGTCCTCGTGGTTGGTGTCGCAGAATGGACATTGCAGATTGCATCCACTCAGGCGCACAAACACTGCTGCCGTGCCTGTATAATATCCCTCGCCCTGCAGCGAATAGAATATCTCGTTTACTTTCATCAATCGTCTATTTCGTATGTGGCCAGGTTCCCGGAGCTCTCCTGCACATCCACCCTGTAGCAGTTGGGCACCTGCTGTTGACACCATCGGGCTATATTTTCCGCTGTGGGGTTCATACCTATCACATCGTTCACTATCTGGTGGTCCAGTTTGTCCACTATTTTGCTTTTTATTTTCGAAAAGTCCACCACCATGCCGTTTTTGTCCAGCTCCTTGGATTTGCAGTATATGGTGATATTCCAGTTGTGCCCATGCAGATTTGTGCACTTGCTTGGGTAGTCCAATTCAAGGTAATGGGCTCCCGATATTTCAATTTTCTTTGTTACGTAATACATTGCTTTCTACTGTTCGTATATTGTTGGGTCTTTTATGCCGCATTTTTTAAAGGCATCGCGGCGTTCCGTGCATGTGCCGCAGCGTCCACAGTGCCGCTCCCCACCCCGGTAGCACGAATAGGTGTGCCCGTAATCAATGCCCATCTCGGTGCCTTTTCTCACCAAGTCGGCTTTGGTTAAATTGGTATAGGGCGCCTCGATGCGGACACCGATATATGTCCCGGCTTGCATGGCGGCATCCATGGCTGCAATAAAGTCGGGCCTACAGTCGGGGTATATGGCGTGATCCCCGCCATGATTGGCTATCAGCACACGTGTCAGCCCCCGGCTTTCGGCCATCCCGCAGGCTATGGAGAGCATTATCCCGTTGCGGAAAGGCACTACCGTGCTCTTCATGTTTTCCTCGTCATAGCTGCCATTCGGTATCGTGTCGGCACCGCTTATAAGCGACGAGGAGAAATACTCTTTGAAGAAGGACAGATTCACTATGGCATGTTCTATGCCCAGGTGTTCGCAATGCCATTTGGCACAGGCTATCTCCTGCTGTGCATGGTTGCTCCCATAGTCGAAGGTCACGGCCAACGCTATGTGTTCACGCTTCTCATAGAGCAAAGTGGTTGAGTCCAGCCCGCCGGAATAAATTATTGCCGCGTCTTTCGCCTTGGAATTGTTAAATAAGTTATTGCTAATCATCTTCTTGTTTTGTTTAAGGGGGTTATCAAGTACCCCTGTATTGCGCTGCAAAGATACACAAAAATTACCGATTGTCACAAATCCATTCTTCCTCTATCATACTTCAGTTCGATCCTTCGTCCATGTCTTCATCTCGGTTTTTAGTTCAAGGCTCCGCCAAACTGTTCTGATGGCACAGAATCCTCCGCCCTACTTAGCTTGCATGTCCTGTGTTTTTTCTCTGTTTCAAAAAAAAAGTGTATCTTTGCATCATATTTGAAGTATAATTCTTTGCTAATTAAATCCACTGTTATATGAAGAAATCTTTTCTTGTTTTGCTTTTCGGTGCCATGTGTTGCACCGCTTTTGCCCAAAGCGACCGTCTTCCCGAAACCGACCCCGTCATCCTCAACCGCATCGACCAATGGCAGGATCTCAAGTTCGGATTCATGATGCATTGGGGCATCTATTCCCAATGGGGCGTTGTGGAGTCTTGGAGCATCTGCAACGAGCCCTGGATCGACCGTAAGGGCATGCCCTATGTGGAGTATAAGCAACGATACCAGGAACTCAACAAGACTTTCAACCCTACCCGTTTCCATCCCGACCAGATGGCTGCCGCCGCCAAGAAAGCAGGCATGAAATATATGGTTTTCACCACCAAGCACCACGATGGCTTTTGTATGTTCCGCAGTGCCGAAACCAATTATAGTGTTGCCGGCCCGGAATGCCCCTACAGCCGCAATCCCCAGCCCGACATCACTCTCGACATCGTCAATGCCTTCCGTGCTCAGGGATTGTGGACCGGTCTCTATTTCTCCAAGCCCGACTGGCACCACAAGGACTATTGGGCTCCCGAGTGGGCCACCCCCGACCGCAATGTCAATTACGATATCAACGACCATCCCCAACGCTGGCAGAATTTCAAGACGTTCACCCATAATCAAATCCGTGAACTCACCCACAACTATGGCGATATCGACATCCTATGGCTCGACGGTGGCTGGATTCGTCCCGAATGGAGCCTCAACGATGAAACTCTTCCTTGGCTGGGCTGTTATCAGCGCATTCAGGACATCGACATGAACACACTTGTCTCTATCGCCCGTAGCGATAATCCTGACCTCATTGTTGTGGACCGCAGTGTGGGTGGCCGCTACGAGAATTACCGCACTCCCGAAAAACAGATACCCGACACGCTGCTTCCCTATCCCTGGGAAACCTGCATGACCATGGGCGATAGTTGGTCTTATGTGCCTGGCGACCATTATAAAAGTACCACCCAGTTGGTCCACATGCTCGTTGATGTGGTGTCCAAAGGGGGCAACCTCCTCCTCAATGTGGGCCCCGACTCCGAAGGCAACTTGCCTGCCGAGGCGTTAGAACGTATGGAACAGATTGGCGGTTGGTTGGATTGCAATGGCACGGCCATATACTCTACACGCCCACTTTATCCATATAGTCAAGGCAATGTCCGTTTCACCCAAAGCAAAGATGGCAAGCATCGGTATGCTATCTGCTTGATTGACCAATCCACTTCGCACATTTCTTTCGAAATACCTTTCAAGGTGAAGAAGGTGCGCTGCATCGCCCCTCGCAACAAACGCACTGTCCGCTGCACTCCCACCGACAACGGTACCCTAATCGACATCACCGCTGCTGCTCCCCAGTACTATGCGGTCACTGTCGAATTTTAGCTCCAATCGTTCGTTAAGGTTGCTAATGCCGATTTGGGGACAACGTTTGTCGCCTCTTAAAAACTCAGTGGGTCATACTTTTGTGTGACTACACTTTCCTTATCGCGTCAAACGTAATAAAGATAGCTGAAATTCTCTTCTGTCAAATATTGGTTTGCCACCTCTTGCAGCTCTTCCGATGTCACTGCAAGTATGTCTCGGTTCATCTCCTCGAGGGTGTCCACATGCTCAAAGTTCAGGCATGCCTTGCCTATGCTTTGCATTTCGTTCAGGCCCGAGTCGTTGTTGATAGCCATCTGACCTATCAGTTGTGTCTGTGCTGCTTTCAGGTGTTGGGCGGTCAATGGCGTGTTGCGCATGTGTCTCAGTTCGTCCAGTATCAGCTGGGTACTGCGTTCAGCCGCACCGCTGTCCACTCCTGCATAGATATAGAATACCCCTGCATCGGTAAAGGGAACATACTGCGATTCTATAGTGTAGCAGAAGCCTTCTTTCTCGCGAATCGCCACATTCAGCCGCGAGTTCATCGCAGGCCCGCCTATTATGTTGTTCAGCAGCGTGAAAGCGGTCTTGTTGTTGTCAAATAGTGATGGCGCCTTGCATCCTGCCAACAAGTGCACTTGGTGCGTGTGCCTGTTCACGGTGTGGTTGAATTGCATCGGGGCTGTATCGATTGTCTTCTTGGGTTGAGCGTCAGAAGTGCGGTCGATACCCTCATGTTCGAAATACTTTTGACACAAGTGTATCAGCTTTTTGAATTCCACATTCCCCACCACCGATATCACCATCTTTTCGGGCGTATAGTGTCGCCGCATAAAGTCTTTGAGTATTGCGGGTGTGAAATGTTTCACATTCTTCTTGCTGCCCAGAATATTGTGCGCCAATGGGTGTGAGCCGAAGAACCGTTCTTCAAATTCGTCGTATATCAGTTCTGACGGACTGTCCTTATACAGGTTGATTTCCTCTATCACCACATCTTTTTCTTTCTCTATCTCGTGTTCCGGGAAGGTTGAGTGGAATATGATATCGGCAAACAACTCCAGACACCGCTCCAAATGCGCGCTCAATGCCGATGCATAGACACAGGTTTCCTCTTTCGAGGTGAAGGCGTCCAGCTCGCCCCCCACTCCGTCTATGCGGTTGCGTATGTGGTACGATTTCCGGTGTTCGGTCCCTTTGAATATGGAATGTTCTATAAAATGGGCTATGCCCTCTTCGGACCCTTGTTCATTCCGCGAACCTACGTTTATGTATACACCCGCATGGGTCACTATCGAATTGTTCTGTCGGAAGATGATGCGGATACCGTTATTGAGAGTATGATATTGATACACGTCGATGGGGTTGTTTTGTTTTAGTAGTTTTATTATTGTTGGGTTGTAGGTGTGGGCGTTTTTTCTTCCACCATTTGTGCCTTACTGGCTGTGTTTCTACGCGGCAGCAGGCAGAATCCCATAACGCAAAACATTATGCCTGCCAGGGTTTCGAGGGTGTCCTCGCTCACAAATGACACCAGCACAATGCATAGAAATGCAGTGAACAGGGCCGGCAGTCTTCCTTTGCGGCTCAATGCCCGTACAAAGAAGAAACATATCACTCCGAATCCCACTATGCCGAAAGCCAGTAAAAAGTTGAGGTACTGGTTGTGTGTATGCAAGTCTGTGTTTTTCAAGGGCGAGTCTGTTTCTTTCAACCGTTGGTGGCACACGTCCACCACGTCGCCCGTGCCCACTCCCCACAAGGGATGTTCCAAAAACAAATGCCAGGCGTTTTGCCACAGTTCTATGCGTTGCAGCAGCGAGAAATTGCTCACACTGCGGAAGCAGCGGTAGTTTTCATATTCGTAGAAGAGCACATAGAACATCTTTCTCGGCCCGTGTTGTAGGTAAACTGGATTGGCTATCCCTTTTTCTATGGCTTGTATGTCCTTGGCCTTGAGCTGTGTCATGCCCAGGCTGTCCTTGGTCACCCCCATGGCGCCCAGATAGCGCAGCAGGGCTGGATATACGGTGTAGCCCACCGGTGTAAGGCTGTCTATGCACATGTCGCTCCTTTTTTGCCATTCCTGCCTCATCTCTTTTTCGCACACATAGTAGTGCACATAGTTGCCGTTCTCTATCAAGCCGTCGTGGCAGTGAACGTAGGGGTTCCCGTTTACGGTGCATTCCTTCAGCGGTTCAGCGGAGAGGGATTGCAGGTGAAAGTAGTCGTGACGGTAGCACAACCCCAGTATGCCCGTACCAATCACTACTGCCGCAACGGCAAGGCTCAGCACCCATCGGGCGGCAGCGGTCAGCTTTTTGCCGTAAAACAACAGCATCGCCACCGCTATCACCGGCAGGATGATAAAGGCGGTGTAGGCATGCAACATCATCAAGAACAGGCATAGCCACAGCATCAGCAATATGTTCAGGCAATAAATCCATGGGCGGCGGTACTTGATGCAGGCGTATACCAACAGCACCATGGTGAAACATACGTTCAACCCGAAACGTATATGCGAGATGTAGGGCACTATATCGCGATAGGGTAGGTCGGGCAGTGTGAGGTATCGCACCATTCCTATTATCGACACCACCAGCACGGTGCCGACATAGGATATGCCTATCATGCGTCGGTCACGCAGCGTGGGAGCCGGCGTGGTCAGCACCACCAGCGGTATGGCCAGCAACGGCAGCTTTTTTTGCATGTCAAACAGCCCGTAGCTCATATTTTCGGTGCCGATTAGCCATACTATATGTACCGCTGCCAACACCAAAAAGGCATGCAGCAGGTGGTTGTGCATGAAATCGGAAAACTTCTCCTTCCAGTTCCATTCCGCCACCCAGTTGGCCACCAGCAGCACCCAAAACAGGTTCGTGGCAAATACCGAGGTGGTCATGCCAATTGCCAGTAGGCAAAGCAGCAGGATATACAGCTGTCTATGTATTGTTTTGCGGATGGCTGTAGGCTTTTTTGTTGTCATTGCTATGGGTCATTGTGTTGCCGTGCTTGTAGAGGTCCTGCCGTGGCAACAACAATGGTTATTTGTTCAGTATGCGGTTGTATTCTGTAGGGTTGGTAAGTATTTCCACTGCTTTTTTCACGTCGGGGTCGTCGGCCAGTGCGCCCTCTATGCATCCTTTGCGGTAATAGTAGTGCAGCAGTATGGCGTCTTTCAGCAGTTGGCTTATCTCCGTGCGGTTGCGCATCAGGTCTTCTTTCTTCGCATCCTTGTAGGTCTTCTCCAATTGGTCTATCTGCTGTTTCAGATTATCCATATAGTTCTCCTCTTCCGCCACTTTGCGCAGGTCGTTGATTATGTTCTCGGTATAGGTGGTGTAGTCGTAGGTCTTGTCCGAGAGGTAGTTGACAAAGTCGTTGTATATCTCGTCGGTAATTTCAAACTGCCCTGCAGGCGCTATTGTGGGGTGTTCTTTATGGTATTTTTTTGCGTAGTTGAAGAAGTGGAACCGGTTGTAAAGTGCAATTGAGAGCAGCGAGCTGGTCTCGTGTTCCACCTCCACGTCGGGCTCTATCCCGAAGCCGTCATAGACTGTGCGTCCGTTGCGGGTCTTGAACGCTGTTTTGAGCGAGTCGGGCACCTTCACGGCACGTCCGTTCTCGTCGCGGTGCTTGTAGTCTATAGCCTGTATGCAACGTCCGCTGGGAATAAAGTATTTCGACACTGTGACTTTCATCTGGCTGTTGTAGGGCATTGGCAGTATGTTTTGCACCAGTCCCTTGCCATAGGAACGTCCCCCGATAATGACGGCACGGTCCAGGTCTTGCAGACTTCCGCTCACAATCTCGCTGGCCGAAGCACTCGATCCATTGATTAGCACCGCCACAGGTATTTCCAAATCCTCGGCGGCCATGCGGGTGCGCGATTTCAGGTTTTTGGAGGCTATTTTGCCTTTGGTCTCCACTACCAACTCATTGGGCTTCACCCAAATGTTCACTATGTCCACGGCTTCGCCCATCAGTCCGCCTCCGTTGCCTCGCAGGTCGAGTATCACACCCTTCATTCCGGGGTTGTCGCGTTTCAGGGCGCGGAAAGCGTCGCGCACATGTTTGGCGGCGTCCTGTGTAAATTCGTCAAGACGTATATATCCTATTGTTCCGTTTGCCACCATTCCGCTATACGACACGTTGGGCAGTTTTATCTCACCGCGGGTCAGCGTTACGTCAAATTCCTTGCCGTCGCGTTCCAGTTTTAGGGTGAGCGGTGTGCCGGCTTGTCCTCGCATGGCCGCACTCACCGCCTGGGTGTTTTTCCCCTCGGTGCTCTCACCGTTCACGGCCAGTATGCGGTCGCCTATGCGGATGCCCGCTTTGTCGGCAGGCAGTCCCTCGTAGGGTTCGGCAATGTATATCTTGTCGCCCTCCTGGTGTATCAGCGACCCGATGCCGCCATATTGCCCCATCACCTGCAGTCGCACATCCTCCATATCGCTCTCTGCATAGTAGTTGGTGTAGGGGTCCATCGATGCCAGCATGGCGTCGATGGCCACTTTCATGGTCTTGCCCGGGTCTACATCGTCCACATAGTTGGTATGCAGATTTTTGTATATGTTGGCAAAAATCTCCAGGTTCTTCGAAATCTCAAATCCTTTGTCCTCCTGGGCCGCTGCTGTGAGGCCGGCAGCCAGAAGCAATGTCAGTGCGATGAGTCGTTGTTTTATCTGTTTCATACTTCTTTCTTCTTTCAGTCTATGAGCTTATGTTGTTTTTTATTATCTTTACTAATGTTATATGTGGGCTTCTTGGAACTCCTTCACTTGCAGGTCGAGCGGCGACACGAACCACACGATGTCGCCATGCTGGAACACAGTGTCGGCGCTGGGGTTAATCATGTAGTCCTTGCCACGCTCTATGGCTATTACCAGCGAATGGTAGTCGCTCATAAAGCGCGACGACTTGATGTCTTTTCCAATCAGGGGGTTGTGCACTCCCACTTCAAGCCTGTAGGTGTTTATTTCGTTGTCCGAATGGTCGTGTATCAGCATGTCCGGTTCCACCTCCACCACGCTGCGCACCCGTGCCAGCTGGTCCTCGTTGCCCAGTATGGTGATGCGGTCGGTAGGCATGATGAGCATCTCTTTGTCGGGCAGGTCGTACACTTGTCCGGCACGCTCTATGCTCACCACGTTCACCCCGTAGTCCTGCCGCAAGTTCGAATCCATCAATGACACTCCGGCCAGCGGCGAATAGGCAGTCACTGTCATTCGCTCCATCAGGAAGTTCTTCTCCAGCGACTCGGGTATCTTGAATGAATGCTGCGCCTGCCGCTGGTTGAAATTCGACACAAAGTGCTCCTCTATACGGTTGTAGAACTCGGTGGCCCGCTTCGAAAGCAACACCACCAGCTCCACCACCAAGGCTATCACAAACAGCAGACCCACCGCCAAGTGTACATATTTCGACACCACCCAGCCAACAATAAACAGGGTGATGAAATAACGCAACGCCAGCATCGGTATCACGGCCACCTGG